>NZ_JAPVOT010000029.1 GCF_027257845.1 Alteromonas sp. BMJM2 | reverse complement strand
CGGTAGGAGTTAATTTACTTATTGCGTCACCAACAATGGCGATATGAAGTATGCAGGAGCCGTATACGAGGCCCGTACGTACGGTTCTGTGAGAGGGATGAGGCGGTGACGCCTCACCCTACTCGATTTGTTTGCATTTCGTACGAATATACATATACTGTATATATACAGTGTGGTTTAAAATGATTCGAGTTAAAATAGTGTCGCCCTTTCTTACTTCTGCAACTATGTAGAAAAACTATGTAGAAAGCGTGTTCCGATGATGATTAAGCTTTGGCAGGAGAGACGATATGCAAACAGGTATTAAGTCAGTAGATACGTTAATTACTAAATATGGCATTTTAGTGAGTCCTGGTGCAGATGAATTTCAACGTCGTGTACGACTGACTGGCGGTGACGAAAGAGCAAACAACTTACCGTTTTGCATGTACCAAAAAGTAGCGCATGCGCCGTTATCGAAGTGTTTTAATGTTCACCACTTCTACTTGCCTTCACATAAAGGAAAGCTGGCTAGTTTTTTATTTGACGAAAAAGGTAACCTCATAGAACAGGTTTACTATCAACGTGTGGCGCGTTGGGTGAAAGTATGCAGAAAGTTAGAACAGTTAGTAAGACGTGGTAAGCAAGACGTTCAGTTAGCGGCATAATTGGAGAACTTACGCAGATAGAATCGCGCAGTGTTTGTAACCCGCATAAAAAAACGGTAGCCAATTGGCTACCGTTTCTATTTATTATAAAAAGCTAGTTATTACAAAAGCTATTTGTTAATAAATGGCTTAGTAATATGTGTATTTAAACTCTACACCCCAGATGCGAGGCTGGTTAACAATACCGGTCAGGTTATTGAAGTCGATAGCGCCTTTAACGTTATCTTCGTCAGTAATGTTGCGACCAAATAGGGCTACTGTGTAGTTATGAGCGAAGTTTTCGTAACCTACGCGCAAGCCACCTTCAAAGTTATTGTCGGTAGTAAACTCAACGGATTCGTATAAGAAGATGTTGGTTTCGCCTTGGAATGCCCAATCGGTAAATACGAAGAACTCACCGTCGTCACCCATAGGAATGGTGTAGCGAGCAGTAAAGTTAAAAATTGACTCAGGAGCCTGTGGGAACGGGTTGCCGTCGATAGATGCAACAAAACCGTCAGGGCGTGGGTCAGTTACTGTACAGTTACCAGTAAACCCTGAACCTGCATTAGTACCGCATGGTTCTATAGTTAGTGAATCATCTTGTATTTCTGTGTGGTTGTAGCTGTAACCTGCTGTAAAGCTAAGCTCATCAGTGGCTAACCATTGTGCATCAAGCTCAAAACCGTAGGCTTCACCTTTATCGGCATTAACTAGCGCAGTGAAGTTATTTCCGCCACCGATTGCAGAGAACTGCATATCGTCAACTGTGTAGTAGAAAGCGGCAGCGTTTAAGCGCAATGAGTCGTCAAGTAGGTCAGACTTAAAACCAATTTCAAATGAATTAATGGTTTCTGAATCAGCTACAGAAGGCGCGCCTTCAAATGCTACGTCACGAGCTTGAATTGTTTGTGCTCTAAAGCCGTTTGCATAACGTGCGAACACAGACATGTCGTCTGTAATACGGTAGTTTGCACTTAATTCGTAGCTCGCTTGACCGTCACTTACATTCACGTCGTCATAGTTTTGTACCTGACATTCTTTGATGCCATCACCGTTGAAATCAGCTACTAAGCAAAAGCCACCAACATTTTGATCGCCTACCACAAGGCTCTTAGAGTCGTGGGTGTAACGAACGCCGGCGGTTACGTTTAGCTTTTCGTTTACTTGGTAAGAGCTTTGACCAAATAGCGCCCAAGTTTGGTTTTCGTGGAAAACCGTTGAAGCGCCATATAAGCCATCGATACTAGTAACGTTAAATGATGCATCGTAATAAAATGCACCTAGTTGCCAGTTCATTGCGTCTGTAGTGTTACTAGAGATACGGAACTCTTGAGTGTATTGCTCAAGATCGTTCAGCTCATCTTTAGTCACAGCAGAGAATGGTATAAACCCAGGGCCAGATGTGCCGTCTGCGTTGTTAAAGCCGCCGTCAACATCACCAAGGCTTGAACCGTCAGCCGTTTCTAGTGCTGAGATTGACGTGAAAGTAACGTCGTCCATGTCATATTCAAGTTTTAGTGATGTACCAAAACCTTCGTATGCTTGTGGGTTGTTGTCGATACCGTCGCCTTCAAGATCACCGTCATAGAATACCGTTTCACGATCGTAGTTAGCGTTTAGGTCGTTGCTGCCTTTGTCGAAAACGTTGGCACGGAAAATAGACGCTGTACCTTCAAGGTCGCGACCATGCACGTTTAGTAGTGCTGAGAAGTCTGCAGAAGGTTCCCAAAGAAGTTGTAAACGGTAAGCTTTTTCGTCATAGCCACCAATTGCATCATCTTCGCCTGTGAATGCGTTATCAATATAGTCATCGCGATCTTGCGATAAAACAGATAAACGAGCAGAAAGATCGTCAGTTAAACCACCGCTGATTGCGCCTTCAAAGTTCATTGTACCAAAAGAGCCGAAGCCAGCTTTGGCATAACCTTCAAGATCCTGAGTAGGCTTAACGGTGTCAAATTTGATAATACCTGCAGTGGTATTACGACCGAACAGTGTGCCTTGTGGACCGCGAAGTACTTCTACTTGTTGAACGTCAAACAGTGGGAAGCTTTTTAAAACCACGTTTTCCATTACCACTTCGTCCATGATAATAGAAACAGGTTGTGAAGCGGCAAGGTCGAAGTCGGTGTTACCCAAACCACGAATATAAAAACGTGGTGCTACGCGACCATTTGATGATTCAGCGTAAAGACCCGGAACGCGAACAGCTAGTGCAAGAATATCTTCACCGCCAGAGAAAATGCTTTCGAACTTCTCGCCGCTTAAAGTAGCAACAGAAATAGGCACTTCTTGAATAGACTGTGTACGCTTTTGCGCGGTTACAGTAATCTTTTCAAGGGCTGATTCTTTCTTTTCAGTCGTTGCAGCTTCTTGAGCTAATGCCGACGTGCTAAAAGCAGCGCTGATAGCTAACGCTAATGACGCGATTTTATATGAACTCATTTTTTCACCAAGATGATTGTGTCAGTTTCTTTGTAGTGTCATGCGCTTGTTATTTTTGGATTTGCGCAGTGGGCGCGAGTTTACCTAAATTTATAAGAAAATGCTGCAGTTTTTAGCGAAATTACCTTTAATTTGAATATCAGTCGAAATGATTATATGGGCTAATTACGCTTAAACTTCGCTCTGTATTGGGATGGTGAAAGGCCCGTTATTTTTTTAAATAAACGGGTAAAAGAGCTTAAATCTTCGTAACCCACGGCATTAATAATCTTCTCTAAAGAAATTGCGGTGGTTTCTAATAGCTTTCGAGCCTGCTCTATTCTCAACGACTGAAGATATTGCCCAGGCGTTGTGCCGCAGGCAAGCTTGAAACGCCTAGTTAATGTGCGCTCGGTCATGTTATGGGTAGTTGCTAACGCACTCACAGAAATAGTGTCGGCGAGGTGTTCTTCTATGAATGACTGTACCGCCATAATATCTTCATCAGTATGAAAACGGCGTTGCCGACTGCTTGCATAAGCAGTTTGATTGGTTCTAGAGAAATCGAGAACGTGGGATTTTGCGGTGTCACTGGCAATCTGATGGCCGCAGTAACGTTCTATAAGCAGGATTGCTAAATCTATCCACGCCATACCGCCACCGGCACAATAAATATTATCCTGCTCCGTCACCATCTTCTCAGGTTGTAAATCCACGTTGTGGTATCGCTGTGTAAACTTATCGGCATAGCCCCAATGGGTGGTTGCTACTTTCTCGTCTAACAAGCCCGTCTCTGCTAATAAGAAGGTGCCAGTGCAGTTTGCCGCTATATCAGCGCCTACTTTATGTAAGCGTTTAATATGCACCAGCTGTGGCTGATTTTCAGTGAGCACAGCGTCAATATCGCCACCTATAGTGGGGATAAGCAATATATCGGTATGACTCACATCTTCAATGGCAATATTTGGAGTGAGAGTAAGCTGATTTGAACAATGAAAAGGCAGTCCATGGGCGCTAGCAAGCTGAACTTTAAACTTCTGTGAGGTGGGCATATTGTGGATTCGTTGCCAGCTAATTCCCGCAAAAGCGAATACATCAAGTGCCCCAGTAATCGCCGAGGCGAGGGCGTGATTAAAACCAAAAACGGTGACAGTAAACGGGGCGTTATTCATACAACTTATTCATGAAGGTAATGCGACTTATGATATTTAATTAGTTTAAGTGATTGATGGCTGTTTTGACCATTATTGTGTCATTAATGACAATAATGGCACGATAACGAATATGACACAATGCGTTAACAATTATTCGTGGAGACGAACATGGCTGATCAAATTATTCCCCGCAGAGAAATGCAATTCCAGTTATATGAAGTGCTAGACACAGAAGCGCTTTGCTCAAAAACACGATTTGAAGATCATAACGTAGAGACATTTAATGCCGTTGTCGATATGGCAGAAAAAATGGCAGAAGAGCTTTTCCTTCCTCACAATGCCATTGCAGATAAAAACGAGCCTACGTTTGACGGTAAAAAAGTGACCATGATTGACGATGTCAAAGTGGCCTTTGATACCTACAGAGAATCGGGTTTTATTGCCGGACATTTTGATTATGAAGACGGCGGTATGCAGCTACCTGTTACCGTAATGAATGCGTGTGCTGGCTATTTCCTTGCGGCAAACCCATCAACCACGTCGTATCCGTTCTTAACTGCGGCAGCTGCGAACGTAATTAAGCACTTTGCCTCAGACGAGATCAAAAATGCGTTTTTACCTAAAATGCTCACCGGTGATTTTACCGGCACGATGGCGTTGACAGAGCCACATGCAGGCTCTGCACTTGCAGACATTCGCACCACAGCGAAGCCTCAAGAAGACGGTAGCTATCGGGTAAAAGGCAGTAAAATTTATATTTCAGGCGGTGAGCACGAGCTTTCAGACAATATTGTTCACCTTGTTCTGGCAAAAATTCCTGGTGGCCCTGCTGGCGTTAAAGGCATATCGCTTATTGCTGTGCCTAAGTTCCGATTAGATGAAGAGGGCAACCCGAGCGATCGAAACGATGTGTCACTCGCTGGTCTAATCCATAAAATGGGTTATCGCGGCACTACCTCTACGGCGCTTACTTTTGGTGATAACGATGATTGTCACGGCTATTTAATTGGCGAACCTCACCAAGGCTTGCGCTATATGTTCATGATGATGAACGAGGCGCGAATTGGGGTTGGTTATGGTGCTGCCATGATTGGCTATCGCGGATATCGTTACTCTCTCGATTATGCAAAAGACAGAACCCAAGGCCGTGCTGCTCCTAATTTGGCGCCTGAGGATGATCCAACGCCAATCATTAATCATGGTGATGTTCGCCGTATGTTGCTAGCGCAAAAGTCGTATTGCGAAGGCGGTATGTCTCTTTGCCTTTACGGCAGCATGTTGATAGACGAGCTAGAAACAGAACAAGATGAAGCCAAACGCACCGAGCTTTCTCAACTGCTCGATTTGCTGACACCGGTATTTAAAGCTTGGCCGTCAGAATTCGGCCCTAAAGCCAACGACTTGGCCATACAAGTATTAGGTGGAGCAGGGTACACCCGCGAATATCCAGTAGAGCAGTGCTGGCGTGATAACCGTTTAAACCCTATTCATGAAGGAACGAACGGTATTCAGGCTCTCGACCTGCTTGGCAGAAAGCTATGGCAACACGAAGGTAAAGGCCTTCAAGTGCTACTTGCTCGCGTAACCACTGATATGAAGCGAGCGGAGACTCCCCGTGCTCAAGCCATTGCTAAAAAACTAAAGCCCTATCTCGATAAGCTAGGGGAGTTAATTCAACAAGCGGCTGGCGACTTACGTTCAGATAAACAGTCTGTACTACTCACTAACGCAAGCTGTTTCCTTAATGTGTTTTCTAGTTGTGTGGTTAGCTGGATATGGTTGCGCCAGGCCAATGTGGCAGAGCAGGCGTTAACTCAAGGTGCCAAAGGCCAAGACGTAGACTTTTATGAAGGCAAGCTTGCCGCTGCGGAATACTTTTTAAGTTGGGAATTACCGCTAGTGCAAAGAGACATCGAAGTATTATCGTCTCAAGACACAACGTGCGATAGCGTAAAAGCAGCCTATTTCTAAAAAAAAACTAGAATGTGCTTCACAACCAAATCATGGTAGTGAAGCACAAGTATCGCGAATAAAAACGTGGAGCAAAATGCATGAACGTAGCGGCAAATGTACAAGATAAACATATTTTAATTACGGGTGGTGGCTCGGGAATTGGCGCGGCATCTGCAAAAGTGTTGTGTGAGCGAGGGGCACTGGTTGGGGTAGCAGATCTAAATCTAGACAATGCCAAAGCCCTTGCTGAAGCGTTATGCCAGGCTGGCGGTAAAGCCTATGCAGTTGCGGTAGACGTCACCGACCCTGAGCAAGTTAAAGCCATGTTTGAAACGGCGTATTCACGGCATGAAAAAGTAGACGTGGTGATTAACAATGCCGGTATCGATCACTTTCCTGCGCCTCTCACCGAGGTAGACGATGCCATGTTTATGAAAAACATTCAGGTTAACCTCGCTGGTGTGTGGTATTGCATGAAAAATGCCCTTAAGCATATGACTGCAACCGGCGGCGGCCATATTATTAACATAGCCTCTGTTGCTGGCCTTCGCTCTGCGCCTATGATCAGTGCCTATAGCGCGTCGAAGCACGGTGTTATCGGTCTTACCAAGTCGGCAGCTGTAGAGTATGCCCGAGCTAACATTCGCATTAATGCAGTATGCCCAAGCTTTGTCGATACTCCTATGGTTCAAGGCGTACTGTCTAAACTCGATGAACGCGGTCAAAAAGGCTTAGTGGGCGCTAATCCAATGAAGCGCTTGGGTAAACCAGAAGAAATTGCCAATGCTATTGCGTGGTTATGTAGCGATGAATCGTCGTTTATGACAGGCCAATCAGTAGTACTTGATGGCGGTATGTTAGCTTAAAAGGCAACACAGAAATAAATACAGCAAAGAACACAGAATAAGGATTATAACAATGAAAGATTTATTCGATTTAACAGGAAAAGTAGCACTAGTAACAGGCGCAAGCCGTGGTATTGGTGAGTCTATTGCACGTTTGCTAGCTCAGTATGGCGCTCACGTTATTGTTTCAAGCCGCAAGATAGACGGCTGCGAAGCGGTAGCTTCATCTATTCGCGATGCAGGCGGTAAAGCAACAGCATTGGCCTGTCATGTGGGCGAAATGGAGCAAATTACTGAAACTTTTGCCACTATTAAGCAAGACTTCGGAAAGCTGGATATTTTGGTGAATAATGCCGCGGCAAACCCGTATTTCGGACATATTCTAGACACCGACCTTGGCGCTTACAACAAAACCGTAGACGTCAACATTCGTGGCTACTTCTTCATGTCTATTGAAGCGGGCAAAATGATGAAAGAGCAGGGCGGTGGCGTAATATTAAATACGGCCTCGGTAAATGGTGTAACCCCAGGTGACATGCAAGGTATTTACTCTATTACCAAAGCAGCGGTGATAAGCATGACCAAATCATTCGCGAAAGAATGCGGCAGCTTAAATATTCGCGTAAACGCATTATTGCCAGGTTTAACCGACACTAAGTTCGCTTCTGCGCTGACTTCTAACGATCAAATTTTAAAGCACGCGCTTAAAGTGATTCCACTTGGCAGAGTGGCCGATCCTGATGAAATGGCCGGCACCGTGTTATACCTTGTTTCCGATGCGTCTACCTACACCACAGGCACGACAGTGGTGGTTGATGGTGGTATGCTTGCGTAAGGAAATGAATTACGTATAAGCGCTTAAAAAGCGTATAAAGGTGACACAATGCATATATGGGTAGACGCAGACGCGTGTCCCGGTGCAATTAAAGAAATTTTATTTAAGGCAGCCCGACGCACTGGGCTGCCTTTATCTTTAGTTGCCAACCACTCAATGTCGGTTCCACCCGACAAACACATCACACTCACCGTAGTTCCCTCGGGTTTTGATGCGGCAGATGACTATATTGTAGAAAAAATTGAAGCGGGTGATTTAGCGATCACCAACGATATTCCGCTGGCAGCGGACATACTGGCTAAAGGTGCGAGTGCAGTAAATACCCGTGGTGATGAATTTGATAAATCATCAATACGGGCAGCGCTAACAATGCGTGATTTCATGGATACCATGCGTTCTAGCGGTGAGCACACTGGCGGGCCAAAAGCGTTTTCTCAGCGTGATAAGCAAAATTTCGCCAATGCACTAGATAGACTGCTTATGCAGGGAATTAAGGCAGCAAAAAAATAACCTCACTGCCTGCTGTTACAAGTATTGTTGCTATCAACATATGCTAGGCATACGCATCGCGGTAAAGCTGCTCTAATTCTTCAGGCTTAGGCACTTTAGGATTATTAGCCGGTGAGCCGGAAGCCAGCGCTTGTGACGCCATCAATTCGATTATGTTGTCGTAGGGCGCTTTTTCGATGCCAAATGAAGACATGGTAGGAACGTCAAGCTCACGATTTAAATGGTGCAAAAAGTCGATGAGCTTTTCATGCGCATCTTCATGAGTACCAGTGTTACCTGGCTCGCCAGTTAAACCTAAATGATGAGCAACCTCAGCATACTTAGATGGACTTCCCGAAAGCGAATACGCTGTAACTAAAGGCAGAAGCATTGCGTTACTCATGCCGTGGGGAACATGAAAATGCACGCCAAGCGGCCTGCTCATACCGTGCACCAATGCAACTGACGCGTTTGAGAATGCTAAGCCAGCCAAGCTTGCGCCCAGCATCATGGCCTCTTTGGCTTTAATATCATCTGGTTTTTTGCATGCGGCAATAAGGTGTGGGGCTATCAATCGCATAGCGGCAATGGCCTGTTGATCGCTAAACGGGTTGGATTTTCTACTCACATAAGCTTCAATTGCGTGAGTAAGGGCATCTAATCCCGTATCTGCCGCTACCCGATAAGGTACTGACAGCGTAAGTTCATAGTCAAGAATGGCCGCTTTAGGCATTAACCCCGGGCCCATACACAGCATTTTTTCCGCAGATTGTGAGTCGCTGATCACCGTTACCCGCGTACACTCAGACCCTGTACCTGCTGTGGTTGGAATGGCGATAATTGGAATACATTGCTCTGAAACTACACGGGGTACTTTGTAGTCTCTCATGTGCCCGCCGTGAGTTGCCAAAAGTGCAATGGCCTTGGCGCTATCAATTGCGCTACCACCACCAAGTGCAATTATGCCATCACACTGCTGCTGTTTAACTAGGGCTACCGCACCATCGATAGACCTATCGTCGGGCTCGGGCATTACATCACTAAAAACATAGATGTCTTTAGCATAAGCTGAAAGCGATGACGTTATATTTTCCACTTTGCCTAGGGTTACCATTATTGGGTCGGCAATAATACACGGCCGTTTTACACCCAAGGTAGCAAGCATATCCTGAAGCTGTGAAATAGCGCCTCCACCCACTTTCATAATGCTTGGCAAATGTATATCTACAGTCATGTGTGCTCACTCAAAAATGTTATATTTAATATACCGTTAACAGTATCATAACATTGAGTGGCAGCACACTTACGACTTTGGTATTGACCTTAAAATGCGGATGCCTGGCATAAAAGCGATTCAATGTAGGGGTAGTCAATTTCATCTACACGTTTAAAATTAATATGTCGCCTATATTTTCCAGTGCCACATAACATATTACGTTCATCTACCAGTTGAGGGCCATGACTGAATGACAGCTGTACATGGGCCGAATAAATAAAAACACCGCAAAACTGACCTTCTTTTTCATCTGGCTTCAAGGTAAATAGGGTGCCGCCGTATTTATTGACTGTTTTACTATCCGGTACGCAAACTTGAATAAAAGCTTCAAGTTCATTGGCAAGTGACACTAGATCTAACGCGCTATTGTTTTCCATTGAATTACTCGTTTAGTTGATGTTGCGGTTAGGCGCACAAAAGCTATTCATCGTATGCGGTTTACCTATTATCAGTGTAAATCAGTCCTTCACTTTTAGATATGTAGCCAAGTGCAATCATCTGAAGAACACACAAAACGCAAACCATAGATATTGAGACAGAAGAGGGGATACCCATTCCGGCAAGAAAAAGAATTGGCTCTGCATAATTACCCCCTATAAAGATAAGATGTTGCAGGCCAAAGAAAACGGGAAA
Organism: Alteromonas sp. BMJM2; assembly: GCF_027257845.1. Classification (GTDB taxonomy): domain Bacteria; phylum Pseudomonadota; class Gammaproteobacteria; order Enterobacterales; family Alteromonadaceae; genus Alteromonas. The sequence goes on along the minus strand of NZ_JAPVOT010000029.1, from coordinate 18,953 downwards.
TATTGTATAACTAAGTATGTCGTAAAATAAGAACGCGCCAAATACAGAAAAAGTGCGAACAATACCTATTGGCTTACAAAACCACAGGAAAAGAGTACAGAGCAGCGAAACAGCGTATGTGATGCCACTCCCCATGACGCCAACTATTGGTGGCAAGTAATTGTTATTGTTTGGGTGTTCTAACATTATTTTAAGCTGCGGGTTTACGCTTATATAATGCGGGTTTACGGGATATTCGACTACAAGGCTGGTAGTTTCCGGTATGAAAGTTACATACGCTAAGGCATGTTCAGGCCAATAAGAAGAGAATGACCATGCGCTTATATCTAGCGGCACTTCTATACCAGGCCATACGTGAATACTAGGCGTTCCTAATCCATAAACCTGACCAGTGAATGCATGGCCAGCTTCATGAATTAAAACAGTAATAATAAAATAAATAAAAGCGATGCTTACAAATGAAAACGTCCTTTTTAACATTCTGTTTGAAGCTCCAGTCAAGCTACAACGCTCCAACAATGGCCACCGCGGAAGCTTAAGTAAAAGTATCAAAGCTATAATTTGCTATCGATCGAAATACTTTTTATTTATCATTGATAAAGGTATTATTATCAATGGGTTAGGTTGCCCTTTATTTAATTTCAGATTTTTTTCCTAAACAGCTGAGGGCTTTTGCTCACTAAAAAGATAACAGAACTAAATACTGAGAGGGTTATCAGCATAGGTAAAATCATTGCTTCACCAAAATTTCCTAGAACTGCAAAAATAGAAAACACTGAAACGTAAATGAAGCTCGCTCTAAACTGTGACTTTGCAGTGGTCTCGATGGGTAAACCCGCATCGAAAAACCAGTTAAATACACAGTAAATAATACCAAAAACAGCAAGTAAGTTAGCAACGAAGGTTATTGGGTTCGATACATCAAAAAAATAGCCTGTAAGAGAAATACCCGTTGAGGCAGCAATCAAAAGTAAAAATACGCGATTAAACTTTTTACTCTTTGATGGCGAATGAGTAGGTGACAGCTCCAATTCTTCCATTGAAATTTGTAAGGTAGCAGATAAACATTTTTTTGTTTCCACCGACGCCTTACCTTCAGACTCGACTCGTTGAATCGTTCTCAGGCTTAAGCCAGATGCTAAGGCAAGCTGCTCTTGTGACCATCCTGCCTTCTTTCGTAATTGCTTAATTAACGTCGAATTTACCATTAATTCCGTTTCCATTTTTGTTTCCCCTGATGGTTTAAAAGAGGAATTTAGTATCTAGGGTTTAGTGATATTTACTACGTCAATTGCCCGCCACGGTATGACAGGAGGCCGCCACGGCTATATATAGCAAGCCTTAATACGCTTCTTGCCTAGGCTCTTCACCAGAAGAAGCAACATCGAGAAAATTATCGATGGCCTAATTAAACCTGCCCCTTGGCTTTTAAAATAGCGTGCTGAATCTCTGCTTGAATTGGTAGCGTTTTAAATGGGCTAATGTTCGAGCCACCGGTATTTCCCGCGGGCACTAAACCTATAGCTGTTTTGGTTGCAGCTCCAATAATGCGAAAAACTTGCCCAAAACACTCTTTTGCATCTTTCTGCCGAAACGCCCAGCCAAACATGAGCATATGAGCCTTCACATGGCACCATGTAGATTCTTGTCCTAATACATGCGCAGTTTCAAGATGACGAAAAGAGGCGGACACATTGCCGTTTGCTTCCTGTTTTGCGGCCATAGCTATCTCTGCCTGTACGCTATCAGCTATATTTTTAGAGAATTGACTCGGCATACGTTCATCCTGTTAGTAGCGTAAAACTAATTGGTTACCAAGGTGAATTGGGGCCTATTGGCTTTTTACACTGGCTAAAATGCAAAGCTAAGTGGCTGCTGCGACACTCTTTAAACCAATACGACGATTAGGTAATTTATATACTGAATTATATTTTGGTGAATGTAAATAAATTGAAATAGGCCTTATACATAGAATAAAGCCGAGCTCAATTGCCGAAACATTTTAGTTTCGCACGTGTCGACATCAGCACTTATTTTTCAGTGCTGCCTAAGCTTCATTTTTTATTTGATGGGCGTGTTTGGAAAATACTTTTCCTGTAGTTGCCCAAATTAAAACACCTACCCATGCAATAACAGAAAAGCCGGCAGGAATGCATGCTAGCACTATATATTTAAAGTGTTTTCTATTAAAAATAAGGGCTAGCATAGCTGGGAGAAACCACAATACGATCACGCCGAGAATTACAAACCCTATAAATGCGTAGTTGCCACTTTCCAAAACTGTGTTGATATATTCCATTCTTTTTCTGCCCTTAAAATTAGCTCAAAGTTGATGATATAAGCTGTGATATTCAGCTTTCAAACTAAGTAGTCTTTAAGCTGAAGAATTTATTACACAGAAAAAAGAATTATTTATTGGGTTATGAATGTTGAGTAGGAGTTCGTAGGCAAATATGTGTCGTTTCTAATTAAGCGTTACTTGTGAAGTAAAGCGTTTAAGTAAACTAGTAAGCATTTAGTGCCCTTTAATCACGCGCGTCTCATAAGAGCCTACCAACTATTAGATATATAAGATGCTAAATCAAAAAAAGCATCTACCTTATCGCTGCGGCGATTCCAGTTATCGTGTTGGTGAGGCATGCCTTTTATTTCTACTCTTTCATGCTTCTTCATTAGCTCGTTACGTAGCAAGGCACGTTCCTTTTCATTCAGCATTAGCGACTGAATTTTTCCGAGTTCGCCGGTATCTAACCAAATAGCTCCGCACCCTGGGCATTCGTCAATTTCCACTGCATGCAAAGGACTATAAAATCGCTGCAGCATCACTTTATCTGGGCACTTAGGGCATCGTATGCGCTTGTCCTTCGACACCAGCTCACAATGAAATTGGCTTAAATGCTTAGCTAAAACGTTGCCTCTTTTATCTTGAGGGTTTTCAAAGTGACTCAGGGTATTATTTTCCAATAACACGCCGCCGCATGCTTCACTGTAATAAACGGGGACTTTGCCTACACTGACTTTCTTTAAAGTGGTGTGCGTTCTAGGGCATTTCATTGTTCAACATTTCCGTACATTCGGCATCATTTCTTAGTTGTTTAATGCAGCGAACTAAAACTGATATGGCTACAATCCCACCGCAAAGTACACCAACCTGAGCAAATGATAGTTCGATTGAGCCTGTGGCATACAGACTACCGAGTGTAGAACCAAGTACAAACACGGCAGCAATAAACGCCACCGCGGCAATAACTAACAGTAACCAGGTTCCTGTTTTTTTCAAATTAGACATACTACTTCCATTATTTTTCTTTTATTAAACAGGCTCATCAACAACTTTTAACTGCGCTATATCCATTACCCTTATATGTGTTTGGTAATAGTATTTATCTGTGCGTTTACCTTCTGCCAAAAACGCTATCTTTACTCGCTGCGCTTTTCCTCTCACCACTATTTTTTTGCCGATAAAAAGCTCTTGCGGAGGCATTTTATAATAAGCTGTGAGTTGCTTAATGACTCGTGGGGGCAGGGCTACCGTTACAGCGCGCTGGTCGCGATAATCGGCTTCTGTATTAAGATAAACAAAGTGACCTTGGCTGCCTGCTGCAACTATGCGAAGGGTATACTCCCCAACAACACCTTTCGGTGCAGCGTTAGCCGCGGCTTCAATAATTTTCATTGAGTCAGAAAGGGGGTAAGTGGCAGTTGTGGGTGGCAACGTTGTGGATGTGCAGCCTGCTAGAACAAAAACTAGTAGTAAAAAAATATTTTTCATAATGAATTCCCTGTAAGTGCATGGCATTTTTATAATGCTGCTGAATGCGTATCCATTTTATGAGCGCGCTGCGCTACTTTATTTACTTGCTTGGCTATTTGCAAAAAAATTGAAGAGTGAATAAATCACCAGCCCAAAACATGATGCTGCCACAACCGCTGCTGGCACTGCCATTAGCAGTGACCCGTTATTCCAACCATAAATGGCCATCACGGTGCAGATTACAAACAAAGAAAATTCGATTAAAAATGACTCCCAAGCAAGCCGGTAGTTAGAGTCGATGGGCCTAGCAAAAAAGTTAACTTTAAATCCCATTTTTCAATCCTTGTTCTCATATCCCAATTAAAGGGAGTGGGTAAACCTGTAGCCTACTATAGCGTATCGCTAAGATATTTCCGCTATCATATTGAAAAAGCGTGCATCTTCACTTTGTATAACAAAACCATTTCTTTCATAAAAAGCAACTGCCGGGCTACTTTTAAACACCTTTAGTGTGAGGGTGCTCAAATTTGCATGTAAAGCGCGCCGACTAGCCTCATTTAACGATGCTCTGCCAATGCCTTTGTTTTTTGCCGAATCAATAATCTGTAAATCTCGTAAAACACAACAGTCATCATCGAATTGCAATCGCATAACGCCAACAACCTGTTGCTGAAATATGATGTCATAATTTTCAAGTTCTAATGTTGCCTCAAATACTTTCAACACATCCCACTCTGGGGCGAATTGCTGGTAATAAACTCGCATGTTGTCAAAAGTGATACCAGCAGCTTGCGTTAAATCTGCAGTGCGTACAAATGAGATATTCATCGAGTACTCCATTACTCAAACTTCTAAAGCAGGTGCGAAGGGCATAACAGAGCACCCTATTTGAGTGAACGCGCTATTGAAAATCTTAAAAGCATTAATAGATGTGTTATACGGCGTGCTCTTTCGAAGCTAGAATACTCGCCGTAGCTAATGTAGTGCCTATGAATATGCCCACAAAACTGAATATTAATCCGGCTTCTTGCCCAGATAGGGCACCAGACTTTAACTCGGCAAAAACAGGGGAAAGCCCAAGGTAAGCGCCGACCGCACAACCCAAAACGCTGAATGAAAGACCAAGTTTTGTTCCTAGTTTCATAATCAAAAATCCTTCTTATTTTAAATTATCTGTTTTGTATAACGAGCCCATACAAAGTGCTAATGCCGGGTTAGTTTTTCCACGAGTACTTGGAAATGTTTTTAGCGCTCTAATTCAAGTCTATTTCTGGATGGTCTTTTATGCCATACATTTTTTCTAAGAGCTGTTTATAATACTCCAACGGCGGCATATTCATTTCGGCCCTTCTTTTATCCACTGAATCTTTGTCAGAAATAGGCATAAACGTAACTTTACCGTTTTTTATTTCTGCTTGCGTGCCATAGATTTGCGCTTTGTTCATGTGGATTAGAACTCGATCGGTTAATAGGGCAACTTCTTGCGCCGATACGCCCTCGTTATTTAGATACGAATTTTTTAATAGTGGAAGCATTCTTTCTTGAAACTGTTCATCAGGAGAATGCTGAATAATAAGAAATGCAGCGCTTATACCGTCTCTTCCGACTTCTTTTTCTGTAAACCACTGGCGGTCGCTCAAGATTGCTTTGAGTGCCTCCGTATTGTCATGATCTACCTTTAATAACTGGGCCCGAAGCTCTTTAGGGGCTTTATCCCAACCGGCTTCTCCCAATTGGTTGCGAAGCAACTGATCCAACTCTGCCATTTCAATAAGCTGAGTTTGCAATGGTTCGTTTGTTGCTGCAGAAGATAAAAATGAAATGAAGAAAAGTAAAACGAGTAAACGCATAGTCAAAAATCCTTTTCCTGATAACCCCATCAAAATTTTTTACGCTAACTATGGCACCTAATTAGAGGAGGCTGGCTTCTTAAGTGTTGATAGTAACGCTATGGATAATCCTATGCCAAGACCAAGTGCAAGGCCACTTGCTATGTCTGAACTAGCACCTAATATGCTTTGAGGTTCTCTCACATTCGAAATCCAAAAAGACAACATGAAAGCAATGCTCACCACTGCTGGTATAAGAACAACTTTACTTTTATTAGTCATAATATTTCCCTATGTATACACAAGATGATCATGCTAACAGCACCATTTCATCAACTGAACCTCGTTCTTCAGTAAATTGACATAATTTATATTTGGTTTGTCCGTTTAATGGAACGCAGAACTGTTTATTTTTATTAAAAAAGCTTCGTAAATCTGATTGGCTATAATCAGTTTCTAAGGAGAGTGTAATTATTCCTCGACCCTCTTTACCGGACGATTCCAAAGCTTCCAAAATTTTGCGAGCTTTTACACTCATATTAACTTCCTGTGTTTATTTGGTGCCTTGTGCGTATTAAATAAGCCTTATTGGCTGGCTGGTTTAAAAAGCAAAACTGCAGTGCAAAATACGCAGTCCATAGAATAGCCAATAATAAGTGTGTTATCGAGCCTATTTGAAAAAGTTGGCTGTTGTTAGCGCTAAAGTGCAAGCCGGCATTTAAAGATGGGGGGAGCAATGAAATAATTAGATTTAGACATATGATAGCGCTGAACGCAGCTGTAGCGAGCATTCCAACCCAAGCTACTTTCATTTTAAAATGTAGAGCAAGCGCTAAAAGGGTAAACCATATCCCTTCCGCGCCAAGATTATCTCGAACTATTCCTAGCCCGATAAGAGAAAAGCCTAGGAATAAATGGCTAAAGACTAACAAGCCTTTTTGAATGGATGCTTCATTGCTCAACATATGTTGAATTCCTTTAACAGCAAATTACGGGCGCTTAACGGACAAAATACCAAATTTCAAATCCCATTTAAATTCCCTCTCGGCATATTGCCCTCAAATCACTGGCGTAGGGGAGTGGGCTATAATGCGAAGCAGCCCACTTTATGCAGTCCACCGAACGAGGTGAGTAAGTTTATTGGGTAGTTATGTTTTTGGGGCTTAAAAAAAGCGCGTCGCTCTTACCAATAATATGGTTTGTATTCTTGGATTTCTTTTGATGTATCGCTACATAAAATTTAAGAGGAAAAACCAACTTACTCAGAGCTTGTTTTGAATAGCCCGCACTCGTTGATAATGGAGTGTCCCACTTGACTGATATCGAGCCATTTTTAGCGTCTATATCGCAGGGATTTCTTTTTTTGGATGTAGTTACCAATTCATCTTGAGAATTTGCAAACAAAACTGAGCACGTGTATAGCTTAAAAGTATCGTGATAATTAGTTATGCTGTAATTGAATTTCACATCAAGCTGATGTTTATCAGTTCCAGCCTCACCAAGCTCTACAACTTTTATGTTGCTGACTGTCGCCGCGCTATTTTCAATATCCGAGTAATTACTCGATGCGCAACCAGCTAGTAACCCTATGAAAACAATTACTAGAAACTTCTTCATATTTTCTTCCTTAAAAATTTTAGACACAATGACTCCCTAAGAAATGCTAGCCTCCGCATTTTCGTGGGTTAACTCAGAAAGCCATCGGGTGCCGACCAGAACCATAATTAGTTTGTTCACTACTAAATTAATTTGGAGGCTAGCATGAACAAACATAGCATGATTTTCATCGTATTGGATACGCACATAGAGTTTCACGGAGTTGCCTATTGTGAAGAGCAGCGCGAGGCAGGTGCTGTGCACTATGGCTGCAAACAGCCTGAAGTCGTCTTTAACAATTAACGTGGAGCGGTCTAATTTATCGAGTGGTGCATTTTTGACTTGGGTTCACTTCAAACCAAAAAGCTTGTATATACCTTCATAAAACTTTCCCTTTTATTGCCTTTACTCGTTAGCAGTCAACTTCGATAACCACCGCGTGAGGAAAAACTTTTTTCGCTCTAACAAATAAGTTGTGAGCAAGCGCTTTTCTGGGAGCATGAATATCTAAAGCGTTATCGCTTTTATTGAAAAGACTTACGCAGTTGCCTGCTAATTGAATCTTCACTACAGAGCTCTTTGGTAACGTTTTACTACCAATAACTGAATAGTTTACGCAAATGCTATTACCGAAATCTTGGAGCACCTTATCGGGCTCATAATGTCCAATTTTTATATATCGCAATACGGCTAGTATTATCACGATTGAAAAAGCAAAAATCCAAATATACAAAATGTCCATGAAGTCACCGTTTATTTGCTAAATTACGTGGCATGGCAAAACTGAGCAAATGGCTAGTAGCCGCGAGCTTGATGGCTTATTGCGTTTTGACAAACTTAAATTCAGCATTTCCTTTTCTTAGAAAATAAAACGCCACACAGGTTGCCACAGTGGCTATCACAGCTCCAAACTCATCTATATACCACGCAGAGTTTGCGTTCGTTATTGTAATGGGCGTAAATAACTTTTGTATGAATATATTCGAGCTGGCATGGTAAATAACTGCAGGCCAAAGGCTATTCGTTTTTAGACGAAAGTAAGCCATAATTATCCCCGAGGCAGTTATAAAAACGGAGAACACAAACAGTTGATAAAATAATGGCGTTACGTCGTTACCATATAGCCCTAGAATAATTAGGGGCCAGTGAAATAATGCCCAAGTAAATCCACTTACCACTCCAACGCCTGTAAAAGTCATTGTTTTAGCAAGCTCCGGTACCAGAAAGCCTCGCCAACCAATCTCTTCACCTAGAATAGACGGCAATGAAACAATAAAACTAATAGTTGAAATCATTCCGCAATGAAAGAGAAATATAGCAAGATCATTCCAATGTCCTAAGTTATAGCTTTCCTTTTTATTTGACAGAAATTCAACATTATAAAATTCACCGAATCCACACGCCCATATAATTACATAAGAAATGAGTGCAATAATTAAAGGCAATAAATAGCTTATACCTTGATGCTTCCACTTGCCCCATTGCCAACCTAGGCTTGATAAATTGCGTTTTCTTAAGAGGCATGTAACCAATGTAGCAGCTCCAACTGACAACATCAGTGGAGTCGCTTGACCCATTCGATAAATCAGCCAATAGCCTAAAATATAAAAAGCTACAACCAATAGCAAAAAAGTCGCTAGCGTTAACATGGTGTCTTTAGAGTTTTTCAATAGGGGGCCTCTAATCGGCTAAATGAATTACATAGCTTGTAAAAGAGTAGGCTGGAGGTTAGATACCTCCGACTATCCATTTAAATACCATTTATGTCATGCCAACATACTTTGGATGAGAGGCAATTCTGTCAATCCACACTTGTATAGCTGGGTAATTAGAAAGATTAAATCCACCTTCTTCGGCTACATGAGTATAACCGTATAGCGAAATGTCAGCGGTAGTTAGTTGCTCGCCTGCTAAATATGGTGTTTTTCTAAGTTGAGCTTCCATAACTGATAGAGCTTTGCCGCCGCCTTCCTGCTTTGATTCATAATCGGCACGGCGATCTTCAGGCAATCCTAAGTATTTGGCAATAAAGCGCGCTACTGCAATAAACGGTTCATGGCTGTACTGCTCAAAAAACTGCCACTGTTGAACTTTGGCGAGATCAAAGCTGTCTCTTGGCAGTAACTCAGTTCCAATAGCCAAATAATTCAAAATGGCATTAGATTCAAAAAGGCAGCGCCCATCTGGTAGTTCAAGCAATGGAATTTTACCATTTGGATTTCTAACCAAAAAATCAGAGGTTTGCGTTCCGCCAGTAAGAATATCAACATGAACCCACTCATGCTCAATTTCTAAAAGTGAGCATAACAATTTTACTTTATAACAATTTCCGGATTGTATATCACCGTAGATTTTCACGTACTCTCCTTATAGTATTTAATACAAAGCACACGGGCGACGAACCGTGCACCGGCTTGGCGTGACAGCTCCCACCACAAGCGAATGATGCATACTGTTATGAATTGCTACGCCAATTAGCATTTTGTTTAGCCTTGCTCTGGGGTTTCATGCCAGCCTACCTTACTTACTTGCCCCACGAATCTTTTCGTTAGCTACTTCTAGCATTATGAGAACCTCACACGGCGAGTATTGTTCAAGTAGAGAAACAGATCTGTAGTTTATCCACTCCGATATAGGGTCGAATTTATCTTTTCTTTTGAATGTAAGATTTTTGAGCTGTACTAGGCACTCCCCCTGGAGCTTCGCACTCCCGATTTCATTTGTACTAAGGCCGAAACGTCCGTGGTTTTTAGCAACATCTTTATACATGTCTGACATTGCAAATGAGCTATAACAAGCAACAGTACCTAGGAGTAAATAGGTAATCATTTTCATTGGTTACTGCCTATATTGGTGAATAACTTTTAAATAAAGGAAGATAGCGGGTAGGGCATAGTAGCCAAGCTGCCTTGCATGTATGCGCCTTAGCGAAAGAAGCCAGAGCTTTTAGTGACTTGTTAAGCACGCTGATATTAGAACCCCGTTTAACAATAGGCTTGCTGTAAAGAAACTAAAAGCAAATACCCAAGAAAGAGTAATGAACAGTGCCAATACACAAAAAGCTAGCCGTACAATAAATTCTCTTGGACGTGCGGATGCACTATTCTTTATCGCTGGCTGTTTTGATTATCGGCAACCTGTACCCGTTAAACTTTTTACTGAGAACAGTTTTGAGTGTAAATATGCCGAAGAAGATGCCTATACAAATGCCAACTAATTGAGATCAGGCGAGCATCTTACTTGAATCAATGCCTATAACCGCAATCACTATGCCGCCCAAGAAACCAAACAGAAAAGCTGAAGGAATTGTCCAAGCTAGGGCTCTCCAACACCAACTCCACCAGATTTTAATCGCCCATATCCATGTAACTTGAATTTCTTCCATTTCTTACATTTTTTCTCTCTAATGTAAACAACCGTGCAAATAACACCCCAAAGTACCGGCAAAAATTTGCTGGCTATAAATGCGAGGCACGAGCCCAGCCAGCGAGTTTGTTGCCGGCCACACAGTGGCTTTAGCTAATTGGTCAAACTTGGTTGGCTAAAATTAGCGAAGAAGCAGCGAAAAGCCAACTTAATTTTTTCCAGATTTAACGGTTTTTTATATGCCGATCTTTTGCTGATACTGAAATAATCCTCTAAGAGAATTATAGAGTCCGGCCGCCATAGTAAAGTCATGACCCTCATGTTCAAACTCATCAAATCGCACATTAAAATCAATATTACGATTTCTTAAAATTGTTTGAGCTAGGGAGTCATAAACTTGTCGCATCTCGCCACTTTCACTACCTATATCCATATAAAGATAATTTTGAATATGTTTGGCTGTGGTGACATATTCTTTTGTAGCTTGAGATGTTTCTCGCTCCCCCCACCAAACAGCAGGACTGAATGCTAAATGCCCCTGAAATAAATTAGGACGAGATTGGAAGCTATGAATAACCAAAAGACCCGCAATTGAATGCCCTGTAATCACATTATGGTTATTAGTTCGGTACTTTTTATTTATTTCTGGAATAAGCTCCGTCTCTAAAAAATCCAAAAATTTATCACCACCACCGCCTTCTCCAACTGGCCCTCTTGGATCTCTGTTTACTGTGGGCGCAAAATCTCTCAAACGGTTACTGCTAGTAACGCCGACAATAATGTGCTCATTTGAGCCTTTAGATAAATGTAGCCTTTGCAGCATTCCATTAACCAGCTCACCATTGGTTTCACCATCTAGAACAAATAAAACCGGATATTTTTTTGTTGTATCTGACTTATAAGATGGCGGCAACGCTACAATTATATTTGGTGTCTCTACCATATTTGTTGATTGGGGAATTTTCATGCTTACGAAATTCGACGCATTAATTCCGATTGAAAAGAAGGCTGTAAGTACTAAAAAAACAATTCTCAAAATCTAAAACTCCGTTTCTGGCTGAAATATTCAAAGTGCATATAACACATCACTAAGGGGCGATATCACATGGGCTATAGAATCAGGAACGAAGTGACGCAGCCCATTTGTTAGCGTATCAGCGAGAAGCGCGAGAACTTTTAATGTTTTGTTATGCCTAGCGCTAAAGTTGATACCACACAATAATGCATAGAATGCCAAGAGTTAACAACGCTGTCGGTGCCAAAATTACATAGAACCAATGTTTTAATAACACCTTATTACCCAAGATTGATAGCTTTAATTGGTCATTTATATCAAAGAACGGGGTAAGTACGCTGGTATCGCAAACATAACTCGTTGCGCCAGAAGTTGGATGATAAAAGTTGAGCTTCAAAACCATCGCTTTACTTAAACGTGTTTCGGTACTTGCGTTACGAAAAATTTTTTCTGCAACAACCGCACTCACTGTTTTTGCTCGATATATAAATTGAATCCTATGTAACAGCAAAATAGCTGAACCAACTAATAAGGATATTCCGATAGTTAAGCAATAAATCTTCATAATCTACTCATGGGTATAACGCGAAGCGAGCGGGCAGTGTATTAGCGCCATTAACGCGAAGCGCCTTGCTATGTGCTTGCGATAAAGCCTGTTCAAGGTTGGCAAAGAGAATAGGCACACAGCCGAGAAGAGTTATGACGGCGTCCCCAAAATACTGACCGAATAGTATTTCTAAATCCGCGATAATCCGCCCAAAATTGTGTGATAGGTAACAACAATAAAGATAGGCCGAGTGAAGCCACAAGTGCGGCCATATACTTTTCTTGGATAGAAAGAGATAACCTCTCCAGTTCCACGGTGTAGCTTAAATTGATGTAAAAACTAACGGCCACAAAGAAGACAGATAGTGACAGTGTTAACGCCACTTTTTGCAGGATTTAAAGCCGACTTATTGTCCTCGGTGTATACGTTGTCCATTTTATATCCTTATAAAAACAATTGAAGTTTACTTTGTGTATAACTCCTACACTAGCGGCGCGTTAGATGCTCCATAGCAATCTTTTGGAAAGGCCTTGTTGGGCATACATTGCTCGTTTTGCTGCTGTAATCGGTCACAAAATTCTTGAAAACTCACATATATACCTTTGTGCCCTAACTTTTAAATCAAGGACGATAAGGGGTAGGGCATAGTAGCGATGTGGCCCTGGTTCCGGAGAAAGAAGCGAGTTCCTTTAGTGGCTTGCTAGCTTAACGTTAACCTCGCCTTCTTAATAAAAGAACAGATGAAAAGAGTAATAATAAGATAGATGGTTCAGGGACAGTAGTTATATTGAAATTTACTGTGTTTGTCGTCCAAACTCCATTGTCGTTTTGACCGCCAGTATAAACAAACGAAATGTCTTGTGGGTCTAAAGCATCCCAGCTTAAATTAAAATCATTTTTTGAATCTAAAAGCACACAATTGATACCACAACCAGCGCCATTATCTTCTATTCCGCCTATCACTCGAAGTGGGTCTCCTATTGAGGAAAGGTAGTTAACGTCACTTAAACTATACTTGTATCCATCAATGGTTAAATTAATTTCTAATAAACTAACAATACTAGAGAGCTCATTTTCCGCTTCCCATACAAAATGACCTACAACAGTCTCTTGTGGCGGATTGATTTGATTATTGCAGCAATCGACAAAATCAGTGGCCTCAAAAGAAAACTTAATTAATGAAGCATTCGAAAATGAGGAAAACATAATCAGTAAAACTATGGTGATTATTTTCAATTCATACCCTTATAATTATTTGAATTTGGAAAAACCTTTGGATGCAAGCATCTTGCCAAACATAGGCACCTGTTTTGTTTAAAGGAGCTGTTAATAAATGTTCTCAACAAAAGATCATTAATGTAAAATAACCTGACACTTTGCTCAGGCTAGAACTAAAGCTAACTTTACGCTTAGGGGGCGCGAACCCGTTGCTTATAATAACTGAAGTCGCGCTACGTTAGTGTCCCATTGTTCCCACTCTTGATTCACGATTTAAGCGTTGTGTTATGTGCGAGGACATTCAGAGCTAAAAGAATTAGATCTCGTATTTGCCTTTGAATTTGATTCAAATAATCCGGCTATACCGCGAATTCCTGCATTTAGTATACCCGCAGCTAAGTCTTGGTCATTGAATTTGTCGGCATTTGGTCTGCTAAGGTCTTTTCTTGCCCTTTCTTGTCTATCGTTGTAATTATCGAAAGTGCCTTCGACTACATCATAAGCTGATTTACATAATGAATTAGATGCGCATCCAGATAATGTAAAAGATGCAATGAAAATGAGTGTAATAAATTTAAGTGACTTCATATTAGTCTTGTCCCTGGCGCAGCGAATGTTAGTGCATTTGTTAGTTTTTATGCTATCACGAAGATTGAATAAATGAACAACCACAGTATTTGGAAGCCATAACTCAGCCTCTGGTGAAGGCCAGGGACACTTTTAAGTTTGAGTGCTTTTGCTAATCTAAATGAAAAATAAAAGCAGCCCAAAACACAAAAGGCGGAAAGGTATCGAAGTGGTACAGGATAAAAACTAGAAAAAGTAACTATCAGCGGCGCAATGATAAATGAAAGGAGCATAATCAAACCCGACCACGTATGTATCTTGCAACTTTGGGAGGGTGACTTAGTGTATGCGTCGGCATCCATCGGAAAGAAGCCGCAAACCCACGTACATACGCCATGAATGATTACCATAGCGCCTATTGCTACGGTTGGTAGATGGAACTGATGTGAAATTATCAAGTAGTACCCAAAAAGAATGAACAGAGCACCTAAAGGGTAGTTGTTTATAGCAGGCGACAATTTTTGAGTAGGGCTACCAAAAGCGCCGAGCTCACTACAGAACTGTTTTGAATGGCTGTAGTTTGGATAAAAACGAGAGGCAATATAAATACCTAATACGATCCATATCGAAGCTACGACCCCCGTGTAAGCCAATATATTGTTCAAACCAAAATCCTCCTTGAAAAACTAACGCCTAATTAAGCGGTCAAAAATGGTTGCTTTACTTTTAAGATACGAAACAAAGCTATTTTTTTGTCCCGACTTAAAGTGCTTCTTATGCATTTATTCTAAAATTATTGGTAGTTCGTTTTACTTCAAATAATCTGAAGCCTTTAGATTATTCTTACACAGCTAAATAAAGGTGACTTTTTAACATCACCTTCTTCGTACCTTATGGTTTTTGACCATGTATGAATTTTTAGCTAAAACCATTCTTATAAATAAAGCTAAATATATGCCCAAGTATTTGTTTCTGTATTGCCTTTCGATCGACACCTTCTCTATCCTTACACAAAAACACGCCTTTTACCTTACGGTCAGAGTCGCATTTATCAATGTATACGAAATGACCAGCCCCTTGCTCAATGCCGGCTAAATCTGCACCTTGAATATGGTTTGCATAATATTTGGAATGTGTGTTGTACGGGAGGAAATCATTTTCCAAAGAGCCAATAACAAGGGTAGGAACCTTTATACTTTTTAGACTTTTTTCGCTAACCGCATGGCCTAAGGCCGGGTCTAAAGCAATAACAGCAGCAACTCGCTCGTCTTGCATTTGCTCCTGTAGCAAACCAATTTTCTTTATCATTTCTTCAGTCATTGGTTTACGCTTACTTTGCTGACCATAGCTGCAGCCTTTATCATCCTTTGCCTTTTCTGAATCGCAATAGGCTTGTGACTTACCAGCCTCTAAATTAGCGCCAGCCATTGCTAAAGAGGTAAACCCGCCTGAAGAATGACCGAGCATTATTACCTTGTCAGTTTTAAGTGAGGTATTAAACAGCCCCTCTTTAGATAAACTATCGATCGCAAAGCTTACATCTTGTGGGCGCTGCCAGAAGCGCATAACTGAACTCGGATCAATATTCTCAACCCCATAAACCCAGGACTCACCAAAATGAGCTACCCCAGCTACAATCCAGCCTTGCGAGGCTAATGCATAGCCCAGCCAGTTCATTTCACGGGGAGAGCCAAAGGCTCCATGAGAGATAATGGCAACCCGTTGACTACTCTGCTTCGGTGATAAGCACATAGTTGCTTCACAAGGTTCTGCGCTACCTTGATACCAAAACTTGATTTTAGTTGGTCGATTCACGGTTTGATTTACAAAGTCGACTTCTTTAGTCTTTAGTTCCATTATATCGCTAGTGATGGCTTGAGCATTGCCAAAAGAAGCAAGTAACACAAGACCAGTACAGAAAAGTTTAGTTATATTTAGTTTCATAGTTCTCTCTATTAATTTTCCTTGAACATTCTATACCGCAAATATACATGCATCATTTGGCCGCGCTGTGCAGAAAGTGCTATTTATCACATCAAGTACAGTGTTGAGCTGGGTATTCTGTCGCAATCTAAATACTGCTAGTCTTCTACCGCAAAATACAATTCCGTTTTAAGTGCTTCAGGCTCAATTCCCATAGGATTGTTCAGGTAAAGCTGCACAATTTGTTGGTCCTTAAGATTGATGTTATTCGGCAAGACCCATTGAGAATAAACCTGAGAAATTGTTTGCCACATACAATCGTGTGGACCATTATGCGTGAAGCAGGCCCATCGGCCGGCACGCCATTTAAAAGTATCTAGCCTTTCATGATGCTCAGAGAGACCGTTAACAAAGCCAGCAAAAAAACGGCTTTCAGTTTGTTCTCCTGCCCACGGGTTATCAACAGAGACGCCAATAGGCTGTAAGTCCTCATAATTTAAAGGGGCAGCTATAGTTGATAGACGACCGTATAGCTCTCTAGCCAGCGAGGAGAAAGATTGCTCATTAAACCCTTTGCCATAAAAGCCGTACACTTTCCGTTCATGTAGCGTCTTCCAAACAGGTTCCCATTTTTGATTAGTAAGCTGCTTTTTAGGTTTTAGGCTGCCAGCACGTTCATTGTTTGGCAGTTGGCCTCGGATTACTTCGCTTGGCGTTATAGAGAAGTTCTTTTTAAACGCCCTAGAAAAAGATGATGGGGAGTCGTAGCCGATACTAAGAGCGACATCGATAATATTGTGGTTTCCTTGTTTAATTAAATGCAGTGCCTTTTCAAGTTTATGACGCTGAATAAACTCACCCAATTGGTAACCTGTCGCCGCAAAAAATATGCGGTTAAAATGGTACCTAGAAAAACCGGTATAACTTGCTAGGCCATCAAGGGTGATAGTTTGGTCGCTATTATCGTAAATATATTGGCCAACTTGGTTAATGATTCTTGAATTATTGTTGATTAGAGTATCGTTCACGTATCTTTATCTCATTTCCATATGAAATTTCGGCCTGCTCGATTGTTTAACTGTATGCATAACGCTAAGCTTTGGAATGCAGGCACGGGGCTATAATCGCGAAGCGGCCCCGTGTTAGCGTCCCAGCGAGCCCGCGAGCGATTTAATGCGTTTGTTATATGACGATCCACACCTAGTTTGGGTTGTTGTTTTAGTGAGCAGTTAAATCTTTAAGTTTATTTTTGATCTCAATTTTTTGAGAATCATTACGAGAAACATTTAATAGTGTATTTAATGCTGAAATGTACGCAGTTTCCAAAGCTTGTTCTCTCGAAGTTTCGATATCTGGAGTTACACCGACCCATTCCCAATTGGTCTTTGTAATTGGATTTATGGCTCGCCCATAAGGTATACCGGCAATAAAACCATCGCCAAAATCGACAAAGCGCATTGGATTAGCGCCGCCACCAGTGGTTTCACCAACAATGGTTGCCCGTTTCAGACTCTTTAAATCATAAGTAAACGCTTCAGCAGCAGAAAAAGTATCGTTGCTTGTTAAAACATAAATGGGAATGGTTGGTCGCTTTTTCCCTCGTATATCTGTTGAAGTCCAAAATTCCTCGGTTTCATCAGAATTTCGCCAGTAAATACTACTAAGTTGAGTTCTCTCATTAAATAGATATCCACTAAGTAATTGAATCATTCTAGGACTCCCACCACCATTATTTCTCAGGTCAAATATAATGGCATCAGTTTCCGAGATAAATGACATAACATTAGCAACACGCTGCTCAGATTTTACATTTACCCTGTCAAAACCCCAGAATTCAATATAGCCAATATTACCTTCTAGTATTTCTACTTTACTAAATCCTGAATTTTTACGATCTAGTCTATCCCAATAACTTTCGGTTCGGGGTTTCGTACTAATTTCATTTGGATTTGACCAGCTAAGACTGAAATGTCTATCAAATTGCTTTAACTTCTCATTTATGACTTCTGCAAATTTATTGCCGTCAGGTAGCTTAACAAGAAAATCTGTTGAAGAAAGAGAGTCTAAAGAAGCTAAGATGCCAGGAATACTATCTTCAATAATGTATTGCTCAGAAATCTCTTGTTTTAGATTACTTAATATCTCAGCTTTTCTTGAATTATCTATGTTGTCAGCAAAGGTCATGCTTGGTATGAGCAGTAATGATATTATTAAATTACGCACAAATCTTCCTTGAGTCATATAACTTCCCACTAAGGGGCGATAACACATGGGCTAAAATTAGGAACGAAGTGACGCAGCCCATGTGTTAGCGTCCCAGCGGCCGGAGGGAGTGAACTTTAGCGCTTTGTTATGTGACGTTTCAAGAACTCAGGTGCCAGGTCGGCACCATTCGGCCAAACCACTGTCTCTAATTCTGGGTCAACAGCAACTTTAGAGAAAAAAGAAGAGTCCTTTAGCGGTTCAAAGACACTGCCAGATAGTTTGTTTTCTAAATTGACTTCGCCAGCTGTACCATCGTCAAATGTTACCCATAGTTTAAAGCCGTCGAGATATTTTGCGTTTCTAACGTGAAGCATAGTTTTACTCCAATGGTGCAATGTAGTTTAACGGTTCGCCATTTTGAGCCTTATGTCAATTCTCTTCTAGTTCGGCTCGATGCTCTGAAAGCCATTCCTGAACGAATTTCGTGGCTCTGTTAGGAAGCGCTTCTTCAAGTATTGAACCGTCAAAGGCAAAGAGTGCCTCGTAACCAGAATATTTAGCATGAAAATGGGGAGGATTATCGTCGTTAAAATACATTGCGATTATAATCCCATAGAACCGGCTAATTACGGGCATTGTTTGTTAGGCTCCTTTAAACGGCGTAAGTACTATTCTATACGGTTTATCGTGAAATGAAAAAGTGAGTCACATAACTTTTCAATAACGGGCGCAGACATGTGGGGCATAATGGCGAAGCCGCCCCGCGTGTATGCGTCCCAGCGAACGAAGTGAGTGCGTTAATTGGCTTGATAATCATTGAGCCTCCTCCCTATCAGCATAAACTAAGTTTATCCTAATAGGCGACCAAACCAAGGGAGAAAACTCAATGAACTTTTATACTAATACACATCCGTACTATTGTGGAATCGATCT
>NZ_JAPVOT010000028.1 GCF_027257845.1 Alteromonas sp. BMJM2 | reverse complement strand
TGCTATTGGGAGCGAATACACCAAAAAACCGGGTAAGGTTGAGCCTTGGTGGAGGGATTAGAGCGGCAAGCTTGCCAATAAAATCAATTGGATCAAAGAATACATGTGTAGTGCCATCACGATAGGGGGTCTTCAATTCATAGCGTACTTTTCCATGTTGTGTCATGCTTAAGCGCTGCTCACTGATAGCTGGGCGGCTAATGTAACGACATAGCCTTTCTAATTTTTCTGGCTCATCGGCATTAGCGAATACTCCCGCGTGAAGCGAAAAACCAGACGTACTGGCCAATTGTCCATATTCACCCTCGGTGCTAGCAGGCAAGGTTTGCAGCGTAAACGTCGTCCCGCCCCAAGTATTCTCGCTAATCGCGCCTTCGAGGAACAGCATATGGAAGTGAATGTTTAGATTAAGTGCACTGCCAAAGCGTTGAATAAGCGTCACCGCACCTGATTTCGCTTGTTTGTTTGAAAAGCCAGCTTTGTTAACAATGTAAGTCGAAATGGCGCGGTGAATAATTTGCATTGCTTTGCTCAATTCGTTTGGATATCGAGCCAACAGCAATCGCAAAGGAATGGGCAGGCTTAAAACCCACTGCCGATTTGCTCGGCATGGTTGAAATGAATCGTTACGAAAACGAAAAAGGCCGTTTTACACTCGTTTTTCTTAGCGCGCCTGAAGATGTTGACTTAGCAAAAGAGCGAAAAGCGCCCATGCTGGAGCTGACTTATAATTGGGATAACGATGAAGAGTATGGAAACGGCAGAGCATTTGGGCATTTGGCGTATCGTGTAGATGACATTTATGCACTATGTAAAAAGTTGATGGATGCCGGGGTTGATATATTGCGCCCGCCACGCGATGGTCATATGGCGTTTGTTAAATCTCCCGATGGTATATCAATTGAGATACTGCAAGCGCGCGATTCGCTAGCACCCGCAGAGCCTTGGTCTTCTATGCCAAATCAAGGCTCTTGGTAGTTTACTCAGCTTATTAAAAGTAGGGGATAAACCTAGTTTAATGGCTGGGTTTATCCGCAAAACTGAAGGGTGTGGGTAGTAATTCAATGTAGTTTTGCGTTGCTTCAATGTCTTCAACGCCGAGCCTTATAAACTCACCTACCGCAAATTCTTCGCTACCCATAATAAAGTTATTACCGCCTAAAGTGTAATATGCATTTTGTTGAAGTGGCTCGCCATTTAAGATGATGTTGCCATTGGCTAAAATTTTTACATTGCTGCTCCAATAATTCCGCTCATTAACAAGCGATTGTAGCTGCGAGCCGCTATACCTACGAACCATTAACTGATTACTAAAGGGTTGCACGGCAAATAGCTGACCCCAAGTTAAGGGCCCTTCATTAATGGATGCGCGTACGCCACCTCTGTTCATAAGCGCTAGGTCAGATTTCAATGCATATTGATGAGTATTGGCAATAAATTCACCTAAAGAAATTTGTGTTGAGCTGGCTTCAAAGGTGTTAATAACCCGCTCGGTATAGCGTTTGGCAAACTGTGTGGCGCCACCAATAGTCTGACCAATAGAGGCGAGGGTGGCTATAGCGGCATCACTTAAGCCAGATAAGTCTTCTTTTTCAACTTTAAATATTTGGGCGCTGGCATAGCTGATATCTTTGCTGACTTTATTTATGCGCAATTCAATATCTGCATAGGCTCGGCCACTGGAAAAGGCTTGCGTGACTAACATGGTATGGCCTTCGCTATTATCGACATAAGCATTGGTGAATCGGTGTGAATGCCCTGTTACTACCAAATCAACGGCGCTAGGTAAGGCTTTTAAAAAAGCCATAAAGTCGCTGTCTTGTGGTATGCCCGACTCGGCTTTTGTCGGCCCAGCATAATAGTCAGCTCGGGCGCCGTCGTGCACCACAATAATAATGGCTTCTATTCCCTTTGACTGAAGTTCTTTTGTGTATTTTTGGGCTATGGTGGCTTGGTCTTGAAAACGCAAATTATCTACGGCACCCGGCAAAACAATGTTAGGAGTGGTATCTAGAGTGAGCCCAATAAAACCAATATCGATACCATTCACATTATGCACAGCATATGGCGGCAATATCAGTGTTTCAGACTCAAGATCTATTACATTCGCGCTTAATGTAGTGTAGTTTGCACCTTTCCAATTAGGCTGTAAAAAAGGGCCTTTTTTATGATTACCTCCATTTAATAAGCGCAGCATTTCAGCGCTACCCTCATCAAACTCATGATTGCCCGCAGTCCCCATAATTTGACACTTGCCTTTACGAGTTTGTTGGCAGTAGTCATTTA
The DNA here is from genome assembly GCF_027257845.1 of Alteromonas sp. BMJM2. Taxonomy (GTDB): domain Bacteria; phylum Pseudomonadota; class Gammaproteobacteria; order Enterobacterales; family Alteromonadaceae; genus Alteromonas. The sequence continues at coordinate 28,075 of NZ_JAPVOT010000028.1, read as the reverse complement.
ATTTGTTTAAAAAGGTGATAGAGGGTTCGTCTTGTAAAAGTGCCGACTCGGCAGGGCTTGCCCCTACATGATCGCCACCATGCAACACAAATGTATGACTTTGTGTAGACTCAATCTCTTTTAAAAGGTGGTTGGCCAACAAATACATGCCGCCGGAAGGCCCTTTAGCGTTAGCTAATACTTGCCCATGAAAGTCATTAATACCTAAAACCTTGACAAGTAAATCGTCAGTAATTGAGGCTTTGGGCACGTTTTGTGTTTGCTTAATCGTACAAGAAAGTAAAAACACCAAGGAGGCAAAGGCAATAACGCAAATAAAACGTTTTTTCATGATAATTCCAGTTTTACGCTAATTTGACACAGTGTATTACCCATACAATTGACGAGTGAAAATTGTCATGAAATTTATACTACATGGTGTTGCAAAGAGCAGCTATTAATTGAAGACTAAAAAGCCCCCATTAGCACCATGCCTATGTCGGTTGGCATTGAAGCTACGTGTGGGCTAGGAAGACTTGCCATTAGTGCAAGTGTTGCCCTATTTGATAACAAATTAAATAGTTGTTCAAGTAAATATCGAATAAATGTTTCGGTCATTGAGGCAACGCTGACCATACCTTTGCCCAAAAAGCTTATAACACCTTTTAATAATACCAGTAGAGACTTTTTAAAGCTGTTTGCGAGCGTTGCGATGGCTGATGTTGTGAACGAGTTCGACCATGTCGTTATGAGATGGTGCCTTGATGCGAGTGAACGTCGTCCCGCCCCAAGTATTTTCGCTAATCGCGCCCTCAAGAAACAGCATATGGAAGTGAATGTTTAGATTAAGTGCACTGCCAAAGCGTTGAATAAGGGTCACCGCACCTGATTTCGCTTGTTTGTTTGAAAAGCCAGCTTTGTTAACAATGTAAGTCGAAATGGCGCGGTGAATAATTTGCATTGCTTTGCTCAATTCGTTTGGATATCGAGCCAACAGCAATCGCAAAGGAATGGGCAGGCTTAAAACCCACTGCCTAATAGGATAACCTTGTAGTACGTCGTCTACCAGAAGCGCTGCGCTTTCAGCCATTCTTCTAACTCCGCAACTCGGACAGAAACCGCGGCGCTTGCAACTAAAAGCAACAAGTTTTCGTGTTTGCAATCGTCACATACCACTCTTAAGAATCCATTTTCTAGGCGACCACACCGCAAAAAGTCATCAAACTCGCGCTCAATAAACTTGGGTAATTGTTTACCATGCCCTAATAAGGCTTCTTTGAACTCAGGGTAATGCCGCTCAACCAGTTGATACAGCAAAGTGTTTTCTGGCCGGTGTCGTTTGTATATTGCAGCTTGCTGTGTGGCCAGCAACGGTCTCACCCTTAATTGCACTATCTGGATGTTAGGATGACAAACGTTGGTGACGTTTTCGACTGGTCAATAGTTGGTTTTTGCTTGTGGAAGAGTTGATTTGCTTATGTCGGCTTTACGTACTTTTCTGACGAGTTGAAACGTAGAATGATAATGACAAAACTGATAAAAACCGTTTTAGGCTACCAACCACGAATCAATCATCATGATTCGCTTTATTTATTATAAATAGAGAACCTGCGACCAATATCAACATGGGTAGTAAAAACCACAATTCCTGCATAATAAACTCCTTGTTGAGGACTTTCCTCAGCATAGCTTAAAAAATTGTCAGCAATCAAATTTTGATGTCAGTAATTACCTCTTAAAACCAGTAGCGGCCTGGCAGTATTAATTAAACGAGACCAGCTTTAAAATACTACGTTCAGCCACGCCAATGGTTGAAAATCTTCACCTTGGTGCTACTCTGCGTGCTTTCGCAGAGGTGGTTTGCAAAAACAGGCATGGTCGGTCTTAGCCTCTCTCAGGTACTCTTACCCTAATAGTGCCGTTCTATTTGTGTTAAGTTGCAAAGCGAAGAAAAAGGGGGCCATCAGTGCTCCAAAAATTTAAAGATGTCAGAGTGAATATGTCCGCTAATAATACGCAGTTAAAAAAAGAATATTTAGTTGTTGCTCAAAACGCATCAGGCCGTAATTTAAATGTGCCTGTGTATACCTTTTCCGGCAGCAAACCTGGGCCTACTGTTTACATTCAATCTTCTATCCACGGCGCTGAAGTGCAGGGTAACGTGGTGATTTATCACCTGATAAAGGAATTAAAAAACACCGATATTAGAGGGAAAATTATATTAGTTCCTAACTGCAATCCTGTAGGCACTAATATCAAGTCGGGCGAATACACATTAGGCCGTTTCGACCCTGTCAACGGTACTAACTGGAACCGTGGCTATTTTTACGACCAAGCCGCGGTAGAACAATTTGCGAAAACCGTGACACCTGAAGAGCCTGTTGATGTAATTAAACAGCGTTTTCGCGCTCACTTATTAGCATCCATCGGGAAGAAGCTGGCAGAGCCTTGGGGGCTTGGGCTTGCCCAACAACTTAACTTAAAGCTGCAGCAGCTTGCGGTAAATGCAGATTTTGTACTCGATTTACATAACGGACCGGTATCTACGCGGCATATCTATATTCCTGAATACGCTAAAGACAGTGCGTTGCTCTTCAATATTCCTCACAATATTTTTATACCAAATGTGTTTGCCGGTGCACTTGATGAAGCGACGTTTTGCCCTTGGTGGACATTACAAGACTCTGTTAGGCAAAATCTAGGGCGAAACATACAGTGTAATGTAGAAGCATTTACTCTTGAGATGGGAAGCCAAGAAGTGATTAACTTTGGCGAGGGCAGTGTGGATGCCCACAGTATATTGAGTTACCTCAATGGCAAAGGCGTATTGGTGGATAGTGATTTTACACCCGCTGAAATGACGAGATTAGGTGTGTATCTGCAAGATTACAAAACCTTATATTCTGATTTTGGCGGCATGGTGGAGTACATTGCTAAGCCTGGGCAAAAAGTGCAAAAAGGTGAGCCGCTCGCACAAATACTCGACATTGATGAATTGGACAATAGCCAAGGCAGCAGGATGTTGCACGCTCCATGCGATCTTATCCCTATGCTAAATTTTCCTTCAGCCTCAGTATTAAGCGGTACCCAGCTGTTCAAATGTTTCACTAATTATTTCGAGCTGTAGTTTGTAGTTGTCTTAGCTATTTAACAAATACGTGCTAACGCAACGACCGAGAGTTGGTGAATGCTGTTTATTATAAATCTTCGGCTGTATCCGAGCGGGTCACGGCATTTATCAACTTTATTAAGCCTAGAGTAACACTGTAGGTAGATGCCACGAAATTTTGTTTACCTGTCAATTTTCGGCAACATAAAGCATTTATAAATACGTATCAGAGTTTAAAAGTGAAACGTGTTTATGAAAGATCAGACAACTAAAAACCTAAAGATCGACAGCAAATTTTTGTTTATCGCCAGAGGCAGCTCTCACATAAAATACTTTAAAGCATTGGCTTCGCGCAGCAGTTTGAATGTTGACGTCATAAAGATAAATAAACATCTTTTTTTGCCGTCTCATTTAAAACATTTAAAGCGAGTGAAACAAACCGACATCAATGCGCTTTTACATTTCTATCTGGCCAAAAAAGCGGCATCACACCTCGCTGTATCAAAGTCGTTTTTATGGGCAATCTATCGATTTGTGATGCGCGTTGTCATCATGCTGGATATAGCAAAGAGTATCGACTTAATCGTTAAGTCAAATGCCGATGTAGTAGGCGTTTGGAACGGTCAAAAGTTACCCAGTTCGTCAATTGCAGAAGCTGCGAAAGTATTGGGTAAGGAGGTAGTTTATTTTGAGAACGGCTTATTGCCCAATTCAACAACCTGCGACTGGTCTGGTGTAAATTGCAAAAATTCTCTTCCTAAAGAGAGTGAATTTTACCGTCAATTCGATAGTGCAAAATCACTTCCTAGTGCCTTGGTGTCAAGAGCGCCTGTGGCACAGAAACAAAAGGGAGTGGATGCAGCGGCGTTGCCTGAGCAGTATATTTTCGTGCCTTTTCAGGTTGAAACTGACAGCCAAATTATTTCAAATTCGCCGTGGATAAAATGCATGGGGCAACTATACCAGCACCTTACAAACGTCATTGATAAAACAGATAACCCTCATTTACATATTGTTATTAAAGAGCATCCTTCCGAGGTAAAGCGACACGATGAATTGCATAATCGACATCCTCGAATTGTGTTCGCAAATCAGTGCGAGACACAGCAGTTAATCGAGCGTTCTCAAGCCGTGCTAACAATCAACTCAACCGTAGGCATTGAGTCATTACTATTAGGAAAATCTGTAATGACAATGGGGGAGGCGTGCTACGGCATTCGTGGTGTGTGTGAATCAATCGAATCTGAAGCCGCACTACTTAAACAGTTAAATCAACTCGACGCCTGCCATGGCGAGCCTGAAATCAAAAATGGTTTTCTACACTTTTTACACGAACACTATGTTATTCCCACCGCTTGGAATAAGCTTGATGATGCCCACGTTGATGCGCTAACCAAGCGTTTAACGCAACAAGATTTGCTTTCAAAAATGGTCTTAGCACAGCAGTGATTTACATCCTATTCAAAGAGATAAACCGCTCTCAAAAAGAATATAATTAAAAAGAGTTGACCCTCACCTAAGGTAATACTTCAAGGTATTTACTCAAAGCAGTACTTCTCAGTATTGCTTGAATAAACTCGTGTTAGAAAACAACAAGCTCTGGTTATTAGTGATGAATATAGCGAAGAAAGACAAATACAGTGTTGGGCAGTTGAGTAAGGCAAGCGGTGTAAGCGTGCGCACTTTGCACTTTTATGATCAAAAAAACTTACTTAAAGCCAAAAGAGACGTTAACGGATACCGTTTTTACATTGACTATGACGCTGCATTGTTACAACAAATTATTATCTACAGACAGATGGACATGACTTTAGATGATATTGCTAACATCATACACGCCGATAACTTTGACTTGTTGAGTGCACTACACAAACAGCATGAGCTTCTAATACAACGTCGTGAAAATACTAACGACATGATTAAACGTATCGAGGTGTCAATAAAGATGGCTAAAGGCGAAGAAAATTTAGATGCAATCCTAAAAGGGTTACCACAGGCTAAAATGGACGAGTGGAAGTCTCAGATTAAACAAGATGAAAATGGTGATGAGGTTTTCGAGTTTTATGGAAAACTTCCTGAAGAAGATATTCACAATATAAAAGATGAAGCAGACGAATGGACCCGCCATTATATGGAAGTGACCCATCTACCTGTTTATGAGAGTGAAGTACAAAAACTTATAGAAGAAGCCTACATCATAATGAATCGTATGTTTTATAAATCTAAGGATGATTTTTCTGGTGTAGATTACGATCTTTTAAAGGTAATTATCGCAGATGGTAGGCTAGACAGCGTAGTTGTTGATATTTATGAAACACTCCAAAAGGGCTTAGCAAAGCACTATTTCGATGCCATGGACTTTTTTGCGGAAAACTCACTTAAGCAAAATGAAGAAGAGTTTATTAAGTTGCAATAAGCTCGTGTATTTTAATGAGTGTTAACAGCTTGAGTTTTATAAGCTTAAGCTGATTCTGGCACTACACTTTTAGGGCACAACAAATTCTGTCAATAAAAAGCACAGTATTCACTCATTGAAAATTTCTGACTAGGACAATTGATAAAAACATCGATAACGGTCTGAAGTTAAGTAGATCCTCGAAATGTGCGAATAGTGACAGCATAACCTGCTTTTGAACTCAAGGTACACAGCAGCCGCTCAACCAAGATCTAATAAGACAGCTTCTGGCACTATCCTGCAACTAATATTGAAACGAGAAGAGCTATCGAGTATGAGCTCTTATTCCCCTGAAATTCGGCGATAAGATCATTCTAATCCAACTCTGCGTATAAATTTTTATAAAACCTTTCCCAAATATCACTGTTGCAAGCAGCACTGCACTTTGTCTATTTGTGAAAGGAACAACGCATTCAAATTTTCAGTTTGTTCTGCCACTAGGGCACTAGAAACAATTTGTTTAGATAAGGAGACAAAGCATTGGCTATATCGTCAGAAAGCTCAATATTACAACAAGAAGAAAATACTTCTTCAGCATCTCAGCATGTTTTCGAGAGGCGCTTTGAGGCCGCATTAAAGAATGCGTTTATTGGTGATGCCTTGGCCATGCCAGTTCATTGGTATTACAACCCGGGTGATATCTTCAAAGCGTTTAATGGTGGCATTGTAAAGTTTGAAGATGCGCCTTCGTATCATCCTTCGTCAATTATGTCTCTGCACTCTACCAGTGAAGGGGGCAGGGCAAGGGCGTCGCGTCAGGCTAAAAAAGAGATTGTTGGTGATGTGATTTTGAAAGGTAAGCGACAATATTGGACGGGCGCAAATCAACATTACCATCAAGGTATGAAAGCCGGTGAGAATACGTTAAATGCCCATTGTGCCAGAGTAATGTTGAGATGCTTATCAAATGGCTATCAGCGGGACGAATTTTTAGACGAATATATAAAAATGCTAACCGCAAGCCAGCCGCAACACCCTGACACCTACGCTGAGTCTTATCATCGCGGTTTTTTTGCCAATTTAGAGGTTGGAAAGCCTGCCCATCAATGCGGTGCAGTAACCCATGATACTGCCTCAATAGGTGGGTTTGTTACCATTGCGCCACTTGCGCTAAGCGCGGCGGTACGAGGGGACGAACTGAACGCGACACAAAGAGTATGCAGAGAACACTTAATGTTAACTCACCCTAGTGATGATTTAGCCATGGTGTGCGATTTCTATGTTGAACTGTTGTTTCGCCTATTGCAGCAAAAAGGCGAATCGGCGCAGGAAATACTCGAAGATATTGCTACGCGATCAATGGGTTTGTCGTTATCTAAGTTAGTTGCGAAGAAGAAAAGTGACATGGAAGTGGTGGGGCATACCTATTCACCAGCGTGCTATATCTCAGGTGCGTGGCCGAGTATTCTTTACTTCGCTTATCGCTATAGTGATGACAGTAAAAAAGCGCTGCTCGCTAATACTAATGTGGGCGGAGACAATGTGCATAGAGGCTTTGTGCTAGGCAGTATCGTAGGGCTTATCGCTGGCGAGCCAATTGACGACCTCTACAGGCAATTATGCGATGCCGAGAAATTGAATACTGAAATTAGCCATGCGGGCAAGCCCCTTTGATAAATGCGTGTCTATTGAATTAGCTTTTTTGAATAGGCTTTTAAACAGGCTTTTCAATAGATGATTTCTAACAGAGCAATGCCAACTTCAAGCGCCTTGAGTAGATACTTCATTCAGGGCGCCTTTGTTTATGAACCCCATAAGAACACACTATTCCTTGTCTTTTGCGGTAAGTAAGTTACGCAGAAGTCTAGTGCGAAAAAACGACAAAACTGTCAGCATTGATACATTTTGCAACATTTTCAACGGTCTATTGGCAACAAAACGCGATAGTTTACAAAATAACCTTTTTGATATGTAAGATACTAGGTCATAACGCGTCAGTTAGTTTAAAAAAATTCTAATAAAGTAGTGCGAAAAGCCTACATCATAACGATAAAAAATAGTTAGACAGGAAACTCTATGAAATTCAATAAAATAAACCAAGCGCTGATGATCGCTTTGTTGAGCACGTCAGCAATAAGCCATAATGTCTATGCTCAAGACGAGAATAAAGAGTCGATTTCAGAAGCTAAGGAAGAAATTAAAAAAGAAATCAAGGAAGAGATTAAAGACGAGAGCACTAAAGAACAAACTCTTGCTCAAACGCTAAAAGATAAAATTGCTTACGACGGCTATTTACCTGTGTATCAAGACAGCGAAGACGGCACGGCTTTAATGGTTATCGACGAAGCTAAACTGAATAAGCCATTTTTATATTTCGCCAATACTGTTGAAGGTGTAGTGGATGCAGGGCATTTTCGCGGCGGCTTTCGCCAACATCGCCTCATTGAAATGCGTCGTGTTTTTGACCGCATTGAAATTGTGGCAATGACACCTCGCTATTATTTCGATCCTGACAACGCCATAAGCAAAGCCGCAAATGCTAATACAAGCGAGGCCGTGCTGGTATCCACTAAAATTGTGAATGAGGAAGACGGACGCATAGCGATAAAGCTAGAAGACGTGGTGAAAAATCAAAAGCTTCACCGCGTAGCACCAATGCCGTCCTCAAGTCCAGAAGCAGAGAAGAAACGCTTTAAGTTGGGTAAGCTTAGTGATGATAAAAGCAAGATTGCTGCCATCGATAATTTCCCCGCAAACACCCACATCGTAGTGGATTACGTTTTTGAAAATGACACTCCAAAGGTACGTGGAGGTAACTATATTACCGACCCTCGCTACACCACTATTAGTTTGCAACATGCCTTTATTGAACTGCCTGATAATAACTTTGCATCCCGTAGAGACGACCCAAGAATTGGTTATTTTGGTAAGCAATTTGACGATTTAACCACTGATCAAACCTTTATCGGTCGCGATGTGATAAATCGCTGGCATTTAGAAAAGAAAGACCCGAACGCAGCTGTGTCAGACCCCGTTGAGCCCATCGTATGGTGGATTGAAAATACAACTCCTGTTGAGTGGCGAGACACTATACGCAATGCAACATTGAGTTGGAATTCGGCGTTTGAAAAAGCCGGTATTAGCAATGCTATTGAAGTGCGTATTCAACCTGATGATGCAGATTGGAAAGCCGAAGACGTTCGCTACAACGTGCTGCGCTGGACGTCATCGCCAAGACCCCCATTTGGCGGTTACGGCCCAAGCGTTGCAAACCCGTTAACGGGACAAATTATTGCCTCTGATATCATGCTGGAATACAGCTTTATGAAAGGGCGCTGGATAGCAGGCGAAATGTTTACCGACGGCGCTAGCTCTCTCTCATCGCAAATGCCCTCGTCGTTAGGTGATGATGCCGCGCAATACTGTTCATTGGGTCACGAACTTAATGCTGGACTGCTTTTTGGTGAATATGCGTCACTCGCCAAAGGGATGGGCGATATTGAGAAAGACAAGCTTCTTAGGCAAGCCATGCATTACCTAATTTTGCATGAAGTGGGTCATACCCTAGGGCTTAACCACAACATGAAAGCGTCTCAGTTACACGGGCATGACGAAGCCCATGACGCGTCGGTCACACAAGGTATTTTGGCAGGCTCAGTGATGGATTACCCTTCTGTTAACTTTGCGCCTGATGGCGTTACGCAAGGCGACTTTTACACAGAAAAGCCGGGGCCTTATGATGATTGGGCAATTGAATACGGTTATTCTACTGCGCTAGCAGACCCAGAAGCCGAAGAAAAACGACTGCAGGCTATTTTGTCACGCAGCGCAGAACCAGAGCTGGCGTTTGGTAACGATGCTGATGACATGCGAGCACCGGGACGTCACCTCGACCCACGAATAAATATCTTTGATATGTCGGGCGATGCAGTTGAATACGCGCGAGACCGATTTGGCCTTATTAAATCAACAGCCACAGAAATTAAAGACAAAACCCTCGCTGATAACCGTTCTCACAATGACCTCGCGGTGGGCGTTAACGCCGTATTTGGTGAGTTTGCACGCCAGGCTAGTGTTGTTTCGCGTTATGTAGGCGGTGTCTATGTAGACCGCACGTTTGTGGGGCAAGAAGGGTATGAACAGCCCTTTACGCCAGTACCTAAGGCGCTGCAGCAGCGCGCTATGCAAACGCTAAACGAGTTTGTGTTTGCGCCTAATGCTATCGAAACAATGGAGCCACTATTTGCTTACATTCAGCGTCAGCGTCGCGGTTTCGACAATATGGGGAAAAACGAAGATCCTAAGCCACACAAAATGCTGCTAGGGGCACAAAAAAATGTGCTTACCCATTTGCTCCACCCTGCTGTTCAAATGCGTATGAGCGATACGGCGCTTTATGGCAACGAGTACAGTCTTGAGCAAATGATGGGAGAGCTCACAAAAGGAATTTTTGAGGCTGATATTAAGCGTGACGTAAATAGCTACCGCCGAAATCTGCAAACGGAATATGTGGAACAGTTGATTAAAATAAGTGGTTTAGAAAAAGCCAGCAACTACGATCATTTGGCCAAAGCAGCTGCGCTTTATGAGCTAAACCGGATTAGTGATTTAGTCGATAACTCACGGGGTGATAGAGCGAGTAAGGTTCATAAATTCTACCTTACCGACCGTATTGAAAGAGCATTTCATAAAAGTAGGTCGTAGCCTTACCTAAGGTTACCGACGCTTTTAAAATAGTTCTTTACAAGCCTAGCAAAGCCAGCACTTTCAAATGACAGTATCAAATGACAGTATCAAATGACAGTGCCGGCTTTTTAGTATCTTGGGATACAGCAATCTTTTACACATGCTAGTCAATGATTTGGATTAGCTATTTTGTACTTCACCTTTTTGTAAAACTTCGCGATCTTTTTTTCTGAAGATGGTGATGTGCCACCCCCAATGTAACGAGCCCAACCTAAGAGAAATGGTCGTTATAAGAGAACCTAAAATACACCAGATGTAGCTTATGTCTTGGCTAAATAAGGCGGCATAGACTAAACCGCCGGCCAAACACGCTGACGCGTAAGGTTCGTTTCGCATTACCGATGGCACTTCCCGACATATAACATCACGGATCAGGCTGCCGAATATTCCGGTAGTAATACCCATTGTAATAGCAACCACCAGCCCTGAGCCACTAATGAGTGCTTTTTCGATACCCATAATATTAAAGATTGCCATGCCGATAGCATCTACCATCAAAAAATAATAATTGTTGACGGAGGGGAGGTAGCGGATAAGCAAAACCGTAGCAATAATGGCAGCGTAGGTTGAGTATAAATAATCCGGCGTTTCAATCCAAAATATGGGCTTGCTTAGCAAAATATCTCGCAGTGTGCCGCCTCCAAGTGCGGTAACGGTGGCAACTACCACAACGCCAAAGCCACTGATATTTTTTTCATAGCCAAGCAATGCGCCTGCTACTGCAAAAAATGCCACCCCGATTAGGCCAAGCACTAAAAAATATTCTGCTGTCATTTAACATCCTTTTACAAGCGCGTTTCAATGAGCAGCTAATGCAATTTCTATGCTCTACTTGGCGTGAGCGGGCCCGCAAATGTCACATTCTGTTGTATCGGGAAGCTGCCAGCGTTGCCACTCGTGCCCTAGGGCGTCGAATGTCATTAAGGTGTTTACCGGAATAGTGTCAAATTGCATGAGTACCTGCATAGCAAGTAACGACTGATAAGTGCCCACAATATTCGCGACGGGTGAAAATATTCCCGACTCTACACAGCTTAAGTCTGGCGCTGTAAATAGCTGCCTCAAACACCCATAGCAGCGACTCTTTCCAGGAATGGCAACAAATAGCTGTCCTTCAAAGCGAATAGCAGCGCCTGATACTAAGGGCGTACCTGTGGCGTAGCAAAGCTTGTTAATAAGGTCTCGAGCATCGGCGTTGTCGGTACAATCAAGCACCACATCACAGGAGGTCACTAGGCTTTTATGTTCTTCGCCAAACGCCTCATTAACGATGTGAATTTCACAGTCAGTGTTCATTTGTTGAAGTTGCTGTTTTGCGGCGTGTACTTTACTTTTTAAGACATCAGCTTCAGAAAAGAGCGTTTGGCGATGAAGGTTGGTTAATTCTACGCTGTCGAAATCAATAAGGGTGAGGGTGCCAACACCACTTGCACAGAGATTCATTGCTGCGGCGTTACCTAGGCCGCCCATACCCACAATAAGCACTTTTGCATTTAACAGCGCCTCTTGCCCGTCTAAATCCACACTTGGCAGCACAATATGGCGGTTGTAGCGCATAGCTTGTTCGTCAGTCAGGTCTCTGTGTAGTGTTTTACGCATAGGTTAAGTCAACTTAAGTATTGAATTCATGGGGTACACCCTTATAAAGTGTCTACTCACAAAAAATTGTGCTGGTTTCACGTGAGTTTATACTTTATCAAAGCCAGACACGATGTCGCATAGCAAATTAGGAATTTATATGTCAGCTGTTAGCCAGCCGCTCAATATTGCCGTACTCACTATTTCAGATACCCGAACTCTTGATAATGACAAGTCTGGTGATTACCTCACTCAGGCATTAACTGATGCAGGGCACAACCTTGCTGCTAGGGAGCTAGTGAAAGATGATATTTACCAGCAAAGAGCCGTTGTGTCCTCGTGGATTGCAGACAGTAACATTCATAGCGTACTCATCACTGGCGGTACCGGCTTTACCCACAGAGACTCCACGCCAGAGGCGATTAGCGTATTGTTCGATAAAGAGGTTGATGGCTTTGGAGAGCTATTCCGCCAGCTAAGCTATGAAGAAATTGGCACATCGACTATTCAGTCTAGAGCTGTCGCTGGCTTTGCAAATAATACTGTAATTTTTTGTTTGCCGGGTTCCACTGGTGCATGTAGAACTGGGTGGGAACGAATTATTGCTAGCCAGTTAGATGTGGATTTCAAACCATGTAACTTCGTTAAACATTTGGTGAATTCATGAGTATGAGTACAGCCTTGAGCGGGAAAACAGCCTTGAGCGGGAAAACAGCCTTGAGCGGGAAAACAGCCCTGAGCGGGAAAACAGCATGAGCGAATCTTCGGGTAAATTCAGCCACATCGATGCCGGTGGCCAGGCCAATATGGTCGATGTAAGTGACAAAAGCGTAACAAAAAGAGAGGCAACTGCAGAAGGCTTTCTCTATGTCAGCGACAGCGTTATCAAGCAAATAAGCGAAGCAAAAATTGCGAAAGGCGATGTATTTGCAGTGGCAAGAGTTGCCGGTATTCAAGGCGCCAAACGTTGCAGCGATTTAATTCCCCTTTGCCACCCACTGGCGTTATCCAAAGTTGACGTGAATTTTGAGGTTCAGCCCGAAGAAAAGCGGATACGAGCTACCTGTTACTGCAAACTAAGCGGTAAAACAGGTGTGGAAATGGAAGCGCTGACCGGTGTGAATGTGGCGCTACTCACCCTGTTTGATATGTGCAAAGCCATCGACCCGACTATGCATATGGAAGGCGTACGGGTTCTTGAAAAGAAAGGCGGAAAAACGGGCCATTGGTCCAGCAATGAAGTGAGCAGTGAAGTGAGTCAACAGTGATGTGAGTGAACAGAGGCTCATATCAATAGCCTCACGATAGCCGTCATTAACACATTCATACATTAATTTAGCATAGGAACAGCATGCAGATAACGGTGAAAACATTCGCACAAACCCGTGAAATTTCAAAAACGCCCAGCTTGAGTATCGATGTCGTTGTCGATAGCGATGCGGAGGCGACAATTGCCGATGTTATAGCGCAGTTAACCGCGTTAGACAGTAACTGGGCACTTGCCTTAGAAGGCAGTGTTTTAACGGCTAAAAATCAACAGTTGTGCGACAGCAGCACTGTGTTGAGCCCAGGCGATGAAGTCGCTTTTTTTCCACCTGTTACTGGGGGCTAACGATGTTTGCCTTCATACAGGAGCAAGACTTCGACCAAGGCGACTTGTATGCCCAGTTGCAATCACAGACTCATGCTAAAACATTAGGTAATACGGGCGCTATCGTAACATTTACCGGCTTAGTTAGAGATTTTAACAACGCTGGTAATATTGACGGTATTGAGCTAGAGCATTATCCAGGCATGACTGAAAAAGCGCTGTCTACTTTGATAGATAAAGCGATAGAGCGCTTTTCACTTACCAATGCCGCTGCGGTGCATCGCGTAGGTCGTATTTATAATAACGAGCAAATCGTTTGGGTAGGTTGCGCCGCTGCGCACAGACAGGCAGCATTTGATGGCGCCTGCTTTTTAATGGACATGCTCAAACAATCGGTCCCTTTGTGGAAAAAAGAGTTTAAAGGCGATAATTCCAAGTGGGTTGAAGCAAAAGGTTCGGATGACGCTGCTGCGCTAAAGTGGATGTCTGAGCGTTGAGGGCTGCAACGCGTTTACACACATTATTGGTCACAGCACTTTTGTTATTCTCAAGCTCTGCAATGGCCACCACGAAAAGTGCGCAAAATTTTTCAAATGTTTTTCACGAGCATTATGCAAAGTCACCACGGCTTAACATTGCGGTTGCGGCAAATTTCGCGAAGCCTTTAGCGGCAATTGCAGCCGATTTCACTGCTATTACCGGCATCGACGTATCCATAACAACGTCATCAAGCGGAACCCTGTACGCGCAAATTTTTCACGGCGCGAGCTTTGACGTTTTTCTTTCTGCAGACACTGCGCGGCCCGCCATGTTAGCGAAGAACAACCTTATTCATCCCGAAAATGTGACAGCCTTTGCCAAGGGCCGACTGGCCCTAATTACACCCAATGCCAGTACAGAGACGAAAATGGCGCTTGAACGTTTTATCGCAGAAACCAGCGGTAAGTTTGCTATTGCCAACCCTAAACTAGCGCCTTATGGGCTGGCCGCACAGCAGGTTTTACACAACACGTCATTGTGGAATACGTTTAGAGATAGGCTAGTAAAAGGGAAGAATGTGCTGCAAGCGTATCAGTATGTGAGTACAGGCAGTGTAAAAGGTGCGTTAGTCGCATACTCTACAGTGCTTGCCGAAAAAGATGGTAGTAGTGGCAGTCACAGTGAAAATGAGAGCCTCGAAGGTGTATCAGCGCCAACTTCAGGTACAATTTTCAATAAACCAGCTGGCTTTGATAAAACAGGTATCTCTTATAGACCAACTGGCTTGCATCAAACAATGTACTGGTCTCTTATTGATGAAAGCCTACACGCTCCCATAGTGCAATCGTTAGCCATTAACGACAACGATGCCGCTGCATTAAGCCCAAATATTTTTGATTCGATAAATGGCGTGGGTGAGGTAATAAATTCTGAATCGTTAGCCCGCATCAAGCCGGCGAGTCTTTTTGTTCAGTATTTACTTTCTTCCTCGGTGCAATCATCACTGAGTGATTGGGGGTATGAAGGTGTATTGAGTAATCATCACACTGATGTTCGCGCTACTTATCACAAAGGCAAAATGGGTGCTGATTCATGGGGTATGTAGATGCCGATATCATAAATGCCGGTATGGTGAATGCTGAAATGTTAAATACTGTCATACTCACGTTTAAGCTAGCGTTGGTCACCAGTGTCTTATTGTTGATTATAGTTATGCCCCTTGCATGGTTTTTGGCGAACTGGCAACACAAGGCAAAATCATTGGTTCTGTCTGTGTTGGCATTGCCGCTAGTACTGCCACCCACAGTGCTTGGCTTCTACTTGCTCATCGCGTTCTCACCCCAAAGTGCGCTGGGGCAGTGGTGGTTAGCACTAACAGGCAGTACATTGGTATTTAGCTTTCAGGGGCTAGTGCTTGGCTCGTTAATATATTCACTGCCCTTCGCCCTTCAACCTTTATACAGTGGGTTCGTGCAGCTAGATAAACGGTATCTTGAGGTGGCGAGCTCTCTTGGTTTTTCACGGCTAGAAGGTTTTTATCGCATTGTGCTGCCACTTTGCAAAGCGCCAATCATGGTGGCATTTGGGCTCAGCTTTGCGCATACCGTAGGTGAATTTGGGGTTGTGCTCATGATTGGAGGCAACATACCGGGTGAAACCCAGGTGCTTTCCATTGCGCTTTATGAGCAAGTTGAAGCACTAGAATATGAGCGTGCCCATGTGATGTCCCTTGGACTACTTGTGTTTTCCTTTATTGTGTTAGCGCTACTCTATCGCTTTAACGGTGGCGCAGACCCCTCAAGTGGTACTAGAAATATAGACCTGGAGCGTAAGCGATGAATGTGGCGTTTGAGGTATTGCTTCCAAGCAGAATAGAGGGCCGGGTTGAACTGCGTGCTTCCTCGTCATTTATCGGTATCACTGGGCCATCCGGTGCGGGTAAAAGCAGCTTGTTACGCTGCATAGCAGGTTTTGAAAAAGGCGCGTTAACGCAAGCTAATTGGGGCCATGTTTCGCCAAAAATTGGTATTGTATTCCAACAGCCCTTATTGTTCCCTCATGTGAATGTGGAAGGCAATTTACACCTTGCTACCCGCCATGCCAGCGAACATGCTATTACTGTCGATGAGGCGGTAAAAAGGTGTCACTGCGAGCACCTATTGTCAAAGCCCATTGCTACCTTGTCTGGCGGCGAAGCCCAGCGGGTGGCTATTGCAAGGGCATTGGTCAACGGGCCTCACATTCTGCTGCTCGACGAATCGCTCAGCGCGATTGATGCTGTAACCAGACGGCACATTTACGCTTTTTTACGCCAATTGTGCGCTGTATCGCAACTAACATGCTTTGTGGTTTCCCATGACATTAATGAACTTTTGTTATTAAGTGACGAGATGATTTACATCTGTGCTGGGAAAATAGAAGCAGTAGGTAATGTAGATAGCGTTATTCCCGATATGTACCAAGGCGGCGCAATACATACTCCTTCGGCCATACTTAACGGCGTTGTTGAATGTATTGCCGAGGCAACGTTGAGCAGCCACGCTGAAGAGAGTACTTATACAAACGCTGGAAAGACTACCTATCCCGAGAAAGAGATGTTTAATGAAAACGCCACTGATTTTGGAGAATCAAATCAGAATACGGTGTATCAAGTTATTGTTAGCGGGCAGCGGCTGTACGTCTCCCAAAAATCGCTCATTGCAGCGAGGTCTAATGTCGCAAAGCTCAGTGATTGTGAACCTAATCAAGCAGATAAAAGCGAGATTGATAATTCGCTATCTGTGGGCGGCCAGGTGCGATTAGCGATAAAAGCAAGTGAAGTCAGTATCGATACGAACACGGTATTAACGACTGAAAATTCGACATCGAGTATCTTGAATTCGCTTAACTGTGTGATAGAAGACATTACCCATTTCGACAATCATAAGAGCGGTCGAGTGTTGCTTAATCTTCGTATTATCAACCAGATGGGCATGAGGGAGGTAGAGCAACCAGCACTGTATGCGGTTATCAGTACGCTATCAGTAAGTCGCCTTCAACTCGCTAAAAATATGCCCGTAATCGCGCGCTTCAAATTGCTTTAGAAAAGCGGGTCATGGTTTTAGTAGGATCGAAGTAAGCATCAAACGTCGCACAAATGGCTCGTATGAAAATTCTTGCGCTTTCTGGCACCACTATCCCTTTTTCCATATGTAGCACAAGGCCGTCTTTTTGCAGCGGGCGCAGCGCGTCGAGTTCAATAGCGAAATAGTCGTCAAAGCTAATGTGGTATTTGCGTTCAATCATGGTCTTTTTCAGCGATAGGTTGCACATAAGGCTTGATATTACATCTCTTCGAATAAGGTCATCTTTAGAAAGTGTTAACCCAATAACGGCAGCTGGCTTGTGGGTATTAAGTTGCTCGTAATAGTCTTTTAATTGCTTTGGATTTTGCGCAAAGGCGTCACCAACAGTGCTAATAGCAGACACACCAAAACCAATTAAATCCGCATCACCTTTTGTGGTGTAACCTTGAAAGTTACGATGCAGTTTGCCTGCGTTTTTTGCTTTTGCTAGCGGGTCCGCTTTTTTGGCGAAATGATCAAGGCCAATCATGTCATAGCCAATTTTTGTAAATTCAGTTACTGCAATATCGTAAAGCGCTGCTTTTTGTTCTGCATTGGGTAAAATGTCTTCGGCAAACTTACGCTGCGCAGCAAAACGCTCTGGCAAATGCGCATAGCTAAACAGCGATATTCTGTCGGGAGACATGGCTTTCGTAGCGGCTATTGTGGTTCTAAACGTGTCTTTTGTTTGATGGGGAAGGCCATAGATCAGGTCTAAGTTAATAGAGCTAAAACCTAAATTTCTTGCCTCAAATACTAAGTCGGCGATGTGAAGCGTGCTTTGAACTCGATTTATTGTTTGCTGAACTTGGTAATCGGTATCTTGTAATCCAAAACTTAAGCGGTTGTAGCCGAGCTCTCTTAAATGCTTTAAGTAGGAAATGTCCACGTTTCGCGGGTCTAATTCAATGGCCATTTCTGCTTGAGCATCAAAGGAAATGTACTTTGTTAACATTGTCATCAAAGTGGCTTGCTGTTGCTCACTTAAAAAACTAGGAGAGCCGCCGCCTAGGTGAAGCGACACAGCCTGTCGTTCTGCTAGTAGATGTGACTTGCTTAATAGCTCTTTTTCGATGTAATTGAGATATTCGTCTGCTTTGCTGTTGTGCCTAGTCACAATTTTATTGCATCCGCAGTAGTAGCAAAGTGTCTGACAAAAAGGAATGTGCACATAAATACTTAAAGCTTCGGCCTGAGTGTTTTCATTTGCAATTTGAAGTATGTCATTGTTTACTGCAGCAAAGTTAAGTGCAGTGGGATAGGACGTATAGCGCGGAGCATGCCTTTCGTATTTTGCTATTGTAGTAAAGTCTACTCCACTTGGTGGCCTTGTAATTTGATTTACAGCTTGGCTTACATCATTCGCTTCCATGACATTTCTTCTATTTATAGGTGAGAGAAAACTAACAACATGTTATCAATACAAGGAAGGCGGTGAATTGATCTGGTTCAATGTTTTGGCGCTTAATATTGGCTTGATAGTCATTTTGCCAGTAATCATTATTCAAGCTATATGGGTTCGTAAGAAAACCCTTCGTTTACCCGAACCATCAGGTGCGCGACAGCTTAAAAGCGAACCTTCAGACTCCAAATCTGAAGATAAGAAAATACCCTTTAACGTACTGGTGATAGGTGATTCAGCGGCGGCTGGCGTTGGCGTAAGTACGCAAACCGATGCGCTAACTGGGAAGCTGTACCAAACGCTATCACAATCATTTGGCGATCCATATGCAGTGTCTATCACTCTTCACGCACGCACTGGGCTTACGAGTAGCGGTATTATTACTTTACTTAAACAGGCGCAGAACTGCCGGTATGATGTGGCTGTGGTTTCCATTGGAGTAAATGATGTAACCCGTTTCACAAGCTTAAAAGCGTGGCGCAGTAATCTTCGGCAAATTCATCACTGTCTACTGCAACAGTCTTTGTGTAAATTAGTTATTTATTCTGGGGTTCCTCCCATGCATGCGTTCCCCGCAATCCCTCAACCGTTGCGCTTTATACTGGGGCAAAGAGCCTCACTGCTTAATCGCGTATTAGCAAGTACAGTTAGCATGTTGCCTTTTAGTCGACTGCTGCAACTTAATTTGTTTAATTTTAATGGCGAAGCCATAGCGGAGCTCATGGCTGAGGACGGCTTTCACCCTTCAGATGTTGGGTATGCATTGTGGGCTGAACAAATCGTTACACTCATTAATATAGAGCAGGGTTTGTTAAGATCGTAAGGAGATAAAAACGAAAAGGCCAACAGCTATAGGTAATTCAATAGTCCAATTTGCGATGCGCACAGATTGGCTTAACTTTTAAAGTGATCTAACTCCAGTGCTCTGCATACCTATCTTTCTACTTTTTCACCTGTAGGATGAATTTAAAGCGCTGTGCGCTTACAGTAGGGGCAACATAATTCTTGCGTAGCATACTAATTTGTCACAAATATTAAGGGAAAAAAATGCAAACTATTACAATTGACATGGTGTCTGACGTTGTGTGCCCATGGTGCATAGTGGGTTACAAGCGATTGCAACAGGCAATAAAACGACTCGATAACGTCAATGTAGAGGTAAAGTTTCATCCCTTCGAACTCAACCCCACCATGCCTGAAGATGGTCAGAACTTGCGAGAACATGTGATTGAAAAATACGGTATTACTCCAGCGCAAAGTCGTGAAAATAGGCAGCGTCTTATTGATGTGGGTAAATCGATTGGGTTTGAGTTTAATCTTGCCGACGACGCTACTATGCAGAATACGTTTAAGGCCCATCAGCTTATTCACTATGCTGACGAGATGGGGTTAGCAGTTCCGATGAAAATGCGTTTGTTTGAGGCGTATTTTACGGAAGGTAAAGATATTAATCACGTAGACATTCTTATTCAAGAGGGCAGCAGCATTGGTCTTGATGCTCAAACGATTAGAGACGTGCTTGCCGATGAGCGCTATGGCGATGCTGTAAGGCAGTTAGAATCGGCTTGGATGCAGCGAGGCATTCAAAGTGTTCCCACATTTGTTATTGGTAATCAGGGCATTGCGGGAGCACAAGAGCCCGAAACCCTAGCCGCTTTTATCAAAGAAGCGGCCGCTGCTACTCAATAAAGAACGAGGGTTTAAGCCTTATCGCCTTTATCGTGAGAGTCCGGCTTAGCAAAAATTAGATAGTCGTTTGGCGCCACTATTTTATTTTGCTTGGCTTGGTACATTGCGATATCAGCAAGCTTTATTAATGTATTGATATCTCGGCTCATGCGGGGGTAAAACGCGACGCCAACGCTCATTGTGATAACGGTAGGGGTAGATTCACTATTAAAGTAAAATGGCTTTTTAACCCCGTCATTCACTTTTGCTATGGCTGTTCTCACAGACTCTTCATCTTCTGCTTGTAGCAGCAGAACAAATTCATCTCCCCCCCAGCGAATTGCCATGTCGTTTTTGCGGATCTTGTCCTTAAGTTCTTCAGATACAAATTTGAGTACTTCATCCCCCGCATCGTGTCCGTAAATATCGTTAACCGCTTTAAAACCGTTCAAATCTATTAACGCAAGTGCAAAGTGGTGGCCTTTATTCATTAACTTAGCGAGGAGTTTTTCACCGCCATTTCTATTATAGATGCCGGTAAGTGAATCAAAGTCGGCCTGCATAGCTAGCATCTGTAATTCATGTTTTCGGTTTGATATATCATTCAAGGTTAATTGATAAAAGCGTTCCCCATCTTCAGTGATCAATGGACTGGCAATTAATTGAACCCAAATGACATTTTTATTCACCGACTTCAGCTTGAATTCGCCCGTTGCAAACTCATTGCGAGAAAATGACTCGAGTAGCGTCGCTTTAATGGCGGTAGGGTTTTCAAACAATTCGCTCAACAGTTCGCCGTAATCCGGCTTTGCATCTAAACCTATTTTCTCGACTAAATCGGTAAAAGCGCTATTGTTGAGCTCAATGGTTCCAGCTTCGGTTATTAGCACCGTTGCCGACTTTGCATTTTCAAACAACATCCTAAAACGTTTTTCTAAAAACTCGATTTCTTCTCTCAATTGCCTTTCTTGTGAAAACTGGTCTTCGACTTTATCGAGTAGCTGATTAGTGTCGTTCACCAAATTACCAATTTCACTACGAGAGTGATAATCAGGTATATCGATGCGCTGGGCTGTGCCAGGTGTTATTTCGTGCAGTGAGCGGCCCACGCGCAGCATGGGTGAAATAATGATGTAGTAAGCAATTACCAAGGCCACAATACCAACAACAAGTGCTTCAACGTAAAGCGCATAGCTGTTGTCGGTACTGATATTTTTAGCTTGCTGAATAATATGATCAACGTTGGGGTATATATTGACTTCAGCTAGTGACTCTTCAGGCATGAAAGGATTTCGCACTACAAACATGCGTGGCTCTGTGTCCCGGTTTATCGCCTCGTTGACGTTGAGCTGATAATACAAGGAATCACTTTTGATAGAGGCAGCAAGAATTTTATCGCTTTTAACTAAACCGTTGATGGCTTCCTTCGCGAGTTCTTTATCTTCTAAAAACGCAGCAATAGAAGCCGTTGAACCTACGGCACGGTAAAGCTCTTCGATATCGTGGTTCGCTTCGTTAATTTCGTTCTCGTAGGTGACGCGGTAAAAAAACTCGGCAGTGGTTAGCACCACCATCAAAGCTGCAGCGATCAAAAACAGTGACAGACGAACTCCAAGCCCGTATATATTAATCAAAGCGATATACAACCTTCATTTTATCGGTAACATTAGATTCGTAAACATACGCTAGTGCAGACTCATCGTTTTCTAACCGTTGTGTAACATCAACAACGGTTTGTTCTAACGCTGGCGGTTTTACGCGACCGGAAAATTTTAACCGAGACCAATAGGCATTTATACGAGGAAGAGGTAAACCAACGAGTGCTTCGTAAAATTCAGCTTTCAGATTTTCATCCAGTGCCACGTCGATAGGAGTGGCTTCTTGGCCATTGGGAAATGCAGAGTATTTACCCATAAATAAATTGATTAAGCCTTTTTTATCTAATGATTGCACCTCGTTTTTTTGATGGATAACCACCACTATTTTCTCAGGTGTACCCTCAGGTAGAGATGCAAAGCAGTTGACACTAGTCAGTGCAAGAAGCCCTGTTATCACAATGATGCGAAAGCAATATCGTTTCATCATCCGCCCCTAAAAACTAAAGCTTAAAGCGAGTAGTAGGGTATGAGCAACGCCATCATCGCTATTTACAACTAATCCATCTCTAGCCCTTAGGCCGCTTCCTCTTGCTTCGATATCCGTTCGTTCCACTTGTGCTTTAAAGGCGAGGTTTTCTTTTAAATCCCAACGCCAGCCTAAAGAGAAAGATTGTTGATTATGAGCCAGCGTGCTACCCACTTCTTCAACAAAAACCGCTAATTCAGCAGTGTCAGGGGTAATAGGAAAGCCTGGCTGTTCTTCACTTAAGAAATAATTATCTGAATCTGCAAATGAAAATAAACCATAAAAGGTGTGCGCACCATGATGGTAGCTTAAGTTTATAAACCCGTTTAAGGAATGTCTCAATGCCAGTGAGTCGGAGTCGATGTGAGCTAGTTCACCTGATACTTCCCAGTCACCGAGGTATCTATTCATGTATAAAGAGGTGTATTGAATGGTTGCACCACTCAAGCTCAGTGAATTGGCAAAATCGGTGGCGCCACTCCAAAACGGTTGTAGTTGGGCTACGGCAGTGGCGACAAACGCCGAGTCTGCGTTATCATTCTTTGCCTCTGTTTGAGTGTGCTTTAATGCTACACTCCAATCAAAAGCCGCGAATTCGACGCCGACAGAGCGCAAATTATTAAACGTTATTGGTTCGTACTCATTGCTGGTAAAGTCGCTCTCACCTTGCCCCCAGAACGCTTTAACTTGAAGGTTGAAATCGGTATAAGGTTTGAGGTAGCTAATGTCTGCGCCATCAAAACTTCTAGCAGGGACAATGCCATAAACTTCTGTTGGTACTTTTACCCAAGGGTAGGCGATGGAAACATCTCTGGTGTCACTGAATTGAAAAATGTCAGCAGCGAGTCTTCCTGCCCTTAGTTGCCACGACGGAGTGAGGTCATATCTCAAAAATGCCATTTGAGTTACTGAATCTATCGTTTGTTCATCTTGTGCTCGATATACAAACTGGCCAACGATATCGAGGTTGTTTGAAACACTGTAGTCAAACTGTACGCCAATTAAGCTAAGAGGCTTGAAGGCAAAACCATCCTTTTTAGCAATTTCAGATTGAGAACGGTCGTTGCGAAACTGATAGGAGCGGGTATCAGCGGTGGCAGTAGCAAGAGCACCGAATCCACTCACTTTAAGTGTTTCTTGCTCAGCGATAGCGGTAGAAGAGATCAATAAACTCATCGCTAAGGCAGTAAAGAAAAACTGTCTGTTTAACATTTATGTGTGTCCAATTCGAAATTTTTACTCACGTCAATGAATGCATAAATTTTATATTCTTGAGTATACCAAGCATAGTAGAGAAACAAAGAAATCTGAAAAATTTAGTCTTTATTGCCTTACCTGAAGTGCTGAACAAGTTCTCAAGAATTGATGCCCTACACATCTTTATTGTTAATAGATAATAGTACTAACGCGCTGATCAGATGTCTTAGATATAGGTTTTAACGAATGTGATTATTTTATCTTCATAGTCTCATAAACCGGTCAATAACGCCTCATTGTTTCTGCTCTCGGCAGATTTAACGCACTACCCCTCTTCGATTATCAATATAGTTGTAAATAATACAGTTAAGCCGAATAGCTTCACATGATGAACTCCCATTCAAAATATCAATTAAACTTATGCAACTAGTTTTCTTAATATAGTTAACATAATGGTAACAAACGAGTGTGTAATGACAGATATTTATTTAGTTCGCCACGGGCAAGCGTCTTTTGGAAAAGCGAATTACGACAAGCTAAGCGAACTAGGCGCACAGCAAGCCGTGTGGTTAGGTGACTATTTCCACCATCGTGACATTCAGTTCGACAGCGTCTTTATGGGAGATATGGTTAGACACCGTGAAACTAACGAGGGTATTGCACAAGGGTTATCCGCTGGAGGGAAATATTTACCAGAAGCTACACGAGACAGTGCACTTAACGAGTTTAATTTTCAGGCGGTTGCTGCTGCGTATCTTAGTCGTTTCCCTGAAGATAAAGTGCCAGAGGGGGCATCACCTGCTGACTTCTACCGCCTATTGAAAAAGGCCATGCTTGCGTGGTCACAAGATGAACTAGAGCATGGGTTGCTCGATGAAACATGGGCGCAATTTGAAGGGCGTGTAGCTTCAATGCTCACACGTTTGCAAAATAGCGATGCAAAACGAGTACTTGTGGTCAGTTCTGGCGGCGCTATCGCGATGATGCTGAAACATATTTTAGGCTACGATTCTGCAACGGTTATCAACATGAACTTGCAAATACGCAATGCCAGCTTTTCACAATGCTTTGCTAATAAGCGAGGCGTTCACTTAAACAACTTCAATAGCGTACCTCACCTGGATGTGACTGACAGGTTACACGCCATTACCTATAGCTAAACGGGACAGCGATGAATTTTGAATATAACGAAAAAACACAGGCGCTTTTAGAAAAACTAAGAGCGT
Organism: Alteromonas sp. BMJM2; assembly: GCF_027257845.1. Classification (GTDB taxonomy): domain Bacteria; phylum Pseudomonadota; class Gammaproteobacteria; order Enterobacterales; family Alteromonadaceae; genus Alteromonas. The sequence goes on along the minus strand of NZ_JAPVOT010000028.1, from coordinate 3,476 downwards.
TCATGAAAGACGAAGTGTATCCAATTGAGCAAGAGTACATTCATGCCGTAGAGAATGGAAAAGACCGTTGGAAAACCCCAGCGATGATGCAGGCATTAAAGCAAAAAGCGCGCGAGGCAGGGTTGTGGAATTTATTTCTACCAGAGGAATATAAGCCATACGGAGCAGGCCTGACCAACGCTGAATACGCGCCACTTTGTGAAGAAATGGGACGAGTATTATTTAGCTCTGAAATATTTAACTGTAGTGCACCTGACACAGGCAATATGGAAGTGCTAGCCAAGTACGGTAATGAAGCTCAGCAAGAAAAGTGGTTAGTTCCCTTGCTCAATGGAGAAATTCGTTCTGCGTTTGCGATGACTGAGCCTGCGGTGGCGTCGAGCGATGCAACAAATATCGAAACGTCTATTACGCGCGACGGCGATGAGTATGTTATCAATGGTAAAAAATGGTACACCAGTGGCGCAATGAATGAGAATTGCAAAATTATGGTGGTGATGGGTAAAACTGATTTTGATGCACCTCGTCATCAGCAACAATCGCAAATACTCGTGCCTATGGATACCAAGGGCGTCACCATTGTTAGGCCTATGGCAGCAATGGGATTTTATGATGAACCGATTGGCCATGCCGAAGTATTGTTTGAAAACGTACGTGTGCCTGCTGAAAATTTACTTGTGGGTGAGGGTAAAGGGTTTGAAATTGCTCAAGGTCGCCTTGGTCCAGGTAGAATTCACCACTGCATGCGTTTAATCGGATGTGCACAGCGTGCATTAGATATGGCCTGCGAACGAGTAGAATCTCGAATTGCCTTTGGCAAGCCGTTAGCAAAACAGCAGTCTATTCGTGAAACCATTGCCAAGATGCACTGCGATATTGAGCAGGCCCGTTTATTAACGCTAAAGGCAGCCGATAAGATGGACAGATACGGTAATAAAGTATCTCGCGACCTTATTGCGGCGATTAAAATTGTTGCGCCAACTATGGCGTGCAACGTGATAGACGACGCCATTCAAATGCACGGTGCGGCGGGAACGAGTCAAGACTTTGTATTGTCCGCAATGTATGCATATGCACGCACCATTAAGCTTGCCGATGGCCCAGATCAAGTGCACATGATGCAGTTAGGTCGTAATTTAATTGCTGATAAAAACGCATAAGGAGCTGTTTTGACTGCACAAAACACGACTGCACCTCATATGTTAGATTTAGCGGTACTAAACACCTACCTGACTACCGCGTGCCCAGAAATAGGGCACGTTCAGGAGGCTGAAAAATTTTCTGGCGGCCAGTCGAACCCGACTTTCAAGCTACTTACTGACAATGGCACCTTTGTTTTACGGCGCCAGCCTCCGGGCAAGTTGCTTAAATCAGCGCATGCGGTAGACCGCGAATTCAGAGTGATAAATGCGCTGCAAAATTCTGAAGTACCGGTTCCGAAGGCATATCACCTGTGCGAAGACCCAGATATTATCGGCAGTATGTTTTATATTATGGCCCATGTTGACGGTGATATTTTTTGGAACAGTGCGCTGCCAGAGATTGCTACTTCCAGCACCCGTACGGCGATGTATGATGAAATGAACAGAGTGCTTGCGTCATTGCACAGCGTCGATGTTCAATCTGCAGGGCTCAGCGATTATGGAAAGCCCGGCAGTTATTTTGAACGCCAGTTAAGTCGCTGGACTAAACAATACCGAGCGTCAGAGCTAGAGCATATTAAAGAAATTGAAGACCTTATAAGTTACTTAGAAGCTAATTTGCCTGATGATGATGGACAGGTTTCGTTGGTCCATGGCGACTTTAGACTCGATAACATGATGTTTGATATGTCTGATACCAACCAACCTAAGGTAATAGCTGTGCTTGATTGGGAGCTGTCTACACTGGGACACCCTTATTCAGACTTAGCGTATCAATGTATGCAGCTGCGCCTTCCATCAGATATTGCTCATGCAGCTGGGTTAGGAGGGCTAGATCGTGAGGCTTTGGGTATCCCTTCAGAAAAAGCGTATATTGATGCGTACTGTAAACGACGGAATATTGGAAAAATTGATAATTGGACGTTCTATCTCGCGTTCAGTTTCTTCCGACTCGCCGCTATTTTACAAGGCGTAGTGAAGCGCGCTCACGATGGTAATGCATCTAGCGAGAAGGCGATGCAGTTGGGGGCGATGGTACGTCCTCTAGCGCAAATAGCGAATCAAACCATACACCAAGACAGTGAATAACAGTCACACTTGTTTCCTATGATTTAACCCTTGGGTTAATGCGTTTTGGATTTTTTTGCCGAATACATAGAGAAAACAGAATACGGAGAAAAGATGAAAGCCATTGTATGTGAAGCCTTTGGGCCAGTAGATGATTTACGTGTAAAAGACGTTGCCGATCCTGTAGCAAAACCTGGGCATGTTGTTGTTGATGTTCAGGCGGCAGGGGTTAACTTTCCAGACGGGCTCTTGGTACAAGGCCTGTATCAAATGCAACCTGACTTTCCGTTTATTCCTGGCAACGAAGTGGCTGGAGTTGTCTCGGAAGTAGGTGAGGGAGTCAGTCACGTCAAAAAAGGACAACGGGTTATCGCGCTCTCTAATCTGGGCGGTTATGCAGAAAAAGTAGCTGTGAAAGCAAGCCACGTTATGCCGTTACCAGACCCTATTCATGTGAATGAAGGTGCGGCGCTTGTTACTGCTCATGCTACTGCTCACCATGCCTTAAAACAGCGTGCGAAGTTACAGCCTGGCGAAACGCTGGTTGTTACGGGTGCAGCTGGTGGCACCGGCCTAGCGGCGGTTCAAATTGGTAAAACAATGGGGGCTAAGGTAATTGCAGTATGTTCTACAGAAGAAAAGCTTGCCCTAGCCAAAGAGTATGGCGCAGATGTACTCATCAATTATAAAGACAAGGACCTCAAAGAGACGCTAAAAGAGGTGACGGGCGGTAAAGGTGCCGACGTTATTTATGAATGCGTAGGTGGTGATACTTTTCATGCTTGTAGTAGAAGTATGGCGTGGGAAGGCAGATTGCTTGTTGTGGGGTTTGCTGGCGGAGAGATACCTAAGTTCCCAGTAAACTTAGCCCTAGTAAAAGGGTATTCGGTAATGGGCGTATTTTGGGGCTCGTTTACTCAGCACGACCCCAAAGGTTTTGCCGAAAATATGCAAGAGCTCCTAACGTGGTATGTACAAGGAAAGGTTAAAGTGGTTGTTGACGAGGCCTTGCCTTTAGAACAAGCAACTAAAGCGATGACGAAGGTTATGAATAGGGAAGTGAAAGGGAAAATGGTTATCACTCCTTAAGTACTTTTGATAAGTACTTATGAGATTTCCGCTAAGCCCGCATTCATGTGGGCTTTTTTTGTTTGCCCAGCGAAGCTGGCAAACCCGTCAGGTTGGAAGAAACCTGAATCACCCTGACTGAGGGGAAGATAATCTGAATGGCAAGGGCGTTGTTGGCCAACGACAGGGTCCGAAGGA
>NZ_JAPVOT010000027.1 GCF_027257845.1 Alteromonas sp. BMJM2 | reverse complement strand
CGAATTATGAATCGTCGTATAGACACTCTTAACGAGTACCCACACAGATTGTCTTGTCTAAATTGTTAAAGAACGTGGTTGCTAGTGCAACCTCACCGTAAGCCGTTGCTTCTTGGTGATTCACTCCTCTCGAAGTGGAAGCGCATTTTACATCGTTTATTTTGGATGTCAACCGTGTTTTTAAACTTTTTAATTGTTTTTTAACTTGGTTATGCGTTTCAGTTTTGAGTTGCTTGAAGCCCCTTCAAAACGTGGAGCGCATTATAAATAGCTGAACTAAAAGATCAACACTTAAATGCTTCTTTTTTGCTGTTTGATTAGTTTTTTAGCTTAAGCGGTCATTTCTCCATCATTTCTGATAGTTTTATTCATCTTTAGGCTAGTTTTTTCACATTTTATTGTTCAATTTGTTACAAATGAGTAAACTAGCAGCAGCCTTCAACCCAAAAAAACAATAGAAAGGTAGTTATATGAAAGTAGGCTTTATTCAGTGCACTATAATTAGCGCCATTTTTGCAATCGCAGGTTATTTATTATTTTCTTCAGCGAGTTTGGACGTTCACGTTCCATTGACTGTTTCCGCTGCACTTTTGATCAGTGGTATCGTTACGCCTTGGCTAGCTTCACTTATCCAAAGCTCACCGTCTTCTGATGACGATGCTATCAGTTCTGATGCTGTTGAAACACTTTACGTCGGTAACTTGCCGTATCGTGCTAACGAAAGTGCAGTAAAAGAATATTTTAGTAGCTATGCAGATGTTCAGTCGGTTCGTCTTATGAAAGATCGAAAAACAGGTAAACGGAAAGGTTATGGCTTTATAGAAGTAGTAGCGAATGATGTAGATTCTGTTATTGAACAGACTAACGATTCTACTTTCCAAGAGCGCACCTTAAAAGTGCGGCCCGCGAAAGAGAAAGTTGAACACGCTTAAATAAAAAAGCCTGGCGATGTAAGCCAGGCTTTTTTTTATCTATTTGTCCCGCCCTGAAACATGTTTACGCAGAAGGAGATTCATTATTGTTAGTATTGATATCTGCTTGTGGCAATCCATCTAATAACGTCTGGTTGAATGTGTGGAATCTATTTATCGCACTAATCAGATCAGGTACCTGTACGTCTTCCATTTTACTAATAAGACCTGCTATTAACGTATTATAATCTTCATTAGACGCTAACTTATCCTCAGCATTCTCAAACGTATTCATCATTTTTTCTAAATACTGAGATACTGGGCTTACTACATTACCATACTGACTACGCTCATCATTATCTTCGTTATAATGCTGAATATTTTCGTAAGCCTTCAGCACATCCGTTTGAGTAGATCTATTTAACTGAAGTGCGTAACCAACTAACTCTTTGTCGTCGAAGCCTAGACTCAACGCCTCTTCAAACGCCTTATCAACGTCGCCTTTATAAAAGGTATCAGCAAGGTCTTGAACTTGGCCCACTAAATCGGCAATAGACTTCATCTCAGCTTCATCTAATTCTCCCTTCAGGGAAAAACTAATTCCACTTCGTTCATAATATTCAAACGCTGTGGTTTGCTTTACCGACACACTACTTGTTGTTGTGCCGTTATCACCTTCTCCATTCGTTGTTTGCGCTTGAAATGAAGTTTGTTGGCTAGCTTGAAATGACTGTAGATTTTCAAAACTGAAAGTAACCTCGTCCCCGTCTCTAGTGCGAATAGACAGCTGGCCGGACTGTTCGTTAGCTACCGAAGCAGCAGTAAGAGTTGATACACGCGCTAGGTTGCCGTTCTCCACACCTTGTCGATTGAATATATCGGTTTCTAAATCGTCTATACCCGTGTCGATAAGTTCGCGGCTTTTACTGATCCCGTTTTCAAGCTCTTCGTTCATGAAGCCTGCTAAGTCTTTCTCTGCCATTGCAAAGCCTCTGCTTACGCCTTCTCTTGCTTGGCTAAACAGACCGTTAAGCTTTTCATCGCTTGCACCACCGTCAGCAGCACCGCGAATCACACCGCCCACAAAGCGCATGACATTCTTAGCGACTTTTTCGAAATCGAATAAGTTCTTGTTCTTCTCTTCTACTTTTTTGTCAGCCAACTCTTTTGGCTTCTGTCCATCAATCTCGAGAGTTTGACTAAGACTACTACTAACTACCCGCAACCCAATACTCGTTTGCGTGCTGTTTACAGAAACTGTCGATGCCTGCTGTTTAGCTAGCTCAGCAGCCTGCTTCAATCCATCTTGCTGAAGCTGCTTTTTCAGTGCCTCATTAGGATGAACTGCTGTCTTTTGATCGGCTTTTTGATCGCCCATAAAAGCCTTAATTTGACCCACGTTCATAATTTGATCCTCACTATCCTCATATAGTGTATCGGCACTAACTCAATATTGTTTAATTTTAATACAGAAAATTTTACTACGCTTAAGAATTTGGTTTGCACATATTATAGAAGCCACTACAATTCGCGTCCTTGTGAGAAGTGACATTTGAAATAACTTCTTTTGTAAACGTTAGACCATAGCTTTTGATGGAGAAACATTGATGGAAAATAAGACGTCAGATACCAAGTTAATACAGTATCGAAAACAACTCGACGAAAAAGTAGAGCGTCTTGAGTCGCTGCTTTCTGCATTTGATGCGCCATCATTGTCAGTATTTCCCTCATCACCTACGCATTACAGAATGCGAGCGGAATTTAGGGTTTGGCACGAAGGTGACGATCTTTTCCATATTATGTTTGATCAGCAAACAAAAGAAAAATATCGCGTAGATACGTTTGAACCTGCCTGTGAGACTATCAATAAAGCCATGAGGGCACTTTTAGACATAGTGCGCCCAAGTGAATCACTGCGCAGAAAGCTGTTTCAAATCGATTACCTGTCTGCACTGTCAGGAGAATTAGTCATAAGTTTGTTGTATCACAGACAGCTAGATAGCGAGTGGGAGCGTGAAGCCAACGAACTCAAAAATACCTTATCTACACTATTTCCTGCAGTCAGTATTATTGGTAGAGCCCGCAAACAAAAGATTATTGTTGGGAATGACTTTGTAATCGAAAAGCTGCCCATTAATAACCGCGAATTCATATTTAAGCATATTGAGAATAGTTTTACTCAACCTAATGCGAAAGTGAATTGCGATATGATCGAGTGGGCACTGGATTGTGTTGAGCCGCTTAAAGGCGATCTGCTGGAAATGTACTGTGGCGCAGGTAACTTTTCAATTCCACTAGCCATCCACTTCGATAATGTGATTGGCACAGAGATAGCGAAACCTTCGGTAAACGCAGCCCAATACAATATTGAGCAGAACCGTTTAGACAATGTAAAAATAGTACGATTAGCGGCAGAAGAGTTTACTCAAGCCATGCGAGGCGAGCGTACTTTTAGTCGTTTGGAAGGTATTGAACTTAGCGACTACAACTTCACGACCGTGTTAGTGGATCCGCCCCGCGCTGGACTAGACAAAGATTCATTAGAAATGATTCAAGATTACGACAATATTATCTACATATCGTGTAATCCTGAGACGTTAGCCGAAAACCTACAGATCTTGAGTTCCACACATACTGTGGCTAAAACGGCCTTGTTCGACCAATTTCCATTTACCCACCATATAGAAGCTGGCGTGCTACTAACGAGAAAGTAAGGTTTTTTAAAAGTCAGGCATTAACACTCAGCGCGCTGTTAATGTCTTTCTGTACCTTTTGCAGATTTGTATTGTGACTGCTGTTCGTTACGCTTTACCCTACCGGTACGGCGTACTCCAGTAGACACCGCAAACTATCGTTTTATCGTTGCTCCGAGTTGAACAAATCGCAATTGAGTTTTCACTTTCTCTCCAATTTCACCTCGCAGTTTATCGTCCGCTTCAAGGGCTTCTGCACCCGCACTGAAAACAAGTCTTACCATTGCATCTGCTTGTATATGTGCTAACGCATACTCTACGCCTTGCTTCTCGACAATGTAATCGGTTAATTCGTCTATAAAATGCTGAATTTCTCTGAATACCGCGAGTCGATATGCAGACGATGTACCTGTGTGTTCGCGCAACAACAATCGAAACACGTTGGTGTTTGCCGCAATAAACTCCATAAAGGTTTCAACGGATGTGTGAATAACACCACCGCCAGAGGCAATTCGTCGCCTGGCCTGTCGCATTAATTGCCTTAGTGCTAAACCCGCCTCGTCGACCAACGTTAAACCAAGTTCGTCCATATCTTTGAAGTGTCGATAAAAGGAAGTAGGTGCAATACCCGCTTCTCGCGCTACTTCTCGAAGACTAATCGCTGATAAGCTTCTGTTTTCATCAAGCAAAGAAAATGCTGCATGAATAATATTTTGACGGGTCTTTAATTTTTGCTCTTGTCGGCTCACGTTAATACCACTTCTTCATTCCTTGTCAGATTATCCCATTGACTGCTTTAAGACGAAACATAACTTTGCACTGCATTTTACATTAACGTCAGTGTTTTAGCATAAATACAGAACGCCAACCTAATAATAGTGTCCTAACATTATCATCAAGTTTAAGAATAATTGAACTGGTCTATAATAATTAAAGTTTAGCTAGGTTAGCAGAACTTAACCTAGTTTTACTTGCCTGAGAATGCATAAAACGATAAATTAGCGAACAGTTGTAAGCCAAGTAGTCAAAAATGAAAAAACCTCCTCTTATATTAACGAACGTACTGGTATTTATTATATCCGGTGCGATTGCATTCATTGGTGCCCCTTTATGGGTGGCGCATCGCGGAATAGACTGGGTCGAAATAAGCGCAGCTATCTTCTTATTTTACTTTACCGGTATGTCGATTACTGCCGGTTATCATCGCCTGTGGTCGCATAAAACATACGATGCGAACATTGTAGTACGCGTAATTTTAGCAATTGGCGGCGCAATGGCGCTGCAAAACAGCATATTACATTGGTCTTCAGATCACCGAGTTCATCATCGCCACGTTGATGACAACGACAACGATCCGTATTCAGCAAAGAAGGGATTGTGGTTCGCTCATATTGGCTGGATGCTTCGCGAGTACCAATCTAATCGATATGATGATTACAGCAATTGCAAAGATCTGCAAAAAGACAAGGTAGTAATGTGGCAACATAATTACTATTTGCCCATAGTACTGGTAGCTAATTTCGGTATAACTGGCCTTCTGGGATGGTTGAACGGCGATATAATGGGCATGATCCTGATCGCTGGCGTGCTTCGACTTGTGCTCGTTCACCACGTTACGTTCTTCATCAATTCACTTGCTCATTTCTGGGGCGACCAGCCGTATACCGATAAGAACACAGCAAGAGATAATGGTTTGCTAGCATTTTTCACTTTTGGTGAGGGGTATCACAATTATCACCATATCTTCGAATATGACTATCGCAACGGCATTCGTTGGTATCAATTCGATCCGACAAAATGGCTGATTCGCGGGCTGTCGTTTGTTGGTTTAACCACGAACCTACGAAAGGTTCCTGAAGAGCGCATAGAAAAGGCGCTGGCGGCAATGCAGCTTCAACGAGCAAGCGAAAAAGTGTCGATGCTTCCAAATGCCGATGAAATGATGAATACCATTCAGCAGGAGTACGATCTACTTATGCAACGCATGAGCGATTATTACTCTACGAAAAAGCGCATCATGCGAGTGAAGCAGAAATCTTTTCAACGCACACTCGAAGGTTTAGAGCTTACGTATAAGTACAAAGAATTGAAGCATTCGTTTGCAGTTCAAAAAGAGAAGTGGCTGCAGCTTCAAACGCTCTCTTTGCAAATGGCTTAACCACCCATACATTACAACTGAAATGAAAAACCACATGTAATTCGTTGCATGTGGTTTTTTTTATGTGCTATTTACTACTAGAGTTATTTGTATAGGTAGTAGTAAGGTGTGAGTGAGATACAATGAAAGCAGCTCATACAGTCCTTACGCGTTCACACTTAAACAGGAAGACAACATGGCAGCAAAGCAAAAAACTCCATCGTATCATTACGACGCAATAGTTATTGGCACAGGCCCTGGCGGAGAAGGGGTTGCGATGCAGCTAGCGAAAGCCGGTAAAAAAGTGGCTGTTGTTGAGCGTTATGAGGCAGTTGGAGGCGGGTGTACACATTGGGGAACTATCCCATCTAAGGCGCTTCGTCATTCGGTAAGTCGTTTAATTGAATATAACAGTTCGCCCCTCTTTGCTGACAATCATTTAAGCAGAAGCCTGACTTTTTCTGAGATCATGCGCCACGCTAGTGGTGTTGTGAATAGCCAAACACGACTGAGATCGTCGTTCTACGACAGAAATCGCGTTACCTTGTTTCACGGCGAAGCTAGCTTTATCGATGCACATACGCTTCAGATAACACGCGAAGACGGGTCGAAAGACATTGTTACGGCAGGACAATTTGCATTAGCAACGGGTTCTCGCCCCTACACTCCTAAAGATATCGATTTCAATCACCCTCGTGTGTACAACTCAGACACCATTTTATCACTTAAGCACGATCCTAAATCTATTATCATTTACGGTGCAGGTGTTATTGGTTCGGAATACGCGAGTATTTTTCGCGGTCTGGGTGTGAAAGTAGACTTAGTCAATATGCGCGATCGCCTGCTATCGTTTCTCGATACAGAAATATCAGATGCGCTGAGCTATCACTTATGGAATAACGGTGTACTTATACGTCATAACGAAACCTATGCGTCGGTAGAGACAACGGACGATTCTGTTATTCTTAATTTAGAATCTGGTAAACGGATGAGGGCAGACTGTTTGCTATTTGCAAACGGAAGAACGGGTAACACAGACACGTTAAAGCTTGAGAATATCGGTTTAAAAGCTGACAGCAGAGGCCAGCTGAAAGTGAATGAAAATTACCAGACCGACGTGGATAATGTTTATGCTGTTGGAGATGTGATTGGGTATCCTAGTTTAGCATCTGCCGCTTATAACCAAGGCCGTTTTGCAGCTGAAGCAATGCTAGCGGGTAAGACTCATGCCTCATTGGTGGCCGATATCCCATCGGGTATCTACACCATTCCCGAAATTAGTTCAGTTGGTAAAACTGAGCAAGAGCTTACTGCAGCGAAAGTGCCTTATGAAGTTGGGAGAGCTCAATTCAAGCATCTAGCGCGAGCTCAGATTGCATCAACCCAAACCGGTAGCTTGAAAATACTGTTCCATCGTGAAACTAAAGAGATACTGGGAATTCATTGTTTTGGTGAGCGTGCGTCTGAGATTGTACATATCGGCCAGGCAATTATGCAGCAGAAGGGAGAAGGCAACACGATTGATTACTTTGTGAATACAACCTTTAACTATCCCACAATGGCAGAAGCTTACAGAGTTGCGGCTATCAATGGTTTAAACAGAATATTTTAGACAAAAAAAAGCCGGCAAATGCCGGCTTCTCGTATTAACACTTCATTTTAATTTCTGTTTGCTGCAAGCGCATTTAGCGACTCTTTGTGTGCAACAATGTCAATATGCATTTTTTCTTGATCAAATGTCATAGTGGCAATTGCATAATCGCCTTGGCTTTCGCTCGCGATATTAACAAGTTCTTGTTGAGCATTACGGAAACTAATGTTGTTGCCAATTGTGTTGGCCATACATTGGTTATTCATTTCGAACGTTTTAGCGTCCATACAATCGAAAAGCTGGTCACTACCAGAGTCCGCATGCGCTATGCCAAATGAAGCTAAAAGGGCTAAACTGAATACTACTTTACGCATGTCTTTTCTCCTTAAGTACACTATTGTACTGTTAGTACAAGAATACGCCATTTATGGAAAGTAGTCAATTTGCATCATAGCTTTGTGACAGAAATATGACAAAGTGAAATATTTGGAGAAAAAGTTGGCTGAATTTGCACACTTAGTACACCGAGCGAAAACGTGTTCACTCTGCGCCAGTGAACTATCTCATCCGCCACGCCCAATTTTATCTTTAGCGGAACGCACAAAGGTGCTTATTATTAGTCAAGCGCCAGGGTTAACGGCTCACAAAAACTATATCCCCTTTATTGACCCTAGCGGTACACGCCTGCGACAGTGGTTGGGCGTGGATAAAGAAACGTTTTACAAACCAGAACTGTTTTCCATTATGCCTATGGGCTTCTGTTTTCCAGGTTATAAAAATGGCGCAGATGCGCCACCTATGAAAATATGTGCTCCAACCTGGCATGAGTCTCTGCTTAAATTCGTACAACCCGAACTCACCATTTTAATAGGACGCTACGCGCAGCAGTACTATTTGCCACAATATAAAACGCTTACCGAAGCCATTAAAACAGAGCACGAGAACTTTATAGCGCTGCCTCACCCATCTGGACGGAACAATCGCTGGCTGGCGAAAAACCCGTGGTTTGAAACACAAACAGTACCCACTTTACAAAAGACTGTCGCTGCTTTAATTGCCTAGGGCGTGTTGTTCTTTGTTGTACGGGTTTCAGACTTTAAGTTTCGTCTCTAGGTAGTCTTGTGCTTTTTAGTAATTCCACTAACTGATCAAACGGCATTGGCTTGGCAAAGAAAAAGCCTTGAGCTTCATCGCAACCAAGTTTAATCATATAGATTGCTTGCTCTCGAGTTTCTACACCCTCTGCAATGGTTAACAACCCTAGCTTGTTCCCAAGAGTCACAATAGTTTCTGCAAGCACCGCAGCGGAGCCTGGTTGGATATCTTTTACAAAAGAACGATCGACTTTTAATCGGTCTAAGGGTAGCTGCTGTAAGTAACTCATTGAGGAGAACCCTGTACCAAAGTCGTCGATAGCTATTTTCACTCCGTAATCTTTTAAAACGCGCAGTGCATCGATGACAATTTGTGGCTCATCCATAACTACACTCTCGGTGATTTCTAGCTCGAGTAAACTCGGATCGCAATCAGCCTCGGTGAGCGCATTTTTGACTTTATCAACAAAAAATCGGTCTCTGAATTGCGGGATAGAGATATTTACCGCTACCCGCAGGTGTCCGTGACCTAGCTCTCTTAGCTGCTGAAGTCGTCGGCATGACTCTTCTAAAACCCACTCGCCAATATCAACAATAAGCCCAGAATACTCTGCTAGCGGCACAAAAACAGCTGGTGATATATAACCACCGTTTCCATCAGGCCAGCGCAGTAAACCCTCCATACCAACCACTTTGTCGGTCAGCAAATCTACCTGCGGTTGAAACCATAGCTCTAGTTTTCGGGCTGCAAAATCGCTACGCAAACGTCGAATCATGTCTAGACGCCACGTTGTTTGGTCTTCAATATCTTTGGCGTAGTATTCAAAATTATCGGTAAGCTTTTTCTTTGCGCGGTTTAAGGCGATGTTGGCTCGCTTGAGTAAATCGATGCCGATATTGCGGTCGTTATCTACTCTGCACAGGCCCACTTTTACTTTGACTGGCAACACATGCTCATCAACCACAAAAGACGAATCGAACAGGGCATTGATTACTTCGGGGCAAACATCACTTTCTGGGCCAATTAGGCCAAAAACATCGGCCGCTAACCTGCTAAGACGTGTGGTGCTGGGCAACGTTGACTGCATTCTTTCGGCAATAGCTCGAAGTAAGTCGTTGCCGACTTCCTGCCCTAGCCCATCATTAACATCGGAGAAGTGATTAACATCAACAAGCGCGACGCAGCAATTTTTACTAGCGATATTACCTGGGTTGTCCAGCATGTTGATAAATTGGTTGCGATTAGGAAGACGGGTTAGCCAATCTCTGAAAGCGGCGTTACGAAGCTCGTGGAATAAATTAACGTTTTCATATCCAACGGAAATACTTGATAAAAACACTTCCAGAAGATGTTTATCCAGTTCATTAACATCCTGTGTTTGCCTCATATACACAGCAGCTTCAAAGCCTGCTCTACTTATGTATAAAACCGAACAGGATATATCGAAAATATGTTGTTTTAATCGTAGGCAGCGATGCACATTTTCTGTAATTTCATCGTTATGAATGGTATTTACAGGCTGATTGATAAATTCAGCATATTCTCCCGCCGCTCCAAGCACATAAATATTTTCATCATCTAGGTCAAGCAAGGAGCCGGCTCGCGCACATAAGAGCCCTTCTGACTCGAGTCCAATCAGTGAACTAATTTGCGTGACTACGCCTTCACAAAATGCTTTTACTGAGTGCTCTTCAAACAAATTTGCCGAGGAAGCAATAATTTTTTCGAGACCGATGCGACTCTGGCTAATGGTAATTATTTGTTGATAAGAGCGAATTGAGGAGATGATCGTTGTAAGCAGTTTAGACCTAGTAAGCTCTGTCTTGGTTTTGTAATCGTTAATATCGTAAAGCTTAATCACCTGCTCTTCAGGAGCAAAGCCAGGTTGACCGGTTCTAAGAATAATACGAGGCTCATTTAAGCCCATTTCTTCGCGGATGTACTTTACTACGTCGAATCCCGCGTCGTCAGTTTCCATCACTACGTCGAGAAGAATAATGGCTATCGTGCTGCCATATTCATGGAGGCGCTCTTTCGCCTCTTTAGCTGAATGGGCATGAATGAAGTTCAACTTACGATCGTTGACTATCAAATCCGACAGCGCAAGACGGGTGACCGTGTGAATTTCTTCATCGTCATCAACAATAAGAATATTCCAGTCTTTCCCGAGCTTTAGCTCAATATCTGTCGCATCGTCATCTAAGAAGATAAGTTCGTCGTTTTCGTAATCCGTTGCCGACATAACCGCTTAATTCCCCAATTTGAATAAAAACATAACTGCGCACAACTGTTCCCAGCTTAACGATTACATTGATAAAACCGATGTGCAATGCAATAGTGACATCCTGTTACTCATTGTTACAAATGAAATTGCCACAACTTTTATGAAAATTAACCCACAGCATCTAACCCAAGAGGTAAAGAAAACGCCACCGCCTCTGCGTAGTAAAGAGGAGCCCGTTAATCCAGCGGCTCACACTAAAGACTCTACAAATAAAAATGCAGAAATTGAGGCGAGTAGGCAGCGTATGCTGTCTTGGTTTTCTAGAGTAGGTATTACCCCGTCGGCGCTGTCATTAGATCCGAAAAAACAAGAACATGCCCTCGAGCGACGTAAAAAAATACTTCAGATACAAAAAGCGAATAATTTAAAATCTATACTCAATATAGCACTAAATGTAACAATCAACGAACAAACAAGCGACAACCTTGATCCAGATTGGTTTTTTGCATTTAGCACGTTAGCTGAAGAAATTTATAGCGCGCCTATGCAAGAACTATGGGGAAAAATTTTTGCTGTTGAAGTATCCAGGCCCGGTAGTTTTTCACTGCGTAGCTTACAAACTCTGAAATCTCTTACACATCGCGATGCCAAAGTGTTTATCAAGGCGGTTAACGTAGCGAGTAAACAAAATAATGACTCTGTGCCGCGTATCTTAGTGGGTTATCACAAAAGAAAAAGACTGCTTTCAATTTTCAAAAAACCTGTGCCAGAACAGATTAATCTCGCGAGCGCGGGATTAAGCTATCCAGATTTGCTATCACTTCAAGAAATGAAACTGATTTATGCCAGTGAAATTGAAAGTGGTGAGTACAGAGAAGGACAGCAGACATCATGGCGATGCGTTAACGACACCTTTACACTTACGTGTAAAACCCAAGGCGTGGCGCTGGTTTATTATAAGTTTACGCCCGTTGGTAGTGAGCTGTTTAAGCTTGTGGGGAAAAATACAAACCCGCTCTATATGCAAAGTATAAAAGCGATTTTAACTGAAGTGTTTAACATTGCATGACTGCTTGCCTCACACAAGTGAGACACGTGCAGTCAGCCATGTAAATTAAATACCATCACCGAATTCGTGCAATCCGCACTCTCTTTTAAGACCAAAAAAGCGTGTATCTTGCTCTTCCATGCCCTCTTGTAACGACTGTGTGGTATGCCAGTCGCCAATAGACACGTAGCCTTGCTCCCATAGCGGATGATAAGAGAGATTGTGCTCTTTTAGGTAGTAATGCAGGTCTTTATTGCTCCAATCTATAATGGGATAGAGTTTAAACTGACCAGACACTTTCTGCAGAACAGGTAACTTCCCTCGAGAATCAGACTGGCTACGACGCAAACCAGCAAACCAAGTTCCAGCATTAAGCTCTTGCAGCGCTCTTTGCATGGGCTCAACTTTGTTAAGAGAATTGTAAGTTTCAATTCCCTCTATGCCTTGCTCCCACAGTCTGCCAAATCGAGCCTCTTGCCATGCTGATGACATATTCGCTTGATATACGTGTAGGTTAAGCTTGAGCTTAGCAACCAGTTCATCGATGAATTGGTAAGTCTCGGGAAACAAATAGCCTGTGTCGGTTAACACAACAGGAATATCTGGCTTTGCTTGTGTCAGCATATGCAGCATTACCGCAGACTGAGCACCAAAGCTTGAAGACACAATATGAGTATCAGGCAAATTAACAAAGGCCCATTCCACTCGTTGTTGTGCCGTCATCGCTTCAAGCGACCCGTTGATATCAGCAAGCTCTTCCTTGCTGATATCTAGCGATAATACTTGCTCTGTAACCGCCGTATTATTGCTCATAGAAATCACGCGCTGAATCAACTACCGGTTTAACAACGCCGGTACGAACAACAAAATCTCCAAACGCTTCGCCGTCTTCTCGATTGCTAGCCCACTGGCCAAACAGCGTATCGAGCTCTGACATAATTTCTTGCTCGCTGATGTTTTCACGATACATACGAGGGATACGTGTCCCCTCCCTGTCGCCACCTAAATGCAGGTTGTACTTGCCAGGGCCTTTTCCTACTAACCCGACTTCAGAAAGCATGGCACGACCACAGCCATTCGGACAGCCCGTTACGCGGAAGATCACGCTATCATCAGCAAGCCCGTGTTTGGCTAATAGTCCCTCAAGCTCAGTGACAGCGTCAGGTAAGTAACGCTCAGCTTCTGCCATTGCCAGCGGACAGGTTGGTAGTGACACACACGCCATTGAATCAAGACGTTGATTAGATACCGCAGGGGCAATTAATCCGTGCTCACGAGCCAATGCTTCTACTTTTTCCTTGTCGGCTGGCGCAACACCGGCGATAACCAGGTTTTGATTTGCCGTTAGCCTGAAATCGCCTTTATGAATTTTGGCAATTTCTGCACACCCTGTTTTTAAGGTCTTTCCTGGGTAATCTAGAATTCGGCCGTTTTCGATAAATACAGTTAAGTGATAGTTACCGTCGATGCCTTCTACCCAGCCAAAGCGGTCGCCACGTTCGGTAAACTCAAACGGTCGACTATCTTGAAACGTAACGTTTGCACGCTTTTCAACTTCAGCTTTAAAGTTGTCTACACCAACACGTTCAAGGGTGTATTTGGTTTTTGCATTCTTACGATTAACACGGTTACCCCAGTCGCGCTGCACAGTCACTACGGCTGCGGCAATATCGAGCGTGTTTTCTAGTGGAATATAACCAAAGTCAGTGGCTTTGCGAGGATACGTACTTTTATCCCCGTGAGTCATGGCAAGACCACCACCTACTAATACGTTAAAGCCAACCAGCTTGCCGTTTTCTGCAATGGCAACAAAATTCAAATCGTTAGCGTGTACGTCAACGTCGTTTTGCGGTGGAATAACAACCGTGGTTTTAAACTTACGTGGAAGATAGTTATCGCCAAGAATAGGCTCAACTGGCTTCTCTGTGGTTTCCACTTTTTCGCCATCTAACCAAATTTCAGCGTAAGCTCGTGTTTTAGGAAGTAAGTGCTCGCTTATCTTTTTAGCCCACTCAAACGCCTCTAAATGCAGTTCTGATTCTACAGGATTCGAGGTACACAATACGTTTCTGTTCACGTCACCGGCTGTCGCAATTGAATCGATTCCCGCTTTGTTCAGCATTTGGTGCATCGACTTAATTTTTGGCTTAAGCACGCCGTGAAACTGAAAAGTCTGTCGCGTAGTTAAACGGATACTGCCGTATAAAGTGTGGTCAGCGGCAAACTTGTCTATCGCTAGCCACTGGTCGGGCATAATTACGCCACCAGGTAACCGCGCACGCAACATCACATTTTGCAGCGGCTCTAGCTTTTGCTTAGCACGCTCTGCGCGAATATCTCTGTCATCCTGCTGATACATGCCGTGGAAGCGAATTAACTGGAAGTTATCAGCCGTAAAGCCACCTGTAAGATCATCTTTCAGGTCAGTTTCTATTGTTCCGCGAAGGTTTTTACTTTCGCGCTTTAATCTTTCGTTGTCGGCTAATTTGCCCTCAACAACGAATGGAGAGTTTTCATTACTCATTAATAGACATCCTTTTGATAACGTTTCGCTTTACGCAACTCAACCACGTATGATTTTGCTTCCGCTTCTGACTTGCCACCGTGCTCTTGCACAATCTTAATCAGCGCTTCTTCAACATCTTTCGCCATGTGCATAGCATCGCCACACACATAGAAGTGAGCGCCCTGCTCTAACCATTCGAATACTTCTTTACCGTTTTCGAGTAGTCGGTGCTGAACGTAAACCTTCTCTTCTTGATCACGTGAGAACGCTAACGTTATTTTGTCTAGCAAGCCTTCTTTTACATATCCTTGCCATTCAACTTGATACAAGAAGTCTTGGGTAAAGTGCGGGTTACCGAAAAATAACCAGTTTTTGCCTTCTGCCTCTTGTACGTCTCGCTCTTGCATAAACGACCTGAACGGCGCGATACCTGTTCCTGGACCCACCATGATAACCGGTGTATTAGGATCGGCAGGCAAGCGGAAGTTATCGTTGTTTTCAACGAACACCTCTACTTCTCCGTTTTCCTCAAGGTATTCGCAAAGGTAGCCCGATGCGCCGCCCTGATGACGCTCTCCAAAAGCCTCATAATCAACGTGGGCTACCGTAAGGTGAACTTCGTCTTCTACATCGGCTTGGCTAGACGCAATTGAATAGAGTCGCGGCGTAAGAGGACGCAATGCGTCGACAAGTTGCTGCGCAGAAATACTGCCAACATGGTCGCGAACAATATCAATAATTTGTCTGTCGGCCATATAAGTACGAAGCTGTGCTTTGTCTTCCATCAGCGCCGCCAAACCTTCAGACCCCGTCGCAGCCTGATAGGCTTTGATAAAATTAGGATAGCTAAGTGTTAACTCAAGTTTAGAGGTAAGCGCTTCTTTAAGCGTCATAGCACTTTCTGCCACCACGACCTCTTCATTTTCATCAAGAGAAAGTAGCGCCATAAGGTCGTTAACCAACGAAGGGGCATTTTTAAACCATACGCCAAGGGCATCGCCTGGTTTGTAGGTAATACCTGAGTCTTCAAGGCTAATTTCGATATGACGAATATCTTTAATTGAGTCTCTGCCAGTGATCTTTTGAGATTCAATCAACGATGCAGTATAAGGCGCTTTCTTTGTATAAGTTTGCGCCGGGGCTCCCGCAACTGCGACACCGGTTTGTGCCGCTACGGCCGGAGCTGCTGAGGCTGTGAAATCTTCTTTCAACGAGTCGATAAAGCTGTTTAGCCACGCTTCTGCTTCGGCCTCGTAATCTACGTCACAATCTAAGCGGTCGATAACCGCAGTTGCACCTAATTTAGATAAACGCTCGTCGAAGTCTTTGCCGGTTTGGCAGAAAAACTCGTAGCTGCTATCTCCTAGACTCAATACGGCGTACTTTGTATTCGCTAACTTTGGCGCTTTTTTACTTGCCACATATTCATGCAGCTCAATGGCGTCGTCTGGTGCATCGCCTTCACCATGAGTACTAACGAACACAGCAACGTGAGTTTCGCTTTTAAGGTTACGGGCTTTATAGTCCGCCATGCTTACTAGCTTGCTGTTATACCCTGCACCTTCTGCTTTCGCTTGGCACTCGTGAGCTAACGCTTTGGCGTTACCAGTTTGAGAGCCGTACAAAATAGTAAGAGTGGGGGCGTCTCCCGCTGACACAGGTGCCGCTTGTAGCGACGGCGCAACTGCCCCGCCCTGCGCAGCAGCCATACCCGCAGCATAACCACTCACCCATGTGAGCTGATCACGATTTAGACCAGCAATAGCTTGCGTGATCGCATTCCACTGCTGTTCATTTACTACCGCGCCTGGCGCTGAATTTGACACTGTTGTTGAGTTAGAATCTTTTGACATAGTCTTATAGCCCTTTTTCGATGTCGCTAGGCTAACGACTTTATTCAAGAAGAGAAAAGAATAAATGAGACTTTTTTATTACTGAATGTGCTTAAAAGCATTATTGAAATAAAAAAGGCGCTATCTGCGTAGCAGAAGCGCCTTCATTAATACCTGTTACAAAGACTAGAAATGTAGCTCTAGCCCAGCAAATACGCCGTCAAACTCCATGTCGGCATAAACATCGTCTAAGTCTTCAATATCAACTGTGACGTTTCTGTAACCTAGTTGCACCGTCATGTCTATGGCAATACTTTCGATAAAAGAATAGGCAACAGCCACTTGATAATCACTTAACTCATGGTCGTCAAAGGACAAGTAGCTTCCTTCAGCATATGCAGACAACCCTGTAAACGGTAAACCAACTTGGATTTTAGAGTAAGCCATTGGCACAATGCCTGAGAAATCTGCAGACCCTTGCGTTGCGCTTGCTCTATCGTTTACTAGCAATGCACCATCGATGTATTTTGCATTAATACCTAAATCGAAACTTACCAAGTCGTTATCGAATAACTCATAGTAAAGAATAAGATCGGTAGAGGTTAAATCGATATCGGTAGCCACTTCGCTGTTTGCCGTATAAAGCTGACCGTCAAAAGTAAAGCTAGAGTCGAGTGTTGTTACACCTGAATTGTCTAGTGTTGTTTGGTTTATCTTAACATTCGGTAAAAACGGAACCGGATGTTCTAGTGCGATATACACCGACGAATTCGTTTCATCGTCAAAACTAAAGTTTGCCGTATTATTGGTATCGGCAAAGCCACCTGACGTGTCGGTTTGCCATGCCTGAGCCCCAACATAAACCCCAGCGATAGTATCAGCCTGTGAAGATACAGAAACTAGTGCGCATCCTAGTGCGGCAACTAAAAGACTCTTTTTCATTCATTATCCTTGATTAAGAAGTTCAGATATTTCGATAAGTGCTGCATTGGCGCGAGAAATATAGTTAGCCATTACCAATGAATGATTAGCCAACATGCCAAAACCGCTTCCATTTAGAATCATTGGGCTAAACACTGACTGCTGAGTAGATTCTAACTCTCGAATAATTTGCTGCATACTGACTAACGCATTTTTATCTTCCAGCACGTCGTAAAATTCTATTTCAACGGCCTTCAAAAAATGCAGCAAAGCCCACGACGCACCACGTGCTTCATAAAAATTATCGTCTAGTTTCCACCAGCTTGTTTTCACCACACTTTGATTTGCCACAGGTGTAGATTGGCGAGCATTTCTATCACCAGCCAAGTCAGTATTAATTCTAGCAGATCCAACGCTAGCACTTAACCTTTGCGAGTAACTTCCTAATCGTTTTTCTACTTGCTTTAACCACTCTCGTAAATTATCAGCGCGGGTGTAAAACTGGCTATTACTGTTTCGCGTGCTTGCCAACTCTTCTCTGTATTGCTTTAAAAGTGCAATACCATCGGCGTAACTCGACTCTGATGAGGGTAGCGCCCAGCTTTTATGATCCATATTGAACTTGGGGTGTGCCTTAGTTAAATAGGGGTTCTCCATTGATTGAGACTGAGAGCGGCTGAAGTCTTTTCGCATAGACAGAGCCAAATCGCGGATCATTTCCAAAGCCCCGAATTCCCATGCCGGCATATTATCAAGCAAAACACCGGGTGGAATAACATCGTTAGACAAGTAACCACCTGGCTTATCAAGTAAGGTCTCTGAAACATCGATCATCGCGGTAGTGATTGTATAACCAGCAATTTGGGTTGGGTTTTCTACGGTAGAAGATGTTTTTAAGCGGTCTTTAACATCAAAAGTATCAGGCGATAAGCTCCAGTACCATCCTATAAGCCAGAATATAATGACAAGTAGCACAGCGACAATCGCTATCCGTTTCGCGTTAATTGATTGTCTCATATAAACACCAACCTTCCTTTTTTACACAAAACAGCCGACCTGAGTCAGCTGTTTGAATTTTTATAATTACGAGAGAAATACTAACCCTAATAACGGGTATTCCCTATATGACCACTTTTTAGTACCTGAATACAACTTAATTCGATTTATGATAACTATAACGTATGGTGCATATTGTGCTCATTTTTCTGCGCGTATGATGCAGTATTACGCTTTTTCAATGCATATAGCGCAATTGCAATAACGATGATTGGCCAAAAAGCACTTACACCTGCAAGCAACAGTGCAAATAATACCGCGCCAAGGGCGAGTACCACAGTACCCACTACGCTCAAGGCAACGACAAACCCCACAATAGCCAACACAATACCTATTACAGAAAACACCGCTATACTCTCCCAAGGACTCAGTAATTCATCAGACATGACCAAATGCATTCCTAATGCATCCTCCACCACACTGCCGAGACAATTCATCAGCACGATGGCAATAACTAATGCCAGTAAAAAATTTTTCATTACGCTAATCTCGGCAGTACAATTACTGCAGCAAAGTAGGCAAGCAAAGTAATTGCAGGCATCAAAATTAAGGCAGCCACTGCGCCACCGCGTACCCAAACTGCGTCAATATCGAAGTAACGCGCAACGCCTGCACACACGCCCGAAATAACACCTGAGTCCAAATCTCTATAAATACGTTTTTGTGATGACAATTTCATGATTTTCTCCAACAATCTTTTATTTACTTATCTTTTATTTACTTATCTTTTATTTACTTATCTTTTATTCAACTAGCTTGTATGACCTAAGCGTTTACTACTAGAAAGAACTTGGCGGCTGCGCCTAAACTATTAGGCGCTTGTTTAACGCTTAAGCTACTTTTATTAACGCCTAAGCTACTTTGTTTCTCTTAAGTTCCGCTAACTCTTGTTCAATCGACTCATCCGCTTCTAGTGCCTGAAACTCTGCCGATAGTGATGCTGCTTCGTTCGACTTTGTTAGGTCATAGGCATCAACCTGTGCTTCAAGGAAATCAATACGCTGTTCGTAGCTTTCAAAACGAGACATGGCGTCATCAATTTTGTTCTCATGATCAGCCTGCTTCACTTTCAAGCGAGTTTCAGCAGAGTACTTGCGCTGAATAAGCACTTTTTGTTTCGCTTTGGCTTCTGCCATTTTGGTATTAAGGCGAGAAGTATCATGCTGAATCTTCTCGATACTCTCAGCTAAGTGAGATTCTTGTTCTTGCAACGACGATAACTTAGCCACGTACTTTTGCTTTTCAACCAAGGCTGCTTTTGCAAGAGACTCTTTGTCGTTATTCATTGCAAGCTGCGCTTTACCCTGCCAGCTAGCAATTTCTTTATTTGTGTTGTCAATTTGACGCGCTAATGTTTTTTGTTGCGCGATATATCGAGCCGCGTCAGTACGTACTTCTACCAATGTTTCTTCCATCTCTTGAATGATGAGACGAATAATTTTTTCAGGATCTTCTGCTTTGTCTAGCATTGCATTGATGTTGGCCTGAACAATATCGTTAATTCTTGAAAACATACCCATAATTATCTCTCCATAAAGATGTTGGCGAGTTACCAGCAATTAACTATCAAGATTGATGCGACGCTGACTTCTCTATTTCATTTTTGAAACTGTGGTTGGACACTGTAATTAACTGGGGAACTGTTCCACTTGTAATCACACTCTCCTAACGCTTTACTCATATAGGTATTACAATAGACGTGCCAAACATTTAAAGCACTGATAAGTATGGATTTTATAAAAATCACTGTTAATTGCCATTTCCAAAAATAATCATGAAACGATAATTTAGTCTTTTTCACCATTCACTTTGTTAATTTCGCCACACTCTGTTAAATACCGTTTTTTGCTCCTAGATGTGAAGTAAGCAGTAAAAAATAATATGTGTATGTGAACTCAGTGTGAGAACAAACGTTAGATGTAGACTCAGCTGACGAGCTAATGAGCTAATGCGTGTGTTGTGTGAAAAGGCCGAAGAAAAGGGCCTAGTAAAGGTATTAGTGGTGTTTGTAGGTATGGTTGTAGATATAAGGTGTGGTTGTAGATATAAGGTGTAGGTAACGGGCACTGATATCGTATTTATGATGTGGGCCCGAATGTTTATTGTTCTCTTGTATGCAAGCCTTAAGATACTGAAGCAAAAACGAAAAAAAGCGCCAATAGGCGCTTTTTAAAAATTCGTAACTTTATATCGTTGCTATAACTTATTCAGCATCGTTTTCATCGCTAACTTTTTCGAAAGTATCGGTAACGCCGGACTCTTTCTTAGTAGACGCAATATCGGTAACGCTTACGCTACCTGTACTCTTCGTATTTGTACCGTCTAATTCAAAATGGTAAGACGTATTTGCCACTGACTGATATACATCAGCAGATAGCTCACTTGCTGTCATCGACACTGCGGTAGTTACCATGTTTTGTAGCAAAGAGTTGAGTACAGATTCTTGCGCGTTTGCTACACCGCTTACCATGCTTGCTGAAAGTAAAGTTGCTGCAATTAGTGAAGTTTTCATAATTTCCCTCGAAAGTCTTGTCGGTACAACAACACGTTGTCGTTGCGATATAAGACATATAGCGAGAGGTGTGCCAACTTCTTAAATAAAGCTTAAATGACTGAATTTTAAACTTAAAATAAAATTTTAACGTTAAGCTAGCGCGAAACCCTTATTGAGCGAATATTAAACTTTAGTCAAAGGCACTAACCTGTTAGCTTTTTTGACCACTGCTTTGACTATCTCTTTGGCTATTGTATTCGTCCAATTCTCGTTGTGCTGCCTCTACGGCACTCAACGCATTCATCAGCAAATGAGGATCAGGAGACTTTCCGGTACCGTTTTGGCTTAAATAACGACGCCAGATACGACCACCAGCTTGCCCCTGAAATAAACCAAGCATATGGCGCGCTACGTGCCACGGTTTGAAGTACGCATCTTCTTTGCGCTCAATGTGGCTCTCAATATATTGCTGCATTTTAAACACGGCCTCGCGGCGTGAAATACTTTTTGCCTGTGCATCACCAAATATTTCAGTGTCTACGTTAGCCATAATATACGGGTTTGCATACACTTCCCTGCCAATCATCACACCATCTACACTTTCCAACTGTGTTTTGGTATCGGCTAAGGTTTTCACACCACCATTAATGCTTATTGATAATTCAGGGTGGGTTTCTTTTATGCGATGGACTCGCGGATAGTTTAACGGCGGAATTTCACGATTTTCTTTAGGGCTTAACCCCTGAAGCCATGCTTTTCTTGCATGAACAATAAAAGTATCGCAACCAGCCCCAGCCACAATATCGATAAAGCGAGCAAAATCTTCGTCCTCATCCATATCATCTATACCAATACGACATTTCACCGTTACTGGGATATCAACCTCGGCTTGCATGGCTTTTACACAATCGGCCACCACATCAGGCTGTGCCATCAAACACGCACCGAAACTGCCGTTTTTTACTCTGTCGCTAGGGCAGCCTACATTAATATTCACTTCGTCGTACCCACGCTCTTGAGCCAATACCGCGCATCGTGCCATGTCAGTTGGATCGCTCCCTCCAAGCTGCAGCGCTAGAGGATGCTCCTCGGTATTAAAACCAAGGTAGTCTCCCTTTCCAAAGATTATAGCCCCCGTCGTTACCATTTCGGTATACAGCAGAGTGTGCTTTGAGAACAATCGTAAGAAATAGCGACAGTGTCTGTCTGTCCAATCCAGCATTGGAGCGACAGAGAAACGGCGATCGAGAGTTTGAACGGTGGTATTCAATTTAAGCCTTTGTTTTATATTGATAATATCTAATTTCTTGAGTAAAGACCAAGTGTGGTGTACTTGATTTTCTGAATTCGGTCCCTTCAATTCCTTATTTTCACTCTTTCGGGGGAACTGCTTTTTTATTAAGGAATTTTGATGGCGCATTATAGCATTTCAAAGAGAGTTAGGAAAAATCAAACTGTTTACTGTGCGAGGGTTAGAAATAAAGAGTCTGGAATAGTGACTTTTTCAACATCAAAAACCTTTCACAGTAAATCATCCGCCAGTAAATGGGCCAAAAACATGGTTCATAAAGTTGAACGACAACTCATTGATATTGAGATGGGATTAGTTGATTGTACAGTCGGTGAACTTATTCAAAAATACCTAGACGCGAAGTAACGAAAGAGAGCGTAGATTAGAAGAAAATGAGTTTGAAATACTCTTAGATGCACTTAAATTGAAACAACAGCATCACTGCTGTCTAATTCCATACCACGACTTGTTTCTCATATCGATACTCACTTGTTGCCGGATAAGCGAAGTATGCAAACTAAAATGGCGAGATTTAGATATTAAGCAAAAAACAATTTTGGTGAGAGATAGAAAAAACCCAAACGGCAGCATCGGCAACCACTGCATTCTACCACTTCTCGGTGATGCGCTTGGTATCGTATTAAGACAGCCCCAGACTGACGAGCGCATATTTCCTTTTAATGCCCGCTCGATAACATCTGGCTTTCGGCGAACACGACAAAAGCTAAATATCCCCGATCTTCGCTATCACGACCTGCGGCGTGAAGGCGCAAGTCGACTGATTGAGATGGGTTATTCAGTCGAAGAGACAGCGCGGGTCACAGGACACCGCGACTTGAATGTATTGTGGCGTGTTTACGTCTCAAGGAGCCATTGAGACTATTGGGCTGCTCTGTGTGAAGCAGCCGTTGGCTTGCTGCGAGCTTTTAGGTAGTTACGTTCAATTAGCGGATTACTGCATCTAGTGATATTTGTAATAAGTCCCATAGTTAAAACACACTTTAACTTCCCATTTTAAAGTTTGTGAATTATAGGGATTTAATGCTTTTAGCAATATGAACGTGTTGGAAAGTTTGACTCATACCTGAGCGTTACCATATTGTGGTGCCAACATGTTCGAATCAAAAATACCTACACAGTGTTCCTATCCATAACAATGATGAAATTGCGATAGCCACGAAAACACCCGCTGAGCCTAAATCTTTCGCTAAGCCTGACAGTGGGTGAATCTCTTTTCCAATACGGTCAATAGTGACCTCAATTGCAGTATTAACAATTTCAGCGAACAGAATGAAGAGTACGGAGGAAAGCAAAATCGCCTTTTCCATATAAGAAATTGACCAAAGAGCAAGCACTACCGCTGCTAAGACAAGTAAGATAAATTCTTGCCGGAACGCTGACTCGTTTTTAACAAGCCAAGTTATAGCTCTTACTGAGTTTTTCATTGCTAATACAATACGCAACATGCCCTTTGGTTTAGCTTTGGGGTCGAAATACATTTCTGATGTGGTTTCGTCTATGATTCGCATTTTTGTAAAATATCCTGAGTGGGTTGGTAGGTGCTACTCTGTACATTAGAAAGACCAAGCAATGTGTCAAAAAGGTTGTCCTGCGAATAAGGATGACTGGATAACGAATTTACGCAATCACTGTATTGAGGCTGGCTAAACTTGGAGGCCCAATAAACCATTGGCACATGCGTTTGCTCAAAAGGCGCTAAATTATAAGGGAAACCGTGCAAATAAAGCCCTTTCTCTCCCAATGACTCACCATGATCCGATAAATAAAACATCGACGAATTAGGAATAGTGGAGAGTTGTTCAATAATCTGGCCTAGCACGTAGTCTGTGTATGCAATAGTATTATCGTACGTATTTGTCAGTTCTGCCTCTTCACAATTTTGAATATCACTTCTAGGGCAATCAGGCACGAACTTAGTAAATTTCTTTGGGTATCTCCGGTAATATGTAGGCCCGTGTGAGCCAATCATATGCAAGACTATCACTCTATTTTCTTTAGATGGCGTTGAAAGAGTTTCTCTTAAAAGGTCAACAAGTACCTCATCATAACAATAATCTCCATCGCACAACTTTGGATCTCTGGACGGGTTGAAGTCTATGGTATTTACCCTCTTGCATACGCCTTTACAGCTACTGTTATTGTCAATCCAGGTAACGTTAACACCTGCACGATGAATGATGTCTAAAACATTGTCCTGACTGTCTGCAATACGCGAATTATAATTTTCTCGTGTGAGCCTTGAGAACATACATGGCACGGAAACGGCGGTAGCAGTACCGCAAGATGTTACCTTGCTAAAACTGATTGCACCTGCATTCTGGATATTAGGCGTAGTACGCCTCGAATAGCCGTTGCTTGAAAACTTGTCCGCTCTGGCCGTTTCGCCAACCACTAATACAGTAGTAGATGGATGTATATCAGTATTCCCTTTTACGTAGGGACGCTTGTCTAACACTTTGTAGGGTAAAGGCGGATAAAAGTAAGTGTCCCTAAGGTATTTGTACCCTGAATCATAAAAGGCGTAGGGAATAATATACTTCGTTAGGTCTTTGTTATTTCTGCCGACAGCTGCATAACTCTTGAAAAGGAACGTGGCTATAATTGCAATACCCAGTAAAGCTAATAAGTTCAGTATTAGAAGGTGCTTAATTCGCGCCTTGAGCTTCCCATTTATTTCTAGGTTGAAAATCGCAAATACAGGGATTAACCCCAACAAAGAGAAGAATACAACAAGTGTTGAATTTAGATAAGAAAAGGCTTCACCAGAATTTGTTTCGATTACATTCTGTATCATGCTCTTATCGAAAATTACACCATAAGCCAAGGTGCCGTAAAGTAGAAGAGAACTGACAAGGAAGGTAATTGCAACTGTGATGCGAGGCAAAAATAAAGCACCAAAAAGACTTAAAAAAATAACATTCAAAAAGGTTAGCAAGAGCGGTACAGAGAGAAAAAATATCCACTCATTCAATGTTACAGGGGCTACAACTTCATAAATAGCAGACAAAAATGGTGCGTTGAATATTGCTGCGATAAATAATGAAGAAAGTAAAATGAACTGAGCTGATGTAGGATTAAAATTTAGTGTTCTTGGAAATTTCACAATAAGGTTCTCGTGTACTTCTTAGCACACAAGTTACCTGTCAAAACTTAAATAACGCTTAAGAAAAACTGTGGAATGAAAATTTTCGCATTATTTTTTAATTGTATGAAAATATTCATTCCTCACGTAACGGGCCTGTCTGGGATATAACTAAAGATCTCAGTCGTCGTTTTCGTAAGTGGACACTTTTCGGTTAATGCCTCTTGCGATAATAGTACCCAGTGGACGCGATGTGCATATCCTACAGACGTTACCATTTCTTTTTTAAAACAATCGTTGCGTACGTGTTTTTCATCGACGAGGATATACCTTCCCTTGTCAGTCTTCTCCAGCCACTGGTAGGCGGCAGACAATTGCTGATCAACAGGGGTATGATGACCAAAGTGAATGATGGGATAAGGCGAGAAGAGAATAAACTGTTCAGACAAATCAACAAGTGCAATAGTTGCATCATGTTTACCAATTTCTGTTTCAATATTTTCAAATACGCTTTTAGGGGTTTTTACATCTTCAAGTAAAGTGTAACCCCAAGTAGCGTACATGCCCCAAAGAGTACACAAGAAATAGGGCCAGGCTTTCCAGTGCTCCCCTCTAGAAGTAATCACAGTAACCAGACACGTCAGTACCCCCGTTACTAGAAAAAACATCCACGGAGAAAGCCCGAACTTTTCTTCTAATTTTAGGGCGAATGATGCTTCTACTATGCCGGAAAAACCAGACCCCAATAAGCCTACTGATAGTAAAAATACAACACCCCACAAAAGCCAGGAAAATACTTTTTTATTAACAACTGAATCAAAGTAGGGCGCAGAGATCAGTGCCAGCATCGGCAATGCGGGTAATATGTACACCCCCCGTTTGCCAGGACTTACACTGAAGAAAAGCAGGACAAGTACAATCCAACCCAACGGTAAGAGTATGCGGGCATCACCTTTTTTAATTGCGCGATACCAAAATGGGATGAGCCATGGAAGAGCGATGCTAATTGGCAGCCAGAATAATGGAATAACCTCAACGAGGTAATACCAGAACGGCTTTATGTGATGCCAGGAATCAGCATATCGAGTGACCGTTTGTCTGAAAAGAATGTTATCTCTGTATAGAGCAAGTGATGGATCGTGGCTATTTTCGACCAATATCAACATAGGTACAAACCATAGTGATATAGCCAGTAACATCACCACTGCACCCATTATCCACGGTAATACGGAGTTTTTGGTTTGCTTCTTAGTTATGTCCCGCTGAGGCCAAACGCGTCGATGTATCAAGTATGGTATCAGCATCAGGGCTGATAAAAATCCGACCCCTTTTGTGATGACGCCAATTCCCATGAAGAAAAACGCGAGGTAATACCAACGCCATTGCCTGTCAACTAAGAAAAAGCGCAGAAGACCATAGCATCCGATTGTTATCCAGCAGCAAACCATTGCGTCTATTTGTGCAGACTTGGCTTGAAGCAAAAATTGAAAACTCAATAAAAGAAGTGACGTTGCGATCAGTGCTTCTTTTGTACTCCACAGTCGTTTTGAGATGTCATACACCAAAAAAAGTGTGAGTAGGCTGCATAAAGCAGATGGGAGCAGAAAGGCAATCTTAATTGACCCGAGTAGCGCAAAGAAAAAAGCGATAGACCACATAAACACAGGTGGTTTATCAGGATAAAACTCTTCCGCTCTGGCTGGAAAGAACCACTGACCTGTTTCAACCATTTCTTTTGCAACTTGTGCAAAACGAGGTTCGTCAGCAGGCCAGGGATCTCTTAACCCAAGCCCGATAAATATCAACACGCTAGCAAGTACAAAAAGCCAGAAAGTATAATTTGAGTGCTTGTTCTTATGTTTAATGGCTAAGCTCGTCTGATTCATTGCTACATATGCTGCTTTTTGTGAGTGAACGAAGAGTTTTATCGTCATTATACTGACGACGATAAACCTTAAAAAGATATGCGCTTAGCAAGCTTGAAATCCCAAATAATAGGGCGCTTATGATTATGTTAAGCTCTGAGTTGACTAATACACCCTTACCCATCAATACAAAAACAGCCATTTGAGGGATGTAGCCAATAGTAGACCCAAGAATAAAAGAGCGTCGTGGAATCTTTGAAACGCCAGCAAAAATGTTTGTGAGTAGGTTATTCCCTACTGGCAACAGTCTAATGATAACGGACTTAAGAAAGGGAGAACGAAGTAGAAAGTGGTCTAACTTGCGCACCCGCATTTCAAAGTGTTGAATAATAATCGGTCTAGCGAAATATCGGGACACTGCCATTAATGTTGCACAGCTGAGGGTAGCTGCTAATGTTGAATAGATGACACCCTCAGCAAATCCAAAGGCATACCCCCCCATAAATGCGACTAACTGACGTGGAAGTCCGATAGAAAGTAAAAATACTGAGACGGCTAAAAATTTGGCTATCCCTGTCACTCCATTATTACGGGTATGCTTGTCTATCCACTCCTGATTAAATGCGTCAAATGAGGGAGAGAGCGAAATCAAATGACTAAAAAACAGAATGGTAAGTACCATAATGAAGAAACGAAGGAGACTGGAATTCAATTAGATACTCTCTTCATTTTCTAAGACGACATCATTAAGTTTATTACGTTTCTGAAGCCAATAAACTCCTGCCATATCAATTAGTCCGACCCCAAGCCGCCCTAACATATTATATTTTGATTTTCCGAATCGCCTGTCTCTGTGATTCACGTCAACAACTTTAATGATCCCACCTTGTCGCCGGATCAGTGCTGGCAGAAAACGATGCATATGATCAAAATAGGGTAATTCGAGGAATGTTTGTTTTGGAAAGACCTTCAACCCACATCCGGTGTCATGTGTATCATCATTAAGAAATTTACTTCTTACCGAATTTGCTAGTTTTGACTGAAATCTTTTCCAAGCTGTATCCTTTCTGTTTTTACGGTGACCAGCAATGCAAAAGTGACTCCCTAACGGAAATTGAGAGGCCATAGTCAAGAGGTTTGGTATATCAGAGGGATCATTCTGCCCATCGGCATCAAGTGTTACTACAAGTTCTCCATCAGCATGGCTCACCCCTGTCCAAATAGCTGTACTTTGTCCCACCGAGTGCTTATGCCGTAGTACATTAACTCTGTCAAAGCCACTCGCTTTCAGATAAAGCAAATTCTCAAATGTCTTATCCGTACTTCCATCATCGACATAGATGACTTCGAAGTTTGCTACATCTGTTAACGCTCTATAAATTTCCTCAATTAACGGTTTTAAATTTTCTTCTTCGTTTTTCGCTGGTATTACAACTGAAATTCGCATGTAGCCCTCTGTCAAAGCCCCAAGATCAAACAAATTCTATTTTCGACCGGAAAACTCTAACAAGCGAAACTTAAGATACGCTTAAGAAGAGTCATTGAATTGAGGTAATAATGTTTTAATCGCTCAGAAAGGAAGAAAAAAGGCTGTTAAGGGGGGAATGCTATAGGAGTGTGTTTCGACCAGCTATCGTAGCACGCTCGCCTCGGCCCTGGCTTGCACTTACAATCACCTTGTCTTGTTATTGCAAATATTGCCGAGCTTTGTCGGGAGTTACGAATCGATTATCTCGATATGGCGGGCAACGCGCACCTCAACATACCTCCCTTTTATATTGATATCAGAGGCAAGAAACCACCTCAAGAGCATCAAATACAACACGCGCGAAAGCTAACAGGAAAGGCGTTTCAACCTAAAGGCATGAAACTGATCATGATGCTGTTATTGAAGCCTGAACTTGTTAATCAGCCAATGCGGGTACTTGCGGAGCAAGCTGAAATTGCTGTAGGTACGGTAAAACAAGTTTTAGATGACCTTAAGCAACTCACATTTATTCTCGACAAAGGGATAAAGGGGGTCGTCCTCAACGAAAAAGATCTGCTCCTAACGAAATGGCTAGATGCTTATCCACACAACATGGAAGCAAAACTGGAGCAAAGGCTATATGTTCCTCAGGATATTGAGCAGCTTCGTAACGCACCGCTAGATAAGTACGGAGCACTCTGGGGCGGAGAAGTCGCCGCCGATGCCTACACACATTACCTTACCCCCAAAACATACCAGATATATGCTGATGCTGAAGCACATAAAGCCCTATTAAAAACGTTCAGGCTACGCCGACTACGTGCTGAAGAGACAGGCGTTAATATACTAAAAATTGTAGAGCCGCCTGTAGTGCTTGAAAAAATTAAAGGCGCATTGCCTAGCTGTGTCGCTCCACTATTAGTCTATGCTGAACTACTCAACAGCGATGACCTTCGCAATATTGATACCGCAAAAAGGATTTACCGTGACTATCTCGTTTGATGTATCAGAAAAGCTGCCCAAAGGGCTTGTCGAGGTATAAAGCCAAATCCATGGTATTGCCGCAGAGCTAAGCGTTCCGTTGCTAATTGTAGGGGCTACTGCACGGGATATTATCTGGTTCACGGCTATAACGCCGCAATTGAGCGCGGTACGAAAGATGTGGACTTTGGTATCGAGTATCAGGGAAAAGACGCTATTGATATCTATTATGTAATAAAACACTACAGCAAAATTCCTGCAGTTGTAGATGCACTTTACGGCCAAGATTACATGGATGCGCAGGATTACGACATTATGAGAGCCACCGCAATGATGCTAGCGGACGAAATCGCGGCCATCGCAAAGGAGAAAACTATGACCTACATAAAACAGGCTTTGCTAAGCAACAAAAGAGTCTTAGAGCGTCTTAAGGTTGATATAACGAAGCATACTGTTGCAGGTTATGAAGAAGTCGACATACTCATAGAGATTATAAAAGATAGGCTAGATGGAGGATAAAACCATCGGTTGTTTCTGGATATAGACGTTGGTTTAATTATCCTGAGGAACACCATGAGAATACAACAAATTAACGATAGTTAGGATCGGTGAAAAAATAAGAAGACGCCGGAGAAAAGCCGACGCCTTTTAAGTAGCTTTAGATTAAACCTAAGTGACCCGCGTGAAACTCAAGGTGATCTTCAATGAAAGACGCAATAAAGAAATAACTGTGGTCGTACCCTTCGTGCATATTGAGCGTAAGCTGTGTGTCAGATTGCTGAGCACCGTGCACTAAGGCTTGAGGCTTAAGCTGCTCTTGCATGAACTCATCACTTGTCCCTTGCTCTACTAGCAATGGAATACTGTGGGTCTTACTTGCTAGCAACAAGGCTGAATCGTATGCTTTCCACTGCTCGATATCCTCACCAAGGTAATGGCTAAATGCTTTTTTACCCCATTCGCACTCAGTAGGATTTGCCACAGGACTAAATGCTGACACTGAAACAAACCGATTAGGGTTTCGCATACCGATAACGAGGGCGCCATGTCCGCCCATTGAATGACCGCTAAGTGCACGCTCTTTCGTTACCGGAAAATTACTCTCAACCAGGGCTGGAAGCTCATCGGTAATGTAAGAATACATGTTGTAGTTTTTATCCCACGGAGCTTGTGTGGCGTCGAGATAAAAGCCAGCTCCTAGTCCAAAATCATAGGAACCATTTTCATCGTCGGGAACACCTTCTCCGCGAGGAGAAGTATCTGGCGCGACAATCGCCATACCAAGTTCACTCGCCAACTTCATAGCGCCCGCTTTTTGCATAAAATTCTGATCAGTACACGTTAGCCCCGATAGCCAATACAGCACAGGTACTGGTTTTTCTTTACTGGCGAATGGCGGTAAAAATATGGCGAACGTCATTTCGCAATTCGTAGACTCTGACGGATGACTATAACGAAGGTGGGTGCCTCCAAATGCTCTGTTTTCGCTGATAAGCTTCATTACCGCTCCTTTATTCATGATTTTTGTACCTTTATTGACGAATCAGTAAAGGCTCTATCGGATTTTAGATCAAGTTCGTTTACACTAAGCGCCTAAATTTTGAGGTAAGTACAATGGTTAAAGCACTATTGCATCATATTGTCGGCACGATTTCTGTTATTTTCTATTTTGTTAATACGGTAATTTGGGCTACGCCTATTATCGTATTATCGGTATTTAAACTTATTCCAGTGGCGCAGTGGCGACGCTTTATCTCGTATCTTCTCGATACCTGTGCAACAGCATGGATTGGCGTTAATAATATAAATCAGCGTATAAGTAGCGGCACTACCTTTCACGTAAAAGGCTTAGAGCAACTTACCAAGAACGACTGGTATTTGGTCACTGCAAATCACCAGTCGTGGGTAGATATTCTTGTTCTTCAACGGGTTTTCAACCGCAAAATTCCATTTTTAAAGTTCTTCCTCAAAAAAGAACTTATTTATGTGCCTATTTTAGGCTTGGCATGGTGGGCCCTCGATTTTCCATTTATGCGCAGATATACAAAGTCATTTTTGGCTAAGCACCCTCACTTAAAAGGTAAGGACATGGAAACTACTCGCAAAGCGTGCGAAAAATTTCGCTCTAAGCCTGTGAGTATTATGAATTTCGTAGAGGGTACGCGTTTCACGCAATCAAAACACGAAAGACAGGCATCGCCGTTTACGCATTTGTTAAAGCCAAAGGCTGGCGGTATCGCATTTGTACTTTCTGCTATGGGAGAGCAACTGCACAAACTCATAGATGTCACTATCGACTATCCTGGTGGCGTACCCACATTTTGGGACTTTGTGAGCGGTAGAGTGCGCGATATTCGCGTCAATATTAGCGTTATGCCTATTCAAGAAATTATGGACAGCGGCATATTCCAAGACACTTACTTCGATGACCCTCAGGTTCGAGTGCGCTTTCAAGCGTGGCTTAATGAACGCTGGCAAGCAAAAGACAACCTATTAGAAGAATTAAACGCAACGCAGAAGCCTTTATGATCCGTAACATTCTCGCTCCCATTACCTTTGTGGTTCATATCACCCTGCAATTACTCAATTTAGCCTTTTGGGGTGGTCTTATCATCGCGTTAGGGCTAGTAAAGCTACTACTCCCTAATGGCAAGGTTAGAACGCTATGGAATAGTGTGATGCATGGTCTTATGTTTAGCTTTGGTCGTCTTAGCGTTTTACTTATCCGCCTTTTTAACAACATCGACATTGAATATGCGGTGCATGGCGAACTTGCTAAAGACAGGTGGTATTTAATCATTGCTAACCACCTAAGCTATCTCGATATAATTTTGCTCATTGAATTTGCCACCAAACGTATTCCAGCACCCAAGTTCTTTTTGAAAAAAGAACTCATATGGCTGCCTTTTGTGGGTTTAGGGGCATGGGCGTTAGATATGCCTTTTATGCGCCGATATACTCGCGCGTACATTGAGAAAAATCCGCATAAGAAAGGTAAAGATTTAGAAACAACCAAAGCCTACTGTGAAAAATTTAGAACCGTACCTACCACCGTTATTAACTTTGTTGAAGGCACTCGGTTTACACCACAGAAACATGCGTTAAAGAAAAGCCCCTATACACATTTATTGCCGGCAAAAGCAGGAGGCGTTTCTTTTACTTTAGCCGCCATGGGTGAACTATTTACTAACGTTTTAGATATTTCTTTGCTATACCCTCACAATAAAAAGCATCCCATGATGGCCATGCTCTGCGGCACAATGACGAAGATAGTCATTGACGTCAACGTAGTGTCGGTTCCGGAATTACAGCAGCATTCAACACGCAATGAATCAGAATTTCGTCTTTATTTCCAAAGCTGGTTGAACGACCTATGGAAAAATAAAGACTCACGTATCAAAAACCTTTTGGAGTCTTGATTGATGGAAGTGACTACCTCTGTTCGCGATACTTTTGTACATCTAGTACACGATATTTTTCCTAACCTCACAACGGGTGAACCACTTTATAACGTACTTGCAGGTGGCTGCATTCTACTATCCGCTGTGATTATCTACGTTTTTGCTCGCTTGTTAATCAGGCCGCAAATAGCGCGCTTAGTATATAGATCGAACAATGTTTGGGATAACGCGCTGCAGGAGTACGGCTTTTTTAGGCGTTTGATGCACTTGTTTCCAGCGTTATTTATTTACGTAACCACGCCACTACTTATTGACAAAGATGCTGTTCTCTTCGGCCTAATGGTGAAAAGTTCGCAGCTTTACATGCTGTACAGTGGACTTCTCGCGCTTTATGCCCTTTTGAGTACCGTGGAATATGTATATAACTCCTCAGCACTCGCTAGACGAGCGCCGATCACAGGCTTTATTCAGGTAACAAAGCTTGGGTTCGCTATCGTTACTATACTGCTTTGTATATCGCTGATTGTAGACAGAAGTCCTTTACTTATTGTGTCAGGCCTAACCGCTATAGCCGCCGTACTTCTTTTAATATTCAGAGATACCATTTTGGGTTTTGTCGCCGGAATTCAAATTGCAGCTAATCGTATGTTCAATACGGGCGACTGGATATCCATGCAAAAGTATGAAGTTGACGGTGAAATAAAAGAAATAGGACTCACCAACGTTAAGGTTCAAAATTGGGATAAAACTATCTCTACCTTACCCACTTACAGCTTAACCACAGAAGCGGTAAAAAACTGGCGTGGTATGCAAGAGTCTGGCGGACGCAGAATTAAACGCGCCATCCACTTAGATGTGCATTCGATAAAGCTTTGCGATAATGAAATGTTAGAGCGTTTTTCCAAAATTCGCTATATCAATGATTATATTGAGAAAAAGAAAAACGAACTGCAGGCTTACCATAGAGACTACTCAATTGATGAGTCTGACTTACTGAACAGTCGACGATTGACTAACATTGGAACCTTTCGCGCATATTTAGAGGCTTACTTGAGAAAGCACCCTCACATTCATCAAGAACTCACCCTAATGGTAAGACAGTTGCCGCCTACAGAGCTCGGATTGCCACTGGAGATTTATTGCTTTAGCGCAAGACAAGAATGGGTGGATTACGAAAAAGTACAGGCTGACATTTTTGACCACGTTATGGCCATGCTTGAGCCCTTTGATTTAAGAGCTTACCAACGAGATGGGCACTTAAGCGCGTTAACAAATAAGGGGCCTCAATAAACCTACGAGTGAGTGGTGGGCAAAAGGTTGAGATAAAAAAACCGGCATAATGCCGGTTTTTTTGTATTTACATATTGTTAAGCTAGTGCATAACTCATCAAAAAGAAGATGACTAAACCAGTAACGCCGAAAAAGCCATACTCAACTTTTTCTTGCATACCTTCAGCACCTGCTTTCGCTGAAATAAAGCCCATAATGATGCTGCTAAGCCCAAGCGTAAAGGCAATTAGCGCAACACCGAACATAATTGCATTAGTCCAATCAGCCATTGTGTTAACCCCTTAATTTAATTGGCCGTATTATGCATGAATTAAACCCTATTGAACATATTACAATGAGGTTTAATTTTGTACTTTGTCTACAAGATTGATCTTAGTCAAAATAGCTATTTTATTATTTTTTTGGCCAAAAAATTACGGAGCACATTAAACTCTAAAAAACTTAAACCCATAAGTCATTGAAATTATGAGCTTTAAATAAATGGCATCGGCATTGCTAAGTCTATAACCATAAACAAAGATAAATAGATTTAAGAAGAGACAACGCAAGAGATATAAAAGAGTAGATGCAAGTTAGATTCGCTATCGTATCGACCATTTATCTCAATATAGCGTTTGCTCACCCATACACAGTTTAATTTTCGTTACGTCACGATTAGGGAATTTACAATGTCGAATACGTTTTTACTTTCAACTGCTGTCGCCGCAGCACTAGTGAGTGGCCAAGCTATGGCCCATGACAATAGTTGCGATATCGAGCTAGATGGTCAGATTAAGTACTATCAAGGCAATCTCACTGTAGAGATGGAAAATGGGTCAACACTCAGCATCAATCCAAATCGGGATCTGTCAATAAATGGCGAGTCGGTAGCGCTTAATAAAGAGCAGCAAGTTTACGTTAACGACTATTACAATAATATCGACACTGCTATCCCTATGACACTGACTATCGCTAGTGAAGGGTTAGAGGTTGCCAGTGTAGCGGTTACCGAAGTATTTGGTGAGCTACTTGGTGGGGGCAGTGGTTTAGATAGCGACTTTCAAGCACTATTTGATTCTCTCGATCAGAAACTAGCTCGCTCGTTCTACGATGATGCAGGCAACATACGTATCGATTCAACACAGTTTGACGAGCCTGGTTGGTTTGACGAAAGCTGGGAGGCAGAGTTTGAATCGCAAATAGAGTCGTTAATCAGTGAATCAATGGGCCGAATTCTTATTGCCCTTGGTACACAAATGCTGTGGGAAGGAGGCGATATGTCTGAGTTTGAACAGAAAATGGAACGCTTTGGCGAAGATTTGGAATATCGCTTAGAGGCGAAAGCTGCCTCATTAGAAGAAAAAGGGGAAGCACTTTGTAACGTTCTTAAAAAAGCGGACTATGCAGAGTCTAAGATGCAAGCCTCTATTGCCGGACTTGATGAGCTAAACCTTATCGATTTAGACAGTCACAGTGAGATGAAAATGTAGGCTTATCCACGCCTTTTTCTGAGTTTATGCCCATGTCAAACATAGGTAATATCTACCCTGACACGAAAAGTTAGTGAAATAACGGCACCGCTCACCGACAAAGCCGAACTTATAAGACATAGGTTCGGCTTTTTTGCTTTTACGCCAATAGGTTTAAACACTGCGCATAGAGTAAGTCGTTCTTTGCCTGATATACTCATAGCCAAAATACAGACAATACATAGACTAAGGGCTTTAGCACTTTAGTTTTACCACTTTAGCTTAAGTGCTAGGGCTTAAACGCTAGGGCTAAAATACAAACATCGTAATGATAGGCATGAAGGACACGTGACAAATGCAGAAAAAAATAGTGATTACCGGTTACGGCTGGATGGCAGGTTATTTAGGCAATGCGTTATTAAGCAGCAATAGTCCTATAGACGCACATGTGGTGGGCACTACCAGAAGTGACGACAAGTTGGTGCACATGTCTGAGCACAATATTACAGGCATTAAGTTTGCACTTGGCGATGACACTTCACAACTATGCCAACACATGCAGGACGCAACCTTTATTATTAACATTCCACCGGGTAGGCGTAGCACTCAGCTAGACGGCTTCACTCAGCAGGTTATTGCCCTTATTAACGATGCGGTTGCGGCAAACGTGGCGCATATTATTTTTGTAAGCACCACATCGGTGTATGGTGACAGTACTAACGAGACCCTCACGGAAACCAGCACGACTAAGCCTGAAACTGCATCGGCGAAAGCACACGTAGCCATTGAAGAACATCTTGCCTCGCTGTCATCTAAGGTGAATTACACCGTGCTTCGCTTAGCAGGCTTAGTAGGCCCAGACCGTCACCCTGCACGCTCACTGAGCGGTCGCGAGTTACCCGCAGGTAATAAGCGAATCAACTTGGTACACGTTGCTGATGTCGTTAGCGGGTTGCTTGCGGTTATTAAAACACCTCCGCACAATTGCACACTGCACTTGTGTAGCGCACTTCACCCTAAACGCGGTGAATATTATTCTCGCGCTGCATCAGCATTAAACCTGCCTTTGCCACTATTTTCTGATACCGAATCTGAGGCGATAGGCAAAGTAATAGACGCTAATGCAAGCTGGCAGGCCCTTGATATTACACCAGCCTATGCAAACCCAGACGATATGTATTGATGAAGCACTGGCGTTTAATACGACTAAGTCGTGCTAAAACCTGTCAACGTATTTCAGGACGGGACCGATAAATTAAAAAGGGGGTAGCAACTGCTCCCCCCTTTTTTTGATGTAAATTTTATTTTTTAATCGGCTTACCCGCTAAAGCGTTGACACTTTTGAGGGCGTAAAGGTATGGATAACCTGTGGCGTTTAACCGAACAGACTAAAATTAAAGTACTTCACCGCTACCGTGTTAACAAAAATAACGAGCAAAATAACCGGAATGAAGGTTTTAAGTGAAATGTCGACGTATTTCTCAAACCAACTTCCTCTGTAGTTATCGCTGCCTTCTTCTAAAGAGGCATTAAAGTTTGCTGTTTTCCAGCGGTAGGTAACGAACAGACAAATTAACAGTCCGTTAAGCGGCAGAATGGTTTCGTAGAAGACATCTAAGATAACGTCGAAGAACGATTTATCTGCGCCTGCGTAATGAGCAAACGAGGTTAATACATCTATTTTACCAAACGACAGCGCGCTCAATATGGCCAACACAATCATTATGCTGCCTAGCGATGTAAGAGCCCACTTACGACTTACCCCTTTCTCATCCATTAATGCAGCAACGGGTACTTCAAAGATAGAGACCAATGAGGTAATTGCAGCAAAAAACACTAACAAGAAGAATAAACTGGCCACTACAGATGCGCCTAAATAACCGATAGACTCTTGT
Organism: Alteromonas sp. BMJM2; assembly: GCF_027257845.1. Taxonomy (GTDB): domain Bacteria; phylum Pseudomonadota; class Gammaproteobacteria; order Enterobacterales; family Alteromonadaceae; genus Alteromonas. The sequence goes on along the minus strand of NZ_JAPVOT010000027.1, from coordinate 1,597 downwards.
AATGCCAAGAAAATGCTCGGTAGATAAGTAAATATCATGCCTACCGACGATTCACTTAAGTCTGCTGGGTTTATCTCAGGATTGAAAGAGAATATAGCAGGTAAAATCATTAAGCCTGCGGTAAACGCAACGGCTGTATCCATTAAAGCAACAAGTTTTGCCGAATTAGGTACGTCTGCCTTTTTGTCTATGTAGCTACCATAAGTAATGAGAATACCCATACCTAATGATAGTGAAAAGAAGGCTTGTGCTAACGCGCCGTTTATCACCGATGCGTTCAATTTAGAAAAATCAGGCACGATGTAAAACTTAACGCCCTCCATCGCATTGTCTTGAGTGAGTACAAAAATCACCAAGCCAATAAGCATAACGAACAACGCTGGCATCAGCAGCTTCGCTGCTTTTTCAATCCCTTCTTTAACACCACCTTGCAGTATTAAATAGACCACGCCAACAACCACTGCCATGTACGCAAAAATAGAAGGCGAATTGATGAATATCCCAAACGTGTCGGGATTGGCCAACTGATCTAGGTTACCGCTAACGGCTTCGTATAAATAACCGAAAATCCATACGGTTATCACCATATAAAACACGGCAATCATAAATGGGGTAGCAATGGCTAGCCACCCTGCAAGCTTCCATTTTGTACTGTTATTGCTAATTGCGCTGTAGGCGCCCAATGGATCTTTTTTAGCATGACGACCCACTGACATTTCAGCCATCATCACAGGTAAGCAAATGGCAAAAACGAATATGGCATACATTAATAGAAATGCGCCCCCGCCATTTTTTGCTGCCCCTACTGGAAAGCCAACCAAATTACCAATACCAACTGCAGAGCCTGCAGCTGCCAAAATAAAACCTATGCGCGATCCGAACTGTTCTCTGGCCCCGCTCATATCCCTTCCTCTTGTTGAGTTATTGTTATGTTTATTAGGATGGTATGTTTTGAAATGACTCGCAACGGCATCAACGCCCAGTAGTTCTGACCATTAAGAGTATTGTAGACTCTATAGGCCAATCAATACGCTGCACCATACCCAAGAAAGTATGGTAACAGCAGTGTAATTAAAAGTCTTGATGTTGGACTCAACGAAATAGTAACAAAGCGTATTACCAAGTTACCACTTCACCGTCCCAGTCTATAAAATGGCAAGGTTGGTCGCGATCTAGCCTAGATACGTGGGTAAATAGCTGATCGGCTGTAAAGGCTGGCGTGAACAGTTTCTTCTCTGCTACGTTTTTCTGAAATGGTTTTGACAATTCGGTGTCTACTGTACCTGGGTGATAACACACCAGCATCGCATTTTTCACTCGGCGCTTGTATTCAATGGACGCGGTTTTAACCAGCATATTAAGTGCAGCCTTAGAAGCGCGATATCCATACCAGCCACCAAACCCATTATCCGATATGCTGCCGACCCGTGCACTTAAACAAACGACAGTGGCATGACTTTTATCCATTATGTTAACACATATGAGCCTCCGGGCTGTCAATGAAAAAAGATAGCCCTTTGACCGCTATTTCAAGATCAATACCGTTGCCTTTTTAGAACTCGTTTACTTCGTCTGTCATGGTTGATGTTAGGCAAAT
>NZ_JAPVOT010000026.1 GCF_027257845.1 Alteromonas sp. BMJM2 | reverse complement strand
AGATCGATTCCACAATAGTACGGATGTGTATTAGTATAAAAGTTCATTGAGTTTTCTCCCTTGGTTTGGTCGCCTATTAGGATAAACTTAGTTTATGCTGATAGGGAGGAGGCTCAATGATTATCAATCGGCTGTTGTCGCCCCTACGGGGCTGGGACGGTCTTTCCGCCGCTGCGCGGCTACAAGTCCGCCCCAAAACCGGGCGTTGTTAGCAGCACAAGGAAGTTTTATGAAAAATTTTGAATACTTTAACTTAGCTACTTTTGAAATATTTCATGAGTGCTGCAGTTCATTCCCGTCTATAGCACATATTCAACCTTCTAACATCGTTAGTGGAATCTCGAAATTTTACGATGCTGGGGAAATTGACGAAGAAGCCATGGATGATTTAGTACACGATACTGTGAGTTGGTTAATCCGTGAGGGATACCTTGTAGATCATGGATTAGATAGCAATCATCTGAATGTTTCAATTTCAGAACGAGGACTTCGAGCTGTAAATAAAAAGCCTAGCAGCCTAGATAGCAACTCCTTTAAAGAAATTTTCTCTTCTAGTATTAAAACTACAAGTTTGAACATCGTTTCAAATGCTGTCGTCGAACTGTTTAAATAGCAATAGTGCAGCTAACAAACTGCTGTAGCCGCTCGCAGGCTCGCTGTTGGACAGCTCCGTACGTATAGCTGGCGGTCACTCTAGCTCGTTTTGGACAATTCCAGGTTACGAAGATTCGGAGGCTGCTTAACTTTCGGATATGCCAAGTACGACAATTAACTACAAAATAGCGACTGTTTTTCTAAACCACTACTGGTTGTAGTCGTTCTAATGTGAGGTTTATTTTGTCCACATTACTAAAGAATCGAGCAGGATATGCCGTTGGGTATTCAGACTCAATAAGTGCTTCTGTTACTGTTAAGATACGGGTCAATTCATCGGATAAACGTGTTTCATCGACTTGAATAATATTTGTAGCACGTTGCAAATTTGGAGTGGTGGACAAAATGTGTCCAGCAAGCACACGATTAGCATGAGTGAGAATTCCGTACTTTTTCTTGTCTGACTGTCGATTAGTTTGGCTTAGTAATTCTTTAATTCGACGTTCGATAACCCTATGATGTATAACCGCATTTATTAATTTAATCCCACTAACAGATGAGTTGAATATTGTTTTGTACGCCGAACCTTCTAGGTTTTCGAAGAATTTACCTCGTTGGCTCTTTAATAATGCTAACGTTGATGGTTTACAATTTAAGCACGCAAGTGCATCCAATGCTTCATCAATATCAATACTTTTATCACCCAATAAATCACTAGATATATCGCTTCTAAGCAGTTGATATGTGTAATCTTCGATTATTAGTTCATCGCGCAAGCGTATTTGTTGAGGATGTTGAGACGCAAAGTCTCTACCAAGAACTCGGTTTTGATGGTTATTAGCTCTAGTGATTGAATTAACAATGTCATCAGAAGCTCCATCTGGTATCTGTATGAATCGAGCTTGAACTTTTATATTCGCTAAATTTTCCTCATTGATACCATCTAAAGATCCAATGCTGCTGACAGTCTGAGCACCGTTTATCACACTTACATCTCGAAAGTTAAATCGTCCCATGTCACGTTGGTTTGTTTTATTACGTCGATGAGGTTCAGCGGTCCGAACAAGGACAGTAATTCCATTGTTATAAAACCAAAAATGTTCTGGGTCGTTTAATGCCGTTTGCTTGATGGATTCATTGACTTCTGTATTACCTAGTAAATTACGAATATTCTTAGTAAACAATTTCGATGCGTGTTGTTGCCACCATTCAGCGATTTGGTCTCCGCTAACTACACCGAAAAATGCGGTGTATGGATTGTCGATTTTACCGTATTGCTCTAGCTCGATATCTTCTAGATCTACTGTCGCTGATGTCTGCGCATGTCGCCATTGGGTAATATCTTCGGAAGAAACTAAATGAACCTGAAATGGTAGTTCATGATTGGGTGGAATGGTCTCTAACGATGCTGCTTCGTTTAGTTCACGCTGCCATTGCTGCATGTCGGATAGAATCGTACTTGCAGCTCCGCGCTTCCCAGTATGAGCCATAACAAAGAGAAACTTATAGTCAATAGAGTTAAGAGCTTGCGCTATGTCTTCACGTTTGTTTCTAAGAATAGGATCGAAGCGGTCATATTCTTCTTCTATTAAGTGATCACACGCCTGTTTAAAAACTAGGAAATCTGCGTTTGTCCAAGTTGAACTTCCTGATTGAGAAAATTTAGCTTGTACAACAACAACTGTCTTCTCCGTATGGTTTACATGTATTGCATCAATCCCACCATCCTGTGAACTGTCGCATACAGAAGAGCCAGAAACATTATCATCGACTTGTCCTAAATGATGGACAACAAATGCCGCTATAGCTCGACTCGCCATTTTCACATTGTAGTCGGTTTGACCTATGGAACACTCACGCTTATGGATAAAGGATTCAAAGCGTTCTCGCAATGTTGTACCTAATCTTGTTGCCATCAAGTTAGCTGTTGCTGCGGCAGTTGTTGCATTATCCTCTGCTGTTAAATCTGTTACGAAAGCCATAAATCGTCCTTAATTTTAAACGATGCATGCAGGATTTCTCATATTCACTGCAAGTCATCGATGAACTAAAAAGTTTCAGTCATTTGTGTACATAGTGCGGCATTGCTATAACTTGGTCAATATTAAGAAATAAGTGCTTGTAGCTGTTAGCTAAGTGATTTTGGGGCAGAAACGAGCCATATCTGAATGTCCGCTCTTTGTCTCAAGCCGCCAGTCATATGGCGTCTAAATCTATAAGTTAAAGTGTTTGGTGAAGCGAAAACTGCTGTATCTTTGTGGTACGAACTTAATCGTAGTTGTAGGGCTAACGTTCTAAAAATGCCAAAAAGCCTCGCTCAATGCGGCTTAGATATTTTGTTTTTCTAGGTAATGTTAAAGACTTTCTCCATGCCATTTGAGTTGCCCCGTCTTCTTTACACAAAGTGATTAACTCTGGGTGTACATAAGACTTGCGAGCAATGGCCGGTGTATTGCCTAATTGAGAGGACACGGTATCTAGCATACTTTTTAGGGTTAGCTCTCCTTTTGCATTCACCAGTTCTTCAAAGGCAATGACACTGGCTCGCCATGTTCTAAAATGCTTAGCACTAAAAGATTCCCCCATGACCTCCTTAATATACTGATTAATTTCACCTGATGTGACATTGGTACGCTCTCCCTCATTTACATATTGAAAGAGATGCTGACCAGGTAAATCCTGTAACTCTTTGATCACATGACTAAGTACCCTGTCGGTGATATTTACCTGTCGCTCTTTACCTGACTTCGCTCGGTAGTTAAGTTGAATAGTTTTGCCTGTGAGTTTTGCGTGACGAGTGCGAAGCGTAGTGGCACCGTAGCTTTTATTTTGTTTAACGTTTCGCTCGTTGCCCACTCTTAACGCGCCCAAATCCATTAGCCTTACCACGGCCGCTAGCGTTCTCTGTACATTGAGCTCGTCACCTTGTAAGTCAGATTCCAATTGCGCTCTTAGCAGCGGTAACTTGTTTCCAAATACGCCACAGGCTTCGTACTTCTTCGCCTCCTGCTGAGCTCTAAATTCCGGATGATAACGGTACTGCTTGCGCCCTTTACTATCAAACCCAGTCGCTAAAATATGACCGTTTTCTTCAGGACAAAACCACGCATTTTTATAGGCTGGCGGAAACGCAAGGCTGTTTAACCTATCTATGACAACGGTATCTTGTATTGATTTACCAATAGGGTCGAAGTACTGCCATTGCTTACCCTTTGGCTTTCGAGATATGCCGGGTAAATTATCGTCAACATAGATTAATTGCATTGCTTATTACACACCCTACTTGTTTGAACTGCGACTTTGACTAGGCAGATTTCACGAACCGATCTTTTGATAGAGATTCAAGAGAACCGTTAATTTACGCCAATTGCGTTTCTTAAGATTGCTGAAACGCTTATTTTAGACAGCATCTCAGTATGCTTTACCAATACTATCCTGCTGATTCACTCTCATCATTACTAATGACATACTCACCCCCTACAAGATTTAAGCCATGTTCTTGCTGCCACTCATTCAACCGATAGCGCAATCAATTAAAGTTTCTTATTAACGCCAAGCCCATGCCGAGTGATCACTCAAAGGAGGCTCTCAAAAGAATGCTCTCAAAAGGTAATAAGCTTCCTCATCGACGTCTCACAGATAAAAGTGAAAAGTGTAGTTCATTCTTGATGCAGGCGAATAATCCACAAATGTGCGTGTAATTTTTATAAGTAATTTGGAATATATTACAGCGGTCTTAAGGCGTTTTGCGCTACAGGTGGGAAGAATTCAATAGATAATAGAGGCCTGCTTTTTGCAACATGCTCTTCAACAATATTTTTGCAGCGTTACAGAACATAACGTGGTTTAAAATAGAGTGTTAATAACGTTGTAAGTGTTGCGACAATCGCAAAACACGGAAAACACAGTAAAGGATTTATTCATGACAGATATCACATTTTCAGTTTACCTCGCATTCTACTTGTATCTTGTGCTTTTACTTGTGCAATGGGGAATAGCAACGGTGAGCAAAGCGAAACAGCCCAACGCTGTTCCAGGTAAAATAGACGATGACTTATCACACGACAGTTTTGTTTTTAGGGCGCATCGCACCTTCCATAATTCGCTTGAAAATAGTGCGCTGTTTATCGGTACTGTATTATTTGCTTTCGTTATAAATTATCAAAGTTCTGCTTTCGCACTTTGCGTATGGGTTTATGTTATTGCTAGAGTCATTCATATGGCACTTTACTATGCCATTGCCACCGAAAAGAACCCTAGCCCACGAAGTTACTTCTTTTTGATTGGCATTATTGCTAACGTGGTTATGTTAGTGTTATTGGGTATGAGGTTGGTAATGTAGCAACGGCATCGGCCTTATTTAAAAAACTTCATACCAGCCGTTTTGGAAGGACGATTATGCGCATAACGATTCTTTGCAACTTAGACATTGCCAGTAATTTAGCCGCGAATCGTCTTATCACGGCATTACCCGAACATCATTTTAGTGTGCTAATGACAGCGCAGGTAGGTGGCAAAAGCCATCGCCCTAAAGCGCTAGAGGCGTTGTCATTCTACGAAAACACGCTATTCACTGAAATTCTTTTTCCTGCGCTAATCTCTGGGCAAAAAGCTTCTGGGAAAGAAGTTTGTGGAAAAGAGGCTTGTGAAAAAAAAGGCTATGAAACACCGAGACTTCTCACATTCGACGCCATGCAACAGCGTGGTGTCGACATCCATCTCGTGTCAGAGATTAACGAAGGTAACGGCCTTTCTGTATTAGAGCGCTGCCAACCCGATTTAATATTGTCGGTGCGCTTTGGGCGTATTTTAAAAACCCCCGCCCTTCACGTGCCCAAACACGGAGTACTCAATCTGCACTCGGGATTATTGCCACAGTACCGCGGAATTATGGCAACATTTTGGGCTATGCTGAGGGACGAATCTCATATAGGGTGCACGTTACATCGTATACAAGATGGGGGTATTGATACGGGTGACATATTATCTACCCATCCTATCAAAACCGATTTTAGCTTGTCGTATTTTGACAATATGCTTGCCATTTACCCTGAAGGCTTAGATGCCATGATTGCCGCGACAAAATGTATAGCAGACAGCGTGGCGCTAGTTTCAATACCGCAAAACGACACACAAGCCAATTACTATGGCCTACCAGACCCAGCTTCTATCTCATTATTTGAGCAGAAAGGTCATCGTTGGGTTATTCACAATAACTTAATCAGCTTGGCGCAACGATTCTTTCCCCAATAACGTGTAAAATACGTTTTTTTCTGCAGTAGAAATCGCAATAAAGCGCGCGTTGATTCGCGCAACAGTGCGTCGGTTCACCTTCTACGCTGCGTGTTATAGGTGACAATTAATGACAAGGAATATGTGTGGATAGGACTTTACTCAATAGGCTCAGTACCCTTTTTAGCCTAGCTGTTATGATGGTATTGCTTGCGCTTTTAACAAGTACGGCAAGTGCAGTAGCCGATACCACCACAAGTGCTGATTCAGTGAAGTTTTCACAAAAGCTAGACATTCAGTTGCGTTACGACAATCGCTCGAATAGACCTAGTCGAGAGCAGTATCGCTTTCGCTATTACCCTTCCGTTTCGCTATCAAAAGCGTGGTCGCTGCATAGCTTTGTTGTAACAGGTGACGGATTTTCTTCAAGCCACAATACCATTGGCAGTAGCAACACCGATTACCTCTACGCTAGGCGACTTTATGCCCGTCATGAAAGTGAGTACGGAAAGACAGAATTTGGAATAATACCTACGTACAAAGGCCGAGTTTCTTCTACAGGGCTATCGAAAGATGGGTGGATAACCGGCTTTCGACACGTTCGTTCTCTTCGCAATAATAGCGCTATAGAAGTTGTTGTAGGGCAACTTGCCAATGAACAAGCGAACCATGCGTTAGACATAGGCAAAGGAAACAGCGATGACAACTACTTTGAAGTTGAATACTCAGCACGAATGGGTCAGCGGCATAGCTATGAAGCCAGTATAGAGCGAGTGCTTAGTGGCGATTTTTTGCGAGCTGAATATCGCTTCAACTATTCGAATGAAAACACTCTGTTTTTTGAAAACGTTCAGCGAATTGATGCATCAGCAAATAAATTTGTTGCTGGAACAAGTGGCGAGCTATCCGGTTCGCGTGTGGGTTTGCCCCACCCCATTGAATATTTTGCCTATTATGCCTATGTAGATGATGGTTTTGGCGAACGTGTAGAGCTTACCGAAGACTTTTTAGGCACTGGCCATGGTGGTTCTGTTGAATTTAGCAGTGTGTTGTCTAGACAGCACAATACCGACTGGTTTGTGAGAGTGGACACTGTCGGAGGCGTTACTCGCTTACTGGCAGGAGTAAAACTGTCTTTTAACCGATGAGGGTAAGCCATCAAAATTTAGTCGATTGCTTTGGAACCACTAAAGGCTTGGAAGAATTAGAAGTTTGGAGGAATTAGTAAGCTTAATTATTTTACTTACTGAATTTTCTCACTCTCTTTAAAAAGCGAAGGCGAGAGCAATTAGCTAAAGGTAATAGTGAGCAGAGAAAAGAGTAGCAAGAGGCAGAATCTGTTGCGGGCTCTGTCCAATCGCTACTCTTCATTTTGCGTTGTCTTTTTGTAACTAACGCTTTGTTAGTCTACCTATTCAGTACTTTACTTTTTTAATCCCATTTGGGAGCAAAGTCAGGGTCGACAATCCTCTCGCCATTATCCAGTTCATCAATTGCCTCTAACTCTTCATCAGATAGCTGCACGCCACCATAGGCTAGGTTTTCTGCCAGATGTGTTTTGCTGGTTGATGAAGGTATTGCGTATATATGGCGCTTCTCCATCCACGATAAGACTACCTGAGCGGCAGAAGCATCATATTTCTTAGCAATCGCTGTAAGCGTATCATCGTGCATCACCTTGCCCACCGCAAATGGCATGTAGGCGGTTACCTTAATGTCCTTTTCTCTGCACGCTTGTGCTACTGCGCGGTTTTGCATAAAAGGATGCACTTCTATTTGGTTGGTGTAGATTTCACCTTTACCTAAGATTTTCTCTGCTTGGTCGAGCTGATCTATCGTAAAGTTAGATACGCCAATATGTCGAGCCAACCCGAGTTCTTTCGCTTGTTTTAAACGATTTAAGTAACTCTCAAGGGTTATATCATTGCCTGGATACGGCCAATGTATAAGAAGTAAATCTACGTATTCAAGCTTTAGCTTTTCTAGGCTCTCATGGACACTTGCCATGAATTGATCTTCACCTAATGATTCATACCAAACTTTGGTAGTAACGAAAAAGTCGGCGCGTTTTAACCCGCTGGTTTGAATAGCGTCGCCCACTTCAGATTCATTACCGTAAAACTGTGCAGTATCGATATGGCGAAACCCTACTTCGAGAGCGTCGCTAACTGCTTGCCTAGCCTGCTCGGCTTCTAAACGAAATGTTCCCATTCCCAACTGTGGCATGTCTTTCATTTTTCCTCCTTGTCATTTTGAAACAACTTGTACGCTATTTCCTACGGGTGTTCGCAGCAGTGGATCGCTATTTTTTGTTGATATTGATTGGATGATGGAAATGTGTGCAGTTAAAACCACTGCAATAGTTGTTATATCAAGAGAATAGATTTGTCTGATTTTCGGGATACTTTTGTGACATTTAACCCTCAGTATTGCTAAGAGATGAGCGCCTACTTGCAAGAACTTGTTCATAAGAGCTTGTTCATAAGCACTTTTTGATAACTGAGGAAATACCCATGAAACGATTAAGCAAACTTACTACCGCAGCGTTATTAGCTTTTACAGCCCAACACGGTGTTGCCGCCGATTTAACTGTCGAAATTCAAAACTTAACTCACGGCTTGTATTTCACCCCCATTGCAGCAGTAGCACACTCTGCAGACGCCAGCCTTTTTGAGGTGGGTGAAACGGCAAGTACCGAGTTACAAATGATGGCAGAAGGCGGCAGTTTAGACGGTATAGCAACCATCGGCGACGCCATTGGAGCCGATGTTATCGCCAATCCAGCGGGCGGATTGTTAGCCCCAACCATGACAGCATCAGCAGATATTATGACAGCTGATAGCAACGTCGTATTGTCTGTTGTTGCTATGGTGCTTCCATCTAACGACGGTTTTATTGGTTTAGACAACTGGCAAATTCCAACAGAAGCAGGCACTTATACGGTTTATCTCAATGCATATGATGCAGGCACAGAGGCCAACGACGAATTGCGCGGTAGTGGCGCATTAGGAGAAGCAGGAATGCCTGTTCCACCGCCGTTAGAAGACATATTGGGCACTGGCGGAACCGGTGTTGCCGGAGCAGACATTAACCAAACTGTTCATATTCATAGAGGAAACATTGGCGATGATTCGTTAACTGAAGGCGCAAGCGACGTAAACAATGCCGTTCATCGCTGGTTAAACCCTGTAGCGAAAGTCACCGTAACGGTGCGATAAGGAGCAGGATATGACCAACTTATTTCAAGAAAAGACAAAACATGTTCGAAAAGCTATTGTATTGCTAATCCCTTTTTTACTTGCCGCTTGTGGTGATGATGACACTAGGGAAGTGATTGTTGAGGTGGAAGTTCCGGCAGAAATTCCACCGCCAGTGCCCGTAACCTATGAAGTTACTGTAACCAATTTGACCAATGCACAGCCCTTGTCTCCACCCGCTGTTGTATTGCATGGTGACGATACGCTATGGCAGATTGGTGACGTAGCCTCTGTTGAGTTAGAGCGCATAGCCGAAGGTGGTGACGCTACAGACTTTCTTAACCAAGGTGTAGCAAGTGCAGGAGGCACTGGTCCTATACCGCCTGGCGATTCGCAAACAATAAGTGTGACAGTGAATGATATTACAGATGCCAATCTCACTATTGCAACCATGTTGGTCAATACCAACGATGCCTTTACGGGAATTAGCAACTGGAACTTATCCAGCCTTGAGGTTGGCGAAACCTACATTACTTCTCGGCCTGCTTATGACTCTGGTACAGAATCGAATTCAGAAAGTGCGGCAACAATGCCTGGACCCGCTGCAAACGGAGAAGGGTTTAATGCCCAGCGCGATGACACTGGCTATATTTCGATGCATCCGGGGGTAGTGAGCGGTGATGACGGACTGTCGCAGTCTGCGCTGTCTTCACAGCACAAGTTCGACAATCCAGTTATCCGCATTCACATTACCCGAACTGAGTAATGTGAATGTATTCCTAAGGGCAAATGGCCCCAGCATTCGGTAGAAATGCTACCAAATGCCCTGACATAAACCGACTCACAAAATAAAAGCGTTAATCAGATGAAAGATTAACGCCTTTTCATCGTTCTACTTATTTTTTACCGCGCGGAACGCCTCGGATGACTGACACAATATTAATCGTTGAAGACGATCTGGATATAGCAAATCTTATGAGAGTCAATTTGCAAGAATTGGGGGTGAACATTGAGCACAAATCTGATGGCAAAGCAGCACTTAAAAGTGCATTGACTGGTGAATACGCCATTGTGATATTAGACGTTATGCTGCCATCAATGAACGGCTTAGATATTTGCCGACAGGTGCGGGAAGCACTTCCGATGCAAATTATTATTATGCTTACCTCAAAGACGTCGGAAACCGACAGAGTGCTAGGGTTAGAGCTAGGCGCCGACGATTACATGACCAAACCCTTCAGTGTGCGAGAACTACAGGCCAGGGTGCGCTCACAACTGCGGAAATTTCATGCCCTGTTAAATAACCAGAATACTCAAAACAGCCAGCAAAAACCTACCACTTCATTAACCATCGGAAGCCTTACCATTGACCAGCAGAGTCATGAAGTCTTTTTGCAGGGAAAAGAATTAGTACTTACCGTAACCGAATTTGAATTACTTCATCACTTAGCCAGTCATCCTGGGCAAGTTTTTAGCAGAAGCCAGTTACTTGAATCGGTATGGGGATATCATCATAGCGGGTATGAACATACGGTTAACTCTCACATCAACCGGCTGCGATTTAAATTGGAAAACGACGCCACTGCGCCGCAAATAGTACAGACCGTGTGGGGCGTTGGCTATAAATTCAATCCACAAGGTGTGGGCTCATAAGGAACAAACCAATGAAACTCAGTTTTTATCCTCGCGTTGCAGTGTATGTAGTGGGCGTATTTATGGTCGTTATTGTTGCCTGCTTTTACGTCACTAACTTACTGCAACAGCGAACCCAAGAAGAAGCTGAGCAAAGACTCCATATTGGTTTGGCTGAGCATTTAGTTGGCGACAATCCGCTGCTCGAAGAAGGGGTTTACGACTACAAAGCGTTAGAGAATCTATTTCACACGCTGATGGTGCTAGGGCCCAATTTCGAATTTTATTATCTCAGTCCGCAAGGTGACATTCTTACCTACTCAGCAGAGCCGGGTAAGGTAAAGGCAAAGAAAATCGATTTAACCCCCATTCTTCAATTAGTTAATACCGACATTGAGTTACCTATTCTTGGAGATGACCCAAGAAACCTAGGCCAGCATAAGATATTTTCAGCCGCCCCTGTATACAAGCAAGACACGCTTCAAGGCTACTTGTATGTGATTATTGGCGGTGAGCGTTACGACTCCATTCTTGCTAATTTGAAAAACAGCCAAAGCATGCGAGAAGTAGCGTTGTTTATGTTTGTGGGTATGGCTTTGCTATTAACCGTGCTTTTGATCCTTTTTAAATATTTCACTCACCCCCTTAGGCGCTTAAGTGATGACATGGATAAGGTATGCAAAGCTGAATTTGACCGAGAAAAGTTAATGCCCGTTTTAGCCAAGTGGGACAAAAACAGCACCAACGAGATAGACCGCCTAGGATGTGGTTTTCACGATATGCTATTGCACATTGATGATCAGTTTACGCAATTAAATAAAATTGATAGCCAACGACGCGTGCTGCTGGCCGACTTATCTCATGACTTGCGAACACCGCTAGCCAGTTTGCAGGGATACATCGAAACGTTGGCAATTAATGCTGATAGCCTGTCGAATGAGGATAGACAGTACTTTATTGATGTATCGTTAAAGAATGCCAAAAACCTAAAGCACCTCATCGACCAGATATTTGAGTTGGCCTACCTAGAAGGCGGTCAAGTAATGCTTAACCAAGAGTCCTTTCCTTTAGGAGAATTATTGCACGATGTAGCGGCAAAGTTTGAGCTGGATGCTAAACAGAAAGGCATTACAATTCGCGTTATTCCCAATCATTTCGAGTATCACGTATTTGCAGACATTGGAAAGCTTGAACGGGTGCTTACTAACCTAATTGCCAACGCGATACGTCACACGCACCCCAATGGAAGTATTGACCTAAAAGTCACTATTTTTGATGAAAAATTGCGGGTAGATATTATTGATACTGGCGTAGGTATAAGCGACAAGGAAATTGCGTTTATCTTCGATGCTAGATATCAAGCTAGCAATACAGAGAAAGGTAGCCTTAGCCACGTGGGGTTAGGATTAGCTATTTGTAAAAAGCTGATGGCGCTGCTGAATTCGGATTTACAGGTAGAAAGTCAATTGGGGCGAGGGACGTGCTTTAGTTTTGAATTAACCCTTGCCCAACATACGTGAGCAATCGGTTAAGATTGGTTCGGCTAAGCTCGTATAACGTTACTAGATAGATTTGGTGAGAAGTAGCAGATAAAGAAAAAGGGCGTGCTGCCCTTTTTCACTTTTACTATTTTTTGCGTTTCTTGAGTCTAACTCGCGCTATGTAAAGTACTCGACTTTACTTTCGCTTAGTAGCGCGGCCCACTCTATTTTTAAGCCCTTGCTGCTTGCGCACTTTGTGCTTTTTCACCGAGCGACGCATGCGGCTTAACCTAACGTGATCCAGCTTGCCCTGTTGGTTCACATTCACCATGGTCTGGGTTTCGTCAGTTAATTGAACATGCTTTCTCAGCGCGTTAACATCTGATAGTTCCAATTCCACCCACGCACCTTGAGGCAAGCGTTTTTGCAGTTCGATAGGACCGTATTTTACGCGGATAAGACGGCTTACCTGAACGCCTTGAGACTCCCATAATCGACGAACTTCTCGGTTACGCCCCTCTTTAAGGGTAACGTTGTACCAGCGGTTCATACTTTCGTCTTCGGATAGTTGCGGTGTAGGAGCGCCAGATACCGTGAGGAACTTGGCTTCACCATCTTCTAGCTGAACCCCTTTTTTAAGGGTGCTGATAGTTTTGCCAGTAACTTCACCAAATACACGTACTGCGTATTCCCGTTCAACTTCGCACTTAGGGTGCATCAGTCGGTTGGCGAGCTCACCGTCGTTGGTGAATAGCAATAAACCACTGGTGTTCATATCTAAGCGGCCTACCGTTATCCATCGCCCTAGGCGTATTGCTGGAAGTCGGTCAAACACCGTATCTCGGCCTTCTGGATCGTGTCTGCTACACAACTCACCCTCTGGTTTGTTGTACATAAGAACACGGCACACAGGCTGTTCGGTTTGGCGGGATAACAAATGGCCATCAACGCGAATGTTCGCGGTGTTGTCAACGCGATCGCCAAGGGTTGCAACGGTTCCATCTACCGATACTCTACCGTCGTCAATCCAACGTTCCATCTCTCGTCGCGAGCCTAGCCCTTGGTTAGCTAGTACTTTTTGCAACTTTTCAGTCATGGGTAACTTCACTCTTTATTTGCTTGTTTACGGTCGCACGGTCTATGTTGACGGTGCCTCATTTAACACCTTAAGCGTCGAGTCAGATTCAATACTTTCTGCCATATTTTCAAAAGCATCTGCATTTGGCAAATCGGCCAGTGATGACATAGAAAAATAATCTAGAAAACCTTTGGTTGTAGCATAAAGCGCTGGACGCCCCGGCACTTCTTTGTGCCCTACAACTTTAATCCAATCTCGTTCTGTGAGTGTTTTTATAATATTGCTGCTTACCGCCACTCCCCTTACTTGCTCAATTTCTCCGCGGGTAATGGGTTGACGATACGCAACAAGCGCCAATGTTTCTAACATTGCGCGCGAATACTTTGGTGCACCTTCTTGCCATAGTTTGCTTAACCAGGGGCTGAGCGCGTCAAGGGACTGAAATCGAAAGCCACTTGCTACTTCAATTAGCTGAATTCCGCGGGGCTGATAATCTAACTTTATTTCGTTAATGACCTTGCTTAAGGTTCTGTCCGCTACGGTAAAATCGCTCAGCACAGACTCTTTCAACTGCTGTTTGGTAATGGGTTTATCTGCTACAAATATAGCAGCTTCAACTAGCTGCTTAAGCTGTGCGGTATTAATTTTCTTCATGTGAGCCCAATTTTACATGAATTTTAGCGAAAGGACCTGCCTGTATGCAAAAAATAAGTTGTTCTTTCATTAGCTCTAAAATGGCTAAAAATGATACCACCACACCAGCGCGTCCCTCCTCCACAGTGAAAAGCGCCTCAAGAGGCGAGTAATCTGTGCTATTGAGAAGACTCAATATCAATGACATGCGCTCTCGCGTGCTCAGCGCCTCTCTTGCAATAGTATGATGCTCAAAGGCTTGAGCCCGCTTCATTGCTTGGCTAAATGCCAATACCACCTCTGCAAGAGACACATCAGGCTCAACCCTGATAGGCACTACGTTAGAGCTTGTTGAAACAGTAACGTTGAACACATCACGCTCTAAGCGCGGCTGCTCATCTAAGTCTTCCGCGGCTTGCTTTACCAGTTCGTACTCTTTCAGGCGCCTTATAAGCTCGGCGCGAGGGTCTTCCTCATCATCGCTTTCGTCACTTCGTTTAGGCAGTAACAGGCGAGATTTTATCTCAGCTAAAATCGCCGCCATCAAAAGATATTCTGCGGCTAGCTCAAGCTTTAGCGCCATCATGGCATCCACATATTCCATATACTGCTTAGTGACATCAGCAATGGGCAATACGGTGATATCAAACTTTTGTTTTCTGATGAGATAAAGCAGTAAATCTAACGGCCCCTCAAAGGTTTCAAGTATCACCTCGAGAGCATCGGGAGGAATAAACAAGTCCTCTGGCTTTTCAATCAACGCCTCACCGTTGATAAACGCCAGAGGTAATGGCTGCTGAACAGGCACCTGCGACTGCTTTTCGCCGTTAGTAAGTTCTGCGTTTATAAGCTCGCCACCTTTAGACACATTGCTGGGCATGTCGGTGGTGGCAAGCTCAGCGCCTGTCTCTTCAGTGTTTAGGTCATTGTTCAACGTAAGTTTTCGCTGCAAAGACTATCGTTACTGAAACGGCGTAATGTCACCGGTACCTTCACGTAATATAACCGGCGTATCATCTGACAAATCCACTACCGTAGTAAGATGCTCGCCAATATAACCACCGTGGATAATTAACCCAACTTGCTTCTCAAGATTCTCGCGAATAACGTCTGGATCAGATTCAGCTTCTGTTTTACCTGGCAAAATAAGCGATGTAGACATCAATGGTTCGCCCAGCTCTTCTAGCAGTGCTAGCGCAATGGCGTTGTCCGGCACGCGAATACCAATTGTTTTACGCTTTGGGTTTTGTAAGCGCTTCGGCACTTCTCGCGTAGCTTTTAACACAAAGGTATAGCGCCCTGGCGTGTTGTTTTTGATTTGGCGAAAAGCCGTGTTGTCTACTTTTGCGTAAATCGACAGCTCAGACATGTCGCGACACATTAACGTGAAGTTGTGATCTTTGTTTATCTGACGAATGCGGCACAATTGCTCTAAAGCTTTTTTGTCCTCGATTTGACAGCCGATAGCGTAACCAGAATCTGTAGGATAAACCACCACGGCTCCATCGCGAATCAACTCACAGGCTTGAGTGATAAGTCGTTTTTGAGGATTATCTGGGTGAACATAAAAAAATTGGCTCATGGTGTCTCTTCATCCCATCAGTTAAGTAAGTTGTTAGGGCGTGTTAATCTTTGTTGTACGAGTTTTGGGCTAAATGGCAGCATTTTAATCGCGATACAGTCCTGTAGGCCTAGTGGGCTAAGTCAAAGGGCCCAAATAAAAAATCGGCGACAAAGAGTAAAATGCTACCATAACGCCCTAGATATGCTGCCAATTATGCCAGACAGGTGTCAACTTGCTGTTTATGCCTAAATTCTTTCCAAGTTCGGTCCAACGAGACGGAAAATGGAAATCAGAGCCTGCAGAAGCAAATAAACCGTGACTTTCTGCCAACTCGTTAATTAGCTCTTGCTTAGTTTTGTTGATGCCAGGAAATGCGGTTTCCATGGCGTCTCCACCTGATTGCTCAAAAAAAGCAACAAGCCGGCGAAGCCATTTCGCGGTCATATCGTAATGAGCAGGATGCGCCAATACCGCTTGCCCGCCTGATTCTTGAATCCAGGTTATGGCAGTATCAATACTTGGCCATTGCGCTTTTACTGCCGCCCGCTTGCCCTTGCCTAAGTACTTTTTAAATGCCGCATTCATGGTAGGCACACCGTAATTATTCACTAGCACTCTGGCGAAGTGAGCACGGGTTACTTGCCCTACTCCAGCAAGCGCTTTGGCCCGTGTTAACACGCCCTCGAATCCGCATCTTTCAAGCTTTTCTGCAATCAACGCAGCGCGTTCTTCTCGCGCATCGGCTTGCGCTTGCAAGCGAGCAAGAAAGATAGGGCACTCTCGATTTACATTAAGCCCTACCACATGAATATCGAAACCATGCCACAGAGTAGAAATTTCAACACCGTCAATGAGCGTAAGTGGGCGTTTTTGCTGCGCTTGCGTGGCATGCGCTTCATCGAGCCCGGCGACGGTATCGTGGTCTGTGATTGCGAGCACATCCACCTGCATAGTATGAGCGCGCAGCACCAGTTCAGTGGGCGTAAGATGGCCGTCTGAAAATTTTGTATGGCTATGTAGATCTATTTTCAATGTCTTATGCAAATTTAAGGTTGACACAAAAGGCGTTTTGTTTTCTTCTATAGGGACAAAGTATACGTTTTTATAGCTTCAATGCCTATTGAAGTTTGAACCAAATAGCGAGTTATTCATGCGTTTATCAACAAATTCTACAGCAATGAAAATTGCAGCTTGGTGGTGGCACTCCCTAGTTTAACGGGCGGTGTGCACGGTAGTGCGTGAATGAATACACAAAAGGCCCGTTAGTACGGGCCTTTTTTTTATCTTTTTGCAGTTGGAGAGTAGCAAAAATGAGTTTAGCAGAACTGGGGACATCTCCAGGCAAGGTAGAAACCATAGAACAAGCGGGACATTACATAGACGATCCCCTTGCCGCATTTGCCCATATTTGCGGCAAAAAAAGTAATGCCTTACTGCTCGAGTCTGCGGAAATAGACTCAAAAGATGACCTGCAGAGCTTGCTAATGGTTGACGCTGCGTTAAGGCTAGAATGCCGTGGCCATACTGTTGTTGTCACTGCGCTAACGGGCAACGGCAAATCAGTGCTTCCGCTATTTCAAACAGAGCGTCCCGAGGGACTTAACGTGCTCCATAGTGATGACACGTGTATCACCCTTGAATGCGATATAGCCTCAAGCGAACTCGACGAAGACAGCAGGTTAAAATCGGCAAGCGTGATGGACGCCCTTCGCATTGTGGTCAATAAGATTGTGCCTATTCGAAAGCACCCTCACGCGATATTTCTTGGTGGTGTGTTCGCCTACGATATGCTGGCAGGATTCGAGACGCTTCCAGATGTGGTCGACGGTGAAAACGACTGCCCTGACTTTGTGTTTTATTTAGCCGAAACCTTAATTACCGTTGATCATCAAACTCGAGAAACTCATTTGGTTGGCAGTGTATTTAGTGGTGAAGATGTGGCTCAGCAATACTTCGCTGTTGCTCAACGGTTAGAGGCATTACACCAACAGCTTAGCGCCATGCCCGCAGCACCTGAATTAACGAGCAACACAGCAAGTGACTTATTGCCCGAGCTTGCAAAAGGTGTAAACAGTGGACAGACACACGTCAACACAGATATGAGCGACGAGGTGTTCTGCAATCACGTTCTCGATTTAAAGCAGCATATTCTGGCTGGTGACATTTTTCAGGTTGTGCCATCGCGTACATTCTCTTTACCTTGTCCATCTCCCTTGCTGGCTTATGCCAAGTTAAAAGAGCAAAACCCAAGCCCCTACATGTTTTTCATGCAGGACGCTGAATTTGCTATTTTTGGCGCCTCACCCGAGTCTGCGCTTAAATACGACAGCGACACCAACCAAATTGAAATTTATCCCATTGCAGGTACACGTCCTCGTGGAAAACGTGCAGATGGTAGCATCGACCACGACCTGGACAGCCGCATTGAATTAAACTTACGGGAAGATACCAAAGAAAAGTCTGAACATATCATGCTAGTGGACTTGGCCCGCAATGACGTAGCGAAAGTTAGCCGCCCTGGCACTCGATTCGTAAAAGACTTACTGAAGGTAGATCGTTATTCTCACGTGATGCATCTAGTGTCACGAGTGGTTGGCCAACTTCGCGATGACTTAGACGCGCTGAATGCTTACCAAGCCTGTATGAATATGGGTACCCTAGTTGGCGCGCCAAAAGTCAGCGCGGCCACACTTATTCGCCAGGTTGAGAAAAAGCGTCGCGGTAGCTACGGCGGCGCGGTGGGTTATTTAAACGGTCAAGGCGATATGGATACGTGTATTGTAATCCGCTCGGCTTTCGTAAAAAACAATACGGCGTATATTCAAGCTGGCGCTGGCGTTGTTCACGATTCGATCCCTCAAGCTGAGGCTGATGAAACCAGAACAAAAGCTCAGGCGGTGATTGGTGCAGTGCGTGCTGCATTTGAAGAAGAATTTAAATCTCCAAGCATCGAGTGTCAGAGCAGTGAGGAAGCACGATGAGCACTGAAATAAACGTAGACGCAAATGCAGGCACAGATTCGGGTATGAACAAGCAACAAACCACCTTATTTTTGCTAGATAACGTAGACTCTTTTACCTACAACTTGGTAGACGAGCTCAGAACTTTGAATCTAGATATCAAAGTTTACCGTAATACCGTGTCTGCCGACCTATTGTTTGAGCGAATGCAAGAGCAAGCGCAGAAAAGCCCGGTGTTACTGATGCTTTCTCCAGGGCCAGGTGCGCCAAGCGATGCAGGCTGTATGCCTGCCTTATTAGAAAAAATAGCAGGCAAGTTTCCGGTTATCGGTATCTGCTTAGGACATCAGGCCATTGTAGAATACTACGGCGGTGTTGTAGGTCGTGCTTCGCAGGTGATGCATGGGAAATCCTCTGCTATCACGCATTCTGAAAAAGGCATGTTTACAGGTTTACAGCAACCGCTGCACGTGGCGAGATATCATTCTCTGGTAGCACATTCTTTACCAGATAGCCTTACAGCATGTGCGTCATGTGTAAATGATGATGGTAGCGAAGCGATTATGGCAGTGTATAACGATACTGATCACATGCTTGGTTTTCAATTTCACCCAGAGTCGATACTCACAGCGCAAGGAAGTTTACTGCTGAAACAGAGTATCGATTACCTAACGTCACAAGGAGATGCTCATGCTTAATGCTGCCAAGCTACTTGAGCAAATAATGTTGCGAGAATCGCTGTCTCAAACTGAGTCATTTGGCCTGTTCAACAGCATAATGCATGGTGAACAAAGCGATGCCATGATTGCGGCCATACTCACTTCGCTAAAAATGAAAAAGGAGTCGCCTGGAGAAATTGCAGGCGCCGCCAGTGCGATGGTAGCAAACGCATTGCCCTTCCCTTCCCCTGACTACGAGTTTGCCGATATCGTTGGCACTGGCGGAGACGGTCACAACACTATAAATATATCGAGTGCGGCGGGCGTTGTAGCTGCTGCATGTGGCGTAAAGGTGGCAAAACACGGTAACAAAAGCGTGTCGAGTAAATCAGGCTCAGCGGATCTTTTTCGCCAGTTTGGGTTGAACTTAGAGATAAGCCCAGAGCTGTCTCGCAAATGTTTAGATGAAGCAAATTTCACATTTCTTTTTGCCCCCGTCTATCACGCAGGCATGAGGTACGCAGCCCCCGTGCGCGCTGCTCTTAAGACACGAACTCTGTTTAATATTTTAGGCCCTTTAGCGAATCCGGCGGGTCCAACTCACGGCGTTTTCGGAGTATACTCTCCTGAGTTACTTGAACCGTATGCAAAAACCCTTATGCTGCTCGGCCAGCATCGCGCGATGATAGTTCACGGCGACGGGTTAGATGAGTTGGCTCTTCATGGTGAATCGATTATTTACGACCTTGAACATGGCGATATTAGAGAACTAACCGTGACAGCAAAAGACTTTGGTCTTTCAAGTTACCCGCTTTCTGCCATTGAAGGTGGAGAGCCTGAAGAAAACAGAGAATATATTCAAGCGGCATTAAACGGTGAAGGCAAAGAAGCTCACCGTGCTGCGATTGCCATGAATTGCGGCGCATTGCTTAAAGTAACCGGAAAGGTGGATAACTTTAGGGACGGCGCCGAAATGGCGATGGAAGCAATGAAAAAAGGTGCGCCCATGCAGGTGTTATCACACGTAGCAAAAATTACTCAGGAGGTAGGCACGAATGGCTAATGTGCTTGAGAAAATAGTTGCCGATAAAAGAGAGGAAGTGGAAGCACGAAAAATGGCGCTGCCACTTGAGTCGTTCAAAGCACAGCTAACACCGTCGCAAAAAAGTCTTTTTGCTGCGCTTAGCGAGCCAAACGCTGGCTTTATTTTCGAATGCAAGAAAGCGTCGCCGTCTAAAGGGCTTATTCGAGAGAACTTCGATTTAGACGAAATTCTTGAAGCTTATACGCCTTATGCTGCCGGCATCTCGGTACTGACCGATGAAAAGTATTTTCAAGGTACATTTGAGTACCTGTCTTACGTCACTGAGCGCGTTGCGCAACCGGTGCTTAATAAAGACTTTTTTGTTGACACTTACCAAGTGTATCTTGCTCGTCACTACAATGCCGATGCCGTGCTGTTAATGCTAAGTGTACTTGACGATACCAGTTACAGAGAGCTTGCTGATGTTGCTGATTCACTAGGGTTAGATATTCTTACCGAAGTAAGCAACGAAGAAGAGATGAAGCGAGCTATCGCTCTTGAAGCGGGCATTATTGGTATAAACAATCGCGACTTACGAGATTTATCAACCGACTTGGCCACTACCGAGCTGTTGGTTCCTATGCTTGAAAGTGCGACGCACGATTTTGTAGTTATCTCTGAATCTGGCATTTACACCCATGAAGATGTTCTGCGATTAGCCCCTATCTCTCATGGTTTCCTTGTAGGTAGTGCACTTATGGCACAAGCTGACCTCCCTCGCGCCGTAAAAACCTTGATAAACGGTGCAGTGAAAGTGTGTGGCCTAACTAGTAAAGAACACGCCGCCATGGCCTTTGAGAAAGGGGCCAGCTTTGGCGGTCTAATCTTTGCTGAAAAATCGCCGCGATATATAAGTAAGGATACAGCATTAGCAATAACACAGTCTGTGCCAGGCGCTTACGTTGGCGTCGTCGTCAATCACCCTATTAATGACGTTGTAGATCTTGCCACTTCACTGAATCTGTTTGCTGTTCAGCTGCATGGCAATGAAGATAGCGCCTACATCGCCGAACTCGCGAGCAAGTTACCTAAGACATGTGAAATTTGGGTAGCAGTAGGTGTGACCGATAGCATTCCAAAGAGTGTGGACAGTCACTTAAATAACGACTCCGTTCATCGCGTACTTTTAGACTGCCAAGTGGGCAAAGCAAAAGGCGGTACGGGTGAGTCGTTTGACTGGTCGTTGCTTGACGATATTCAACAAAAGCAAAAAATTATACTTGCAGGCGGGATTAGCCCTGACAACGTTGAAGATGCTATAGCCACCGGCTGCGGCGTGCTCGACGTGAATTCTGGAGTAGAAAACGCACCAGGCGATAAGTCAGCAGACAAGCTGGCCGAACTATTTACGGTTTGCCGCCGCTACTAATATTTAAGAAATAGGACAACGTATGAACCAACTAGATACAAAATTTGGCGAATTTGGTGGCATGTACGTGCCCGAATTGCTGATACCAGCGCTTGATCAGCTGGAAAAAGAGTTTTTAGACGCAAAAGAAGATCCAAGCTTTAATAAAGAGTTTTTATCGTTGCTTAAAGACTATGCGGGTCGACCAACCGCGATGACGCTGACTCGCAACCTAGTAAGTAACCCTAAGGTAAAACTTTACCTAAAACGTGAAGATTTACTTCACGGTGGTGCACATAAAACTAATCAGGTGCTGGGTCAGGCGTTACTGACAAAACGCATGGGAAAGAAAGAAGTTATCGCTGAGACAGGTGCGGGACAGCACGGTGTAGCGACAGCCCTAGCGTGTGCTCTACTTGGCCTTAAGGCACGTATCTACATGGGTGCTAAAGATGTTGAGCGCCAATCACCTAACGTATTTAGAATGAAACTAATGGGTGCTGAAGTTATTCCTGTGAACGCGGGCTCTGGTACGCTGAAAGATGCCGTAAACGAAGCTATGCGTGACTGGTCAGCAAACTATGATACTGCGCATTACTTATTAGGTACTGCCGCAGGTCCGCACCCATTCCCAACAATTGTTCGCGAATACCACCGCATGATAGGCGAAGAAACTCGTGCACAAATGATGGAAAAGGAAGGTCGACTCCCTGACGCGGTTGTAGCCTGTGTAGGCGGTGGCTCTAACGCTATCGGCATGTTTGCTGATTTCATTGACGAACCTTCAGTTCGCTTAGTAGGTGTTGAACCTGCTGGGAAAGGCGTTCACACCAAAGATCACGGCGCCACAATCGTAACAGGTACAAAAGGCATTTTGCACGGTGCTTACACCTTCATCATGCAAGATAACGAAGGGCAGATTGAGGAAAGCTATTCAGTGTCTGCTGGCTTAGATTATCCCGCTGTTGGCCCTCAGCATGCTTATTTACACGACATTGGTCGAGCAGAGTACGTCGCAGCTACTGATGAAGAGGCGCTCAATGCTTTTAAATTGCTAGCACGAAAAGAAGGCATCATCCCAGCATTAGAATCATCTCACGCATTAGCTCACGCGTTAAACATGGCAGATGAGGCAGAAGAAGAAACTATTATTGTGGTTAACCTTTCAGGTCGTGGTGATAAAGATTTAGAGCATGTAATCAGAGTGTTAGGAGACGATATATAATGGATAGATACGCAGACATGTTCGCTCGTCTTGGCGAAAAAAACCAAGGTGCTTTTGTTCCGTTTGTTATGGTTGCAGATCCGGATTTAGCCCAATCTGAAGCGATTATTTGCCAGCTGGTAGAAAGTGGCGCCGATGCACTAGAGCTGGGTATCCCATACTCAGACCCTATCGCTGATGGCCCAACTATACAGGCGGCGAGTATTCGAGCGCTTAGCCACAAAACCAAAGTAGCAGATTGCATGGCATTAATTTCACGTGTAAGGGCAAAATACCCTGACGTGCCAATTGGCCTATTACTTTACAGCAATCTTTTGATGGCAAAAGGTATTAGCAACTTTTACGAGAATGCCCGCGACGCAGGCGTCGACTCTATTTTGGTTGCTGATGTCCCCATTCGCGAAGCGAAACCATTTCAAGAAGCTGCCGAGAAATCAGGTGTTTCTCAAATTCTTATCGCACCGCCTAATGCAACTGATGAGACTATGGAGAAAATTGGAGAGTACTCAAAAGGTTATACTTACTTGCTAGGTCGCGCAGGGGTAACCGGCGCCGAAACGGCTGCTAATGTGCCGGCTTCTGAGCTAATTGAGCGCCTAAATAAGCATAACGCTGCTCCCGCTTTACTAGGTTTTGGTATTTCAACGCCTGAGCAGGTGAAAACCGCTATTGATGCTGGCGCTGCAGGTGCCATATCTGGCTCAGCCACAGTGAATATTATTGCTGCAAACTTAGATGATAATGAAAAGATGCTAAGTGAGCTAGGTAGCTTTGTATCGGCGATGAAAGCTGCAACAGCAAAAGGCTAAATAAGATGCTATATATGATATGTGCAACTGATGTCGCGAACAGTTTAGATAAGCGACTTGCGGCAAGGCCAGCGCATTTGGAACGATTGAACGCGTTAAAGGATGAAGGACGGTTAGTGATGGCTGGCCCCTTACCTGCTATCGACAGCCCTGATCCAGGCCCCGCCGGATTTACAGGGTCATTAGTTGTGGCAGAGTTTGACTCGCTGGAAGACGCGCAGGCTTGGGCAGATATTGACCCTTACATTGAGGCTGGCGTTTACGAAAGTGTTGTTGTAAAACCCTATAAGAAAGTATTGCCGTAGAGCTGGATGTTTTTCATTTCACTGTGTTTGTATGAATGCAGTGATGCAATACTTATAAGCTTGTAGCGTTTTTAGTGAAAAAAGCTTGGTGCTTAAGAGTGAATGTTGAAAAACATGTCTTTCTTTTCACCAAGCTTTTTTGTTTCTAGTTTTTGGTAGGTGCGCTTTAGGTAAATGCGCTTTGGGCTTTTTAAGCCCAAACAAATCACAAATTTACTGTGTCGTGGTTGCCCATTTCTTCGGGATGTACGTTTTTCCCTGTAAGCATTTTAAATACGCCCTTCAAAGATGGATCTGCATCCCAAATCTCAGCGTCATTGAGCTCGAACCTAAGCATCAGAAGGTGTGGATCTTCTTTGCCTTTTTCGTACCACGCTTCAACAGGGTTAGACCAATATTTATCAATAATTTCTGGGCGATCTTCAGTCACTAATGTGCCGCGAATACAGGCAAACACATCATGGCCTTTAGATGCAAAGTGGATCATTGCCTTTCCGCCCTTCGCTATTCTATTTTCCTTAGTGGTGTAAAACCAAAACATGCCGTTGGCCTCACTATCTAGCTGGGCATACATTGGCTCTGCATGCATGTCCTCATTCACAAGGCTTACCATTACCTTGGGGCTTTCTGACATTGCCTTCCACATTTTCGTTGTAATATCACTAGACATATTCCCTCCTAAAGGATGTGTGTAATGGCGCTAACTCATTTAGGTAATGATGCTAGTTGGCCGTTACGCTTTATGTATTTACTGAATTAATAAAGTAATACAAAGCATGTGCCATGCCACCACGCAGAATTCACCTGTTTAGATACATCCCTTAATCCTTCTATCAATTAACATTTCATCTCAGAAAATCGCAGCTTGCGCCCTGAGGACAATTTGCATCGAATCAGTCACGAAGGCCGTGCTAAAGGAGTATGGCAGCCGTGTATGACCAGTTTGAGTGCTCAGATTGAATGTGGACAGACACTCAGATTGGAGATTGCAGATTGGATTGTGAATGTGGACAGACACTCGTTTTATCGATGTACCTTTAGCTTTCAAGCTCTCGAAATGATTTGTATTTACACTCAATGGACAGACACACATAGGCTAACTTCTACAGGATAGTCAAATCCACGAGTAAATTTTTCAGGACTGGTCAATATTTGGATGCCAAGGTCTTTGGAGAACGTAAATATGGCGAAATATAAATGGGGAGCAGACATGGACAGACACTCAAAGTTTCGTGTTAAGCAGATTGAATGTGGACAGACACTCGTTTTATCGATGTACCTTTAGCTTTCAAGCTCTCGAAATGAATTGTATTTACACTCAATGGACAGACACACATAGGCTAACTTCTACAGGTTAGTCAAATCCACGAGTAAATTTTTCAGGACTGGTCAATATTTGGATGCCAAGGTCTTTGGAGTACGTAAATATGGCGAAATATAAATGGGGAGCAGACATGGACAGACACTCAAAGTTTCGTGTTAAGTGACTGTCTATTCTCAATAAATTCTCAATATAGAACATTACTTTGAGTGACTGTCCGCATTAGCTACTGTCGCCACAATCTCACAATTTAACGAAACTAAGTGTCTGTCCTCTTTTCATTCTCTTTCTTGTTTCATTTGATTACTAACTAGGTCAGTGCTTAATAGGCAACTTGTGTACAGTCCTGCCATCACAAGGTAAACTCATTAGAGATTCAGGATAGGTTCATCAATGTCTTTTATAATTGAATAAATTAGTGAGCCTGAGCACATCTTTTCATAGTGAGGTTTTATGTGGTTATCGCTTAAAGGAGCAATGTTTAGTGTCGTTTTTGCACTATTAAGTATTAGCAGTGCCAATGCTCAGCAAAGCACAAGCGGTGAACTTTCAAAGAGCCAAGCAGCCTCTCGAGCGAGTAATGCTGAAAATGGTCGCGTATTGAAAATAGAGCAAACCTCAACTAAATACCGTGTAAAAGTGCTGAAAAAGTCTGGCCGGGTTGTTTTGGTAGATGTAGATAAACGCTCAGGTAAAGTTAATAAGTCTAAAGACAAGGATTGATATGCGAATTTTGATAGCAGAGGATGATAGTAGACTTCTAACGCAACTTGATGCCTTGTTACGGCAAAACGGATACAGTGTTGACCTTGCAGATAATGGGGAGCACGCCCTATTTCTCATAAAGGAATACAAGTACGATTTAGCAATAATCGATATCGGCATGCCAAAGCTTGACGGCTTCGAAGTTATCCGCCAAGCCCGCAAAGAAAATATAGCCTGCCCTATTCTTATATTAACAGCTCGAGACAGGTGGCAAGAAAAAGTAGAGGGCCTTGATGCTGGCGCTGACGACTACTTAACTAAACCGTTTCATAACGAAGAGCTCCTCGCCCGAGCTAAAGCCCTTATTCGCAGAGCTTCCGGCCAAGCTAACCCCACTATACAATTTGGCCCACTATCTTTAAATACGGTATCTGAAGAGCTTTGCGTTAATGATAAACCTTTTGATCTTACTGCGTACGAATATAAGGTTATGGAGTATTTGATGATGAACCCGCAAAAGGTTGTCTCAAAAACCGAGCTTACCGAACATATTTATGATCAGGATTTTGATTTAGACAGCAATGTCATTGAAGTATTTATCGGACGACTTCGCAAAAAGCTCGATCCTGACGGAAGTTTAAAGCCTATTGAGACCTTAAGAGGCCGAGGTTATCGGATAAACCGTAGCTTATGAGGCAACTATCACTTCGCGTAAGAAGTGTATTATTGGCAATAACCCTTCTTGCGTTGTTCGCGCCTTTTACCGTGTTCATTTTAGAAGAGGCGTTTACTGAAAGTCTTACTGAAGCAAAGATGAGCGAATTACGGCTGATGAACTTGGGATTGCTGTCTGCATTCGAATTAGAAGGCGACGAACCCTTTATGCCTGATTTGCTATTTGAAGAGCAACTTAATTTACCAGGTTCAGGATACTTGGGCATCATTGTTTTTCGCAACCGCGTTATCTGGCAATCGGCATCTGCGTTAGAATACTTTTTCACACCTCCCAATTTTAATGTCCCCGTTGGCAACGAACTTTTTACCGACACTTATCACCCTAGTTTTGATAAAGGCGAGAAGTATTTTGTTTACGCCTTCACTGCTGAATTTTTATCTAGCAAAGATTTTGAACCCGTTCACTTTTATATATTCAACGACAAGCTACTGTTCGAAAAGGAACGCAAAACCTTTTTAGCGACTACTTGGCAATGGATAAGCACCTTGTGCATTGCCCTCCTGATTTTTATTATCACAGGTATCAGCGTGTTATTAGTCCCCGTTAGAAAACTAATTGAGGAAATTTCACTCGCCTCTAAAGGTAACAAAAATGAACTCGACAACCACTACCCTGTAGAATTCGACTCACTTAAACACTCTATCAACGAGCTTTTGTATTTTGAGGCCGCTCAGCGAAAACGCTATAAAAATAGCTTGGGAGATTTAGCCCACAGTTTAAAAACGCCCCTTGCCGTTGCTTCAAGTAGCGAAGGCCTACAGCCAGAAGTAAAAGAATCACTAGCGCAAATTAATAAGATAATTCAGCGACAGCTAAAACGCGCCAGCGCTGGCAAAGTGGGATGGCAAGCGTCTATCGCTATTGAACCTATACTGTTAAAAATAGCTGACGCCATGGACAAGGTTTACCATCACAAGAAACTTTCAATTGACATTGATGTGGCTGACTCCTATCTATTCAAGGGAGACGACACCGACCTATTAGAGCTGTGTGGTAATCTATTAGATAATGCCTGTAAAGCGGCTCAGTCTCGAATTCGGGTGCAGGTGACTTCTGATACCAATTGGCTGACACTATCGTTTGACGATGATGGCCCTGGTATTGCTGATGATAAAAAGCATTTTTTGTTGGAAAGAGGTACACGTTTAGACACTTACACAGAAGGCCAAGGTATTGGTTTAGCCTTAGTGAGCGATTTGGTGTCTATTTATGAGGGTAAATTGCGCATTGAGGATAGCGACTTAGGCGGCGCCCGCATTATTATTCAATTTCCTAACCACTAATTCTTTACGTTGAAATAGCGCGGACAAAATCCTAGGTAAAAATGAGTGACTGTCCGCTTTTATTTGACTGTCCGCTTTTATTTGACTGTCCGCTTTTATATGCGCTTTTAAGTGTAATGTCCTAAATTGGGTGTCTGTCCACTTTTGGATTGAGTGTCTGTCCACTTTTAGATTTAGCATTGAGAAAGCGGCTAGGCACTTTTTTCGTTCCCCTCACTTGAAAGCAAAACTGCTAACCATTTACTCTCTTCTCTCGACTCAAGTGCAATTTTAACCACCATGGTTAGCGGAACAGACAACAGCATACCTACAGTACCTAGCAGCCATCCCCAGAAGATCAGCGATAGAAAAACGACTAATGTAGAAAGACCCATTCCCTTACCCATCAATCGAGGCTCTACCATGTTCCCCATGATGGTATTGACCAGTAAGAAACCCAGTGCGGCAAAGCCGGCTGAGGCAATACCATACTGTACAAATGCAATAAGAACCGCAGGCACTGCGGCGATAATGGAGCCAATATTAGGAATAAAGTTGAGCATAAAAGCTAAAACTGCCCACAACATAAAATGGTCTACTCCCATTACGTAAAGCCATGTACCAATAATGATCCCCGTCCCTAAACTCACAACGGTTTTAATGGCTAAATAGCTGTTTACTGAGCGAATAAAGCGGTCTATGTGCTGCAACTTCATATCGGGATCTGACAGAGCAATATGTAATCGTCTCGGTATGCTGTCGGCCTCAAACAGCATAAAGATAACGGTAAGCAATATGAGAAAAAGGTTAGAGAGTACTCCCCCCATTCCGCTAATAAAATTCGTCGCGACAGACATTGCCGTAGCAGGATCGAGATGATTAGCAATAAGCTCCCTGTTAATGTGAATATTGAAATCGGCTAATTTAGCAACAACCCACTCAAATTCAGAGTCTAGTTTACTTCTATATTGAGGAAGGTTCTCTCTGAATTCGGCCATCGATTGACCAACAAGGCCAGCTAAGAGGAATCCGAAAACAACAATAAGCAGTATAACAAAGGATATAGACAACCATTTTGGAACGCCAAATCGGGAAGTCCAGTGGATGATTGGCCCGCATGCTATTGCAATAAATACGGATAAGAAAAAAGGCACCATAATGGCACTTGCTGATTTAACACCAGCCATAACAACAACTAAGCACGCTAACACAACGAGACTTTTTGCTGTTGACGATCGTAGTTCCATAGACATTGTGTGCTACATTCCTAAATAAAACAGCAACACTTTACAACGACTTATAATTAACTACAAACAAGAGACTGCAATGAATTTCAACCTTGCCACTATTAAAATCAAAAATTTACGTCTTCGCACTTACATTGGTATTAACGAAGACGAAATAAAAAACAAACAAGACGTTGTGGTAAACGTAAAGATTGATTACGACGCTGCAAAAGCTACCGATACTGATGATATGAGTGACGCACTCAATTATAAAACTATTACCAAAGCGATAATAAAGCTTGTTGAAGACAATCGCTTTTCGCTTTTGGAAAAACTTACCGCAGATGTACTGACTATTGCTTCAGAGCATAGCTCTGTGCGTTATGCTCAGGTTGAAGTCGATAAACCGCACGCATTAAGGTTCTCCGACTCAGTGTCGTTAACACTTTCTTGCAACAAATCTGAATAACCGATTCAGCAGGGAGTTATGTCTTGAACATTCTTATTACCGGCGGCACTGGGTTAATTGGCAGCACGCTTATCAAAAAACTTGGCGATGAACATAGCTTTACCGTTATATCTCGCAACGAAGCAAACGCCAAACAAACACTGGGCGCTCATACCAACGTGCTTGGCAGTGTGGCTGAAGTAAAAGATATTGGTGTGTTTGATGCGGTTATTAACCTTGCCGGTGAGCCCATAGCCGACAAACGATGGACAGACACTCAAAAGAAAATTATTTGCGACAGTCGCTGGGACATAACGACCCAGCTTGCCGCCAAAATTAATAGTAGCGATAATCCGCCAAAGACGTTTATATCTGGCTCCGCCATTGGCTTTTATGGCAGGCAGGGAGAAAAGGTCGTTACCGAAGATACCTCACCACATAAAGAATTTACGCACGATTTGTGTGAGAAATGGGAAAGTATTGCTACTGGCGTAAATAGCGACAAAACCCGTGTAGCCATTTTGCGCACAGGCGTTGTGTTGGCAGAGAATGGCGGCGCACTTGAGAAAATGGCGTTGCCGTTTAAACTAGGTGTGGGTGGGAGTTTAGGAAGCGGACGTCAATATTTATCTTGGATCCACCTTGACGACATGGTCAACGCGATAGAGTTTCTACTCAATGATGAAAACTGTTCTGGGCCGTTCAATCTCACCGCACCTGAGCCAGTAACGAACAAAACGTTTTCTAAGCAACTAGCCAAAGCGTTGTCTCGACCTTGTTTATTTATCGTTCCCAGCTTTGTGATGAAAATTGCCATGGGTGAATCATCAACAATGTTACTAGAGGGGCAAAATGTAATACCTGATAAGCTGATTAAAGCTGGGTACTCATTTACCTACCCTACCGTATCCAGCGCCCTTAGCGCTATCTATCGATAACTGACTTCTGTCTGGCAAAATAAAACACTGACATTTCTATAGAGCTTCCTAGGTTTAAACGGGAAGCTTTCACTGGATTCCATAGAGAATTAACAGTGGAATTAACAGTGGACAGTCACTTAAAGCTTTATCTTTTAGCCCCCAAATAATCGAATACTTAAGAAGCGAAAACCGGACAGTCACTTAAATGAATTCGTGTGACTGTCCTTTTTTTGAATTTTCTCTATTACGACAATTCTAGAAGTTTTAGTCCCTTTTGATTCGAGTGTCTGTCCGATATATTTTTCGAGTGTCTGTCCGATATAATGTTCAATCTGGTTTTTCCAGCCGACATCAGTTACACCATCTTTCGCAGCATCTCACCGGTATTAAGCGTTAGCAGACGCCAGCAACCTATGGCTCCAAGAACGCCAACAACCAGAGCACCTACAGCGGGTGCAACCAACCAATACTCTAGATGTAAGCTTGCTGTCATTTGGAATACGCTTGTTTGCAGCATGTATAAACTTAACTCGTTCGCCAGTGCTGCCATAAAACCTGCTACCGTACCAATGATAAGGAATTCAAACACAACGCTTTTACGAATTAAGCTGCCCTTGGCACCTAAGGTTCGCAAAATTGCGATCTCTTGCCGGCGCTCATCCATGCTTGCCTGTACCTGAGCTATAAGCACTAAACTTCCCGCCATTAGCACTAATACTAAAATAAACTCTACTGCCACAGAGACTTGCTCTACAATGTCTCTCAGTTGATTAATCCGAGCATCCACGTCAAACATCGTCACAGACGCAAACGGTTTGAGCAATTTAGTAAGCTCTGCCTTTCGCTCTGTTGGTAAGTAAAAGCTCGTAATATAGGTAGGACTAAACGCTTTCATTGCATCGGGGTGTATCACAAAGAAAAAATTAGGCTGCATCGTTTGCCAATTCACTTTGCGAACGCTAGTTACCTTCGTTTTAACTATTTCACTACCCACGTTAAAGTTAAGCAAATCGCCCATTTTAATATCTAACCTTTTGGCAACGCCCTCTTCCACCGATACAGGAAACCAGCCTTCAGAATAGATGGCATCGATATTACCGTGCCAAGTACCTTCTATAACTTCGTTTTCTTTTTGCAGCGTGTTACCCCATGTAAGGTTTGCTTCTCGGCCTAAACCTCTTCTTCCTTCATTTGAAGATTCTTCTTCTTTAGACACTTCGGTATTAACGCCTTCACCATTAACCGAAACAAAACGACCTCGAGTTACTGGAAAAAATTCATTGATATCAACATTTTGATCATCGAAGTGTCTGTCCAATCTAGCTTGATTATCAGGCGTAATATTAGTTAAGAAGTAATTTGGCGTGCCTTCTGGCAACTGCGCTCGCCACTGAGACACCATGTCATTTCGCATTACAAGTACCACGAGCAGCAGCATGATGGTGATTGAGAAGCTGATAAGCTGCACACTATTATCCATCGCTCTTCGCTTAATTCGCGCCCAAGCCAGCTGCCATGGACCCATTTTACCACTTCCTAATTTACGGCCCAATGCGATAAGGAGATAGGTGGTAACTAGGAGCCCCGCTACTAAGGCTGCGCCGGAAGCAAAAAGAATCACGCTGATTTTCAGGTCTTGGCTATACATCCACATCAAGGCAAAAATAGCGCCGCCAGAGGCCACAAATTGAATACTTCTAGTGCGTAAACTGGCATCGAGATCTTTTCTTAATACGCGCAAGGGCGGCACAGAAAAAAGTTGAAGCAACGGATATAAAGAAAACAACACAGCACAGGTCGCCCCTGTGGCAATGGCGATAACCACTGGTCGCCAGTGCCATACGTTCAACGAAACGTCCACCTTATCGGCTACCAGCGACACCACAATGTGTTGGCCAATAAAGCCAATAATTAACCCAATGACTATACCTAATAACGTGATAAAGAGTATTTGAATTAAATACACTTTGCGGATTGTTTGCTTCGTTGCGCCCAATGTCTTCATAATTGCCACGGGGTCAAAATGTCGCTGTGCATATCGCTGAGCAGCAACTGCAATAGACACTGCAGCCAAAACGATTGCCAGTAAACTGGCAAGTAGAAAATAACGTTCAGCACTGGCTACCGAGCGACCGATAGCTGATTCGTCATCTTCTACAGTGCGCCATGAATGTAAGTCGTCGTTTAGTTGAGGAAGAAGCCACGAGGTATAACTCTTCACGTTACCGGTATCACCCGCAAAATAGCTGACGTAGCGAGCCCGGCTTCCTGGCCCTGTTATTTCAGCGGCCGCCAGATCATCTAAATTCATCAATACTATGGGATCGGTGTTAAACACACTAAATCCAGCATCTGGAATATCAGCCAGCACGCGGGTTACGGTAAGACTTACCTCGCCAATATTAATAGCGTCACCCACATTGAGTTTAAGCGTTTGAAAGAGTCTAGATTGGACCCACGCTTCACCGGAAGCAGGCAACGAACTGATATCCTTTTTTATGCCAAAAGGGGCGTCTGCCACGCTCACCATTCCTTTTAGCGGGTAGTTGTTGTTCACAGCTCGTAAGTCTACAAGGGACATTTCATCGCCTTTAAACACCATAGAACGTGTTGAAACTTGTTTGGCAGTATCTAGCCCCTCATCTTTCGCTTTTAGTAGCCACGTTTCATCAACGGGCTTGTCGGAGCGGAGCTGGGCATCGGCGGCGATAAAGGCTGCGGAGCGAGATTTTAATGCCCCTTGCAAACGTTCACTAAAAAGTGAAAGAGAGAGAACCGCACCGACCGACAGCACAATGGCTAGTAGAATGATCGTGAGTTCGCCCCGTCGCGCTTCATGTTTAAAGAGTCGCCATGCAAGATTAAACGTCATAGGCATTTAGCTCACCTCACTAGCTAATGCAGATGATGGCGTGGTTTCTTTTAGCTCGCCTGCATGCATCGTGAGCTGTCTATCGCAATGCGCTGCTAACTCGTTATCATGCGTTACTAGTACTAACGTAGTGCCCGTATTTTTATTCAGCTCGAAAAGCAGCTCCTCAATTTTGTCGCTATTTTTTGCGTCTAGATTACCAGTTGGCTCATCGGCAAATAAAATCTTAGGTGATGTAATAAATGCCCTGGCGATGGCAACACGCTGTTGCTCTCCGCCTGAAAGTTGATTAGGGAAATGGTGCGCACGGTGAGCTAGCCCGACTTGCTCTAGTATATCCATTGCTAATCCTTTCGGGTTATCGAGGTTTGCAATTTCTGCAGGTAGCATCACATTCTCAAGCGCCGTTAAGCTTTGAACCAGCATAAAGCTTTGGAAGATAAATCCAACTTTGCTGCCTCTTAGAACTGCACGCTGCTCCTCATCCATATTGTGGAGCGCTTCATTATCGAGATAAATTTCACCGCTTGTGACTTCATCTAAGCCAGCCAACAGACCTAGGAGCGTTGATTTTCCGGAGCCTGACGCACCTATAATTGCAACGGACTCACCAGACTTGACATCAAAAGAGATAGGCTGAAGGATCTGTAGCGAACCTTCACTCGTATTTACTGTTTTAGTTACCGTGCTTGTTTTTATCATAGGGGTCATCAATTCGTGTTCGTAAGTTATCGTCAAGTTATCGCGATTTTATTTATAGTTTTAATACCGTTTCAGGCGCTTTCAGATCAAGAGAAACCGTCACAAGATGCAAACAAAGCGACGTTGCTCATTGTAGGTGACAGCTTGTCTGCAGCCTATGGCCTTCAGCAGGAACAAGGTTGGGTTAGTTTGTTACAAAAACGCTGGCAAAACGACAACATTCCGATCGATATTGTAAATGCTGCGGTGAGCGGTGAAACAACAGATGGCGGGCTTGCTAGATTGCCACGGCTTATTGAACAACATCAGCCTTCACATATTTTCATCGAACTCGGAGGAAACGATGGTCTTCAAGGTCATAATATAAAGAAAATTAAAGATAACTTGGACTCGCTAGTTCGTGTTGCTCTGCAAAGTGACGCCACCGTTTTTTTACAGCAAATGCAGATACCGTCAAACTATGGCAAGCGATATACCACCATGTTTATGGAAAGCTTTGGCACTATTGCAGACAAATACTCGATTCAATTGATACCGTTTTTTCTTGAGACTATCGCACTTGACGAGTCAATGATGCAAAACGATGGGATCCATCCAAACGCGGAGGCTCAGCCAAAAATCGCCACGCTCATGGACAGTAATTTACGAAGTTTAATAAAAGCTGATCGATAATTGTGCTATTTTCTATTAATAGATTTAAGTAATAAAGAGGCATTATGGACATTTCTTCAGTAAACTCGGCACCAGTGTCTACAATTTTAGAATCGACGCCACAGGCACCACAGCGCCAAGAACAGCGTAGTGAGCAGACCAATCAGGTTAGCGAATCAAGGCCGTCCAATGAAACATCCTCAAATAATAGCGATAGCCGTTTAGGCAGTCGTGTTGATGTGTTTGCCTAATTGACATATAAAAACTTCAGTGGACAGACACTTGTTTGACAATGAGTGTCTGTCCACTGCAATTCAAGCGTCCGTCCGCTGTGATTTACACTTTTTTATAGTAAGGCTACTGTAGCGCTCTCGACCTGATTCTTCCCGTCGCACTTTCTGAAACAGAATAAAACACGATAATCCTGCTCCAAAGCTCAGTTCACATCCGGCTCTATTTATTCATAATACTAAGAAAATATTGGGATATGGATATGCCTTTACCACGCTACAAGCAAATAAACACAGACATTACTTCTTATTATCATTGCACCTCACGCTGCGTAAGGCAGTCGTTCTTGTGCGGTAAAGACAAGCTTACGGGAGCAAACTATGAGCACAGGAGAAAGTGGATTACAGATAGATTGCATAAATTATCTCAAGCCTTTGCCATCGATTTATGTGCTTATGCCGTTATGCACAATCACATTCATGTAGTGCTCCACATCGCAAAAGGACGTGCTGAGGGCTGGTCGATGGATGAAGTATTATTGCGATGGAGGATGTTTTATAAATGCCCACCGATTGTTCAGCGATATTTAGATGATCAACATCAGGCGTTCACTGAAAAAGAGAGTGATGAAATTAAAGCACTGTCAACTCAGTACAGAGAAAGACTGCAAAGCATTAGTTGGTTTATGCGGCTATTAAATGAATACATCGCAAGGAGAGCCAATAGAGAAGATGAGTGTACAGGCTACTTTTGGGAACGGCGATTTCGCTCTCAGGCGATATTAGATGATAAGGCGCTTGCTGCGGTTATGGCCTATGTCGACTTAAATCCAATCAGAGCGAATATCGCAACATCTCTTCAGACCTCTAAACATACCAGTATCCATTATCGAATAAACGCTCACAGAGTGGGAAAAGATCCCAAGTATCTTATGGCCTTCAGCGATCAAGCGATAAAAAAACAGTCACATTTACCGTTTAAATATCACGACTACATATCACTAGTAGAAGCGACATTTAAAGCTCATATAGATAAATGCACAACAACACTCCCTAATTTGCCTCATAGATTACTGTCTAAAATAGGGATGGACCAAGAAAAATGGCGCTTATTAACTAGTCGCTTTGAAACATTCTTTTCAGGCCCAGTGGGCAATGAAAGCAAAATGCGTAAATTTGCGGACGGATGTAAGAGAGGCTCAAGGCCAAACGTAAAAAACGCTATCAAATATCTGTCTTAAAATGAAAAGCCGCACTTAGAGTAAATATAAGTGCGACTTTCCATCGAAGGTTATGCAATATTACTCAACACGCTCATACTGCGACGGGGTGGCATGTTTCATTTGTTGCAGCGACATATACCTATCACGCAACTTCGTTTGCCTAGATTCCATTTTAATGGCTGTCCCGCCAATGAAAACCGACTCAGCCGCTTCTGTTACTTCTAACGGATCACCTGACCAAATAACAACATCAGCTCTTGCGCCTTGCCGAAGACTTCCAACTTCCTTTTCAAGGCCCAGGATTTTCGCAGGTACACTAGTCAGGCTCGCTAATCCGGTCTCATGAGGTAAACCATTTGCAACGGCATTACCAGCATGTTGCGCCGCCAAACGAATATTATGCGTATCCATGCCTATAGCGACTTCTACACCAGCTTCATGGAGTCGAGCAGCATTAGTTAAAGTTGCGCCCATTTGGTCAAACCCACCTGGTAAGTTGTATTCTGGGTCGATAATAACCGGAATATTAGCACCAGCGAGTTCCTTCGCGACTCTCCATGCTTCAACACCGTGGACAAGTACTACGTTAATCGACGAGTGCCTGTCTTTAAAGGCAATAACCTGTCGAATATCGGCCGCCCTATCAGCTCGCATAAACAGCGGCATGTGTCCTGCAACTACCTTTTTGAGTGCTGCCACGTCTAAACGCGAGTTTATGCCATACCATGATTTTTCAGGAGATAGGTTATCACTCGCTTGCTTCGCTTCTTCAATTACTTTGCCGAGCATTACCCATAGTGACGCTCTAGAGCCCCCTGACACTTCAGCGCCATCGCTGCCCGCATCCACTGTCATAAACGCGCCCGATTTTAAAACGGGTGTCTGTCCGCTTTTATAATCGTTAGCATTTGCGCCCTCACCATCTAGGCGGTGGCCCTCAAGACTGATCACCGCACCTTGACCGCCAAACAGATAGTCGCTTCTATTCATGGTGGTGGCAGCAGAGGTAATACCCTCTAACCGGGTTATCGCGATAAGCGAACTGTCCGGGTTTATTGCGAATTGAACATCAAATGCAGCGCCGGTTTTTGATATAGATGTAATCTCAATGCTCGCATCCACCACACCAGATGATGATGACACTTCAACCAGACCAAGCGATGTTAAGGCACCAATGAAACCAGGAGTAACTACTTTACCGCTTGCATCTATGACTCGGTAGCCATCAGGTACATCACCGTTAGCTAACACTGCATTTATGCGACCATTTGACAGCAACACAGTGCCATTTTCTATCACGCCTTGAGATGTCATGGTGTGTACTTTACCGCCGACAATGGCAATATTTTCAGCATGAACATAAGACGTCATTGTGAGCGCGGCTAATAATATTATTAACTTTTTCATTTGGTATCTCCCTCACCTACTTGACCTAACTCGAAGTCACTTACCGGCCATGAAGTACTATCGCTAAGTGAATACGCAAGCCCGCCGTCTATATAAACATGCTCAGCTTTGGCATAAGTCGAAAATGGGTTATCGTTCCACAACACTACGTCGGCTTGTTTGCCCTTTTCTAACGAGCCCGTTTTATCGAATACACCTAACGATTTGGCAGGGTTAGCTGAAAGCCAAGTCCACGCATCTTTCATCGGAATATCAAGACCTGCTCGTTTGCCGTCAGACCACGCTTTGGCTGCTTCTTGATTCAATCTCTGTATGCCTAAGTCACTATCAGAATGAACAATGGCACAGGCACCTGCGGCATGTACTGCGGGAATGTTTTCTCTAATGCCGTCATACGCTTCCATTTTAAAGCCCCACCAATCTGCCCACATTGCCGAGCACACATTATTTGCTTTTAGTTTATCAGCAATTTTATAAGCCTCTACAGCGTGATGAAAGGTCCCAATCTGATAATCAAACTCCTGCATTACATCCATCATGACCGTCATCTCATCAGCCCGATAACAATGCATGTGCACACGGATATCGCCATTGAGTACGCCCGCTAACGTTTCAAGCTTTAAATCTCGTTTCGGCGCTTTAGCGTCTTTGCCCGCCTGATAATCGGTTTCATATTTGTCCCATTTTCGCATGTAGTCTTGCGCGTCAGACCAAGCCTGTCGATAACCTGCAACGTTCCCCATGCGGGTCATGGGGCCACCTTTTTGACCATAAACCCGCTTGGGGTTTTCGCCACACGCCATCTTCATTCCATAGGGAGCATCGGGAAATTTCATATCTTGCATGGTTCTATTGGGAACGTTTTTTAATACTACTGAACGGCCACCGAAAAGGTTGGCTGAGCCAGGAAGAATTTGTAGCGACGTAACACCGCCAGCCAGTGCGCGCCCAAAACCTGGATCTTGAGGCCACACTGAATGCTCTGCCCATACTTGTGCGGTCACTGGGTTTGTCATTTCATTGCCATCAGAATGAGAGCGTGTAGATGGCGAAGGATATACGCCCAAATGACTGTGGTTGTCGATAATGCCAGGTGTAACCCACTTACCAGCACCGTCAATGACAGCTGTTTCATCAGGCACGTCGAGTGTCTGTCCGCTTTCTGCTAGTGCTTGAATTTTACCGTTTGCAAAATAAATGCTGCCGTTTTCAATACGGTTACCCACACCATCTAATATGGTGACATTAGTAATAAGCGTTGGCTGGCCTTCTATAGGCGTATAAGTGCTTGGATAAGGGTTTGGATCTATGATGACCTTTGGCGCCTTAGCGCTATCATTGTCGGTTTGTTTACTGCACCCTGCTGTTAGCAAGGACATAGTACAAGCCAACATAAGCGTCAGCTTCGTTGGTGTTAGTTTCATGTGTACCCCAGAGCAATTGTTATGATTTTATTGATTATGGTTTTATAGATAAGAACATAACGTTTGGGTTATGTCGCTTTCAGAGAGTAGACAATTGAGTAAATAAAACCAAGTAACTCTGGGATAAACCTTCTGTTTACTGGGAAGACTGACGAGCTAACACGTCAACGATATCTTGCGAGTTGGTAAGGCGTCTTATGTCGTTAAAAAGAATCTCTGCTTCAGGGTACTGTCTTTTTAGATACCCACACCACTGCTTAATTCTATTTGGATAATACCGCCCCTTATCACCAAAGATTTCATAACCCGAATATTGAATAAGCAGCGCAGCCAATTCTGGCCATAGCATAGGGGTTTCGCCAAATTTTATCACCCGTGCAAGATTAGGCATTGCGAGAGCGCCCCGTCCAACCATAAGGTTGATACAATCAGATTGGTCTTGGCATTTCTGGGCGTCATCAGCGTTCCATATTTCACCATTTGCAACCAACGGAATATCGGTGTGCTGCTTAATTTTCGCTATCCAATCCCAGTATGCAGGCGGTTTATAGCCCTCTGTTTTGGTACGGGCATGCACCACCAGTTCTGAAGCGCCGGCTTCTGTTATCGCTATGGCGTTATCAACGGCTAGTGACTTGTCTTCGAATCCTAAACGAATTTTTGCCGACACCGGAATATGCTGCGGTACGGCGTCTCGCACTGCCTTTACAATGTCATATAGCGTTTGAGTTTCTTTTAATAAAACGGCTCCGCCCTTGCTTTTGTTGACGGTTTTAGCAGGGCATCCAAAATTTAGATCGACTCCGGGAGAACCAAGTTCGACAGCAGTTTCAGCGTTTTCTGCTAACCATTGGGCGTGCTGCCCTAATAGCTGAACACGCACAGGCACACCTGAGGCAGTCTTTCCGTCGGTATGAAGCTCTGGACAAATTTTATAAAAGGTCTTTTTAGGTAGCTTTTGATCAACGACGCGAACAAATTCCGTCACACATTGATCAAAGCCGCCAACGCGGGTCAACATGTCTCTCATTAGATGGTCGACTACCCCTTCCATCGGGGCCAGCATTATTTTCATTCGAAATTGAGCTCAAGATAAGTAAGAAAAATCGGCGCGAGTTTATCAAAAAGGTTGGCTGGTCGCTATGCGGCTAAAGTTAATATTACTATCCACAGCAGAGGTAAGCCTGAGAGATGACCAAGCAGTGGCTTACATATACCGTTTCGAAGCGTTTGAGGAAAAAGTGAGCATTTTAAATAAAACGAGTGTCTGTCCGCTTTGAGCTACGTTTTGAATTTCAAGTGTCTGTCCACTTTCAGTTTTGAATTTCAAGTGTCTGTCCACTTTCAGTTTCACTTTAGAACACTTTAGGCTAATCATTATCTTCGAGGGTGTTGAGTCGCTGGATTACCGCATTTTTTTGATCAAAGGTGTATGACGCCCAATTTACAATTTCATCTAGGGTTCTGTTGCAGCCACTGCAGATATCGTCATTGGTGAGTTTACACTGCGCTTTGCAGTGAGATATGGGGTTATTCATTCTACTACTTCAACTTAAGGGATTACTGTAACTTTTTTGTGGCCGCTATATTCGCTAGCGTGTTCTCTGATAGCTCTTTATTCGACCATAGACAAACATAACAACCGTAGCGCGCTTCAAGGTATGCAGAAAATTCTAAGTCGGTTTGACAATTATGTCTTACTAAAGACTGTTTATTACCGTCGAAAATAACTGCTGAAAAAGTAAACACAATGAGCCTCCTCTAAAAGAAGGCTCAATATACATCTAGACGTCTAAACGTTCAAGCGTCCAAATGTTAATGTACTCGATACTGTATCGTGAAAGTTACATTATAAAATCAAGTGCAGCACATACTGCCGCCACTTGCGCATCGTTACAATTTTCTGGCGTAGCATTATCACTGTCTGGATACACTTCGGTTGTGGTAACAAAGTTTGCATTGGTCATTCCACCGCAAAGAAAAAGAGATTTCTTGTCGTAACAAATAACCCCTTCACTCACGACGTCAGCACCTATAATTTTTCCACTTTCATCAGGAGGCGCTATGTGAGTAACAGCCTTAACAGCTTCGATGACAGCCTGTTGAAAAGCAAGCTGTGGGTTTGGTGTATTCGCTACCGTATAGAACCCATCTGGTATGTTCCAGTTGTCGTGATCAGTTCCATCGCGAGCTGCTAACGCGGGCCTAAATTCACTATTGTCTGTATCAGTAGTCTCATGCAGATCAATATGCAATGAGAGCTCTGTCTTTAACGACATCACAAACTGCATCAATTGCTGAGATTCAGGAGCTGGTGAATCAGGATAAAAAGAACGATTCGGATCGATAGCTAGCGGGTTCCATCTGTTGATTGTCTCATAGGCCCACGGACTAACGCAGGGCACTACAACAATGTTAACGTTTGCGGCAAACCCTGATAGTTTAGTTTCAATAAACTTCAGCGCGCCTTGCACACCACTCGTTTCGTAGCCATGTACCCCGCCTGTGACTAATGCAGATGGTTTAGAACTGTCAAATGACGTTGGTACTACGGCATAGAGCGGGTATCGCCCTTCATCATAGGGTAATGCGCCGTATTGCTGTAACCTGAAACCTTCGGGAATAATTCTTTGTAACTTCGTAAACACTTCCTCTTTTACACTGCGCTTTACGCTTTGCTGTTCATACCACTGTGCTTTTTCTTTCTCGCCCCACGGCTTTCCCGCAGTGCCGATTGAGTAATTTTGCATAATAGCCTCTTTGTTCTTCATTTTATCAATGACGTTATGATATCACCTGTATTTCCTAAAGTATGTGATGTCCCCCACCCAACTGGGCTCTAGCAGTAACTCTGACTGTACACCGAGTACATTTTTGTGCACTTAACGTTACCTCCTTCAAAGTGCTCCCCGTTAAATAAGGCACAATGAAAGCTTAAATAAAAGCGAAATGAAGGCGGACAGACACTCGTTTAAAAGCGGACATAGAACGCGAACAAAAGTGGACAGACACTCAATATATTCAAACGCCTTCATCCAGCAGCAAGAGCATTACTCCCGTTGATGTAAGGTTAATGTAGATTAGAATCGTCAAATAAAAAGCAGAAATGGATGGGATTGAGGAGTAACGCTATTGAAAACAGTGAACGAAGATAAAGAGGTTTAACACTTAAGTGATGTACGCTCACAAAATTTAAGCGTTAAAACAAAAAAACCAGCCGATTGGCTGGTTTTTTCGATATGGCGTCCCCTAGGGGATTCGAACCCCTGTTACCGCCGTGAAAGGGCGGTGTCCTAGGCCTCTAGACGAAGGGGACTGAAAATCTTCTTTCGAAAGCTACGCTTTCGAGATTTTCAGTAAGGCG
>NZ_JAPVOT010000025.1 GCF_027257845.1 Alteromonas sp. BMJM2 | reverse complement strand
ATTTGCCTAACATCAACCATGACAGACGAAGTAAACGAGTTCTAAAAAGGCAACGGTATTGATCTTGAAATAGCGGTCAAAGGGCTATCTTTTTTCATTGACAGCCCGGAGGCTCATATGTGTTATATGCCATTGCTGAACTTTACCTTTTCTGCCAATAAAGGTGACCAAGGAATAAATAAAGGGTGATCATCTTTACTATCTTCAATTTCTAATTTGGCTACTTCGTGGCCCAAACATGTAAGTATTTCTATATCGATTATTTTTTCCAACTCGACTGACCTAAAATGTCTAGACCGCCCAAACAACAAATTGTCCCCTTCGATTCTAGCAGAGCATGACAAAAACTTGTTTGCAAAAGGAACTGCGCCAATTGCATATTCTGACTGATAGAAGTATGAATTTTTGATGCTTTTCCCGAAACTATCTAAGAATTTTGAATGGTGTCGCCTATAGCGATAGATTTTAAAAAAGAATATAACAGCAATAGCTAAAAGAGAAAGAAAAGCTGATAACCAGAGGTTTAGGCCATATAGCATTGAGACAACTAGCACACAAAAAGCAGGTAACACGAAAAGAGCAACTGATTGAGCGACTCTCTGGTGTTTGGGAAAATTTATGTCCATTACATCCTTATGGCATATAACTTTAAGCTAAGGGGCGCTAGCGCGTGGGCTAAAATCCGAACGAAGTGAGTCAGCCCGCGTGTTAGCGTCCCAGCGACCGAAGGGAGTGAACTTGAGCGCTTTGTTAGAAGCAGAGCCTGTTCCCTTGGCATTTTTAAAAACTAATAAAGCCAGCATACGATTGATTATTAACACAAACAAGTAAAACGACGGTGCGGTGATGTTTTTGATTTGACTGAAGCAAGCTGCCCTATGAATTACCAAGTGCAATGGCGCTTGCTGACTGAAAATAAGAACTTGGCGATAAAGCGCCTATTGCGCAACCTGTGAAGTTGAAGCGGCGAAGTTAAAACCACCAAAAGCCAGAGCGATTTTTGAAACAGCAGGTGAGGGCGGTTGAACTGTTATTTGTATTAAGCCAAACGTAGTTTAGGCTGACGCCTTCTAACACC
Source organism: Alteromonas sp. BMJM2 (assembly GCF_027257845.1). Taxonomy (GTDB): domain Bacteria; phylum Pseudomonadota; class Gammaproteobacteria; order Enterobacterales; family Alteromonadaceae; genus Alteromonas. The sequence goes on along the minus strand of NZ_JAPVOT010000025.1, from coordinate 41,517 downwards.
CCAAGAAGGGGCAATTACACGTGGGCTATAATACGGAACGAAGTGACGGGAGCCCACGTGTTATTGTCCCGCTTACTTGGTTTGTTATGTTTCATTTACTCTGTATCTGGGTACTCTGATAAAAATAACTCAATACCTAGCTTTGCCATTATTTCCATAGATTTTGTGCTCAAAACGGCACCTCCTCCGCATGCATCTTTTCGAATATCAAATCCCACATCCGCAACATACTTACCAGTTGGTAACGTGTGCTGGTTTTCTATGAGCCACGTCTCCAAATCATCTATTTGAGTTGGAAGTTCCCAGGAATCATCACTTAGCCAAGCAACCCTCTCTGAATTATCACTGTTGTAAATATTTACTGGCAAAAATTACCTCTAGGAAACTTTTCAATAACGGGCGCAGGCACGTAGGGCATAATGGCGAAGCCGCCCTGCGTGTATGCGTCCCAGCGAACGAAGTGAGTGGGTTTATTGTGTTGTTAGCTGCCGGCGATTTCAAAATAGACTCTTGGTAGGTTTGAACCCCAAGATTGATTTTCGAAAGCCATCATTTTTTCGAAATCGAAACCTGAGATTACAAATTCCTCGTTACTTTTCCAAGTAATCTGATAGCTTACTTGGTCCGGCCTACCTTTTAACCTTATTAATTGACCAGTCTCATTAATTGTAAAAGGTGACAAGGATCTATTTTTTACGCGCTCAACGTATATCTGAGTTGATGGAGTACTAAAACCGCCACAACCCGCCAGTAACACGTATGCTCGATATTCTCCGTTGGGCGAATACAACTCTTCAACTTCGTCCCAAGAACATGCAGTGGCCATTAACATGCCAATTGAAGTTGCTCCTATATACAGAACTGCGCACAACCAAAATATGGCAGCGCCTGAATGCCATAAAAATTTCAAAAATCTTTTCATGCCAAATTCCCTTAAGGCAGCTAACATAACAATTTAATGTACGGAAAAAATCTTTTATGCAAGGTGGAAAATTTCCGTATATCACCAAAATAATCCCACTACCTTCGCACATAACTGCATTTGTATCAACATCCTACGCTTTCTTATAAATCGTTCAGGGGCGAAAAGCGGAAAATGTCCTTTTTATTTTTCGTCTGAATCAAATTTGCAGTTACTGTGTTTGTATACAGTTATATTGTTTGTCTAAGAAGGCTTAAATTTCTCGTATCGTGTTTTGTCGCTAACGCTTAATATTTTCGCTAACACCGCGCAAACGCTTTTGAAACCTACGCGATACGGAGAAGGGCATCACATCAGATTCGTGGGTTTTACTTAAAATGTGCTCACAGGCGTGGGTTATTTCAAACTCAAACCCGCTGCCTTTGCGTTCATCCGAAAAATGCGCTTCTTCCTCTAATCCTTTATAGAGTATGCATTCTGTTGCCTTCCAAAAGTCCGGTATCTTTATGGTTCCTTCAGTGCCAATAAGAAGCGCGTCATTTCCTAAGTTGCTTTTAAAACTGCTGTGTAGCACCGACACAACTTCGTTATATCGATACATCCAAAGTACATCGTTGTCAGCGCCATTTGGTGCTACATCGCTGTTTAGTACCACACAGGGCGCATCATCTGTATTAAAAAGCGCATCTAAAGCAATAGGGTATATCCCCATATCTAGCAAGCACCCGCCTCCTAACTCACGGGCATACTCTCGACTTGTAGCAGAGTAGGGCATGGTAAATCCAAAGCTAGCTTTAACGTGAAGCAGTTTGCCTATTCGGCCGGCGTTAACCCACGCTAGCGCCTCATTAATTGCTGGTAAGAAGTAGGTCCACATGGCCTCCATGAAAAACCGATCTTCTGTTTTCGCCACGCTTATAATACGCTCTAACTCTTCCGGTGACGTCGTAGCAGGCTTTTCACATAACACATGTTTGCCCGCCTTAAGTGCGGCTATCGCATTGTCTGCATGAAGGGTATGAGGGGTGGCAATGTATATGGCATCAATATGTGGGTCGTTGAGTAAATCTTCATAACTGCCGTACGCATGAGGTATACCGTGCGCTGCTGCAAATTCTTGCGCGCTATCGAGGTGCCGAGAGCCTACTGCCACTAACTTGGCGCTTTCACAGTGCGCAATGTCTTTTGCAAATGTATGGGCAATTCTCGCTGTTGATAATATTCCCCAGTTAACCGTTGTTTTCGACATTCGTTAAACCCTTTATTGCCTGTATAAGCGTTGAAATTCTACTAGCGATAGAATTCGCTTTGCGTTGGCACTATAACAACATGCTTGCTCGCTATTGCCAATACAATACTAACGCAATGTGCTTTATGAGATGTTTTTTTAAGAAGCTTTTATCAAGAAGCGTTGTTAAGAAGCTTTGTGATCAAGTTTTGCTAAGAGACTGTGTAATTCTATTTTGACTTTGCGTCTTTTAGGCGGCAAATATCTTCCGCTAACCAGTTCCTTTTTCTCCGCTTTTTCTGTTCACTTCGATGTCGCTTGGCGAATTGTCATTACCATGGCCGCCCTTTATCCCACTCACTCCATGTCATTTGTACCAATTCACATCAACAAAAAGCGTAAAAACCTTGGTGTAAAAATTGCTATACAACGTTAATAGTAGGGTATTACGTACTGATTTAGTCCATCCTCGCCGCTTTTTTGACGGGCAGGTTGATAACACTAAAACCTGGCGTTATTCGAAACCGCGCTTTATTTGGAAACGTATTATGTTTAAACCGCTTAACATCAAGGCATACAGAAGTGCTGCGCAAGTTGTTGCAATGAGTGCTGCAATAGCCGTTGCCGTAACGGGGTGCTCATCGTCAAGTAACGACAATGCACAGAGAATTCAGTCAGACCCCTCCATTTCTGCGTTAGGCAATGTGGAATATTACACATACATGCTGGCCAACGAGCTGTTTTCAGATGTGCGCACACCCCGCCAATCTCGCTATGCAGTTGTTGGTTTCGTTCCGGTCGATACAATGAAATATAACGCTGAACACCAACACCCTCTCATGTTGCTCGGCCATCAGCTCGAACAGGGAATGATAACAGAGGCCACAAAAAGAGGCTTTTCTACTCAAGAATTTAAGTTATCGAACGATATAATTGTTAGTGAAGAAAGCGATAGGATCCTGACACGGGATATCGAAAACCTCTCGGGTATTGAACGGGTCGATTTTTACATCACCGGTACTATGGTGTACCAAGAGTCTGGCGCCATGGTAAACGCCCGCGTTATTGATGCCCGAAATAAAGATATTGTTGCTGCTGCTACACGCTTCTTTCCTGCGGAAATTTTTTGGCAAAAAGAGCAAGTCACAACCCGCAATGGAAAGCTGTACAGAACTGAAGGTGTAAGGTAAGCCCATGAAAAAATTTAATAGCTCGGTAGCCTATATTCTATCCGCATCATTTTTAAGCCTTAGTGGCTGTTCTATGATGATGGGCGATGAAGAAGTAGCAGAACAGGTACCTGCGCGTCCAGCAATGAATGTTATAGATATTACAGCTGAAGATCGCGCGCCTGCAATGCCTCGCAAAGCTGATGACGAGACACAAGAGCAGGGGATGGATGCCTATGGCGCCATTGGTCAGCCGCCACTGTATTCAAGTGTACAGGGTGCATATAAAGGCCGCCCGTTAACTAAACATATTGGCGATTACGTAAAGAATATGACGCAAGATCTCATTGCCAATATGGAATACGTAAACAACAAAACGGCCATTGGCGTTACACACTTTGCGTTATTAGACACAGACCTTCAGCAAACGGATTTACTAGGCCGACAAATGGCTGAGTCGTTTGTGCATGAGCTGCATAAGTTTCGCGTGCCGGTTATCGATTTTAAAGCTACTGAGTATATTCGCATTACCGAGGGTGGCGACTTTGTATTAAGCCGCGATTATCTCGAACTTAGCAGTAGCCTGCCTATTGAGTATGTATTAACGGGCACCATGACTAAGCATCAAGGCGGTGTATTAGTTAATGCTCGCATCTTAGGAATGGAGTCTCGCGCAGTAGTAGCTAGCGCACAAATGCTTGTGCCATTTTACGTGGTCGATGCTCTTATACCCAGCGATGGTAGCGAGAGCAGCACCATGCGGGATGGCGTAAAGTTAAGCCGAGGCTAATGATGAAACTAACAGCGTTTTTTTCTATTGCAGCTGTATCAAGCGTTTTAACACTAACGGGGTGCTCAAGCACGGAATCAATCGGTTCGTTTTGGTTAGGCGAAGACGGTGAAATTACCCATGATGCAGAGCCTGTTTCGGTACCAAGTCGCTCTGGTCTGGTTTACACCCCAGACTCTAGAGACAGAGAGTATCAGCAACATGTTGCGGTAAACCCTGGGTATAAAGACCCTATTCATTCAGGTTTTTTTCCTGCTAAAACCCACAAAGCATTAAACGATTACGCGTCGCAGTTGGCGATGGAGCTAATGGGCAACGCCACAAAACTCACTCAGCAGCACACTGTGGGTATTGCGAGTTTTGTACGTTTAAATGCGGGGCTAAGCGACAGTACAGTGCTGGGCAACCAATTATCTGAATACTTGATCACTGAACTGCAAGACTTTGGCTTAGCCATCGTCGATTTTAAATTGACTGATGGCATAACAGTGACGCCGCAGGGCGACTTTGTGATGTCGCGTAGCGGTAAGCGTTTGGCCAAAAGCGTTGAGATGGACCATGTAGTAACGGGCACCATCATTGAAGACGATAGAGGCGTTAGAGTGAATGCCAGGATCGTTTCACTGCAAAACAAGCAAATTGTTGCCAGCGCAAATGTGTATATCCCAGCGTTTATCGTAATGGATCTGAATAAGATGGCGCGTGTTGAAGCGCCATCATTCATCAATGAGTAAATTTAGAACTCGCCGCGCACGGCCTCACGCACCATAAAGCGTGAGGTGTTAACCGCATTAAGTAAATCGTTGTTCAGCGGTAGTGGCTCTCTTAACAATGTGCTTGCCAATACTTCGGCTAAAAGTGGGGCAGTAGTGAGGCCTCTTGAGCCTAAGCAACTTAATGTAGACACATTGCTCTGCGGTAACGTACTCACCTGTTGAAAGGGTTTTCCTACGCCTAAATCGGCATACTCTTGTTTTAGCGTTTTAAAATTATGCAGTGCGCCAACCACAGGTTGATGATCTGGCGAGCCAAGTCGCGTCGCCGCTCTCGCCGTACCGTCATGCTTTAGTTGGCTCACTATATCTGTGTTCGCAAGAGCCTGTTCATGAGTAGCGAGGTTTTGCTCGCTTTCTTCTTCGCGAGGCTCAACGGCCAAATCATTTTTCACATAGGTAGAGCCCAGTGCATGGCGTCCTTCCATAGCAGGGGTCATATACCCTTTGTGGCAAAGCACTGTTTTTAATGCGTCAATAGGTTGTTGTGATGCAATGGCTTCAACCTGTCCTCGCACAGGCCGCAAAGGAAGACTATCGAATGCATCTGTGCCCACGGCTCCCGCGCCTAATGCAAGCACCACATGATCTGCCTTTATGCTCTTACCATGCGTAAATTCAACGTCTCCATCGCTAGTATGAGACACATAACAATGGTTGGGTTTAAGCGTTAGCTTTCCTGTTGTCTTGGCCAAATCGATAATATCGCTAACAAGTTGCGGGGGCGACAACCATCCGCCTTTGGGAATAAACAAACCTTCATAGGGTAAATCAACCCCAGCAATACGGCGTACTTCTTCACTGTCTACGTGCCTAATAAGCTCTGAAGGCCACACGTCGTCGTTCACCAATTTCGCTTGTCGTACACCCACTTTGTCATTAAATCGAAGCTGAATAACGCCACAAAAATCGTATTTATTCTCTTCTTTTGTGGGCTTTTTATCGTTTGCTTTAGTGATAGTTTCGGTACTGGTTTGCAATTGAATATTGCTGTTAACGCTGTCGTAATAATCTCTTGCATATAAAAAGCAGTGGGCCTGCAAACGACTGGCGATACTCGCTTCACTATGAAGCTGAGGGTAGAAGCCACCCTGAGGATTACCCGAAGCGCCTTGTGCTAGACTATCGCCGTCAAAGCAAAGCGTTACGCGAATATCGCGCTTAGTTAGTGCCAAACACATTGTTGCAGCCGCAAGGCCAGAACCCACCACAACAACATGGCTATCTTCTTTGAGGGGGGCATTGCTGTAACGATAATAAGGCCCCTCTGGCAGTCGCCATTTCTGAGAAGGCTTTTTTTGTGTGGCTTTAGGTACAGACTGAGTAGAATATTGGCGCTCTGGCTCAGGTGATGGCTGCACCACCGTTTCTAAATTGATGTTCTCATTTTCACTTGCCGATGTAAGTTGAAAATAACCGGTAAGCATATCTCGTTTGCGACCAAATCCTGCGCGTTTGTTTATCACAAATCCAACATTGGCCAACCCACGCTTTACAATACCCGCCGCCGTAAAGGTACCAAATGTGGTGTCATTTTTTGACAGCCTAGCCATTTGTGAAAACAAGGCATCGGTCCACATGTCAGGGTTTTTACTTGGCGCAAACCCATCTAAAAACCATGCATCTACAAGCCCTTCTTCTGGTGAATGCCATTGCCCAAGTAACTGATGCACATCGCCTATCCACAAGTCTAGGGTGGTATCAAATGCAGTAAAATGCAGCCGATGGCACCCGTCAAGCCCCATCGGATATAGCGCTATTAATGCCTCTGTTTCGGCCCGTAGCGACGGAAACGTTGATAACGCACGCTGAATATCGGCCTTTGGTAGTGGGTACTTTTCGGTAGTGATAAAAAACAACCGCTTGAGAGGGTGGTGAGGGTTTGCCTGTCTAAACTGCTTAAATTCATGCATGGCTACCAAGAAGTTTAAACCAGTACCAAAACCGGTTTCAGCAATAGTAAAGTGTGGTTTATCCCATAACGCCCAGCGCTGATGAAGGTCATTACCTTTTATAAAAACATGCTGGGTTTCATTAATGCCACTGTCGTTAGAAAAATAAACGTCATCAAAATGATCGGCAATGGGTATGCCGTTTTCATTAAAATGTACTTGCGCATGTTTAGACTTCACTACTTATCTAACCTCTTCTTAAGCTATGTATTTCGTTGTGTTTCTGCGTGTCATAATGGCGTCACTTGCCTGAACTATATTCTACAAGGCCTCAAAAAACTTTACCGTAAAAGTTTTTAATTTATCTAAAGCGCGTTAGCCATTGCCTAACAAATTGTGATGTGCAGCGTGTATAAAAGCGTTAATGAAAGCTTTTTCATTTTCTTACAGCGTTGAGGCAGTGCGATATTCTAAGCCGAAGTTTCATGCTACCTTAAGTACAAGCTGTTTACACAGCGACAGCGTTACCGATAGAAGTAACGCATTAACAATCAAGGTGCGGGGATTGGATTTAACCGTTACAGGTGTTCATAAAAAAGGGTTTTGCGTTGAAGTGCAAAGCAGACCACTTTATTCCGTAAAATCGTTAACATATGCCGCATCAACGCAAAGGGTAAACTATGAGAAGAGCAGTTATCACCGGTCTCGGTATTGTATCGAGCATCGGCGTAAATAAAGAGGACGTACTTGCATCACTAAAAGCAGGTAAGTCTGGGATCACATTTTCAGAGCAGTTCGCCGAGATGGGCCTGCGCAGTCAGGTGTGGGGTAATCTTGATATTGACTTAAAAGAGCACATCGACCGCAAAGCCATGCGCTTTATGGGTGATGCGGCTGCATACGCTTATGTTGCCATGCAGCAGGCTATTGCAGATTCTGGCCTTGAAGAAAGTGATATTTCAAATGATCGCACAGGTATTATTGCCGGCTCTGGCGGTGCGTCTTCTGAAAACCAAGTGCTATCTGCTGATATTCTTCGCGAAAAAGGGGTTAAACGCGTAGGGCCATATATGGTTCCACGATGCATGGCGTCTACGGTGTCTGCATGTTTAGCCACACCGTTTAAAATTCGCGGTGTTAACTATTCAATCGCATCAGCCTGTGCCACAAGTGCACACTGTATTGGTAACGCACTAGAGCTTATTCAGCTTGGTAAACAAGATGTAGTGTTTGCCGGTGGCGGTGAAGAGCTTCATTGGTCGCTCTCAAGTCAGTTCGACGCTATGGGCGCACTAAGCTCAAAGTACAACGACAACCCATCGGTAGCCTCTCGTACCTATGATGCAGCACGAGATGGCTTTGTTAGCTCTGGTGGCGGCGGTATGGTTGTTGTTGAAGAGCTTGCGCACGCTCTCGCTCGTGGCGCGACAATTTACGGCGAAGTAACCGGTTACGGCGCTACCTCAGACGGCTTCGACATGGTCGCTCCTTCAGGTGAAGGCGCTATTCGCTGTATGAAAATGGCGATGCAAAACGTAGACGGTCCAATTGACTACCTAAACACTCACGGCACATCAACGCCTGTTGGTGATGTAAAAGAGTTAGCGGCTATTCAGGAAGTGTTTGGCTCATCGGGCGTGCCCATCAGTGCAACGAAATCTCTCACTGGCCATGCGCTAGGTGCTGCTGGTGTCAACGAAGCTATTTACAGTTTGCTTATGATGCAAAACAATTTCATCGCACCGTCAATCAATATCGACACGCTAGATGACGCAGCCAAAGGCCTTGATATTGTTACTGAGGCAAGAGACGCTCAGCTAAATACGGTTATGTCTAACAGCTTCGGCTTTGGCGGCACAAATGCTACCTTAGTTATGCAGCGCTACAACCGCTAAAACGGTTTGTGCTTTTAATAAAAGCAATGTTGTAGTTCAGACGGCCTAATAAAAATCCCCCAACGAGCTTAATCGTTCTTGGGGGATTTTTTTATGCACTATTTTTCATGCCCCATTTTTTATGTACCATAAATAACCCCGTTATTTTGCGGCTACCTAAATCTGTAGTCGTGAAACAGTTTGTCGGGGTTGGGAATAGTTATCTTACCGTAGTGTAATAAAACGAGGCCTTCTTGCTGCAGCTCACCTAACAGCCGATTCACGGTTTGTCGACAGCTATTTATCATTTGCGCCAGTGACTCTTGAGATAGTGTTAATGTAATGGCGCTGTTTTCAGGCACGTGCTGCCCGTAGCTAGTAGTCAACATTAGAAGCCGCTTTACCAATTGATGCTTCAAACTCAACCCTGTACTTGAATCGATAAACTGAAACGCGCTTCGAACTCTTGCGCAAAGTAGCCTAGCGAAATAAGGGTACAGTTCTGGAAATTTTTTCAGCAGTTCGTTAAACGCATTTTTAGGGATAACGGCAATAGTACTGTCGGTTTCGCAGAAATTATCGTGGGTGCGTGGAAGGTTGTCGAACATAGATATTTCTCCAAACCACGTCCCCGGGCCTAATAGTGCAAATAGCATCTCGCTGCCATCCACACCAATCGTGGTTACGCGAAGTCGTCCTTCACATATTCCGTAAAAACCAACGCCGTCCTCGCCTTTCGCATGAAGCTGTTGACCCGCTTTGAAGTGCTTAAGTCGCGTTTTGCCCAATAGCTCGCTTTGTAAAAGTGCGGGTAGCGACGAAAACCAAGAAGAGCTTGTTAGTACAGGTTTGAAATGTTCCATTTAACAAAATTATTACAATGTCGTTGTAACGACAGTTTATACCGGTTTTCAGGGGTAAGGTAGCAAAAAATTACAACACTATTTGAGGTGAGTTATGAGTGAATCTGTAAAGTCTCAGGTGAGCGAAGAAGAGTGGCAGACCCGTGTAGATTTAGCCGCATGTTATCGAGCTGTGGCCATGTATGGCTGGGACGACCTTATTTTTACTCACATATCTGCACGTGTGCCCGGACCAGAGCATCATTTTCTTATTAATCCATATGGAATGATGTTCGACGAGGTAACGGCATCTAGCTTGGTAAAAGTCGATCTGCACGGCAATAAAGTGATGGACAGTGAGTACGACATTAATCCTGCAGGGTTTACCATTCACAGTGCAGTGCACGAAGCCCGCGATGATGCAAAGTGCGTCATGCACCTTCACACTACAGAGGGCGTTGCAGTATCAGTACTCGAAGACGGGCTTCAGGCCTATTCACAGCAATCGCTATTTCCGCTGGCGTCGCTGTCTTATCATTCCTATGAAGGCGTTGCCTTAAACCCCGATGAAAAAGCACGCTTAGTAAGAGATTTGGGCGATACCCAATTTATGATTTTGCGCAATCATGGTTTGCTAACCTGTGCAGATACCATCGCAGACGCATTCCTATTTATGTTTATTATGCAGCGAGCCTGCGAAATTCAGTTAAAAGCCCAGGCCACAGGCCAAAAGCTTATTCCTATCCACTCTGCAATACTGCAGGGGATTAAAGCTCAGGCAGCCCAAGTCACAAAACAGGCTGGTGGTTCGTTGGCATGGCCTGGTATAAAGCGCAGAGTAGAAAGACGTTTCCCAGGCTTTGACGCCTAAATAAAGAAGCACAACAAACGACCTTTTTCTGATTAAAGCAAGCCTGAAGAAAAATGTTCGATTAAAAAAACGCCTAGCGCACTCAGCGCAAAGCGTGAGCACAAGTTTACCCGTCTAATTGGGTTACTATCGCCCTATTTTGGGGTAAACTTGTGGCTATGAAAATACTTCTTGAAGACACTATCCCATTTGGCGAAAGCTACCTCCATAATGTAGGAGAGGTAAGCACCTACGCATGGCAAAATTTAGCGGCAAGCGACCTTGCTGATATCGATATTTTAGCCCTTCGCTCTACCACAAAGGTAACGCCTGAGCTGCTTAAAGATGCAAACAAACTTCAGTTTGTTACTACCGCCACCGCTGGAACCAATCACATCGATAAGGCCTGTTTAGACGCTAACAATATAGCGCACAGTTCAGCCGCTGGTTGCAATGCTGTGGCGGTTGCAGAATATGTTCTAAGCGTATTGCTGCATGCCCAAAAAAGCAAAAAGCTGGATTTATACTCGGCAACGGTAGGTATTGTGGGCGCAGGTAATGTGGGTACTGCACTTTCTGTATTGCTCGATGCTATCGGCGTGCGTTACAAGCTGTGCGATCCGCCGCTTCAAGAAGCAGGAGATAAAAGAGCGTTTGTAGGAATGGATGACATTGCCGGTTGCGATGTGATTACGCTGCACGTGCCGTTTGTACGTGGCGGGCCTTATCCAACGGGTAATTTGATTGATAGTACATTTTTACGTCTACTTAATGATCATCAGTTACTCATTAATGCCTGTCGCGGCGAAGTCATAGACGAACTCGCTTTGCACGCTCGTTTAGCGTCACCAAACGCACCAACCGTGGTACTTGATGTTTTTAATAACGAGCCTGCTATCGATACCCGTCTTTTCGAATGCTGCTGGTTTGTTACGCCGCATATAGCGGGTCATTCTGTTGAGGGTAAAGTACGCGGTACTCAGATGATATACGAGCAAATTTGCCACCGCACCGGCCAAAAAGCGACTAAGACACTGTCTGATTTCCTACAGTCAATTCCGCCTATCAGGGTTGCGTTACAACACCCAACGGCAACGTGTTTATCTGTTGAGGATTTAATTGATGTGTTTCACCGCATCTACGATATCTCAATTGACGACAAAGACATGAGACAGTCTTTAGAAAAAGTACAAATGGCAAACGATAATGCGCAAAGCGAAAACGTAAGCGCGCACTTTGCCGCATTACGAAAGCAGTATCGGGTGCGAAGAGAGTGCAGTGCGCACATATTAATAGTGCCAAATAACACCAGTAAGGAAATTATGAAAACCTTTGAATGCCTTGGGTTTTCTATACAGCTTGAGCAAGAATAGAGGCGTTTAATTCGAATTTATTGCAAAGCTGTACTACACACTTTAATTAACAGCAATGCTGATGAAAGTGTCGTTATACCCATAATTTAGACACCATATTACATGAACGCATAAAGCGTTTACCAAAATTAGGAGAAGAAAACATTATGTCGCAAGCGTTTGACGTTGCCGTTCTTGGCGCAACAGGTTTAGTGGGGCAAACGATGATTGAGCTATTGGAAGAGCGTGGCTTTCCGATTAACCGTTTATACCCTTTAGCTAGTAAACGCTCTGCAGGCAGCACAGTATCTTTTAAAGGCGAGGATATTGAAGTTGAAGATGCTGATGAATTCGATTGGTCACGTGTCCAATTTGGTTTTTTCTCAGCAGGCGGCAGCATATCAGCTAAATTTGCGCCGCTAGCGGCCGAAGAGGGCTGTATTGTTATCGACAATACCTCGGAATTTCGTTACGACCCCGATATTCCTTTAGTGGTGCCAGAGGTAAACGCACACGCTCTCGCTGATTTTCGCAATCGCAACATTATTGCTAATCCTAACTGCTCCACTATTCAGATGATGGTGGCGTTAAAGCCAATTCAAGACGCAGTGGGTATATCACGCATTAACGTATGCACATATCAATCGGTGTCTGGCGCAGGTAAAGACGCCATGGAAGAGCTAGCAAAGCAAACTGCTGGCCTTCTGAATGCTCGTGAAGTGAAACCCGATGCTTTTAGTCGTCAAATTGCGTTTAATGCTATTCCTCAAATAGATGCGTTCCAAGATAATGATTACACTAAAGAAGAAATGAAAATGGTGTGGGAAACGCAGAAAATAATGGGCGACAATAGCATTTTAGTGAACGCAACGGCAGTGCGTGTGCCTGTGTTTTACGGTCATGCTGAGGCTATCCATTTAGAAACGCATTCCCCCATTGATGCAGAGCAGGTTAAGCAGTTGCTTGCTGATGCACCAGGCGTAACCCTTTACGAAAGTGCAGAACAGTTTCCAACACAGGTTAGCAGTGCCAGCGGGAATGATATGGTGCATGTGGGGCGTATAAGAAATGATATTACGCATCCTTGCGGCCTAAACCTCTGGGTAGTGTCGGATAACATTCGAAAAGGTGCTGCTACAAACAGTATTCAGATAGCAGAAACGCTCATTCGCGACTATATGTAGCAGCACAGTGCTATCACAGGAACAGCACAGTAGCATCACAGTAACAGGGGGGCCGTAAGCGCTAGATAACGTTAGGCCCTAGATAGGCAGTTGTATCGGTAAGTAAATAATAAACATTTTTCACTACTTGCCGATATGACACTATGAGAAGTACTCGCTACTCGTTATACCGGTATGTTCCAAATTAGAATGTTCCAAGCGAGTGGTTTTGAACTGTCAGGTAAGAAAAGGGCACTCAGCACGCATTGAGTGAAAATACCGCTAAAACGGCACCGCTTACTAGATTGCCCTGGTTAACTGGTTTATAGTCTAAAGATTGGGCTTTTAAACTTGCGAAAATTAGTATTCAGTCAGACACTTAGCGAAGCCATTTGCTCTTTTTTGTATTAGGCAAATGACCAAGACAACATTTAGATCGCCATTCACTGTGAATGACGACCCGAAATTGAAAATAAAAATAAAAGCCAGCACGCTTTAGATAAGATAAGTTGGCGCAAAAATCCATCAACCTAAAAGGGTGGTAAAGACGCTTGAGGGCATATAGGACTGCTATGAAATTGCATTTGACGGGCTTACTCGTACTCACATTTTGTTTGTGTGCCCCTATCTCTTCAGTAAATGCGCAAGAAACAGCGACCTTATTGAAAGGACCGAAAGACGCTAGCGATCAATTCTCTGGCCTTGAATACGGTCCCATCGACTCTAACGATACGCTTTGGCGCATAGCCGAGCGCTACAGACAGAACAATAATCTTAGCGTGTATCAGGTTATGACAGCGATTTACGAGCTGAACCCCGATGCCTTTGAAAACGGTAACCTTAACCTGCTAGTTAATGGCGCAACGCTCAAACTTCCTTCAGAGCGTTACATAGCACGCATCAGTAAAGAGCAGGCCCAATTGCGCGCCGAGCAAGATGAGCGTGCCTTTGCTGAAGCCCTTAATAAACCGGGTAGCAGTGTCAAAAATATCAAACCGTCTTCACCACTTGTCAATCAAAACGACCTTTCACAAACGCAAACTGACATCGAGAAAAAAATAACGCGTTTAGATGCAGAACAAACCCGTCAGTTTGACGAGCTGCGCATGCAGTTCGCAGCGTCACTTGAAAACGTTCAAGAAATACTTAATGAAAACAGAAAATTATATGAACGGGTTGAAGCGGTAAACGGCGAACTTGAATCGTTAAGAGGGCAAGTAGAGGGCGACGTAAAAGAACAGCTAGACACGCAAGTGGCGTTACAGCAACAGCTGCTTGATATGATGAAAGCGGAGCAGGCGCAAAGAGCCGCCGAAAAACAAGACTCCCTTGTAAACAAGTTGATGAGCCCTATTAGCTTGCTAATAGGTACCGCGCTGCTGTCTTTGCTGTTAGTTGGGGGGCTTATTGCATGGCTGCTCAAGCGCAACAGTAAGCCTGAAGAATCGCCAATAGCACCGGAAAATACACTGAGCGACGATGACGATGTGCCTGTTCCCGACAGCGATTTAGGCGATCTTTCAAGCGCCCTTGCGCCCGACTTAGGTGACAGTAACGAACTCACTGACGACGACCTATTTAACGACGACGACTTGCTCGATGACGTATTAACATCAGACCTAGAAGAAAGCTTAGACGACGAGCTTGAAAACTTTGCCGACCTCGAAGACGATTTGTTGGTACCAGATGATGATACAGACGACTTATTCGAAGCGGGTGATGATGAGCTTGATCAAAGTGAACTAGACAGTCTATTCGATGATGACGATTTGTCTGACAAAGTGCTGAATGAAAATGAAACTGAAGGTTTAGACGGTATCGACTTATCTGAAGACGATGATCTGTTTAATGAAAGCAGCGACAGTGATGATGACTCTGATGATACAGAAGGTACTGACGCTGAAGACAGCACATCTTCTTCAGACGATGATTTTGATATTGACGATTTGTTAGATGATGTTCAAAGCCAGGCTTCAGCAGAAGAGGAGGTATCAGAAGAGGACTCATCAGAAGAAGTAGACCCTGACGATATATTAGACCTGTTCGGCGAAGACGACTCTTCCGCGAACGAAGATGTGGATGTAGATGACATAGATGCGCTGCTTGAAAACAGTGGGGGCGATGCATCACAAGACGATATTGACGATTTATTAGATAGTGCTACAGAAACGGCGTCACGACCTACTGTTGACGATGAAGACGAAAAGCCCGAAATCAGCATTGACGATCTGCTAGAAGAAAACGCGCCAGATACTTCACTGACTGACGAATTAGACAGCAAAGATGATCTCATTGATGAAGAAATGCTCGAAAAACTCGACGACGAGATACATCAACAAGACAAAGAAATAAATAAAATTACCGACGATTTACTCAATGAAATTGAGCAAATTGAAATGATGGGCGGGCTTGATGACGATGAAGACTTTGACGAGGACGAATTAGAAGAAGAAATTACAACAGCAGCACCTTCGCCTCAATCAATACAAAGCTTTGACTCTATTACTGACGATCTTGACGAAATTTTAAGTGATGATGTTGAAGATGAAGCGCTTGATGACAGTAGTCTAGAGAGTGACGACTTTGTAAATGATGATATTAAAGTCGACGATATAGAAAACGCCGACGATTTCTCAGACCCATTATCCGATGAGCTAATTGCCGAGCTACAAAGCGAAATGCCTGATGAGGATGAGTCTGATACAGAGAAGGCCGCCCCTCAAGAGGAAAACTTTAATGATTCGCTTTCTGATGACCTATTAGCAGAGCTAGAGGCAGAATTAGAGCCAGAGCCTGAAGACAATATAGAAAGCGAGGGCAACGATGAGGGCGAGCCGTACCCTGCCAACTTAGATGATGACGCTGCTTTTGAACAAGAAATAAGCGACCCGTTAACTGATGAATTGCTTGCAGAATTAGAATCTGAAAGCTCAAGCTCTGATGATATACAAGAGCCATCAGCCGAAGAAGAGCCCTCAGCGGAAAATGAGCCCTCAGCGGAAAATGAGCCTTCAGCGGAAGAAGAGCCATCAGCGGAACAAGAGCCTTCAGCGGAACAAGAGCCTTCAGCGGAACAAGAGCCTTCAGCGGAAGAAGAGCCTTCAGCGGAAGAAGAGCCTTCAGCGGAAGAAGAGCCTTCAGCGGAAGAAGAGCCATCAGCGGAAGAAGAGCCATCAGCGAAACAAGAGCCTTCACAAGACCCATTAGATGATGCGTTAAACGACTTCGAAAAAGACATGATGGACGATATTCCCTCATTTGGAGACCCAGAGCCTGATTCAACCGAGCCCGATTCAACAGAAAGTGAGCCTGCTGAGCCTGAAGGAACCGAATCCGAGTCTTCAAAAGAGCAGGACGAAAATGACTATGACGATAGTATTCTTGATGATGCATTCGACGACGTAGACGCGTTTTCGCTGGAGCAAGAAATTGATGGCGAAGAGCCAAATAAAAACAAAGAGTCTGAACTTCAGCAACAACCTGAACAACAAGAGCAATCAAACGACTCAGCTGACTCAGAAAAAAGCGATGACAATATTAACGAGCTGGGCGATGTGCCTGGTCTTGATGATTGGCTGTCTGGTGAAAGTGATGGCGATATTGAAGATGAAGAGATTTTCGATGAATTAGATAGTGCCGAGTTTGACGAATTACTTGAAAGCTTAGAGGCAGATATTCCTGCAGATTCGAATACTGATCAAAACAGTGAACAATCTGGTGATGCATCACAAGAATCACAGAGCCAACCAGTTTCTAAGGCAGCACAGGATGGTCCTAGTACCGATGAATCAACCGGCGAGCCAGCAGAAGAAGACGATACATTCGCGCTGGATGATGACGCTTTAGACCTCGAGGGTGATGAATTTGAGTTAGAGAGTGCATTTGAATTAGATGATGATGACAGCGAGCTGGATGACCTATCATTGCCTGATATCGACATCGATGATATTGGCGAAAATGATAGCTCAGAAGATTCTTCGCTAGAAGCGATAGATCAGGGAAATAAAGAAGCGCTAAAGTTAGACAATCCAGATCTTGATTTAGAAGCGCTGCTCAGTGATGTGCCCTCTATTGAGATGGGTGGCGATAACAAAGAAACTGAAGACTTTTTAGATGTGGAAGCCCTTATGGATGACGGGGATGATGCAACATTCACTGACCCTGATAGTCAGCCTCTTGATTTAGACGTCAGTCTATCTGACTTTACAGGCGTTAGCGATACAGATTCCGTTATCGATATTGATAGAGATGCGGGACAAAACGCGAACCTAGATTTAGCGCGTGCTTATCTTGAAATGGATGATGTAGAAGCAGCAAAGGAGCTTTTAGAAGAAGTCATGCGAGAGGGAAACGAAGAACAAAAGCAGGAAGCTGACACTATCTTGAAGTCCATCGACTAACTGCTTGTTACGTGCCGCGTGAAGGCGTGTTAAGTGTCATAGGATTGCATGTTAAGTGCCATATGACTACACTTAGCGGCTTTTAGTTAAGAGGTAGCAAAATCATGGGGCGAATTGCTTTAGGGATTGAATACGACGGTGCTGCTGTTTTTGGTTGGCAACGCCAACGAGAAGTGCCCAGTGTCCAAGAGCATCTTGAAAAAGCCTTATCAAAAGTGGCTAATCAGCCAATTCAAGTTCAGTGTGCAGGTAGAACCGATGCCGGTGTGCACGCCACAGGGCAGGTGGTTCATTTCGACTGCGATGTCTCTCGCGCTGAACGCGCTTGGACTCTAGGTGTTAACGCCAACTTGCCAGACTCTATCGCCGTAACTTGGGCACAAGATGTCGATGATAATTTTCATGCTCGCTTTTCTGCTACACACCGCCGCTACAGGTACATTATCCACAACAATAAAGTGCGACCGGCAATACTGAATCACGGTGTAACTCACGTTCACAAGCCGTTAGATGCTGCAAAAATGCATGAGGCTGCTCAAGCGTTACTCGGCGAGCAAGACTTCACGTCTTTTAGAGCTTCTCTGTGCCAAAGCAAAACCCCCTTTAGAAACGTAACAAATGTGGATGTCTATCGACAGGGGCGCTATGTCATTATTGATATAAAGGCGAATGCTTTCTTACATCACATGGTGCGCAATATTACCGGCTCGCTGGTTGAAATTGGGGCAGGGGAACAACCTGTTGAATGGATCAAGGAATTATTAGCACTAAAAGACAGAAGCAAGGCAGCCTCTACGGCAAAGCCCAATGGTCTCTATCTTGTAGATGTGACTTATCCCGATGAACATAGGCTTCCCAAAGGGCCGCTTGGTCCACTATTCTTGCCGGAAAGCTAACGTTAGAACCTTATGCATAATTCTAGCGCTGAAGCCTAGGACCAAGGCACAAAGCTCAAGCTCACATTTAGCGTTATAATGCCACACTATAAGCTGACTGCTTAAATACAGCTACCACACAATCAAAACTGGTCCGAGCTAACTTCTTAGACCAGTTTTGTTTTTTCCATTTCGTTGTATTGTGGTCTAATAGCGCGCTATATTAGATAGCTGCTTTTTCAGGTTACGCATTTTTTCTTGTAACATTGTCAAAGACATAAATTAATGTATTGCTGGTACTCAAGATTAAAAACAAATACCGGCAGTCTAAACAAAGGATTCAATTTCCATGAGCTGGATTCAAAAAATACTTCCGCGCACGCAAACTTCAACGAAGGGCAATGTACCTGAGGGGATTTGGACGAAGTGTGGCTCTTGCCAGGCGGTATTGTACAAAACTGAATTAGAAAAATTACAAGAAGTCTGCCCTAAGTGCGACCACCATATGCGCATTACCGCCCGCCGCCGTCTTGATGCGTTTTTAGATGAGGGCGACCGTGTTGAACTTGGGGCTGAGCATGAACCGCAAGACTTATTGAAATTTAAAGATTCAAAGCGTTATAAAGACCGTATTGCCGCGGCGCAGAAATCGACTAATGAAAAAGACGCCTTAGTGGTTATGCAAGGAAAAGTGAAAGGCATGCCTGTTGTAGTAGCGTGTTTTGAATTTGCTTTTATGGGAGGCTCAATGGCCTCAGTAGTTGGTGCGCGGTTTGTTGCCGCAGTGAATGCGTGCCTCGAAAACAATACTCCGCTTATTTGTTTCTCTGCTAGTGGCGGTGCGCGTATGCAAGAAGCCCTTATGTCGCTAATGCAAATGGCGAAAACCTCTGCTGCACTGGCCAAAATGAGTAAGAAAGGTTTGCCATATATATCAGTACTTACTGACCCAACAATGGGCGGTGTATCTGCAAGTTTAGCCATGCTGGGTGACGTCAACGTTGCCGAGCCTAAAGCCTTAATTGGTTTTGCGGGTCCTCGCGTTATTGAACAAACCGTTCGTGAAAAACTTCCTGAAGGGTTTCAGCGCAGTGAATTTCTCGTGGAAAAAGGCGCAATCGATATGATTGTTGACCGCAGAGATATGCGTGATAAATTACACGGCTTGTTGACCAAGTTGCATTACAAAAATTAGTGAATAACGAAAACAATAAAAACATCGGCTCAGAGCAAACGCCACCTGGTGATAAAAAAAGCCTGGGCCAATGGCTATCCTACCTAGAATCAATTCATCCTAGCGCCATTGATATGGGGTTAGAAAGAGTGAAGGACGTGGCAAACGCCATGTTGCTTAACCTTAGTGAATCGCTTGTCATTACCGTTGCCGGTACCAATGGCAAGGGCACAACATGCCGTCTTCTCGAACAGTCGTTGCTGTCCCAGGGAAAAACGGTAGCAGTGTACAGTTCTCCCCACCTTATTGATTATTGTGAGCGCGTTCGTATTAATGGTGAACTTGCCCAACAGCAAGCTTTTGTTGATGCGTTTGAATTTATAGAAAATGCAAGGGGCGACATAACACTCACTTACTTCGAGTTTAGCACCCTTGCCGCAATGAAAATGATGCAAGATTGGCAGGTGGATATCGCCATATTAGAAGTAGGCTTGGGTGGAAGGCTAGACGCCACAAATATTATCGACCCCGATTTAGCTGTGATTACCACCATTGACCTCGACCACCAAGATTGGCTTGGCAATACGCGTGAAAAAATAGCTCGTGAGAAAGCGGGTATAATGCGGTTAAACGGCAATGCAGTTATCGGGGATTTGTTCCCACCGTCAACATTGTATGACGTTGTCGATGAGTTACAGGTGAACGCTCGCTGGGCAACAAAAGATTTCACCGCTGCTGTAGAAGCCGATCATAGTGAATGGCAGTGGAAAGGGGCAAAGCATACTTTTGCAAAGCTTCCTTACCCGAATATTCCGCTTCAAAATGCCAGCACTGCATTAGCGGCCCTGGAAATGCTTGGTTTATTACCCGACGCTACTTCATTGCAAGGTATTTTGCGCAACACAACCATGCCGGGGCGTCAGCAACAAATAAGCGAGCAACCTCTTGTGGTAGTAGATGTGGCGCATAACCCTCAAGCCACAGCGTCAATGCAAGAGTGGCTATCTCGGTATAAGGTCGATAAGTATCGCGTTGTGGTAGGGATGTTGAAAGACAAATCAATCGCTGAAACGCTAGCACCCTTATCGTCACTCAATGCTTCTTGGTACGTTGCAAGTACCCAAGGTTTTAGGGGCTGTGAAGCGCAGGTTCTTGAAAATGCCCTTGTGAATGCCGGCACAACCATAGAGAATATAGCCACATACAACAATGTTACCCTAGCTTATGAAAGTGCACTTGCAGATTATCAAGCAAATGAGCTTATTTTAGTGTTTGGATCATTTGTTACCGTGGCAGAAGTGCTTGTAAAGCAAAGCCAATAAATCGCGAATTCGCCCTTTCAATTGTTAAAGGGAACGGGCGCAGTCATTCAAGCAGGAGACAGCAGTGACATCGGCATTAAAGAATAGATTGGTAGGAACCATTATCATAGTGGCCCTTGCCGTTATTTTCTTACCTGACTTTCTCGATGGCAAAAAACAGACGAACCGAGAGCCTTTCGTTTCAGTGCCTGCAAAGCCACCGATAAAGCCAATAGTAGAGCCTGAGCCATTTCCTTCTGAGCGCGTTGCACGAGCCGCCGTACCAGAAGTAGAAGTTGAAGAAGCCGAAGCACTGGATGATGTATATGAGTCCCAAGAGACGGCAGAGTTGCCGGCCTACGAATTGCAAGCAAGCGAAGACACTCAACCATCATCTTCTTTGCCTGAGCCTAAAGACGAACTTGCCAGCCAAACTGTAGTAGAAGCTAGTAATAAGCTGGCCGAAGAAGACGCTGGGTGGGTTATTCAATTAGGCAGCTTCAGACACGAAAAGAATGTAAAGAGCCTATTGTCCAAGCTTGAGCGTGCTGGCTATCGCGCATTTAGCCGTAAAATACAAACCAGTTCTGGTTTGCTGAATAAAGTATTTATTGGTCCGGATTTAGACAAACAAAAGCTCGAGTCGGCCCTGCCGCATTTAAAGGAACTCACAAATCTGAAGGGCAAGGTTACGACCTTCAAAGTAGAATAACCTGAAAATTAAAGGCGCGTTTTTGTACTAATGGAAGAGCTAATTTGTCACAGACTGTTTACTACAGACTAGTAATATTTTCGGCTTCTGTTAGAATGCGCGCCATCTCGCCAACGGCATTTTGTCTAGCATAGTTTAGGCAACATCAACGCAATAAAGAGACAATGAACTGGGTTGACTTCACCATATTGGGTATCATTGCGGTATCGACTTTAATAAGCCTTATTAGAGGGTTTGTTAAAGAAGCCATTTCGCTAGTGGTGTGGTTTTCTGCACTCTTCATTTCGAGCAATTTTTACGCCGACCTTGCCATTTACTTTACTGCCATTGACGATCCTTACATTAAAAATGGTGCTGCGATAGCGGCATTATTTGTTTCTACACTTATACTAGGTGGCATGGTTAATTATGTGTTTAATCAGCTAGTAAAAGCCACAGGCTTATCAGGCACCGATCGTGCGCTAGGCATTGTATTTGGCGCATTGCGCGGTGTTCTCATTGTTAGCGCTTTACTCTTTTTTATGGATACCTTCACTGGTGCAGCAAGCGCACTGTGGTGGCAGGCGTCGGTACTTATTCCTGAGTTTGGTGTCATTATTGAGTGGTTCTTCACATATGTGAAAGGCTCATCCAGTTTCTTAAATCCCGTTTAAAATAGGTAACGCACATGTGTGGTATTGTCGGAATAGTTGGTAAAACCCCCGTAGCTCAGTCTCTTTATGACGGCTTAACGGTTATTCAGCACCGCGGGCAGGATGCTGCGGGTATAATGACTATCGATCAGAATATGTTTAACCTGCGCAAGGCCAATGGCTTGGTGCGAGACGTTTTCCACACCCGCCATATGAAGCGTTTAACCGGCAACATGGGTATTGGGCATGTTAGATACCCAACAGCGGGAACATCAAGTTCAGCAGAGGCACAGCCTTTCTATGTTAACTCACCGTTTGGAATAGCCTTCGCCCATAACGGTAACCTAACCAATGCCCACGACCTTCAGCAGGAAGTGTTCCGCATTGCCCGTCGCCATATCAATACCACGTCAGACTCTGAGCTACTGCTCAATATCTTAGCCCATGAATTACAGCAAGTTGCTGGCTTAAGCGTAAGTGCCGAGCATATTTTTGAAGTGGTCACAAAGGTACATAAGAAAATTCGCGGTGCTTATGCGGTGGTTGCAGCCATCATCGGACAGGGTATTGTTGCTTTCCGTGACCCCCACGGCATTCGCCCCCTTGCGTTAGGTAAGCGCATGACAGAAGTGGGCGAAGAGTGGATGGTTGCCTCTGAAAGTGTCGCTATTGATGCAGTAGGCTTTCAGTTTGTTCGCGACGTTTCGCCAGGTGAAGCTGTATTTATCACCGAAGAAGGCCAGTTGCATACTCGTCAGTGTGCAGAAAACCCAATCACCTCTCCCTGTATTTTTGAGTTTGTATATTTTGCGCGCCCCGACAGCTTTATCGACGGCATTTCCGTTTATGCGTCACGTGTAAATATGGGCCGAAAACTCGGTGAAAAGATTAAGCGTGAATGGTCTGATTTGGATATTGACGTAGTAATCCCAATTCCTGAAACGTCGATGGATGTAGCGCTGCAAATTGCTACTACCCTTGATTTACCTTACAGACAAGGTTTTGTGAAAAACCGCTATATTGGCCGTACTTTTATAATGCCTGGTCAAACGCTACGTAAAAAGTCGGTTCGCCGTAAGCTAAACGCTATATCCTCTGAGTTTAAAGGCAAAAGCGTACTGCTAGTCGATGACTCCATTGTTCGCGGCACTACGTCAGGCCAGATTATTGAGATGGCAAGAGAGTCGGGTGCTAAAAAAGTGTATTTTGCTTCGGCAGCGCCAGAAATTCGCTTCCCTAATGTGTACGGCATAGATATGCCATCAGCTAACGAGCTCATTGCCTATGGGCGTGAGATTGATCAAATAGCAGACTTGATCCAGGCAGATGGCCTTATCTTTCAAGACATATCAGACCTAGTAGAAGCGGTTCGTGAAGAAAATGAAAGTATTCAGCGTTTTGAAACATCAGTGTTTGACGGAAACTATATTACCGCAGATATTGACCAAGAATATTTAGAGCGAATTGACATGTCTCGCGGCGAAAAATCGAATCAAGCGCCTACTATGCAGGCTGAGCTTAGCAATTTAGATGTTCACAATATGGATTCTAACTAATCAGTGGGCTAACGAGTACTTTCGTGAATACTGTATTGCAGACTTGTTTATAGTATTGTGAAGGCCATTGTGCAGAGATGATCCTCTGAAAAAAACATTAAAAATGCCGCTTTAAAAGCGGCATTTTTGTGTTTATGGCTAATTCGATAACGTCTTTTCACCTAAGCTTTATAGCGGATTAAATTAACCAAAAATAGCGTACACAGGGTTAACCTCAAAGCGCTAGCCTCAAATCTGCTAATATCAGTAAGCTAGTGAATAAAAACAGGCCCGCCTGATAATCCCCATACTAACACCGAACCAGTCATTAGTATTACTAACAGTACAAGGCCGCAGGTTACCACCGAGCTAGAGTAGATAAAGCCCTTATCTTCGTGCATATGCATAAGAATAGGTACGCCAGAATAAAGCAAATAAACCGAGTAGCTAATACCCACTAACAGTGCCGTCATCACCACCCATAATTCGGGGTAAAGACCAGCTAGGCCTACCATAAATAGGGGAGTGGCTGTGTAAGCGGCAAGTTCAAGTGATTGTGTATAGGTAGGCGAGCTGTCAAACGCTTTTGCAAGCTCATGAATTAAAAGCGCCAAAGCAACTACCCCTGCGATTAAACCGAAGTACATACCTATGCCCATCATAATAGCGCTGTTTTCGCTAAGTCTTATAACGTCGCCGGCACCAATACTCCAGCCAGTATGGGCACTTGAATAATAAGCGACAACAGAAGGAATAAGTGCAATAAATGCAATATGGGTAAGCGCGTAAAAATAGTTTTCGTGTTTAGTATCAATTGTCTGCCACTCTTCTCTTGGATGAGTGTAGATACCGATGAGGTGATTGAGAATCATAGTCCCTGCCTTCTTAACAACGTTATTAGTATAAAAACGAACGAGTGTATTGTTTTGGCAGTGAGGTTTGACCCTAAAGTGAATGCAGTATAGCGGACACAGTAAAGTGATCTCGGTAAGGCAAACACAGCGGTTTATTGATATGTAAACCAGTGACCGCCTGTTATTGACTCAAAATACATAAAGCGTGCTTGCTGTTTCTCAAGTTTTGAAATCTTTAGCTTCCAAGTTCTCGAGTTTTCCAGCTTTCGAAGCTGTAAGTTCCAAACTTGCAGTTTTCTAACTTACATTGGCGCTTACATAAGAACTTATATAAGAACTTACATAAGAACTTAATTTAGCACGCTGCTAACTGCCGTTAACAATATTTTTACAATTTTAGTGTGCAGTAAGATCACACGGGCGTCAATGAATATTGACTAAATAATCATCTGTTTGGTGGGGGCGGCAATAACGCCGCCAAATTCAAAGTATCGTTGTAAGTAAAGGCACAGGTACAGCTACTGGTTTAAGCGCGGGGGCAGAGTATCACCAGTAAAGATCAGCAATGATGTTAGGCCGCGGCAGGCATTCCAGAATGGAAGCGAAGCTCAGAGTCTTCGCTTTCAATAAGCTGCTTTTCAACATCGCCGAAAAGTGAAACCCGCTCGGTAATGTCCACGGGCGAAATCGCCGCGGCAAGGGTCAAATAGTCCTCAAAATGACGGGCTTCGGAGCGTAATAACGACACATAGAATTTGCCTAGCTCATCAGACACATGTGGAGCAAGCTTGGCAAAACGCTCACAAGAGCGCGCTTCAATGTAAGCGCCGCAAATTAGCTTATCCACTAACTTTTCAGGCTCGTAGGTACGAACGTGTTTAAGCAACCCGTTAGCGTAGCGACTAGAGGTTACCGATTTATACTCATACCCAAGGCGATGCATTATCTCAAGTACTTGATAAAAATGGTGCAGCTCTTCTTTAATCAACATGACCATCTTATCCAACATGTCTTTTTTAACGTTGTCTAAGCCATCAACATTGAACACGCTCTTTGACAAATGCTTTGTGTTTAGAGACTGCCAGTCGCCAACGTGTCTATACGTAAAGTCTTCATAAGGTTTAAGCCAGCCTAATAGTACTTTACTGGTTTCTTCATCTGCTACATAGCGGCGAAGCAAGTACATTGCGCTCTGGGCAGCTTTTAACTCACAAATTAAGTGGTCGGTAAGTAGCATACGAAGGTTCTCTTCTTTCTTTGCTTCATCTAACCATGCGTCTGGCGTATTACATTGCAAAAATGCGTTTACTGGCTCAAGGAGAGAAGATATTTCTGAAGATGATATTGCAGACATTAATGTACTTACCTGATGAAATGACGTGAAAACTGTTACGATTAGCACTCTTGTAATAATGCTGGATGCATGTACTGACAGCGTAAGCGCTGACGACTTGGCAGCGTTGCTGACCATTCATTGCAAATTTTACCTGATGGCCCCTGTTACACACAACCGAAATAAGAACCAAACGACATTATGAATTATTTAGCTCATCTTTTTCTCGCTAAACCAACGGCAGATTCCCAATTTGGTAATTTGCTAGGCGACTTTCGTCGGGGAGTCGATGTCACTTCTTTCTCATCGGATGTGCGGCGGGGGCTTGAGAATCATTATGCAGTGGACAAATTCACTGACCAACACGACTTAGTAAAAGAAGCGAAAACACTCTTTCATCAAAGCAGACGTCGATACGCTCCCGTCGCAATTGATATCTATTTTGATCACCTGTTAATTAAACATTGGTCTCGTTTTTCTGACCAGTCATTTTCATCATTTTGCTCTCAGCGATTTGAACTGCTAGAAACGCGGCTGCCGCAAATGCCACGCACAATGCAGCATAGCGTTGGCCATATGATCACTCATAACTGGTTCGACGATTACGCAAGAGAAGAGGGAATTGCTAAGGCCATTACGGTGGTAGCAAAACGCATTCGCTTTAAAAACGACTTTCATAAAAGTGTGGATGATATTGCAAGCAATAAAGCTAAATTAGAGAGTGTGTTTCTTTCGTTTCTTCCTGAGCTTATTGAGCATGTTAATGAAAAGGCGATAGAAAATTAATCGCCCGTTGCGGAATCGCCCTCTCTGCCAGTATATGTGTGAATAAGCCTATACAGAGGTATATCGACTAATTTCGTTAACTTATCGTTCTAATTAGAGAGATTGAGCTGCGAGGGTTATAGTGATTGTGTCGATAATCCAAACAAAAAGAAGCGTGTATGAAAATGACAATATCCTACTCAAACACTTGTAAAACAGCAGCGTCGTATTGTCTGCTGTTTCTTTCATTATTTACGTTTAACGCTATTGCACAAGAACACGACCGTGCTATCGAAATAGACAGTAAAGTCGTTACCGAACATGAGACAAAAATTTTAGGCAAGCGCGTTAAATACAGCGCGACCACTGGCACCCAGCCAGTATGGAATGATAAGGATGAAGCGGTTGCAACGCTTTTCTATACTTACTACAAGCGCACTGATGTAAAAGATGATGCCAAAAGACCCCTGATCATTTCATTTAACGGCGGGCCTGGCTCGGCGTCAGTATGGATGCATGTGGCGTATACTGGGCCTCGTATTCTTAATATTGACGATGAAGGCTATCCAGTTCAACCTTATGGCGTGCAAACCAACCCATACTCAGTATTAGATGCCGCTGACATTGTGTTTGTTAACCCGGTTAATACAGGCTATAGCAGAGTATTGCCTAATGCCGAGGGCAAAATGCCGTCACAGGAAGAGCAGAAAAAAATGTTCTTCGGCGTTAATGCCGATATTAGCTACTTGGCAGATTGGGTAAATACCTTCGTTACCAGAAACAATCGCTGGCGCTCTCCTAAATACCTCATCGGCGAAAGCTACGGTACTACGCGGGTGTCAGGCCTTGCACTTGAGTTACAAGAACGCCAGTGGATGTATCTAAATGGCGTTATTTTAGTTTCTCCAACTGATATTGGCATTGAACGAAACGGCCCGGTAAAAGCCGCTAACCGCTTACCGTATTTTGCCGCTGCAGCGTGGTACCACAATAAGCTTGATTCAGAGCTTCAAAGCAAGGACCTGCTTGAATTACTGCCAGAAGTAGAAGACTTTACTATTAACAAGCTAATACCGGCATTAGCGAAAGGCGGCTTCATCGAGCCAGAAGAGAAGCGCAAAGTGTTGGCAAAAATGGCCCGTTACTCTGGGTTAAGTGAAGACGCCGTTTCTCAGAATAATTTAGATGTGAGTACCGCGTTTTTCTGGAAAGAGTTGCTGCGCGACGAAGGCAAAACCCTTGGCAGACTAGACAGTCGTTATTTAGGTATTGATGCGAAGCAAAGTGGTGATAGACCAGACTACTGGGCCGAACTGACTTCTTGGTTGCATTCGTTTACGCCAGCTATTAATTACTACCTTCGCGAGGAATTGGCGTATAAAACTGACATAAAATACAACTTGTTTGGTCCTGTTCATCCGTGGGACAGAAGTAATAATAATACAGGAAGTAATTTGCGCCTTGCGATGGCTCAAAACCCCTATTTAAACGTGATGATTCAAGCTGGTTATTACGATGGTGCGACCAACTATTTTGATGCCAAATACACCATGTGGCAGCTAGATAACAGCGGTGCAATGAAAGACCGTTTAAGTTTTAAAGGGTATAGAAGTGGGCATATGATGTACCTTCGTCGTGATGACTTGAAAACATCGAATCAAGATTTACGGGAGTTCATTAAAAACAGTACGCCTGGTGAAGGTATGCCTGCTATGTATAAACGGTAAGTAAGGAGTTGATAATGAAGGCCGTAGGCTACACTCGCTCGTTAGCGATAGAAGAAGAAAGTGCGCTAGAAGATATCGAAGTAGAAAAGCCCAGTGTAACAGGCACCGATTTACTTGTAAAAATTAGTGCCATTGCCGTTAATCCAGTAGATTGCAAAATTCGGCAACGGGTTGAGCCACAAGGACAACCAAAAATACTTGGTTGGGATGCCGTTGGCGTAGTGGAAGAGGTAGGAAGCAATGTTACGGCATTCGCGGTGGGCGATCGCGTGTATTATGCAGGAGACCTTACTCGTCAAGGCACTAACGCAGAGTATCAATTGGTTGATGAGCGTATTGTGGCATTAGCGCCAAAGTCGCTGTCTGATAGCGAGGCGGCAGCGCTGCCGCTTACTACCATTACGGCTTACGAATTACTGTTTGATCACCTGTTGCTAAAACAGCAACAAGAAAAAAGTAATGAAGTGGTGCTCGTGGTTGGAGCAGCAGGCGGAGTAGGCTCTATTATGCTGCAGCTATTGAAGGTGCTAACTGGCGCTACAGTTATCGCCACAGCGTCTCGAGATGAGACGAAATCATGGGTTAAATCCCTCGGCGCTGATCATATTATCGACCACAGTAAACCTATGGCCGAGCAAATAAAGGCACTTAATGTAGGGCAGGTAACGCATGTTGCCAGCTTAACTAATTCCGAAGCCAATATAGAGATGTTTGTTGAGGTAATGAAACCGAAAGGCAAGCTGGCGTTAATTGACGACCCTGAAAGTATTGATGTATCGAAGCTTAAGCAAAAAAGTTTGTCGCTGCATTGGGAGTTTATGTTCACTCGCTCAATGTTTGAAACCGACGATATGATTGAACAGCACCGTCTGCTAAAACATGTCGCCGATTTGGTTGATAATAAAAAAATCAAAACCACAGTAGGTAAGCATTTAGGGAAAATAAATGCCGAAAACCTTATTACTGCGCACAAGCAGCTTGAGGCCGGAACCGCTGTCGGTAAACTCGTGCTAGAGGGTTTTTAAAAAATACCTATCACTAAGTGACAAAAAGGGCGTTTATACGCCCTTTTTTGTGCCTCACTCGTAGACATCTGATTACACATATTTGGAGCGCTAATGCACTATTGACGCAGCGTTAGTGGAATCAGTTGAATTTTGGCGGTAAAAGACTATTTTTTAAAAAGAGATAAATATTAATAGTAGTGCGGAGTAGAGGTTGGAGAACGTGAACGATATTACTGACGGTTCAAAAGGGGTTACTGATTTAGAACAAGAGAAAGATAATATCGATAAACCATCAATTCTCTGCGTAGACGATGAAGTGTTTATATTGCACGCTTTGCGCCGGCAGCTTCGCTTTCTTGGCGACATTCACATTGAGGAATCTTGTCTCAGTGCACTTGAACTTATTAAGTCTCAAACCTTCGATATTATAATTACTGATATGAAGCTACCCGACATGACTGGTGCTGAATTTTTAGCAGATGTGAACGGGTTGGAGCTTGATGATGTTCCAGAGTGTCTCCTCATTACAGGGTATTCAGATAGCGATTCGTTGGAATCAGCGATTAATACCGGTTTGGTTCAGCGGTTTTTAAATAAACCATGGAAACAAAACGAATTAATCGTTGCCGTTCAAGATCTTCTTCAAAAACGAAAACTAAAAAAGGAGAACCGAAAGTTAAGCCTTGAAATACATCAACGCAACCAGCAATTAAATAGCACAAATAAGCGGCTCACTCGCGCTCAAGTATTGGTCGATAAGTATGTCCTATCTGCCAATATTAACGCTGACGGACGTATTGCTCACGTGTCTACTGCGTTTTCTGAGCTTACCGGTTTTAGTTCTTATGACCTTGTTGGAGAGACTCATAAAGTGCTTTGCGAGCAAGATACACCCTCTGATGTGTTAAATGATATGTATTCTACCCTGCTGAATGGCAAGGCGTGGTCAGGTGAAATTACTGCACGGTCAAAAGATAACACGATGATTTATGTGGATGCGTCCATCGAGCCAGAAACTGATAGTACGGATAAATTACTAGGCTTCACTGGGTTCTATCAAGATATTACCGATAAGAAGCGCATTGAGTTGCTGTCTGTTACCGACCAACTTACTGGAATTTATAATCGTAGAAAACTTGAGCTTGAATTAGAGCATGAGTTAAGTAGGGCGAATCGCTATGAAAATAGCCTGTCGATAATAGTAATTGATATCGACTTATTCAAACAGGTTAATGATACTTATGGTCATCAAGTTGGTGATAAGATTTTAGTGTCAGTGGCAAATCTCATAAAAGACAATATTCGGCGCTCAGATATTCTTGCCCGCTGGGGCGGTGAAGAGTTCATTATTATGAGTACACAAACTGCACTGGCCGGCGCGTTAACTTTGGCTGAAAAAGTGCGAGGCTTATTAGCGTCTTGCAAGATGGATGTAGTAGGCACCATTACCGCTAGCTTTGGCGTAGCAGAGTATCGACAAAATGAATCTACAGAGAGCCTGTTTAAGCGAGCAGATACCTTACTTTATAAAGCGAAAGAAGCGGGTCGTAATCGAGTTGAAGGTGAGTCACTTTCACTTGATGAGAAAAGTCATCTCGATGGCTGAATGTGTGCATAGTAGATATAACTAACAAGCTGGCGATATCACCGTGCTGAAATCCATAAACACTAATTTTTAATCTATCCCCCTTAAATCAATATAAATAGATGTTATTACAAGTTTTATTTAGCCTGATATTACTGCTATGCTATTTTTAATATAACGTTTACAACCCTCTGTAAATGTTCTTCCCAATGAGTGAGAAGAGTTTGGCCTTAACTAATATTAGTAGCGATCATTACCTCTTCACTGAATTAAAAGATTTATTAAAAAGTGATGACCGCTTGTTTAACTTCATTGAGAGTTCTGCTCTTGATGGGGTTTGGTTTTGGGATTTGGAAAATCCTGAAAAAGGCTGGATGAGTCCCACCTTCTGGAAAATACTCGGTTACGACCCTACCAGTAAACAACACCTTCGGTCGGAGTGGCAAAATATTGTTAATCAAGACGACGTTAAATTAGCCCTTCAAAATCTAGAAAATCATTATGCCGATGAGAGCTCAATCTTCGATCAGGTCATGAGATACACCCATAAATCGGGACACACTATTTGGGTTCGCTGTCGAGGCATATCAATCAGAAACAGTGAAGGCAAGCCTATTCGGATGCTTGGCGCGCAAACGGATGTTTCCGACATTAAAGAGCAGGAACGCTCGCGAACAGAGGATGAGGAAAAACAGAAACTTGCTTTTCAAAAGCAGGCTACGCTGCTAGATGAACTCGAAAAAACCGCCAATATCGGTACGTGGGAAGTCAATTTACAAACAAGTAATGTAGTGTGGAGCGACCAAACAAAACGCATTCATGAGGTGCCTCTCGACTACGAACCGAATCTAGAAGAAGGCATCAATTTTTATAAGCCAGGAGAAAGCCAAAGGCTTATTACTGAAGCGGTAGAGAAGGGGGTTAGCAAAGGTGAGCCTTGGAACTTGGAGCTTGAACTTGTTACTGCAACTGGGCGAAACATTTGGGTAAGGGCTCAAGGAAGGCCTCAATTTGAAAATGGCGAGTGCACCGGGCTATTTGGCGTTTTTCAAGATATAACGCCGCAAAAGCAAATAGAGGCACAGAAACAAAAAGTTCGCGAGCGGGCGGTAGCAGAATCAATACGGCTACAGGTCGCTAACGATGCCCTTGGTATGGGAGTGTGGGAGTTCGACCTTATTACCGAAGAGTTGCTTTGGGATAAGTGGATGTATTTGCTTTACGGTGTGTCCGAAGAGCAGTTTACCGGTGCGTTTGAAGCATGGGAAAACACCATCCACCCGGATGACATTGATGATGCAAAAGCATTACTCGACTATTCAATAGAAAACGATATTAAATTTGACACCCAGTTTCGTGTGGTAATGCCAAACGGTAACATTAAGCACCTTAAGGCCAACGCTATTATTCTTCGTAACGACGCAGGGGAGCCAGTAAAAGCCATTGGTGTTAACTACGATATTACCGATAAAGTCGAAACTATGAAGGTGCTCGAGCAAGAAAAGCAGCGGGCAGAGGCAGCAGCAAAAGCGAAAAGTGATTTTCTTGCCAATATGAGCCATGAAATACGCACACCTATGAATGCCATTCTTGGTGGTCTTCAATTGTTGAGAAACTCCGATATCCAAGGAAACCTTCGTACCATTCTCGATAACTCCGCATTCTCAGCACAAAGTTTGCTCACCATTATCAACGATATTCTCGACTATTCAAAAATTGACTCGAATAAACTCAGTATAGAGCTTGCACCATTTTCGTTGCTAGAGGTACTCGATGCCGTTAAATATGACATGGATGAAATGCTAAGCAGCAAGGGCGTGGCCTTTTCTGTCGAAATCGATAAAAACTTTCAAGATGGCTGGATTGGGGACATTGTTAGGGTAAAACAAATAATTTTGAATCTTGTTTCGAATGCTGTGAAGTTCACCAGTAATGGCTCGGTGAGAATAAACGTTGCCAATAGTGAACGCAAAGGCAAACAAGTGATAGCCATAAAAGTTATCGACTCTGGCATAGGCATGAGCAAAGAAGCCCAACAGCGGATATTCGAGCGGTTTTCACAAGCCGACGCCAGCACCACACGGCGCTATGGCGGCACAGGACTTGGAATGGCTATTACATTAAGCTTAATAGACTTAATGAAAGGAGATATTAAGCTCAACAGTATTGAAGGTACGGGCACAACAGTAACCGTATTGTTGCCACTTGAGCCAACACAATTTGATACGCAAACTAGAGCCAAAAAATCATTGTCTGCCCCATTGATGTCTAACAAAAAGATACTGATTGCTGAAGACAACGCTATTAATCAAGTGGTTATTCAAACCATGCTAGAAGAGACGATG
Source organism: Alteromonas sp. BMJM2 (assembly GCF_027257845.1). Lineage (GTDB taxonomy): Bacteria > Pseudomonadota > Gammaproteobacteria > Enterobacterales > Alteromonadaceae > Alteromonas. The sequence goes on along the minus strand of NZ_JAPVOT010000025.1, from coordinate 8,417 downwards.
GCTGCAATAACCATGGTAGATAACGGCAAACAAGCGGTTGATGCGGTACAAAAAGAAGACTTTGACCTCATTCTTATGGATATACATATGCCGGAAATGGATGGTGTGGAAGCCCATAGACAAATAAGCGCAATGAAAAAGCATATTCCTGTTATTGCGCTTACCGCTAATGTGATGCCTGAAGACGTAGCTCGCTACCTAAAAGAAGGGTTTGACAGCCACTTAGGCAAACCAATAGACATGAATCAATTGTTTGGCATGTTAAAGCAATACAGTCGATAGTTTGCCTTTAAGCGTTACAGTTATTGTTTTCGGCTGTAGGCCTTTTAATCACTCACATCTTAAAAAGTGCATTAGACTCCTGTCTTTTGCACTTTCGCCTTTTGCACTTTCGCCTTTTGAATCCTTGGCTATAGGTCTAAATTTACAAGTGTACGACCAGACAACTGACCTTTTAAAATAGCGTCAATTTTTTCGTCTAGCTGAGATAAACCGACCTCAGTGGTTAATGCTTCAAGTTGATTGAGTTTCCAATCACCGGCAAGCTTATCCCATAGCCTTATTCTAGGAGGCATAGGGCACTGTACTGAGTCTATGCCTAGTAATGACACTCCGCGCAATATAAAGGGAAATACGCTTACATCAAGCTGAGCTGAAGCGGTAAGCCCGCAACAGGTAACAACACCACCGTATTGAGTCGACTTAATTGCCTGAGCAAGAAACTCACCGCCGACTGTATCCACCACACCAGCGTATTGCTCTTTAAGCATTGGGCGCTCTTTATTCTCTAGCAAGCTATCGCGATTTATCACACGGGCAGCGCCTAAAGATATAAGGAAGTCGGCCTGTGAGTCTTTGCCTGTGCAGCCTACCACGCTAAACCCTGCTTGGGCGAGCAACGCCACGGCGACGCTTCCAACGCCTCCCGTTGCACCTGTTACAAGTATTTCGCCGTCTTCTGGCGTTACATTGTTTTCAACTAGCCCTTGTACAGACAATCCAGCAGTAAAGCCTGCAGTGCCTAAAACCATAGCTTCTTTTAACGACAGGCCGTCAGGTTTAGCAACCGCCCATGACGAAGGAATTCGGATATATTCTGCAAACCCTCCAGAGGTATTCATACCCAGATCGTAGCCCGTAATGATGACATCATCACCTTCGTTAAACGCGTTATCATCGCAAGACACAACAGTGCCTGCTGCATCAATGCCTGGAGTGTGAGGAAAGTTTCGGCTTACGCCAGGATTGCCTGAAGCAGAAAGCGCATCTTTATAGTTAAGCGAGGAGTATTTTACTTTTACAAGAAGCGCCCCTTCAGGAAGTTCATCCACATGTCGCTCAACCACAGAACGTGAAAAGGTTTTATCTTCAGATTTCTCTACAAGCAATGCTTGAAATGTTGTCATTGTAGCTTTCCTTAACTGTTATTTACTTGCACTCCATTCTGACGGTAAATTTATTTTGTGCAAGTATGCACTTTTTAGTAGGGTAGTACCCAAAATGATACTATTGAGCTTTATTGAGGGTGCAGCATGGCGCAAGTATTAAAAACGGACAGTGCTCGCTTAAGTGAGCATAAGAGTGAGCTCGAAATAGAAAATGAAAGCGAGCGTGAGAGCAATCAAGACACTCCGCAATATATTTGCGGTGTGGCTGTCTCACTTGAGATTATTGGTGGTAAGTGGAAAGGCGTAATTTTATGGCATTTATGCCACAAAACACTTCGATTCAGCCAGTTAAGACGCCGACTGCAAGGGGTGACACAAAAAATGCTCACCCAGCAGCTGCGAGAATTAGAGCGAGATAAACTCGTAAATCGTAAAGTTTATGCCGAAGTGCCACCGCGGGTAGAATATTCGTTAACTGAGCTTGGGCGAACATTAGAGCCCACGTTGCGTCAGTTATGTGAATGGGGAAAAGATTACAACGACGATCATCGCTAAACGCCGGTCATAAACAGAAAATTGCTTTTAAAAAAGCACAGGTTAGTGAATATACTTTCAATACGCATGTGAAAATATTGGCTGAACCTACACCACGCAAATAAAAGGTGCTTTTAAGAAATACTTTCAAAATAAGTTTCTCAAAGCAAGCCTCTAAATCCAAAGCTCTTAATGAAAGAAAGGCCCGAAACCGAAGTTTCGAGCCTTTTGTATTGACGGAATCCGTAGTGTCTTCGCTGTAATTAGCCTAACAGCTCACTAATTTTTATTGTAGACGCTTTTTCTGCGTCTTTAATATGGATAGCGGCATTCACAGCATTAATATCAGTAGCATTAAAGTCGATTTCAAGACGAGCGCTATCTCCTTGATTTTCCCAGTTCAAAGCAAGCAGGCTATCTTCATACGACACAGAAAAATCACCATTAAAAGCGTTGCTGTGATTTCGTAACTTAATGAGCTCAAACAACCCTTTAACGACCGGCTTTTCAATGGCTTCTTCTACTGTTTTAGTCGACAAATACGGGCGGTTTATATCGCGGCCTACATTCGTCTTAGCCAAAAGCTCCTTGTCGTTATCGGCGGCGAGTAGCCCTCCATAGTAAACTTGTGGAATACCAGGGCTGAAGAATTGGATGGCGCGGGCTAAAAGATAGCTAAAATCGTTCTTACCCAGAGCATCGTAATAAGTACAGTTTACCTGATACAAATCCACATTATTCGCTGCAGCCCCTGTAGCTTTTCTCGACTCGCCGTTTGAATTTGTATGTATTTGTTCAACAAGCGCGTTTATCGCCTCGTTTTCAAGGAGTCCGGGCTTGTCGCCATTTGCACCAACATCAACAATGCCAATACCGTCGTGAGTGTCTAGTACAGTAAAACAGTTGCGTGGAGAAATAGACAACCAGTGGGCTAGGGCACTTGCATCTTGGGTAAATAGGGTATGCAACACCAGTGGTGGCAACGCAAAGTCATACACGCTGTCGCAGCGCTCTGCAATTTCAATTTGTGTTTGATAATGACTGTGAATTTCAACAAGACACTGCATGTTCATAGAGCGTGCTCGTGTGCTTAATTCTTCAATAAACGCAAAAGTCTCTTCAAGCATAAAGCAGTTAGTGCCCGCTCGTTTGATAGCATAACCGGCAGCATCAAGACGGATCAGGTCCACATTATTATCGGTAAACGAAGTAAGGATTGACGATAAGTAGTCTTTCCCAAGGTCAGACTCAACGTCTATGTCAATTTGATTTGAGGTGAATGTGGTCCAAAAAGGCGCCGATTCATTGCCTGCAATATTATAGTCGCTAAAAAACGGTGTTGGACGAGGTCTAAAAACCTGCGCAATTTGCGCATCAGTTTCATCGTCGTCGTTGCTAGTAAAAACGTCTTGTTTAGTCAAAAAGAGAGGCCAGTATTTGGAGTCTCTACCGTGCTGTAGTACATCACGAAACTGCTGACTCTGCGCTGACATATGATTAACAATAAGGTCTGCCATAATATCAACAGACTCCCCCATTTTTTTCACATGGCCCCAATCGCCAAGACGCTTATCGACACTTGTATGATCAATAGGGTCGAAACCGGCATCTTCACCATCAAAGGGATAATAAAATGGTAATAAATGCACACCCTTAAATAAGTTCGCCAGTGCACCATTTAAAAGGCTATTAAGGCTTTCGATACTGCCATCGCCCAATCTATCTGCATAAGTAATTAACTGAACGCCGTTGCTTATAGACATTGAAATTCTCCGAAAATACGGTTGTTACAGTAGGCGCAGTAAGTACGCCTTGGTATGTAATGAATACCATTAAGCAAGAACCGCTTTATTAAAGTCACTTTTAATAAGGTAGAGGTTTAGCTTAACAATCAGTGACACGAGAGTAGAGTCGTTAATCCTAACGACCTTATAACTCGAACTTTTCTTAATCGATTAAGTTGCTGAGGAAGAATATAGCAATGGAATACCTGCTTGTAAATAAGATGTTTACTTCTCCTATCGAGAGTAGAGAGTTAGTTAAAGCGTCAATTTTCTAAGCTCAATTCGTTTGTGCAAAATAGTAATCAGTATGATCATGCCGATTATTAACTAATGGCATATTTGTGAAAGGTAATGAGTATTACATTAATTTTATTTAATGTTTTGTGATTTTTCAACTCAATCGGTCGGTTAAAATTTTACAAATGTCGCTCTGGGGCACCCTTTTTGATGAGACTAGTTAACATTTATCTGATTTTAAAGATTTCTAGGGCTCGATGACAATAAGTTTCACTGGAGTTTCAATTGATAATTTTTTGTTGAATGTTGGTTGATTTCCTGTAGGTTTACTTCGAAAAATTACAGAGAAATATTCAGGGAAGAAAGATGAAAAAAAACTTGCTTAATATGTCAACCGCAATACTGTCAGCCTTGTGGATTAGCGGACTTTCAACCAACACCTTAGCAACAGAAGACGTAGAGCCGATCGTTGAATGGGAAAAGAAGCAAAACGCTGAAGAGCGTCTTGAAGTTTTCGGTGATGGATTTTTGGGTGACTCGATTGACCCTCACACTGGGTCACTGTCGTTTAGTCATACAGATATTGAACTTCCTGGAAATTCATCACTTAGCGTTTCACTTCGCAGACAGCGAACAAGCGGAATGCAGTATAGGACGGTGTAGATGTCGAGTTTGGTGATTGGAGCATGCAAGTTCCACGTATCTCAGTTACATCATTGGATCTCCGTCCATGGGTAGGTAACCGCTGCAGTAGTAGCACATCTGAAATCTTACGACCTTATTCCACTAAACATAACTACATGAACGCTAGAGACTATTCAAATGGTATTCAAGTAGAGATACCTGGTCAGGGTTCGCAACAACTTCTTGATGACAATGGGTCTCAAATTTGGCCATCTTCTGCTAAAAAAGTAACAAAAGCTAACTGGTATTTTACTTGTATATCTTCCAATGATGGGGGACAAGGCTTTTTGGGACATGCTCCAAATGGAGATGTTTACCGTTTTAATCATGCGTACATCGTTGACGCTCCTAGAATGGGCTTCATAAGAGCAAACCCACTAGAGCGAAATGTTTACATCATCGCTGCCACCGAGGTAAAAGATAAATACGGAAACTGGGTCAAGTATCAATATGACAGTTTAAATCGCCTAAAAAAGATATACAGTAATGATAATCGCGTCATATCTTTAGGTTACAGTGGCTCATCAAAATTAGTACGTTCAGCTTCTGCGGGTGGAGAATCATGGCACTTTGAGTATACGAAAAATAGTTATACAAGAAAACAATGGATGCCCTCGGCTTTTAAACCGTTGCATGGTCATTCTTTAAATAAAGTTGTTAGGCCAGATATGTCGTTTTGGTCAATGAACCTTGATGATTTAAGTGCATCTCCAGCGCCTAGCGGACGCGATTACTGCCAGAAATTTCAACATACTGTTTCCATCACCCATCCATATGGTGCTACTGGTACTTTTACTCTTAAAGATATTGAACACCGACATGTTCTTGCTTCACAGGTCAGGCGTACTGAAACTTGTATGACTGGCGAGCCAGAAGCCACATCCCCCGGCTTTGGTCCAGCCTTGCCATTAGATAATGATGTAACTACGTCCACAATGGCTCTTATTAGAAAAGAGGTGACTGGTGGATCGATTGATACTGCAGTTTGGACTTATGAATATGAGAATGATAAAGGACCATCTGGTTCATCTTCCTCAGATAGAACAAACTGGACCAGGGTTACTGCACCTGACGCTCACTACACTTACTATCATGCGTGGGTAAGCGAGCCGCTTTCAGGAAAGTTGGTCAAGAAGGAAACTCGAGAAACTTCTACAGGACCTTCTCTCAGGACAGAAGATTACACTTATGTTAAAGAAAGTGCAGTCGGTCATTCCTACGTTATAACCTACCCAGGACCAAGCGACTCTAATACACCGGTACATACTACAAAAATAGTCACGACGCAAAATGGTGATACTTTCACGCAAGAATCAACATTCAATATAAATCACAATTCAACAGATTATTCATACTCCTATCCCGTTAGCCAATCGATAAAATCTAATGTGTCGACTACGAAGCGAACTACAATTACCGAATATTTTCACAATAAAAGTTTGTGGAAACTAGGGCTACCAAAGAAGCAATTGGTCAATGGGCGTTTGATTCAAGAGAATTCATATAACCCTAAAGGCTTGAAGGTTATTGAAAAGCGAAATGGAGCTTTTTATGCAGAATATGGTTACCACAATGATGGTAATTTTGCGTGGGTTAGGGACGGTGAAGATCGTAAGATTTATGCAGCTGAATATAAGCGCGGTACTCCACAAACTGTAACTCGCGCTGATGGGGTTGAAGTAAAGCAGATGGTTGATTATTTTGGTCGAGTTATATCGATTGAAGATGGAAATGGTAACATTACAGCTTATAATCGCGACGAAATGGGGAGGCTTAAAGAAGTAGATTTCCCTGGGAATTGGGCTAACGTGAGGCATAGCTATGTGTTCGGGTCTAATCCTGTCCATTCCATTACAAGATCCAATGCTAAGACAATTATCACTTACGACTCAATGTTCAGGCCGATATTAGTCGAGACAAAAGACTTTCTTACAAATAAATCATCATACGTGAGAACGCAATATGATGAGGCAGGGCGGAAGGTGTTTGAATCTTTTCCATCGCGAAGCAGCACTGCTAATGAAGGTACAAAATCAGAATATGATGGGTTAAACCGTTTAATTAAAACACATGAGACGGTAGCTCCTTTTTCGCAAACAACAATAAGTTATCACGGTCAGCACAAGCGTACTGTAACCGATAGTGACGGTTATCAAACTCACTATTACCACTATGGATACGATGGTCCTGACTACAAAGATATCAAGGCAATTCATTCCCCAATGGGAGTGTTTACAACCATAGATAAAAACGTTTGGGGCGAAGTTGTTTCAGTCACTCAGGTTGGTGATGGTGAATATGGCTCACCTCAAAATGGGACTGGAAACGATGATGATTCTGATAGTGGTAACGGTGACAGTGGTTCTGGAAGTATTGGGTCAGGTGGAAATGGAACAGTCTCGCCTATTGGTCCTATTACAATAGGACCAGGAAACCCCGGTTCAGGAATATCTAGTGCTAGTAATAGTGACAATGAGACAAAAATGTTTACACGTCGCTATTATTATAACAACAAGCGCTTACTTTGCCGTATAAGTGAGCCTGAAGTTGGTGACACACTTTATCAGTACGACAATTCTAATTGGTTAAAAGCGTATCAGAAAGGGGCGAGTAAAGGCACGAGTTGCAGTTTACCAAGCGGCGGAGCGAAAGTTAGTCTCGAGCGTTACGATACAGGACTTATTAAACGTAGAAACTATGCGAGTAGCTCTACTCCTGATGTCTACTTTACTTACGATAACAATAACAACTTAAAAACTGTGCAGCGAAGCGGTGTTAACTGGTCGTACAGTTATAATAACCTGGGCTTACTGAATAGTGAGCGCTTGAGTGTTGATGGACGCCAATACAACATTGATTATGCTTATAATAGTGCAGCGCACCTAGTTTCTATGGGATACCCAAGTTCTAAAACAATTAGATTTAACCCAGATGGCTTAGGGCGAGCTCGTCAAGCATATGACGGCTCAGTCTATTATGCCAATAACATTTCCTACCATCCGAATAGTACTTTGAGTAAATTAAATTACGGCAATGGCCACCGTTTTGAGCAGACTCTTAATGCAAGTTTGCTACCGGAACGCTTAACTGTCGCTAAAAATAATATAAAGGCCCTTGATTTGGCTTATTCTTATGACAAACGCAAATTGGTGACAAACATCAAAGACCGAGCGATGAGCGGTAACGATCGAACATTGGATTATGATGGCCTAGAGCGCCTGACAACTTCTACAGGACCATGGGGAACTGGGATTGTCGAATACGATACCTTAGGTAATATAATTCGAAAAAAATTGGGTACCCGGCAAGTAAACATGACGTATGATTCAAATAATCGTTTGAATCGTGCGATCGATTCGGGTGGGATCGGTGGTACGACAGGCGATCGTAGTTTCTTCTACGACAGTCGCGGTAATGTTACTTCTGCTGGTAATCAAGACTTTGTTTATGATTATGCTGATCAACCTATATCACTGAATGGCGAGGCTGTTGGTAGCTATCGCTATGATGGAAATATGAAGCGTGTGAAATCTACAGTCGAAGGCAAAACTATATACAATGTCTTTAACCTTGCTGGAAAGTTAGTACACATCGATAATGTTTCAGAGAGTAAGCGAACGGACTATGTACGTGCTGGTGGTATAACTATCGCACGTTTAGTAAATAACACATATGAGCCTCCGGGCTGTCAATGAAAAAAGATAGCCCTTTGACCGCTATTTCAAGATCAATACCGTTGCCTTTTTAGAACTCGTTTACTTCGTCTGTCATGGTTGATGTTAGGCAAATT
>NZ_JAPVOT010000024.1 GCF_027257845.1 Alteromonas sp. BMJM2 | reverse complement strand
TGGTTATGCGTTAGCGAACCACACGAGTAATGCGATAAATGCGAAAAACAACTGGTGGGGTGAAGACGACACGGCTGAAATGAATGAGGGGGATAACCCTAAGGCGTTAAGCTTTATTTATGATGGCTATACTGATTCTTCAGTAGGAAAAGTAAACTACTCAAACTGGGCATCCAGCCCTGTACTAGCCAAGCATGTACGCCACGACACTAACGGCGACGGCAAAGCCGACGTTCTTTGGCGCAACACAAATGATGGCCGTAATTGGATGTGGACAATGAACGGCATGTCTGCCACTAAGAGTGCTGGAATTAATGTTATAGCAGATCAGGCATGGGAAATGGCAGGTCGCGGTGATTTTAATGGTGACGGAAAGTCGGATATATTATGGCGTAACAAAGAAACGGGTCGTAATTATATTTACCTAATGGATGGATTTACCATTAAGCAACGTGGTGAACTAAATTATGTTTACGACTCTCAGTGGAAAATCAAAGAAGTCATGGATCTCAATGGTGATGGTAAAGACGATATTGTTTGGCGCCATGAAGGACGAGGAGACACGTGGATATACTTGATGGATGGCATAAAACCAAGTGTATCGAAAGCCAGCCTAAAAGTAGCCGACCTCAATTGGCAAATTGTTGGCAGTGGTGATGTGAATGGCGATGGGTTTGATGACGTAATTTGGCGTCATCAAACAAAAGGCACAAATTATATTTGGCTTATGGAAGGAGCCAATATTGCTAGCCGATACACGCTCAACAATGTGAATACAAACTGGGATATTGTTGGCGCAGGAGATATCAATGGTGACGGCACAGCCGACATTATTTGGAGAAACCAAACAGACGGTAGAAACTGGGCTTACTTAATGGAAAATGGTGAGATAAAAACCAGTTCGCTTATCAACACAGTCAGTAATACAAATTGGAGCATCGCTGACATTGCCGACCTTAATGGTGACGGAAAAGCTGATTTGTTCTGGCGACAGCAGCAGTCTGGCCAAACCTACATGTATATGATGGATGGCGTGAAGATAACTGAGCAAGGTTATGGCGCAACAGTAGGTACAAACTGGCAAGTAATTCACTAATAACAAAAGGGGGAGATAAGGCGTATCTTCCCCACTCATTGAGTAAGGGAGAGCAATGAAGTTAATTTTGATATTTTCAATGGCACTGATTGTCGGATTTTGTACGTATCGAGTGTTCAGTGTTAATGAGGATAAACAAGTGCAGTTAAGCGATTATGCGATTGAGTTGCAAAAGTTGGCAGCATCTAAAAAGGAGGTAGGGAATAACGCTGTAGATAGCCCTGCAAACGCCGCATATGAAGGTACAGATTCATCCTCTGCATTACTTCAAAATAAAAGCTCACTTACTAACACATCGAAAAGTCTGCTTCAGCCAAGTGATCATGCAAGTGGCAACGTAATTGGTGAGACTAGTGACCATGCGTCAAATCTTATGTCCCCTGAAAATGAAACCTTGCAAGACGACTCAGGTTTAGATGCTATGCAAGTACAGGTATCTCAGGCACCTGCTCCTGAAGCTGATTACATTGTATCTGAGTCGATAAGCAAGTTGCCGATACCATCAGAAGAGCCATTACAAGACAAATCAAAAACTGATATGCATTAAAACGCTGCTATTTGAATACGTCTGGCAATACCAGTTTTTCAGGCGTGTATTCACTCAACGTACCAGCAGCTTCTTTCCACTGCCTTAAAAAATGAAAAACTGACTTGGTATCAAGATGGGCAAACCCTTTCAAGTCGTACTTCCACCATTCAGTTTTCAGTAATTCTTCACGCTGATAATCAGAAAAACGGTACTTAATAATTTTCGCTGGATTACCACCTACAATGGCATAATCGGGTACAGACTTTGTGACTACCGAATTAGCCGCAACAATAGCGCCATTTCCTATTGTAATGCCAGTAGATAAGGTCACATTTTGACCTACCCATACATCATTTTTTAAAACAGGGAAGGGTTTAATACCATTTACATCGAAGGTGGGTTTTTCTAAAGAATCGAGTTCGTTATCTTTAAAATAGGCATCAACAAAAACAGACTGTGGCTTCCACGTAAAGTGGCTAGAACTTAACTGATTTACGGGGTGCTGACTGTCTAATACCTTCAAACCCTCACCAATACTACAATATCTACCTACTTTCATTTTTTCAGGCAGCGGCGAATGAGAGTACGAATTAAAGCCAATAGTGCATAAGCCTGATGTAGGCATAGTGCCTTTGCCGCCCACATAGGGTGAACCGTATATAGCGGCGTATGGTTCTATTTCAATGGGGTTATAAAACGTCAGTTGCGAGCCTTCGCTTAACCAGCCCGTTGTATTTTCGCGAGCTAAATAGGTTTCGAAGTTTGGTACCCATGCAGTAAACAAGCGATGCGCTTTCAGCGTATCTATATGTTGTTTGGTTATTTTTACTGTTAGTCCCATTTCAAATCTCTAATTCGTCTTGATTGTTGTAAACTGTTATAAGAAGTCAGCAACAATGTCATATTCGCAAGTAAAATAGCTTTCCAAATAGCGCAAAGTACTAGGAAACGATGAAGCACTATTTCGCACGTTTTCTTTTTCTTCTATCAAAGGTTTTCCAAGTAACTTTTGCAGGCGCTTTAAATCATCACTATTACTTGTTGTGCTACCCACAAAGTCAAAATTTTTAAGCTCAACATGTTTGAAGTAGTGAGCATAAACAAAGATATTTTTTGCCAAGCCATTATCTTTAATGAGGCGTTCAAAAATATCTTCTTTTTTACTAATTCCCTTGTCTAAATAGTGCTGCTTTACAAACGCATACTGCGCTGTTTCATCTTTAGTTGCTAGGTAATGGCCCAATAAAGACCAAGCTCGTTCAAGGGGATCTCTCACCCATGTTACTTTTTTCGCATTTGGGAACATGCTTGTTTGCGCCGCGTGTGTTGGAAAATGACCAAATACCACTTTTGCGCTTCGCGGAACCCAAATGGGGTTGCCTAGCCCGAGTTCTGCTGCTCCAGTATTTCGATAAACACCAAAAACCGGGCGTTGTCCAAGGGCATTAACAAAACTTTGCCTTAATGAACTTCCTGCTGTTTTCGGTACGTGATGCACAACCCAATCTACGTTTTTATTGGGTGCTTGGGCACTTACCTCTTTAGAAGATAGTTTCCGTTCTAGTTTTTGGGAAAATGATAATTGATACATAGATAATAAAACGCTGCGGAACACTCAATAGATGTCAAAAAATACTTTACAAGTACCGTTGAGTTAATAAAACGACGCAATAATACATTGGTGTACATGAAAAGTATAACTGCACATAACATTGTCGAAGCGCTTGAAGAGACAAGTGCTGAAATACGCATTACTACGCGCACTTCGTTGATCTATTACAGTTTAAATTGGCGACTAAACTCGTTACACTAATAAAATTGTAATGGACGCATAAGTTCAAGGTAGTCTCAGGAGACAACATGCCACGCGCAGTGCTTATTTCTGTTGGTGAGCTTTCGCTAGAGCCACTAAAAACGTTGGTGGAAAGTAATGGTGTTACCACCGCATCAATTGCAGTAACTGATACTGCTAGCCTAAAAAGCTTAGAAGCGTTAACAAACAATCTTTCTGAACAAGAGCAACATGCAGAATGCCTTTTAGTTCAAGCCAATAACAACGCCGAAAAAAATGTTTCAGCCTTCACAAGCGTTGCTACTCATCTTATTTATAGTTCGCCCGAAACCTATTTAACTCAGTGTTTAGTGGCTAACCAGACTAATGAAAATGCTGATGCAGCAACTCAGCTGCATATTCAACAATATAGCAAACATGTTCAAAGCGCTTTAAATGCTTTAGAACAAGATGGCGCCCTAAATATTTGCTCTATAGATGATATTTTAGCTAACTCTGCAGCATTTATGAAAACAGTGTTTGGAAAAGATAGCCAAGAAACAAAAGCTGTAACGCCACCCAGCCTGGTTTATAAAGCGATGGCATTAAGTGCCGCCGCTGCACTGGTCGATAAAGATGAACTTTACGAGCTTTATGATGATGCCCTTTCAGTTGGTCAATTGTTTGGTGAATTTTCAGTTCACCTTAGCCCAGATTCAGATACGTTTAAAAATAAGGTTAGCGTGCTTTGCCAGGTTTCAAAGGCAATACAGCAAAAGAATCAGCAGATATCAACACTCAACCAACAGGCTAGAGAAAGCACAGCGAAGCTAAGCGAAAAAGAAACTCAGTGTAGCCAGCTTACTCAGCAGCTTTCAGAACAAAAAACAAAAGCAGAAGAAGAAAACCGTGCACTAAGCAGTGAGCTAGAAGAGCAAAAGCAAGCTCTCAATAAAGCCAGTGAGCAGCTAACTGCAAAAGAAAAAGAATGCAGTTCACTAAAGCAAAGCCTAGATACCAAAACAAACCAACTAGTTGCTAAGGCAAAAGAGGCTGACGAAAGTAAAGCAAAATTGGATGAGAAAGAAACTCAGAGTAACAAGCTTACTCAGCAGCTTGCAGAAAAAACAGAGCAAATAGCAAAAGCTGACGAACAAAACAGCGCACTTAGCAGCGAGATAGAAAAGCAGAAGCAAGCCCTTGCCAAAGCCAGTGAGCAGTTAACGCTTAAAGAAAAAGAACTTGCTACGTTGCAGCAAAGCCTAAACGTCAGAGCAAACGAAATAGTTATTAAGGCAAAAGAGGCTGACGAAAGTAAAGCAAAATTGGATGAGAAAGGAACTCAGTGTAGCCAGCTTACTCAGCAGCTTGCAGAAAAGGCAGAGCAAGTAGCAAAAGCTGACGAACAAAACAACGCACTTAGCTGTGAGATAGAAAAGCAGAAGCAAGCGCTTGCTAAAGCCAGTGAGCAGTCAACGGCTAACGAAAAAGAACTTGCTACGTTGCAGCAAAACCTAAACGTCAGTGCAAACGAAATAGGTGCTAAGGCAAAAGAGGCTGACGAAGCCAAAGCGAAATTAAGTGAAAAAGAAAAACAGTGTAACCAGCTTACCCAGCAATTAGCAGAACAAAAACAAGATGCAGAATTGTCTCAACTTCAAGTTATTCAATTGCAAGAAGAACTAGAAGCTGCCGTTCAAAAAGCCAATAAGCTAGCACCTATTGAGCAAGCGTTAAAAGCGTCGAATGAAAATGCATCGCAGTTACAAATAAAGCTAACTTCAACAGAAGCAGAACAAAAACTGCTGATGCTGAAAATTACGCAGCTACAGGAAGAGCTAGAAGTTACTGCGCAAAAAGTCAGTAAGCTTGAGTCCGCTGAGCAAGCGCTTAGCGCATCTAATAAACAAATATTACAGTTGCAGAAGAAGCTGACCTGCGCCGACGAAGAGGCGCAACTTGCAACGTTGCAAATAGCGCAATTACAAGAAGAATTGGAGCGCAGCTATTCTGAGTTCGAAGCTGTTAAAGTTAAAGAAAAAGAGGCAACCGCAGAGATTAGCAAGCAGCTAAAGGCAAATAAGCAGTTCAAGGCGTTGCAAAAACAGAATGCGCTTTTAACGGAACAGGTTACGCAGTTACAGCAAGGCCTAGAAAAAGCTGAACTCAAAAAGGAATCACTAGCAAAAGCGCACAGCGAACTACAACTTGCACAAACGGAGCATGCCGGAGTAACCATAATGAGTAGTGAAAAGTTACAAAACGCCGAACTAGAGTTAGAGCTAGCGTCATTACAAATTTCCCAGCTTCAAGAAGAAGTAGAGCATTATTACCTTGCCCTTCAAGAAAGTGAACGTTCGCTAAAAAAAGGATTACCACATAACACTATGAGCAGTAACAAACCTCAAACCAAAGTTTTCGATAAGGTAGCCGCTAGCGAGCTTTCAATAATAGGGAAATACGTGGAGGGCGATTACCAAGATATTCACTTAACATTGCATAGCCTTAACTTTCCAAATGGAAGTCAAGTAGAAAGCGTTAAGGTAAAGCTTGTAAACGTGGCAGGACATATAGGCGTAGAGTTTAGAGCTCAAGACAATGAAGCACTGTTCAGAGAGTTTGAAGACTCTTCAGACGAATATGGCGCATATCTTCGTTACTTTTTAACCGCACCCGAAAATTTGCAAGCGCAGCAACAAAAAACGGTAGAGCGACTAAATGCCTCCGAGCGTTTGCTTATAATGGGCTGTATAAACGTTATCGCCGAGCAGTTACAAAATTCAAATATATCAACAAGTACAGAGGTTACTTCAGAGCAGTGGCGAGAATGGCGAAAAGCTGCCATAGCGCTATCGAACCATATTGATACATTACCAAACTGGTTAAGCTTCGATAGCGTGCAGTTACGCGAAGAATTCGCTACAGATGGTTACGAACATTTGTGGTTAGTATTTAACGGAGTATTAGTAGGTAATGTGTGGCGCAATACTCTGGAGTTTAAGCTTTCAGCTAATAACGTAGGCATGGCGCAAAACGGTGAGTTTAGTGATGCAATCAATATTGAGTTTAGAGAACTTGATGATGGCAGTGCTCCGCTAATGACATGGCCACCAGAAACTGCCGATGAATATGGGCCTAAACTCAATGTAGCCATAAATAACCTTACGCGACTTAACGATTTTGCGAATCACGACAAACAGCTAATTTCACACTTAGTTAATAATGTTACAAGTATATTAGATAAGTTAGAAGTTGATGATAGTGACATGTCACGAAGCAAATCGGCATGGGCATCCGCAATTACTGCATTAATAGCGGAAGAAGGCGCTATAGAAGGGCACCAGACATTTCAAGGCACTGAACAGACAGAGCAGGAAGTAGTGACTGAAGCTCAAAACACATTAGTGTGCGACGAAGTAGTTAGTGTGGGCAGTTACCAGCACTTGGTATTTACGCAAGTAGGTAACAACACCAAGATTAAACTGAGAGCAGAAAATGTTAACCCGGAAACTTTCGATGCTGAGGTTTATCTAGAACTAAGAGACGGCACGAACAGCGTTATTTATAACGGCAGCAAATTTTTTGGCGAGGACGATTACGGGCCGCGAGTTAAAATTCCTGCAGAAATGTTGGAGGCACTTCAGCATGATAACCAGGAAGAACAGTTTTTGTGGGCGATATCTGTATATCAAGATATACCTGTAAATGTAGAACAAGCAGAAAATATAGACGAACTAGTAAAGCTGCTGTGGAAAAACATACTAAATCGCAAAAGCGAAAAGTAGCGGTTAATGAAACAAATAGTGGTTATCGACCCAGGCCTGATGGAAGCTGGCGGACATCATGCTGCATTGCTTGAGACATTGTGTGAATCGGAAAAAGAGGACGTTAAGCTGTCGGTTTTTTCACACGAACATCTAGATAGCGCTCTTGCTTCTAAAGCGAGGTCTGCAAAAATAGAAATAGTTAAACATTTCAAAACTAATTTTTATCAACACTATGATAACGGCTTTCAGCTTAAATTATCGGGCCTGCAGCAATATATTCGCCATTTAGCTGCGGAGTACCTACAAGTATTTAAACTAGTTACTGAGAAAAACTCACAAGAAAAAATGGTTTTTTTCTACCCATGTTTAAACTGGGAACATGCTTCTTCATTATCTCTGGCACTTTCTTTTATGCAGAGTGAGCTGCCTATTGTTCATAAAGTTTGTTGCATGTTTACGCCCGCGGACAGATGCGACTCGAATTCTTTCTATTACAGAATGGGATTTAGTACCCTGAGTAAATTTCGCAATGTTAAACTTTATGCGACGGATTGGGAAACCAAAGAGTATTACTCCAGTTTGAATATTCCAACTAAAGGTTACCATCCCTGCTATCTGTTGAATTGGGATGAAGCAACAGTTAAGCGTAGTAAATCTCAAAAGACTCCCCATTTTCTGTTATATATGGGAGATGCAAAAGAAAATAAAGGGTTTACTCGACTGCCCGAATTGGTTGAATCCTACATCAAACGGTATGAGGGTAATGTTGACCTAACTATTCAATATACGCTTGCTTGGGACTATCCTGAATTAGCTGCTTCTATTAGCCAGCTGTTATTGTTGAATGAAAAATACGAGCAGCTCAATTTACACAATTTTTTTTGGGAAGCACCTGATCTTGTTAATGCTTTTCAAGAGTTTACAGGTTTTGTGTGTACGTATAGCCCACTTACTTATAAGAATAAAAGCTCTGGTCTTACTTGGTTAGCAGCATACTTTAATTTACATGTGGTCGTTAGCGAAAGTTGCTGGATTGTAAGAGAGCTTGATAGGTTAGGAAGTAGCTACACAATTAGCAACTCACTATTTATCGAGCCGAGAAGTGTTGAAAACAGTACTCGTGATTCGATTTATTACCAAAATTTGTTTACGAATTTGATAAAGTGGCTTAAAGAATAACTGGGAACTTTGACGATGAAAAAGTATCTAGAGAGCTTATTAAAACGTAATGAAAAGCCGCTGGGCACCATTTTGTACATTGGTGCTGGTAGCGGCAGTGAGTTGGCTGCTATAAACTCTCTTGAGCCTAGAAAATTAGTAGCGGTTGAAGCATCCGCAGAATTGTACTCTGCACTTTACAGAAAATCTAAAAAATGCGTGAATGTAATCAGCGAAAATGTTTGGATTTTACCGCCTGGCCAAAAAACTGCCACCGCTTCTTTGTACAGTAACCCAAGATATAATTCGTTGTGCGCTGACAGTAATATCGAGTTGACTCACTCAAATGTTAAACTCCAAAATAGAGTCACCGTGTCAGGAGAGCCATTAGATTCTTTCGTCGATGCTTTGCATATGGACGGCAATATGGCCAATATACTTGTCATTGACACACCCAATGCAAAAAACAATTTTTTGCCAAATAGTAAATGTTGTTACCTTCAGTATTTCGATTTCTTAGTGTTGATAAAAAGTGCTGAAGAGGTGAAAAAAAGCGAACTATCAAATACTGACCAGCTTTATTTTTTTGACGAAGCAATTCTTGCCAACGAAGAAAGTAGTTCATTTGATTTTTTTATTCGCAATGAAAAAATTTGTAAACTTCAAAAGCAATTAGAATTGCTGAAAGACGCTGAAAAAGTTAATGCAGATCAGTTACAACCAGCAAAAAAGGAGGCTGATAATGAAATCGCTAAGCTACGCGATGAACTCGATTCGATACAACAAAATACGCGAACCCAAGCTGATAATGATTTAATCGAGAATCAGAAACTCAGATTAAACATTAAAGAGTTAAATGACGAAATAAGAGAGCTAAAGTCTTTAAATGAAAAGGCTACGATTGACCTTGCTGAATGCATCACAGAGCGTGATGCAAAGCATAAATTACATCAAGAGAGTAAAAGCCTGGCAGAATCACTTAACACCCAGCAAGGGCAACTCAAAGCTGAATTAACGAAAAAAAATAGCAGTTTTAGTTTAGCTCAAAAAATGCATGCCAAAGCGCAGGTAGACTTAGACAATCTGCGCGAAAAATATTCTGAAAAACTGTCTTCTGAGAGGGAACTTATTGATTTAATAAAAGAATTGAGGGCGAAGCTGGCTATTGCCTCAAAATATTATTTTAAACTTCAACAAGAGCATCCTGAATTGCTAGCGAGTGATGCTAGTGGAAAAGAGAACTAGCGATGTCTTCAAGTTTCGAACTTTTCAAAAAGCAACTAGATGGCGCGGTTAGTTTGATAGAGAGTAGTAGTGTTGGCGAACAGAAATCCACCAGTTTACCTCCATTTCTTGACGAATTAGAAGATACAAAATCTTTACTTGCGCGTTGTGAGGGTTTATGTGAAAAATATGCTGCTGATAAGCCTATTATTCGCATTATTCATCACTTGGCATGCAGCGGCGGTACACTGTTTTCGAAGTGTTTATCAGCTATGCCAAATGTATACTTACTCAGTGAGGTGCACCCCTACTCTCAACTATCTGCTTCCCGACCGCATTTTGCTCCTTCTGACATAGCGATGCTTTCGAAATTTGCTGGTGTACCTAATCAAAAAAAATTAGCTGCGAAAGTTTTCACTAATTCAATAAAACTTGCCTATGAACACGTCGAACAATGTGGGGGAACACTAGTACTGCGCGATCATACGCATTCCGACTTTAATACGGAATCGCCTGTACCCTTGAAAAGTGAAATTGTTTCCCTCCTCGAAAGTGAATATGAGATAAAATCTGTGTTAACTATCAGAGATCCATTAGATTCATTCACTAGCTTAAAGAGAAATGGTTGGATGACTTTCGAACCCCAAAGTTTTGACGAATATTGTCGGAGGTTACTTTTGTTGCTTAAGCAACATGCACCAAGTTCTATATTCAAATATGAGGAGTTCGTAGAATCACCAGAGTTAATTATGAAGAAAATATGTGACGCATTAGCTCTTCCATACGATGAAAGCTTTGTGGAAACATTTGGAGTTTTTGATGTGACTGGAGATAGTGGCCGAACTTCTGATGTAATTGGGGAACGAATTAGAGACATTCCTGAGGCCCTTGTCGCTGAAAGTCAGCGATCAGAAAATTATGAAAAAATTTGCAAATTAATGATTACGAGAGAAGAACAAAAATGACCAAAATATTAGACTGCACCTTACGTGATGGTGGTTATTATAACAAATGGGATTTCGATGTTGAGGTGGTCAACAGTTATCTTAATGCCATGAGTAGAGCAGGGGTGGATTACGTCGAGTTGGGTTTACGTAATTTTCCAATGTCTGGGTTTGTTGGTGCTTTTGCATATACAACCGAATCATTTCTAAACAGGCTAGATCTGCCTGATGGCCCAACATATGGTGTTATGGTTGACGCGAAAACTATACTAAATGCAAAAGTCACAGTTCAAGAGGCGATTGATTCGTTATTCGTAAATGCAACCGAAAGTAAAATTGGTTTAGTGAGAGTTGCTGCGCATTTCCATGAGGTGGAACAATCAGGCCCAGTTATTAAGGCGTTAAAAGCAAAAGGTTATACTGTTGGATACAATTTAATGCAGGCCGGCGGAAAACCTTCGAGCGTAATATCAGAGAAAGCTGCTTTAGCAACTGATTGGGAATGCTTGGACGTTCTATACTTTGCTGACTCACTTGGGAATATGGGAGCGGAAGAAGTAAAAAGAATTACTGCAGCGCTTAAGCAGGGTTGGTCGGGCGCACTTGGTATTCATACTCACAATAATATGGGTAAGGCATTAGATAACGCTCTCATTGCAAACTCGGAAGGTGTTGAATGGCTGGATGTAACAGTAACTGGAATGGGAAGAGGAGCCGGGAACGCGCAGACTGAATGCTTGTTAGCTTCCGTATCAAAATCTTCGACAAAGTATAGGCCAACACCCGTTTATGATTTGGCAATACGTCATTTCGAGCCCATGCAGCGTAGCTATGGCTGGGGCACAAACCTGCTCTATTTCTTGGGTGCTCAGCATGACATACACCCGACTTATATACAAAATCTATTAAGTGACACGCATTATGGAACTGATGAAGTCGTAGGCGCGATAGAATATTTAAGTAAGCTAGAGAATACATCAAGTTACAAAGGTGAGGTACTGAAAGCTGCCTTGACATTTGATTCTTCAAAAAAAGAAGTTTCAGGCAGTAATGCTTTAGTTGGGAAAGCGGTCAATAGAGACATATTAATTCTCGCTAACGGGCCTAGCTTTCAAAGATATTCACACGAGATTGAAGCCTTTATTGAATCAAATAATCCAATAGTTTTAGCTATAAATATGCTACCTCTTAATAAAGACTATATTGATTATTATTGCATTACACATAACCCTAAATTTTTGTCTGAGCACAGTAATTACTCTGAAATTGGAAAGCCCGTAATTCTACCTAAGCATCGCTTCACTGATGATGAGTTAGCTGTTTTTGGTGAAGATGTAATGCTTTTTGACTACGGATTGATTGAGTTGGCACAGACATACGAAGTGTTCGATAATAAATGCACTATTCCATTTGATATTACAGCCGGGTACACCCTTGCCATAGCGACAGTCATGAAGCCTAATACAATCTTACTTGCAGGATTTGATGGTTATGCCTCAACCGACCCGCGCCAGTTGGAAATGATCGATCTATTAGCAAGAGTTCAGAAGTTTGAGGGCGTGCCGCAAATATTATCGCTTACTCCAACCTCTTACTCAGTTCCAGAAGGTTCGGTCTATGCACCCATTAAATAGTAGCGTCACAATTATTTTTGATTGTGACGGCGTGATATTTGATTCTAATAATCTAAAAGTAGATGCAATGGGTACTGTTTTGCGTTCGCTCAACTTTTCTAGCAGCCAGATAGAATCATGTTTAAATTTTTTCTCAAAAAATTTCGGTAAATCTAGATATTTTCATGTGGATGTATTTCTTGAAAAATACCTAGCTATAAAAGATGAGCAAAAGGATTACTTTCGAGAAAAAATATTGAATGCATATTCTGTAGAATGCCGCCATCTTTATACGGTAGCAAAGATTGCTCCGTTTCTATTAGAGTTTTTAGCTAAAAACAAAGCTGTAAAATTTATTGCTAGCGGGTCTGAGCAAGAAGAGCTCAGGCAGGTTATAAAGGAAAGAGGATTAAATCATTATTTTGACGGCGTTTTCGGCTCACCAACAAAAAAGGTGGATTTAGTTGCAGATATTATTTCAAAATCTGGCAACGAAGGCTGTATTCTGATAGGCGATTCACATTCTGATTTAGAGGCTGCTAGGACTAATCATATCGATTTTATCTATTACAGCCCTTACTCGAATGTAGATTCGATCATGAGAAAGCTTTGTAAACAGTTTGATTATAAAATACTATCGTCTTTTCAAGAGGTTGTAGATAAATAATGAAAACGTCACACAATTTTGCAGTTGTTATTCCAGCGAGATACAAATCGACACGATTTCCCGGTAAGCCGCTTGTTGATATTTGCGGTCAAACAATGGTGCAACACGTATGGGAACGATGTTGTTCAGCTGTAGGGGTAGAAAAAGTATACGTGGCAACGGATGATTTAAGAATCGAGTCGGAAGTCAGAGCTTTTGGGGGGCAAGTCCTCTTAACGAGTGATAGTTGTTTGACTGGGACTGATAGGTTAGCTGAAGCCAACAAGCAACTCGATTGTGATTTCATAGTGAATGTGCAAGGTGATGAACCTTTAATAGAGCCGACCAATATCCTTAAAGTCATTGAAAAACATTTAAGAACAGGAAATGTGACGAACGCATATTGCTCAATAGAGAGTGAGAACGAGCATAAGTCTCTAAATGTTCCTAAAGTTGTTTGCTCGTTGACGGAACAACTTTTGTATATGAGCCGAGCGCCTATTCCATTAACTAAAGGCGGTCAATTTAGTTTTGGATACAAACAAGTGTGTATTTATGCATTCTCAAGAGAGCAACTCAATTTTTTCTCTTCTCATAAAGAGAAAACGCCTTTGGAGAATATAGAAGATATTGAAATTTTGAGATTCTTAGAGGCTGGCTATCATATTGATATGGTGAGAGTTTCTGACGGTTCTTTGGCAGTAGACGTCCCTGCGGATGTTGTTGCTGTGACAAAAAAAATAGAAGAAAATAAGGGGGCTGATTAAATGATGCTTCCTAAGGTTACGGTGGTGACAGTTTGCTTTAATGCACTTTCGGATCTAAAAAAAACATACGATAGTGTAAAGAATCTAACCTATAAAAATTTAGAATACATAATAGTCGACGGCGGCTCCACTGATTCAACGGTAGAGTTTCTGAAAACATTACCCGAAAATGTAAAATGGTTAAGCGAGCCGGATAATGGAATTTACTATGCTATGAATAAAGGCATAGAGTTGGCTACTGGTGAATGGATTATTTTTATGAATGCGGCAGACGTATTCTACGCTAATGATATATTAGCGAAAGTAATGAGTCATGCTTCCAGTGAGGTAGACTTTCTCTACGGAGATAGAATCAGAGTTGAGACAAATGGCTCAGAGGCACTCCAAAATGCTGGCAAGTTAGACGACTATCTAAAAACAGAGGTAGTATTTCACCAAGCACTATTTAATCGAACGTCAAGATTAAAAAAACGCCCATACAACACGCATTATAGCCTAGCAGCTGATTATGAATATATCGTACAAGCAATTCATTCAGGTGCGTCACTTAGGTATGTAAGCATTCCCATATGTAAATTTCAATGTGGAGGTAGAAGCCGAGTTCTGCATGTCCGTGGTATGACCGAAGCTATGAAAATTTCCATTGATTTTCAGAAAGATAAGTCGTTATGGACGGAGAGTGACTTTTTTAAGGGTTTTATTGGTAACCACTTGGAAGCCGAACTAAACAGAGTTATTACTGATTACATTGATGGGCAAGGTTCTTTTGGGGGAACATTTTTTAATGATTCTAAAGGGAACCTAAGAATAAAACTTAATAAATCCAATGACACCTTTCATCGCTTTCTTGGAAGGGTGCTTAGGCCCCTCTCAAGGTTAGCGTTGTCTACTACTCCCCAGCGTGACGAGTCGATAAAATTTGCAAAGGAAAAAACCTTTACTCCGAAGATTTCAATAGTAACAGTCGTTTATAATGACTTAAATGGAATGAAAAGAACATTCGAAAGCGTTTCAACTCTTGATTATGTGAATATTGAATACATCGTAATAGACGGTAACTCTTCAGACGGTACGATAGATTTTTTACAAGCAAACAGCTGTAAAATAGATGTGCTAGTGAGTGAAAATGACGATGGGATCTATGACGCTATGAACAAAGCAATTGATAGGAGCTCGGGAGATTATGTAATTTTCATGAACGCCGGAGATTGCTTTACAACTCCTGATGTAGTTGGGAAAGCGTTCGAAGAATCAGATATTTCAAATGATGTAATATATGGTGATCGCAATTACTTAGCAGCTGATGGAACAATATCGCACCAAAAAGCAAAAGAAATGTCTACAGTTTTCGAGCGAATGCCTTACTGTCATCAGTCTGTATTTGTAAAGTCGTCGGTACTCAGAAAGTTTAAGTTTGAATTGGCTTATAAATACGCAGCTGATTACCATCAAGTCGTAAAAATGTACTTATCGAATATAAAATTCAAAAAAATTGACTTAACTATCAGTAATTTTGAAGCAGGAGGAAGGAGTGAATCCGGCATAAGACCTTATTTAGAAGTTATAAAAATTCAACTAGACAATGCTCCCAAAGGCTTTAAATCGCAAAATAGCGTTTATATCAAAAGTTTTATAAATAATTTTGGCGACTTAACAAGAGACCTGTAATGTATTCAATATTTACTGCCGAGGATTTCAAAGGTATAAATTTACAACAGTGCCTAAGTGCTGATGCGTATTATCTCAAAAGAGTGAAAAGTGAAAAAGGTCTGCGTGAAAGATTAGATATGGCGTATCGTAATTTAGTGAGATCTGATTTTACTTTTAACGGTATACAAAATAATAAAAGTTGTGAATATTTGTGTTTTAGAGGATTGGTCAGAGATGACTATCGGTATTTTTTTAACCAAGTGATACAGCAAATATCAGGCGAAGTTATTGTAGTTGAAGATTACCATAAAGAGACTAACAGTATTAATCTAGATTTAGTTAGTTTCGTGAATGAAAATCGGCATCTCATGCACCTAATTAATGAGAACAACGCGATAAGGAAACTTTGTTTATATCTGAATCTATGTTCTTATTTGATTGTTTTAGACAATCTGAGGGCGATAAACTTTAAAGTCCTTGTAGTTTTTGCAGATATGCAACCAGTAGACAACCTCTTGGTTCAGTATTTTAGAAACAGGGACGTTAAAACTGTCACTTTACAACATGGTTTGTACGTTGAATATAAAGACTACGATACAGTTAATATAGTAAACTATGAACAGCAATGTGCTCAATATTTTCTAGCTTGGGGAGAGTGCACAGGCAAGCTTATTAAAGACTATCACCCTGAAACTCAGGTGGTTTTGTGCGGAAAGCCTGAACTTTCGATAGCTAAATCATATGAAACAAGTGAACTTGAAAGCAATTATGTTTTAGTTGTTTTGGATCAACCTATTTTTGATGAACAAAACTTTGAAATGATTGACATAGCGCTAAACTACGGCCGTCTGAAAGGTTTTGACGTGAAAGTTAGGTTTCATCCACAGAATGATCGAAGTAAATATCTTTGTAAGTTTCCCGGATTGGTTGAAGGGTCAGATTTGGGTTCCAGTAGGTTAATCATTGGGCATACTTCGACGTTGCTTTTTGAAGCTATAGTAATGGGTATGAACGTAATGAGATTTAAAACTGACATTCCCTGTTTACCAACACCAGATGAATTACAATTTTCTAATTTAGATGAGCTAAAAGTCAATGCAACAGGTAAGTCAGTTAGCAACGAAGTATCTAATTACTACATAGCAAAAACAAAGTCTGCATCTTTTGAGAAATATAAGAAATTTTTTGATAGCCTAACCTGATCATATACAAGACCGATTTTTAAAATATACACAATCATATTTGAGTAAGAGTTAATAATGAAAAAAGCACTTATTACCGGCGTAACCGGCCAGGACGGCTCCTATTTAGCCGAGTTTTTGTTAGAAAAAGGATATGAAGTACACGGTATTAAACGTCGTGCTTCTTTGTTTAACACACAACGTGTAGACCATATTTATGAAGATCCGCACGTAGAAAATGCCAACTTTATCCTACACTATGGCGATTTAACGGATTCTTCAAACCTTATTCGCATAATGCAAGAAGTGCAGCCAGACGAGGTGTATAACCTTGGAGCACAATCGCACGTAGCTGTGTCGTTTGAAGCGCCAGAATATACGGCAGACGTGGATGCCATGGGTACACTTCGCTTACTAGAAGCTATTCGCTTTTTAGGTTTAGAAAAGAAAACGAAGTTCTACCAAGCGTCTACATCTGAACTTTACGGTGAAGTGCAAGAAATTCCTCAAAAGGAAACCACGCCGTTTCACCCACGCTCACCTTATGCCGTAGCAAAAATGTATGCCTATTGGATAGCTGTTAACTACCGCGAGTCTTACGGTATTTATGCGTGCAACGGCATTTTGTTTAATCACGAATCCCCACGCCGTGGTGAAACCTTCGTAACGCGTAAAATTACGCGCGGTATTGCTAATATTGCTCAAGGCTTAGAAAGTAAGCTGTACTTAGGTAATATGGATGCACTTCGCGATTGGGGCCATGCGAAAGACTACGTGCGTATGCAGTGGATGATGCTTCAGCAAGACACTCCAGAAGATTTTGTAATCGCAACAGGCAAGCAAATATCTGTACGTGAGTTTGTGCGCATGTCGGCTAAAGAAGCCGGTATTACTGTTGAATTCACGGGCGAAGGCGTAAAAGAAATAGCTACCGTTACAGAAGTTAATAGCGAATTAGCTCCAGGTGTAAATGTTGGGGATGTAATTGTTGAAGTAGATCCGCGTTACTTCCGCCCAGCAGAGGTAGAAACGCTGCTTGGCGACCCAACTAAAGCTAAAGAAAAGTTAGGCTGGGTACCAGAAATTACTGTTGAAGAAATGTGTGCCGAGATGGTGGCTTACGACCTTGGTAAAGCTAAACAGCATGCGCTGCTTAAGCAGCACGGTTATTCTGTTTCTGTTGCGAAAGAGTAGTAATGAAGCCCTCATTTAGAGGGCTTTCAACTTTATAAGGATGGCAATGGATATACACTTAGTCTCTTTTGCTGATGGAGCTTTTAAAGACAGGGGAGAAGAGTTCGCTAAAGAAGCTGTAGATACAAACTTTTTCGACACAGTCTCAGTCTATCACTTGAACGATCTTGAAATTGATTTTCTCGAAAGTCACAGAGATTTTATGACAACCAATAGTAAAGGCTTTGGATACTGGATTTGGAAGCCTCAGGTCGTGTTACAAGTAGCTCAAAAAAGTTCTCCGGAAGACATTATAGTTTATATGGATGCAGGTTTTGAGCTCAATCATATGGCGGCTCTCAGGTTCAGAGATTACATCGATCTTACACTAGCTCACGACTCAAAAATGCTTTCATTTTCCAATACTCATACAGAGTATCTCTGGACAAAGCGTGATCTTGCAATTAGGTTAGGAATAGACTTCGAGAGTTCACTTTTAAAGACTACTCAGCTTGCCGCGGGATTCTTTTTAATGCAGAACACACAGGAAAATTTTGAGCTTCTCAAAAAGTGGAAAGATATTGCGGTTGAAGATAATTATCACTTTTCTGATGATTCTCCCTCAAGTTTAGACGAACATCCTTTGTTTAAAGAGCATAGGCATGATGCAAGTATTTTTAGCCTCCTAAGAAAACTGGGTAGGTCAGAAGTTACACATTACGAAGTACAAGCCTATCCGCATTTCAATACTCTAAAAAGTCAATTACCTGCTTGGGCGTCGAGAAAAGGGCGGAAATAGCCCGATAGAGTTATAAATGAATTGATTGAGAACTTAATTATGAAAACAGTATTTGTAGCTGGCCACCGCGGAATGGTAGGCGCAGCCATCGTCAAGCAATTAAAAAATCGTGAAAAAATCACCATACTCACGCAAACTCGCGAAGAGTTAGATTTAACCAGTCAGGCGGCTGTTGCTAATTTTTTTGCAGAAAACACCATTGATGAGGTGTATTTAGCCGCAGCAAAAGTAGGGGGCATTCACGCTAACAACACTTACCCCGCAGAGTTTATTTACGAAAACCTGATGATTGAAGCGAATATTATTCATGCGGCTCACGCCAATGATGTTCAAAAGCTACTATTTTTGGGTTCTAGCTGTATTTATCCTAAATTAGCAGAGCAGCCTATGACAGAAAAGGCGCTGTTAACGGGCACCCTTGAAGAAACCAACGAACCCTATGCCATTGCTAAAATTGCAGGGATAAAGCTGTGCGAAAGCTATAACCGCCAGTATGGCCGCGATTACCGCTCGGTAATGCCTACTAATTTATATGGCCCTAACGACAACTTTCACCCTGAAAATTCCCATGTGATTCCAGCATTGCTGCGCCGGTTTCATGAAGCTGCACAGCGCGGCGACAGCGAAGTGGTAGCCTGGGGCAGCGGTAACCCTATGCGCGAGTTTTTGCATGTAGATGACATGGCCGCGGCCAGTGTCCACGTAATGGAATTAGACAACAAAACGTATCAGGCCAATACACAGCCAATGCTAAGCCATATTAACGTGGGTACGGGAGAAGATTGTACGATCCGTGAGTTAGTAGAGACGGTAGCCAAGGTAACGGGCTTTAAAGGCGATATTACGTGGGATACCACCAAGCCCGATGGTGCACCCCGTAAACTTATGGATGTATCACGTCTGCATGCCTTAGGGTGGAAGCATACTTACAACCTGGAACAAGGGCTTAAACAAGCGTTCGATTGGTTTTTAGCGAACCAGGATAACTTTAGAGGCTAATTGAAATTAGCTGGCATATAGCACCGGGCTTGCCCGGTGTTTTTATTTAAGGGATAAAATGGCATTTCTAGAAAAACAAACATTCACTACCGTTATCGACAGCACACCATTAGTATCTATCGACTTGTTGGTAGAAAACACTGACGGCAAGGTGTTACTAGGTTATAGAAATAACCGCCCCGCAAAAGGATACTGGTTTGTGCCTGGTGGTCGTATATTGAAAAATGAAAGCATGGATGACGCTTTTAAACGCCTAACCCTTGCTGAACTCGGTTCAGTTTTCGAGCGCAAAGAAGCTATCTTTTTAGGGCCATATGAGCATTTTTACGACGACTATGTGTTCGGCGAGGGGGTAACTACCCACTACGTGGTATTGGGTTACAAGATAGTGTGTGATTTGGATGTTTCTACTTTACCCAGTGCTCAGCACAATGATTATCAATGGTTTGATAAAAGCGACATGTTAGCTAACGACACCGTTCACAAGCACAGTAAATGGTACATAGAATAAGTGATAGTTAAATGCCATGCGCACTTACCTGATGAAGCGTTTTTTTATTTAGGGTAACATTGCGCTATAAAAGGATTGGACGTAAAAACACATGAAACGCAAACTTAAAAATTTAGCCAAACGCATGCTAGGCAGAAGCGAGCTTAGCTACCACATTGATACGGTAACCAGCGATGTAGTATCGGGCTGGGCAGTCAATTCAGCAAACCCCTCTTCACCATGTGACATACAGTTAAAAACCGGTGATACGGTTTTAGCGAAAACTAAAGCGGCGACGCTTCGCGAAGACTTAGTTGCCGCTGGCGTGGGTAATGGATGTCATGGTTTTACATTGCAACTAGACATGCTGCCATTTTCTGCTGAGGCACGTGAAGCACACCTCTACATTAACGGTAAGCGCGTTACCAGCGAGCCTATCTCACTCAAAAGTAGCTTTACCGATATGCTCGGCGAGTTTTCTGTTGAGGTAGAGCGAAGAATGGATGCGTTACTTGCAATTCAAAATGAGCGCATGCAGCGTGAGTTCGATTACATAAAGCAGCAGCTAGAATCAGGTAAGTAATGACAAATGCGCCAACTCAGGTAGTGGTGTTTTGCCCGCTACCGCCTAAACCTAATGGTATTGCTGATTATTTTGCTGAGCAGATCCCCTATTTTTTAAGATTCACTAAGGTAACGGTTGTCATAGAAAATGAGCACCCTGAACCTACGGGAATTGCGGCAAATGTATCAGTACTGCGTTTAGAAGAGTACATGTGGCAGCAAGCTAATTTTGCGAATGTTCCTCATATTTACCATGTTGGCAATAACCCTGATACTCAGTATATGCTGCCAGTATTACTTTCTAAGCCTGGTTTGGTTGTAGTGCATGATTTGAATTTGCACTACCTCATCGACCTAACTAATTTATCGAAAGACGATAAAAAGGGTTACGAATTGGCGCTCACCAATAATTATGGTGAGGCAGGTAAGCTAATTGGACAGCAATTACATAAGTTCGGGTGGAAAGGAAAGTTCATGCCACACGAACTGATGATGAATGCGAGTATCATTACAGCCGCAGAGCGTATTCTTGTGCATTCAAGGTATTCCGCCGACAAGATAGCGGCTCTTGGGCAAAGCAATGTGAGTATTGTGCCTCACCACTTTTCACCTGCCGCGCGCCAGTATCAGCCTAAGCTTAAAATGCAATATCGTGGTGAATTAGGTTTGCCAGGCAATAAGCCCGTGATTACGTCTATGGGGTTTATAGCCAAAGCGAAGCAAATTAAATCGGTGCTAGCGGCATTGGCAGCGCTAAAACAACAAGGTGTAGAATTCACATACGTACTTGCAGGAAAGTGTAAGCCTCACGAATACGATGTGTATCAAGACATTGCGGATAGTGGGTTAACCGATAATGTTGTTGTTACTGGTTTCTTAGATGAAAACGCATTTTTTAAATATATGTTGGCGTCTGACTTTATCGTTAATTTACGCTATCCCACCGGTGGAGAGTCTTCAGGTACATTAACTCGTGCTATGGGAATGGGTTTATGTTGTGTAGTGGTAAACATTGGGCCGTTTGGGGAGTTACCAGAAGATTGTGCGGTTAAGCTCAATTGGGATGAAAACTTCAGTGAAAACTTACAACTCCAATTGCAACGGTTAATAGAAGATACTCAATACCGCGTAACTTTCGGCAAAAATGCCCAGAAGTGGGTGGAGAGTACCCATAATATTACTGTTACCACTAATGCGTACTTAAGCGAAGCCGCTAAATTAAGCGACAGCACTACGCTAAATACCAAAGCGCTAAACAATACGCATCGTCTTTACCTTACCGAGCAGCAAGTATTAAATTGGCGGCGCGAAACCTCGAAGTCTTTTAAAAAGGACGTGCCTGAAACCAGTAGTTTATGGTGGCAGGCAAATCTAGTTCCTGTAGCGCAATCGTCATTGTTAAGTATTACAGCAAGCCCGCTACACCAATCTTTTGTGCTTAAATCACTATTTGGCTATGAAGACAGTCAAATTACCCAATTAAGCCCGGCACAGTTGCCACACAATAGCCTCGGACGTACCTATCCGTTAGTGGTGTGTGATGCGTCGTTAGCTGATGTTGCTCAATCGCCCGTCGCGTGGTTTGCGCATTTAAATAAACGGTTGAATATAGGTGGTACGCTCGTTGTTTCATTGCTTAATCCAGGCGCCAGCGTTAGTGGGGCCACAAATGAACTTACCAGTGAATACCCCCTAGATAGAAGCAGCATAAAGCGTTTTATAGAGGCAGCAGGCTTTTCGGTAGATAACACCGTTGCGGGTCCGCTCGATATTACGATGACGAATGACATCGCTCCTTTGAATGAATACTGGGTGTTTGTTGCTACTAAACGGTCGTGGATGATTAACCGCAATCCAGAGATCTATCAAAACGGAAGCAGCGAATTGCAATGGCTGTATGCCAATGAAAAAATCACTGACGCAGAGGAGGCGGATAATGCCTAAAACGTTGGTTAGCACAAACGGCAACACTCATAATAGTATGTGTGATAATACGGTATTCAACCCGGTAGATACTGCAATGACACCACTAGAGCTAGCGGCAGCGCGTCATAAAATTAATGTTGATGTATTAGTAACATCAGCGTTTCTTCGAAGCTTGCCACAGCTAGGTGAGGTGGTATTAGCCACAATGCCGCAAAGCATTATTTCTATTTTGGCGAGCGCTGCGGGAGCAAGTGTAACGTATCTTGCGAACAAAACCTTGCTTGAACAGCACGGACTGTCTTATTTTGAAGCAAGCAAAACAGCGGGTGTTGAATCGGTATGCTTTGACGCTACATCAACCATCTTAGAAATTTCCCCTAAAGTGCAGGCTGGTTTTGAAGGGCTTGGACAACGTTCACAGCATTTAACGATTACCACCCCAGATACATTTCTTAGTAGTAGGGTAAATGTGAGTTGGTTAGCGCTACCTAGGCTTTCACTCTCGATATTAGAGGTTACCGAATTTACTATTGAGCAACACAGGCCACTGTTAAGTGGTGTGGTTACCAAAGAAAGCATAGAGAGCATGGTGGCGTGGTGTAAGTACAATAATTACTGCGGCGTAACAAACTCGTTAGCATCACTTGAATCTGAGGATGAAGATACATATTGCTGGTTAGTACCAAATCCTGACATTTTGCATTCAGTTGAAGTATTGGTCGGCAAATATGCAGGCCCAGTAAGCACAAAACTGCCAATGGATATGCTGGCACAGCAAGCATGGCCAGTATTAACAGAAACTAACGATAAACTTGCCCACCAAACACTCGATTATTTGCTGCACAGAAGGCGATGGTACTATTTAGATAAGCTATTAAATATGGGGTTGTACCCAATTGAAACCGATGGCGTTAATTTTTGGCGTTGGCTGGGAAGCGATGGCGTTAGGCTTTTCCTTCCTCTTCGAGCAAGTGGGCACTACACACTTTCGTTTAATGTGTTTTCAGTTGCTGAGGGGCTAGAAAAAGCAACTCTTCGTTGTTTTGTTAATGGACGTTTAAAAGCAACGCAAATTGTTTCAGCTGGAGCAACAGTCAATATCCCCTATTTTGCCGAGACTGACGGTAGTTTAGCTGAATTGCTCATTGTGACTGAACAAAAAATACAAGTGGCAGATAAAACGCTAAGCATTTCAATCTCCGATCTAACCGTTAACTGGGAAGAAATGCCACTATGAATAAGCATGTACTTATTGTTTCTCCTATTCCCTCACATCCTCAATTTCAAGGCAATAGCGCGCGTATATTCAGGCTAAACAGAATGTTTCAGCTGTGTGGCTACCAGGTTCATTTTCTGTATTTCGGTATGGAAGGACTAAGTGATGAACAGCGCAGAGCTATGGAGCAACAGTGGGACTATTTTCACTTTGTTCAGCCAGAAGGCCCGGCCGCTGAACCCTCATTCGGTGAGTATTTCGACATAGACGATTGGTACGACGACAGAGTGTCTGATTACGTAGACGGACTGTGTCAGAAATGGAGCTTTGATGTCTGTGTTGCCAATTATGTATGGTTTTCTAAAGTGTTAGATGTGTTGCCCGATACCACACAAAAAGTGATAGATACCCACGATGTGTTTGGCGACCGCCATATAGTAGCGAAAGAAGCAGGGTTAGAGCCTGTCTGGTTCTACACCACAAAAGAGTTAGAGGCCTATGCCCTAGATAGAGCAGACCTTGTTTTAGCAATACAGGATGAAGAAAAAGCCTATTTTGAAGGTATTACCAACAAGCGCGTAGAAGTTATGGGCTATGTGGTGCCGTTTCAGCCTTTGGTAGTGCAAAAACACAGTAAAGTGGTTATTGGTTACATCGGCTCTGGAAACCCGTTTAATGTGGAAAGCTTACGGGTGTTTCAGCAAGAGGTGATGGCAAAGCCAGAGCTTATGCAGCAGTTCACCTTTTTATTAGGCGGTACGGTGTGTAAAGCATTTAACGAGATGAACGAAATTTTTGATATTATAGGTCTCGTTGATGATTTAGATGACTTCTATCGTCAAATTGATATTGCGATAAACCCTATGGTAGGCGGTACTGGGCTTAAGATAAAGTCGTTAGAAGCATTGTCTTACGGTAAGGCATTATTAGCGACCGAAGATGCTATGGTAGGAATCGATGGTACCGATGCCTTCCACAATTTTGCTTCAGTGCCTGAGATGGTAGGTGCGTTAAAATCTCTTTCTAAAGAGCGCCTCGAAGTTCTCCATAGTCATTCAATTGAAACATTCCAATCGTATAACGAAAGGTTCATTAATGAATTTAAATCGTTGTTCGTGGAGTAAAGATGCAAGATCAATTATTTTCAAAGTTACTGCAAGAATGGGCAACTGATAACTCGCCTGTTTTTGTTGTTGGGCCTGAGCGAAGTGGTACAAGTTTATTGTTTCAGCAAGTAAGCAATCATCCTGAGTTTTGTGACTTTTCCGAGGCAACGGTAGAAACGTTTTGTTTTACATCTCCTTGGCTATTGCTCGCAGAATCAGGGCCTGACAATTACGAAATGCGATTGTATGTAGGTCAAGACAATTGGGATGAATTTCAGAAAAAGATCCAATTTATTGTTGAGGCCAATCGTGAGGCTGATTCAAGAGGGTTGCCTAAAACGTACCTGTATGAGGAAAATAGACCCAAGATATGGGAAGCAAGGCAATACGGTACGCTACTGAGAACGTTTTTTTACTTCGCCTGGCAGAACCTTGGCAAAAAACGTTTAGTGGAAAAAACACCTGCCCATGTTCGAAGCTTACCTGAAGTTTACGATGTATTTCCAAACGCTAAGGTGTTGGTTTGTACCCGTGAACCAAGTGAAATCATTGCATCGCATAGAAAGCGTTTTGAAAGCGAAGTTGCTTTGGGAGTGGATAGAAATGCTGAAGAGTTGCAATGGTTAAACAAACCCTTGGACGAATTCATCTCTTACTTTAAGGAAGTGGACGATATTATTCGCCACCACCTCTCGCAGGGTAATGCACTGTTAGTCGTTCCATATTCGGAGCTTACGGAATACGCGAAAGACACTATGCAAAGTGTGTTTGAATTTGTGGGTGTAAACACAATAGCAAGCAACTCAAATGATGCGGGCGACAGGCCTGCACAAGATTGGGACCCACTGCTTAATAAACCACCTCAGTCTAATAAAATAGATATAGCAGCCTATTTGTCTGAAAGTGAGGTCTTACGCGTAAAAAAGCTTAAAGAGTGTCTTGTTGATACGTGGCGTTGATTAACTGGTAGTGTGAATGTTTTCTTTTATAAAAAAAATACGTAATAAAATTATGGGTCCTTCTTCTATGAACGATAAGAAGGGTAGCCATCGAGCGCATTCACCTCAAAAAAATAGTGACAAATTATCGCCACCAACCGACAACACTCAGACAAAAAGTACAGAGCAAGCCTCTAAGTGCAATGTTAGTAGTTCAGTAGGCAAGAATGCACCAGAGAAAAAGAAAAAGTATAGTGTGTATGGTAACTGTCAAGCCGACCCGTTAGGTAATATTCTCCAAACCAATTCAGAGTTTTCTGATAACTGGGAGTTTGTGCAATTTCCAAAACCCTCATTCGCGCTAAGGGCAGATGATTGGGTCGAAATTGAAAACCTTATGAGCACATTAGACCTATTCATTACGCAGAACGTGGGTGAAAGTCACGGCATATTTGCTTCTGAAAATTTAGTTAAACACATGAAGCCTGAAACTCGCGTTATTCGAATCCCTAATGCGTACTTTTCAGGCTATATGCCAGAGGTTGTATATTTCAGGGCAGGGGAGCCTCACGTAACAAAATTCTGTGACTACCACGATGAGAACTTTTTAGCTCTTTTTATGGCTGATCCAGTGAATGCGGTAGAAAAGGCGGTTGTTAAAGTAGAAGATCCAGTGACGTATTCGTCAGAACGTGTTCTAGAAAATGCGCGTGCTAGTATAGATGAATTAGCGCGTCGTGAAGAGGAATGCGACATTACAGTAAGCGATTACATTGCTGAGCATTGGAAAGAGGACATTCTATTTTATTCGATGAATCACCCTAAGCGAACAGTATTAAGCCATATGGCCTCTAATATTATGGTAGCGCTTGGACAAGAGTCTAGTGATGTTAAGGGTAAGTATGAACATCTCAATAATAACAGACCGCCAGTATATGAAAGCGTGAAAAACGTCTTAAATAAAGATATTGACTGGCAGGTAGTGGTAAACCAGCAGGAGATATCATTAGAATCTTATTATCAAGGTCATGCAAAAGTATTACGTTCATTGGAGCCTGAATTTTTAAGAAAGGCATATAAGAAGTTTCTAACAACTCGCGAAGCATCATAGCTGCTTAAAAGCCACGGAGTTCACAACCACTAAATATAGTTTAGATAGAATCAAAGTGTTACACTTGTATGACAGTTGTATGTCAAATACATGGTTACAGGAACTATATTTTTGAGGTTGTGATGGAAGCAGTTAATAGTCAATCGGTGACGCTAGACGACTTTTTTAGTCGCGTTATCCTAGGCAAAGGATATGTGCATAGCTATTATCGAATGTTTAAGGTCTTCAAAGAGGCGCTTGATGCACACGGTGTCGAGTTCTTCATGCATTCAGGAACAATGCTAGGCGCAGTGCGTCACAAGGGCCTTATCCCTTGGGACGATGATATTGACGTTATGGTTGAAGAGTTCTTCGAAGCTAAGCTAGAGCAACTTGTTCCAGAGTTAGAGGCTAAAGGTGTTCATCTTAAAGAGCGCACAATGCCGGGTTTATTTCAGTTCTTTTGTACCAACAAAACATCCAGCGATATAGTTAAGCAAGATATCTACTTACAGATAGATGTTTTCATTGGCGAGCGTGTCACTGTAGATAATAAGTCTGTTCTGCACTATAAAACACCTTACTTCCGCGATTGCTTTCCTAAACGATATATCGAAGTAGATAGTCTTTACCCTTTAAAAGACTATGAGTTTGGGCCTTTCACTGCTAAAGGCATTAGGGATTATTCGGGATATTTTTCACGCAGTGGTTTTCGAACTGACGAAGCTATTGTTATGCGCCATATGAATTTCGATCATTTCCTACCCGAAATTGAACAGCTCAAGCAGCAAGGTGTCTATCCAATTCGCGACGAGAAGTATTTACGTTATCGCCATGAAGTGGATATTGCTGAGCTAAATTTAAAGCCAGCCTCTGCTCCAAAAACGGTATTAACATATGGCACGTTCGACTTGTTTCACGTTGGTCATGTTAACTTGCTGCGTAGGTTACGCGAATTAGGTGATCGCTTAGTTGTTGGTCTTTCAACTGATGAGTTTAACGCGCTTAAAGGCAAGAAATCTTTCTACTCATACGAAGAGAGAAAAAACATTCTTTTAGCTTCTCAATACGTCGATGAGGTTATTCCAGAGAACAATTGGGAACAAAAAACAACTGATGTGAAAAAGTACAATATCGATATTTTTGGTATGGGGAACGATTGGGAAGGTAAGTTCGACGAACTTAAAGAACAATGCGAAGTGGTATATTTAGACCGTACCAAAGATATTTCTACAACTGAGGTAAAACAGTCTCTCTCAGGGCTAAGTGTCGAAAAAATTCAAGAACTTGAAGAGTCTCTTCACTCTACACTTGATATTGTATTGCACTTGGCCTCATCGGTTGGCGCTCGAAAATAATCAGGTGAAAACTCAGTAGAAAGCACGAAGTGGTTTCACGAGGTGTAATTTCACAAAACATTCAAAATACCCGTGGGTTAACTGGGCTACTCTTGGTCGCTAACCGAATATGGATAGTTTTGATTGACAGAAGTAATGCATGAATAACGTTTTTATACACATAGGTCCCCCAAAGTCGGGGACTTCTGCTATACAGAAGTGGCTAAATGAGCACAGGGAATATCTATTAACAAACGGTGTTTACTATCCTGAACATGAGGTGGATGAAAACGGGGTAAGCTCGGGAAATCTATTATCACTTTTTTCTCCTGATGAAGGTGACTTCGTTTTAGATAAGAAAAAGTTAACAGATACGCTGGAACAGTTCAGCGCTTCAGGTGCGGAAAAACTTCTACTCTCATCTGAGTTTTTCTTCAAAAGAATGGAACAGCTAGCAGAGCAGATACCTAACGCAATATTCGTTGGTTACTTGCGTTTTCCATTAGAAGTAGCCGAGTCTTCTTACAACCAAGGTGTAAAAAGGCACGCTCAGGTAAACGCCTTTGGCTTACCTGCCACGCCTAGAGCCTACCAATTAGAAATTTTAAGCCGCCTTATTAATAAAATAGGAAAAGAGCGATTTATTCTTAGGCCTTATCACCAAGCTTGCTTTAAAGGGAATAGCATACTCGATGATTTTTTGAGTTTGTTCAATGTCGTTCCGATCAATGTAAGTAGTCGAAAAATTAATACCTCGTATACTTTGGAAGGCTTGGAGTTTAAACGGTGGTTTAACCAATTGAACTTGGGAAGCTTGCAAGAAGATATGGATAGATTTTTACAAAGAGAACAGTCTGGAACGCAAAGCTACTCTTTTGTTCCTCCAAAGATTTTTGAAGCTTTCAAAAGTGAGTTTGTTGCACAGATGCGAACTTTTTGCGAGCAAAACAGTGTTGAGAATACAGCTATGTTCATACAGCAATGTGAGCAGTCTGAGCAAAAGCCAAAAGTTAAACAGTTCATCGATATCGAAACCTTTACACGTATGCTTTCAAATTTTATTGAGCAGCCAGGTGTTCTCAATAAAATGATCAGTTCATATGAGAATGATTGGAAATATCAAAAAGTAGAGAAATCTCCAGAGCGCCTCGATATCGTGAAAGATATATTGCCGTGGTCAAAGGTCGCGCTTTTCAAAATAAAAAAATCTTTGGGTAGGGTATAGCGCTAAGAGCAACTCTATGAACATATTCAATCAATATCTCCCATGGACGAAGAAAAGAATAGAGTCTGTTCCCTCAACCGTTTGGGAACAGCTCTTTTCTCCAGCCAAGGGGATAATCCAAGACCAGTCGCAACCGATCAGCAATGTGATGGTTTTAGTTGGTCAGAAGCTTGCTCAAAACACCGATTTATCAACGTTTAAAAAGCGCGCAGAGCTCGTTTCTTGGTATAACGAATTTGGCCGTAGTATATTTAATATTGATGAGCTAGAGCAAACCTTGTCTGCAACAAAGACTACGCCAGTGAGCGACAAAGAACTTGTTATAGAATCAGGCGGGGTAAACCTTGTTGGTTATAATAGGGGACGACTAGGTTTAGGTGAGGATATTCGTGGCTACGCTGTCCTGTTAGATCGTATCGGCTGCCCTTATTCTATTGTTCATATTGGTCACCCTTCAGACGACCCTGTTACGTTTACTCACCCCAATGAAGGGCAAATAAAGTATAACAAGTCGATATTTTTTCTAAATGCTATAGAAATAGCTAACTTGCTGGCGATTTACGATGATTTTTCAAAGCACTTTGGTCGTGCCGTGGCCGTGCCGCCTTGGGAGCTAGAGAATGTGCCTGAGGAGTGGACATCTACGCTAGAGTCTTTTGAGGAAGTGTGGGGCATATCTGCGTTTACCACCACCGCACTTCAAAAAGTTCATAGTAATGTGCACTATGCCGCTCCTGTTGTTTTGCCTTTAAGTGAAATAGATAAGACCCAAAGAAAAGCGGGTGAGACTTTTCGATTTTTATTTGTTTTCGATGCTGGCTCTTTCATTGAAAGAAAGAACCCACTAGCGATTGTTGAAGCATTCCAACAAGCGTTTCATTCTTCTGAAAATGTAGAATTGGTTTTAAAAGTAGCAAATGAGTCGGACAGTGAACATTGGGCTACGGTGAAACAGAAAGCTAACTCAGACTGTCGCATTAAAATAATAAGTCGCCTAATGACGGCAGCAGAATTAAATGCACTGTGGTTAACAGCAGATTGCTATATATCACTTCATCGAAGCGAAGGGTTTGGGCGAACTATAGCTGAGGCTTTATTAAGACGACTACCCGTTATTGCCACAAACTATTCGGGAAGTACCGACCTCTTTCCTAAAGATTACCCTTGGTTAGTAGATTATGAATTAACATCGGTGGAAGAGCGCGCGTATCCATTGGCATGTAATTCTAGGTGGGCAAATGCTTCGATTGAAGATACAGTAAAAAAGATGCGGCACGTGAAAGCAATGAAGGATGAAGACGGCCTTCAGTGTGCCACTAATAATGCGATAGACTTTGTAGCTAAGCAGTTTATATTTGATAACGACTCGAGACCAATAACAAGGTGGTTAAAATGCGAAAAGGAATAATTCTAGCTGGTGGTTCAGGCACGCGCCTTCACCCGTTAACAAAGGTGGTGAGTAAGCAGCTTATGCCTGTTTATGATAAGCCCATGATTTTTTATCCCCTAGCCACGTTAATGATGTCAGGAATAAAAGACATCCTAATCATTACTACTCCAGTTGAGCAGCAACGTTTTATTGAACTTATCGGCGATGGAAGCGATTTAGGTATTAACGTTCAGTATGCGGTACAGCCATCACCAGATGGACTTGCTCAAGCCTTTCTGATTGGTGAGAACTTTATCGGCAATGATAGTTGTACGTTGGTATTGGGCGA
Organism: Alteromonas sp. BMJM2; assembly: GCF_027257845.1. Taxonomy (GTDB): domain Bacteria; phylum Pseudomonadota; class Gammaproteobacteria; order Enterobacterales; family Alteromonadaceae; genus Alteromonas. The sequence continues at coordinate 15,280 of NZ_JAPVOT010000024.1, read as the reverse complement.
TAATATATATTATGGGCACGACCTCAAGCGCTCACTTCAAAATGCATACAGTCAAGACTATGGTGCTACTGTCTTTGGGTATCATGTTACGGACCCAGAGCGTTACGGTGTGGTCGATTTTGATGATAATTGGAATGCGCTTTCTATTGAAGAAAAGCCTGATGTACCCAAATCGAATTACGCGGTAACTGGCCTGTACTATTACGATAATCGCGTGGTCGACTTTGCAAAAGAGGTTAAACCTTCACACCGTGGCGAGCTTGAAATTACCGACTTAAATAACCTGTATCTGCAGGACGGTAGCTTAAAAGTAGAGCTTATGGGCCGAGGTTCAGCGTGGTTAGACACTGGTACCCTTGACTCGCTATTAGATGCTGCCAATTTTGTTGCAGCTATTGAAAAGCGCCAAGGCCTCAAAGTGTGTTGCCCCGAAGAGGTTGCCTACAGAATGGGCTATATTGATGCCGAGCAGCTAGCCAAGCTTGCCGCACCGCTTAAAAAGAGTGGATATGGAGATTACTTGTTAAAAGTGATTAGCGACAGAGTAAAAGCGTAGTGTAAACACCGCGTCTTATTTGGAAAACACATGCAAGTAGTTAAAACAGAAATACCCGACGTAAAAATTATTGAGCCCAGAGTATTTGGCGACGAACGCGGCTTCTTTTTAGAAACTTTTCGTACCGACTGGTTTAAAAAAGAATGTGCCGATGTCGACTTTGTTCAAGACAATCACTCAAAATCGAGCCAAGGTATCCTTCGCGGCCTCCACTATCAGTTAGAGCAAACCCAAGGCAAATTAGTACGCGTGGTTAGCGGTGAAGTCTACGACGTTGCGGTAGATATGCGTAAAGGCTCTGCCACCTATGGGAAGTGGGTTGGCGTAACCTTGTCTGCTGAAAACAAGCGCCAGCTTTGGGTTCCTGCAGGGTTTGCACATGGTTTTTACGTAACTAGTGAGTCGGCTGAGTTTGTGTACAAATGCACAGACTATTATCACCCTGAGTCTGAAGTGTCGGTTAATTATAACGACCCGACGTTAGGCATTACGTGGCCGTTAGTGAACGGCGAAAGTCCTTCGCTGTCTGGCAAAGATGAAAACGGTACTGCATTTGTGGATGCCCCTGCGTTTTAATCAGTAACTCATTGTAAGGATAAGCTATGAAAATTGTTGTTATTGGTAACGCAGGGCAGTTGTCTTACGAACTGGTACGCATATTGGGCGAAGACACCGTATGTTTAGGGCCTGAAGATACCGACATTACCAGTGAAGAGGTATTAACAAAAACGCTTTCTGGGCTAGCTCCGGACGTAATCATTAATGCTGCCGCCTATACTGCGGTTGATAAAGCCGAAGACGATTTAGCGCTTTGTCATGCAATCAATGCTACTGCCGTTGAAAATTTAGCGAAGTATTGTAAAAACTCTGGTGCGTTTTTGGTTCATGTATCTACCGACTATGTGTTTAACGGCCACAAAGGTTCGCCTTATTTGCCAAATGACCCTATTGAACCTCAAGGTGCTTACGGCAAAACCAAAGCCGACGGCGAAAAAGCGGTACTTGAGCTTGTTCCAGAACAAAGTTGCTTGATTCGCACCGCATGGGTGTATTCTGCTCATGGTAATAATTTTGTGAAAACCATGCTTCGCTTAATGGCTGATAAACCACAGCTTACTGTAATCGACGATCAAATAGGTACGCCTACATGGGCTAAAGGGTTGGCACAAGCGTGCGTTAGTGCAGCGAAAAATAAAACGGCAGGTGTACATCATTGGACAGACGAAGGTGTAGCCAGTTGGTACGATTTTGCGCTAGCGATTCAAGAGATAGGTATTGAAAAAGGGTTGCTGAGTGATGCTATTCCCGTATTGCCTATTCCAACCAGTGAATACCCCACACCAGCAAAACGCCCTCATTATAGCGTGCTAGATAAAACCTCTGCCCGCAAAGCGTTTGCCTCTTGCAACCCTACACACTGGCGCAAGCAGTTGTCGGCGATGATGGATGAATTAGTGAATGAATGAGTTGTTTGCTGACCAGAAATTGCAGTTAAAGGCTCAGTCGAAGACTGATAAAAATATTAGTCGGTAGCTATGCAGTGGTCCTTTCTATCTAGTCAAACAATATACATAGCCAAAACAAAATATTTTGAGAAAAAGATAAATGAGTAAAACAATATTAGTTACCGGTGGTGCAGGATTTATAGGCTCTGCCGTGGTACGTCATCTGATAAACGATACCGACCATAAGGTAATTAACTTAGATAAACTAACTTATGCCGGTAACTTAGAATCCTTAACTTCAGTTTCAGATAACTCCCGCTACAGCTTCGTGCAAGTTGATATTTGCGATGCTAACGAAGTAGGTCGCGTACTTAATGCCCATCAGCCCGACATTATTATGCATTTGGCGGCTGAATCGCACGTCGACCGTTCTATCGATGGTCCAGGCGAATTCATTCAAACAAACGTGGTGGGTACTTACACGCTATTAGAGCAAGCGCGAGCCTATTGGAATACATTGGAAGGCGATAAAAAGGCCGGTTTTAAATTTCATCATATTTCTACCGATGAAGTGTATGGCGACTTGCCACACCCTGACGAGGTTGAGCCAGGCACTGAGCTACCTCTTTTCACTGAAACAACGCCATATGCCCCAAGCTCGCCATATTCAGCAAGCAAAGCAAGCTCTGATCAGCTAGTTCGCTCTTGGCTACGTACTTACAAATTACCCACGCTAGTGACAAATTGCTCGAACAACTACGGGCCGTATCATTTCCCAGAAAAGTTGATACCGCTGGTTATTTTAAACGCCTTGGCGGGTAAGCCATTACCTGTATATGGCAAGGGTAATCAAATTCGCGATTGGCTATATGTTGAAGACCACGCTCGCGCGTTGGTGCTTGTAGCTCTTGAAGGTAAAGTTGGCGAAACCTATAACATTGGCGGACACAACGAAAAGCAAAATATTGAAGTAGTGAATACCATTTGCACTATTTTAGATGATGTGAAGCCAAAAGATGGCTCTGGTAACGAGAAATATGCAGACCAGATAACATATGTTCAAGACCGTCCAGGTCATGACATGCGCTACGCAATAGATGCTAGCAAAATTGAACGTGAGCTAGGTTGGACTCCACAGGAAACGTTTGAAAGTGGCATTCGCAAAACAGTGGAATGGTATTTAGCTAACGAGGGCTGGTGGAAAGCCGTACTAGACGGTAGCTATCAAGGAGAGCGTTTAGGTGCAGGTAGCTAGTTCGAAAAATAATGAAGTGTGATATTCTTAAAAAAGCCGCAAATGAATGCGGCTTTTTGTTATTTTTAGGGTCTTAATAGCAGTATGAAAAAGTTGGCCATGTTAACTGTGAAAGGTGCGGTGGGGCTAGTACCCAAGACGGTGCGAAATAAGCTCAAAGCAAACCATCATCTCACCGAGTTGTATAGCCGTTCGTTGCAACGTTCGGGGCTGTTTTACGGTTTTCCTTCTAAGGCAAAGCGCATGGCGCTCTACGGCGCATACTTGAAGCAGCAAGAGGCGAAATTAGCTTCTCTTGCTTTATCGCCACTGCTTATTAGTGATGTGTATATTGTGGTGATAGGGCATAGCAATATTGCAAATACCCTTAAAAGCTTATTGCAAGCGGGTGTGAATCAATCACACGTTTTAATTGTTACTACGCAGAAGATTGCAGAAGACGCGAAAGCTTGTTCCTCTCTTCATGATGCAATAGATCAGTTACCCGCTAATATGCGTGCATTCTTTATTAATAGTGGCGACGTACTTACTCGTGAAGCTATACAGGCATGTGCAGGGCTATCGAACACCGCTGATATTGTGTACTGCGATACCGACAAAGTGAATGGGAAGAAGCAGCGCGTGTCGCCTTATTTCCTGCCAGACTGGAACCCAGAGTTACAGCTGTCAACTGCTTATGTTTCAACCGGGGTGCTGGTAACTGCCCAAATACTTAAACGTTCGGCAATTGATGCTAATACAATTGCAGGTCTGATTACCGAACTGTGGCTTAAAAATACCTCCATAGTCATCGAGCATGTTGCATATACGCTTGTGCACAGAAGCTTAAATAAAGCTGTATGGCGCAACGGGCTTGAAGATGTAGCTCAAACAGTAAAAGTACTAACACAAGCAGTACCAGCATTTAACGAGCAACAGGGTGTAAATCATAATCAGTGGCCAGTAGAGCAAGAGCCCTTGGTCTCGCTAATCATTCCGACGAAAAACGGGAAAGACCTCGTAAAAGCGTGTATTACTTCTATATTGGAAAAAACGGTCTATCAAAATTATGAAATATTATTGATAGACAATGGTTCAGATGAGTCTGCTAGTTTACAGTATTTTGAAGAGCTGGATAAACACCCTAAAATTCGTGTTTTACGCTACCCTGGAATATTTAATTACTCCGCTATTAATAATTTTGGCGTGCAACATGCAAGTGCAAACAGTGAAATTATCGGCCTTATTAACAACGATATTGAAGTGATAAAACCTGAGTGGCTAACCAGTATGGTAGGCCACGCATTACGGGAAGATGTAGGTTGTGTAGGAGCGAAGTTACTGTACTCCGATGGCAGAGTTCAACATGCCGGTGTGGTGTTAGGTTACGGTGGTGGTGCAGGCCATGCACACAAATACTTCCCTCGTTATCACCCCGGCTACATGAAGCGGTTAATTGCGACGCAAAATTACAGCGCGGTTACCGCAGCGTGCTTGTTAGTGAAAAAGTCACTATTTGATGCAGTGGGTGGGTTGAATGAAACTGACCTTACCGTAGCGTTTAACGATGTAGATTTTTGCCTGAGAGTAAAAGAAACTGGGGTTAGAAATGTATATTGCGCCGAAGCCGAACTTTATCATCATGAATCGGTAAGCCGTGGTTTAGACCATGCGCCAGAGAAGGCGGCGAGGTTTAATAAGGAGCTAGCATACTTGAAGAGTAAGTGGAGTAACTATATTGAACACGACCCCGCTTATAGCCCGAACCTTACGCTTAAGCGAGAAAACTTTTCGGTAAAAACAAAAGAAGAGGTTTAAGCTTAGAAAGAATTACGCAATTTACTCAGCATAGATTAAGCGCGCTGTGATTTACGAAATGGTTTTATGATTAGATTTGCTAGCAAGCTAGAATATAATTTATCTGATTAATGGCAAACATTAGAAAATTTCGAAAATTTGGAATAAGTTAAACAAATGGAACAGACAATGAAAAAGTACAAAATAGCTGTGGCAGGGACAGGTTACGTAGGCCTATCTAACGCCGTTTTGCTAGCGCAACACAATGAAGTGAAGGCTGTTGACTTAGTACCTGAAAAAGTTGAGATGCTAAATAGCCGTAAGTCTCCTATTGAAGACATTGAAATCTCAGAGTATTTGACGACCAAAGAGCTTGATTTAGAAGCAACGTTAGATGCTGAAGTGGCCTACCGCGACGCGGATTATGTAATTATCGCCACACCCACCGATTACGATTCTCAAACTAATTACTTCAATACCAGCAGTGTTGATGCGGTTATTAAAAGCGTAATGGCGGTTAACCCAAAAGCGGTGATGGTAATTAAATCTACTGTGCCTGTTGGGTTTACACGCGAAGCAAAAGCGCGTCATGGCTCTGATAACATTATCTTCTCACCTGAATTTTTACGTGAAGGCAAAGCGCTTTACGATAACTTACACCCAAGCCGTATTATTGTAGGCGAGCGTTCAGAGCGAGCTGAAATTTTCGCCAAGCTACTAGAGCAGGGCGCTATTAAGACAGGCATTGAAATACTATTTACCGACAGTACTGAAGCCGAGGCTATTAAGCTTTTTGCTAACACGTACTTAGCGATGCGTGTTGCATATTTTAATGAGCTAGACAGCTATGCAGAACGTGCCGGATTAGATACAAAACAAATCATTCAGGGGGTAAGCTTAGACCCTCGTATTGGCGGGCATTATAACAACCCAAGCTTTGGTTATGGCGGTTACTGCTTACCGAAAGATACTAAGCAGTTGCTGGCTAACTACAGCGAAGTGCCTAACAACATGATTCAAGCCATTGTAGATGCTAACCGCACCCGCAAAGACTTTATCGCCGATTCAATTGTAAGCCGCAATCCGAAAATTGTGGGTATTTACCGCCTTATTATGAAGTCGGGCTCTGATAACTTTCGCGCAAGTGCTATTCAAGGCATTATGAAGCGTATTAAAGCCAAGGGTATTGAAGTTATTGTATACGAGCCGGTACTCACTGAAGATGAGTTTTTCCGCTCTCGTGTAGTCAACGACTTAGAAGCCTTCAAGAAAGAGTCTGATGTGATAGTGGCCAACCGTGTAACTGCCGACATCGAAGACGTGCTAGAAAAAGTATACAGTCGCGACCTGTTCAACGCCGACTAAAAACTTCCTTTGCAAATAAAGGGAGTCAGATCCGCATTAATGCGTTAATTCGGATCTGACCCCCTTTATCATTTACTGGCATCGATTAACCGAATACCGTAATCAGGAAAGTACGCGTCTTTCGTTAATATCTGCAATCCCTCTGCTTGGGCTTGAGCGATTAACATGCGATCAAACGGATCTCTATGATGCATTGGTAATTTGCCCGCTTGCTGACAATGAAATAACGTGATGGGTAATGCGCTAAAACCTAGCTGTTCAACAATTGATTCAATGTCATCAGGTACTTCAAGTTTGCCCATCTGTTGTTTAATCGACATTTGCCATACTGTTGCTGCGCTTACAAATATAGCGTTTTCAGGATTAGCAATGTGCTCTTGTGCATTTAGGCCAAGCTTTTTATCTCCACACATCCACCAAATTAACGCATGAGTATCTAATAGAATTCTTTTCATCGTGCTACATACCAAACGTGTTTGCTATATCGTCGTTTACTTCTTTAGAGTCAAAATCGTCAGACGCAATAACTTGCCCTTTAAACCGCCCAAACACCCGTTCTTTTTGGGCTTTGTAAGGCACTAGTTTTACCGCTGGCTTACCTGATTTTGCAATGACCACCTCTTCGCCTGAAACTGCCAATTCAACAAGTTGTGACAGTTTGCTCTTTGCTTCATGCATGTTCGTTTGCATATGCTACCTTTATATGGCTTAGCTAAACTTAGCTAAATAATGGTTCAAAAAAGAGGCATCAGCAATTGCTTATTCAAAAGTAATAGATGTTGGCTTAAATCTGCGTTTACTTTAAAAGGGACTAATGAACTGAGTTAAATGTGGCTCTGACCCTCTTTTATTATTTTAGCTGTTCGCTCACCGCCTTGATATGCAAAGGGCTTATTTCACAGCACCCTCCGATAACACTTGCGCCTTGCTGCGCCCATGCCACTGCGTATTCAGCGTATTTTTCTGGCGACAAATCTTTTCTTTGCGACAAGCTCTCTACTGTGTCGCCAGGATACAATTCATCAACGGCTTTAAACCCATTAGCATAAACACCGAAGGGAATTTCACACTCTCTTAATAAGGAATGAATTTCATTAAGCGCTGCGTTGATGGCTTCAGGGCGACTGCAGTTTAGTAAAATCATCTGCGGCTCTAATTGGCTCAGTGCTTTAATTGCATCAGCAATGGGCTCGCCACCGCGCAATAATGTAGGCTCTGAATCACTCACTGAAAATGCTATCCAAATAGGCTTACCTGTCTCTTTTGCTGCGATGCAGGCGGCTTTGGCTTCCTTTGTCGAAGACATGGTTTCACACAAAAATATGTCTGCCGCTGAGTTTTGCAACGCTACAAGCTGTTGATACGAGCTAAGGGCTTCCTCGAAGGGCATGGCATCATCGGGATGATAGCTGGCTACTAGAGGCGGTAAGCACGCTGCAATTTTTGTGTGGGGTTTACTCGATTGCGCAACAGCCGCCTGTGCAGCTTTTATTGCAGCTTCGTGCAAGGGCTTGATAAGTTCGATAGAGCCATCTCGCGTAAGCCGTTGTGGGGTGGCGGTGTAGGTGTTTAACGTGATCACCTCAGCGCCACTTTCAATAAATTCCGCGTGCACATCGCGCACCAAATTCGCCTCATGCAGCATGACATCTGCAGACCACAGCGGCGTTAGCTCACGCTTACTTCGCTTAACGAGTTCTTGACCCATGCCTCCGTCTAAAATCGTCACGTTTTTCACTGTAATACCTTAAAACAGATTTGCCCGCAGAATACCTTGATACCGAAGAGGGATAAAGGGGGTCAGGTCCGCATTAATAGTTAAATGCGGATCTGACCCCATTTATTGTTAACCCACACCACCAAAGTTATCCGGCGATATACAAAGCCCACTAGCGCAATACGCAAATCCACAGGCTGATATTTAGCTAATGAGATATTATTCAGTTAGGTTTTGAAGAGCAGGATACCTTCAATGATTACTGAAGATTTGATAGTGCGGGAATGTTTTGAAGCAGTGGAAGCTTTTGCTGAATGTGCCTATTTAGGCAGAGGGCGATTTGATTGGACGAAGGTTCAAAAAGACGCTCACGAAGCATTAGATAACCAGTTCGGCGAAGCGCAGGTGGCATTGTGCGTAGAGCGCTGCAAAGGGTAGTAGACAGTAGGTAAGCGAGAAATAATACAGATTGTAGTGACGCCGTCGCGACTAACTCTGCGTAAACAGTGCCTTTGCGTTATCTACAATGTGCTCGCAAATAGTGTAATCCGCTCGACTTTTCCCGGTGATTGCATAGTAACGTTCGTTAAGTGTTTTGGCGTTGCCAATACTATGCACGCCGTATTGCGCCTCTACATGAGCAGATATAGCTGAGGGCGCGCAGAATACCCCAAAGTCTTCGCTACCAAATAGTTTAAGTAGTGCACTGTCATCAAATTCGGCAACAATTTTAGGGTACAGCTGTTCAGTTTCAAGCCAGCTAACAAGAGCGTGCCGTATGCCTGATGTATGCCCCTGCATAAGCAGCGGCAAATGATTTAAACAGGCAGGAAAGTGTTCGTTATGCTTCAGCGGGTGTTTAGCGAAAAAGCTGAGCGAGCTTTCACCCAGAAAGTAGCTATTAGCATTCACTTGGGTACCAGGCGCAATGCCTCGGTCGGCCATAATGAAATCGACGGCGTTAATGGCTAATTCTTTTAATAATCCCTCGAAGCTGTCTTCCTTTATTACATACTTCACATTCGCGAACTCGCGCATGGTATTGTGCACAAAGTCGTAAAAAAGCACTTTTGGAACACCATTAGTAATACCAATCACGAATTCTTTCGTATTAATTTCGTCATTTGTATTAAGAATTTCAGCAAGTTGGTTACCTTTGTGAAATATTTCACTGGCATACTGATAACTTACTTTTCCTTTTGAGTTTAAATATAACCGCTTATTTATTCTGTCGAAAAGTGAATAGCCTAATTGATTTTCAAAGGTACTTAGTTGCCCACTTACCGTTTGAGGAGTAACGTGAAGAAGTTTTGCAGCCTTTGCAATGCTGCCTTCCCGTGCCACAAGATAAAAATAGTAAAGATGGTGATAGTTTAAATGATGCATAACTAAGTTTTTGCCGATGAAGTTAGAAGAATATAACAGATTTAATCTTATTAAATATTAAATTACACTATAGAAAATAAGCTTACGGGTATACAAAAGATACTATTATGGCGAAAGTGATTAATCTGCGTAATACAAGGAAAATGCTGTTTTCGTTGTTAAAACCTGAATCCAGCTTTTTTTCAGTGGCGATAGCCTATGGCGTAGCGATAAGTTTGATGACGCTGGCAGTACCTATTGCGGTACAAACCCTGATAAACAGTATCGCTAACATCGGTTCAACGCGAGCCGTGGTGATACTCGCCATGGTGCTGTTTTTCACGCTATTCACCTCTGGCGTGTTCAGTGCTCTTCGCATGCGAATAATGGAGTATTACGAGCGCAAAGTGTACGCGCGCCTTACTTCCGAAATAGGTTTGCGTACTATTATGGCGCCACATAGCTATTTTGAAGGTCGCCAAAATATCAGTATGACCCAACGTTATTTCGACATAATGACGTTACAAAAGAATATTCCCTCGCTCATGATTGATGGCTTTGCGCTGGTATTGCAAATGCTGGTGGGCTTTACCTTAGTGTCATTTTATCACCCCACGTTGTTGGCTTTTAACGTAGTGCTGATCCTTGTGATGTATGCGGTATGGAAAGTTTGGGGGCGGGGCGCTAAGCGCACGGCAATTCAATTATCCACTGCAAAATATAATTCAGCCAAGTGGCTACACGACATTGCGAGTGCCCACGAGTTCTTCAAGTCAGCCGACCATGTTGAATATGCGGGAAAAAGCACCGAAGGTTTTATTGGCGACTATATTCAAAAGCATAAAAATCACTTTCATTATACCTTCTCTCAAGTTGTTATGTTTTTACTGCTTTACGCAATGGCGAGTGCATCATTATTAGGGATTGGTGGCGTACTAGTGGTACAGGGGCAGCTGTCTATCGGCCAGCTTGTTGCTGCAGAATTGATAATGTCAGCAGTGTTTCTAGGGCTTTCTCGCTTTACTCAATATTTAAAACTGTACTATGAACTCTATGGTGCAGCTGAAAAGCTCGGTAGTGCGCTATCCATGCCGCAAGAATCACTTCATTCAGAAGCTGAACATATACCCACGTCTTCTAAGCTAACATTCAACAAGTTAGCACTTAAACAAGGCGACGATCACTGCGATATTGATATGACATTAGAGCCGGGAACGCAGTACTTTGTAACAACAGAAAAGAGCTGGATACAACCAAAATTAGTAGGGCTTTTGAAGCGTTACAAAGCGGTAAGTTCGGGTGAAATTACATTGGATAACTTAAGCCTTAATGACTACGATATCCACGAGCTTCGCCAAGCCGTTACTGTTCTCGACCGTTCATTAATTATTGAAGTGTCTATTGAACGGTATTTGAAGCTAGCTCAGCCAAAGGCGAGTTATGCTGATATTCGCGCAGCATTAGAAGTGGTGGAGTTAACGTCAGTAGTCGATGCTTTACCTGATGGTCTAAGGACAGTAGTTTCAGTGTTAGGAGCGCCTTTGCAACCGATACATTTCTTGCTTCTAAAGTTAACCGCAGCAATTCTTGCTAAACCTCAAATTTTGATTTTGAATCAGTACTTCGACGCCATTCCGCCGGCTTTAAGGATACGACTACTTGAGCGATTGAAGGAATACGATTTTACCGTGCTGTATTTTTCTAATATGCCCATTCCTGAATGCGCTACGGGCTTAGTGCACCTGCACGATGACGCACAAGTAACGCATTATAATGCCAGTGGTCACAAGACATTAGACGGGCATGTTAAGGAGGACAGTTAAATGAACAATGCTGAACGTCGCTTTCTAGATAACATGACGTCGTTGCCTGCCTTGCGGGTGCCTAAACTACACAGAGTGGTATGCGGCATTATCGTGTTTTTGATTATAGTTTCAGGCTTTACACTGTACTTTACGCCTTGGATCCAGACAGCCTACGGAACAGGCATGGTGGATTCTTTGGACCCTGAAGATCGCATGCAGCCGATTAACGCGCTGGTGGATGGGCAGGTGAAGAAGTGGCACGTGAGGGAAGGCCAGCAGATAAAAGCAGGTGCGCCTATTGTTACGCTTATTGATATAGATGCACAGCGCTTAGAAAAGTTAGAATCGCAGCTTGCTGCGGCTAACCTAAAGAACCAAGCTAATGAAACCGCTGTGCGAAATGCCGAGAACAACCTGCAGCGGCAGATAGGCCTCGAAAAGCAGGGGCTAGTGTCGCGCAAAGAAGTAGAGAACGCGCAAATAAAAGTGGAAGAGTTGCGAGCGAAAGCGGCCGCGTCGGTAACAGAAATTAACGATGTAAGCATGACGCTATCCCGTCAGTCTACACAAACCAAAGTGGCGCCGGTTGATGGCACAGTGGTTAGATTGTTATCTGGCGGCGTGTCCACTTTCGTAAAATCAGGAGACATTTTAGGCCAGTTTATCCCTGCTGATGCAAAACGCAGTGTGAGAATAACGGTTCGGGGGCTAGATGCGCCTTTAGTAACACCAGGCGCGAAAGCGCGTATTCAATTTGACGGTTGGCCGGTGTTTCAGTTTAGCGGTTGGCCTGGTGCTGCAATAGGTACTTTCGGTGGGGAAGTTGTGTATGTAGAGCCGGTGGCGAATACCATGGGTGAGTTTCAGGTATGGATAAAACCCGACAAAGATGACGTAGCCTGGCCGGCAGAAAGTTCAGCACGCTTGGGAAGCCAAGTAAGAGCGTGGATATTGCTTGAGGAGGTTCGCTTAGGTTATGAAATGTGGCGTCAGTTAAATAACTTCCCACCTAAACCTACGGTGCAGCCACAAACTACCGCCACTGCGAAAGGAAGCGGTCGGTTATGATCAATAAAGTGAAGCTCAGTTACTTTCTTAATTCAGCCGTGGTTGCCTTAACGTTAAGTGGTATATCGGACGCACATGCAATAGAGAATACAGCCAGCCAGGTTCCTGCGCCCAGTATTAATGAATTTATAGATAGCATGACCCAGTACCATCCCTATGTACTGGCGATTAACGAGGGTAATTACCAGGCGGCCGCTGAAGTAGAAATTGCACGAAGCAGCTTCGACCCATTCATAGAGCAGAAAACAAAAAGTCGAGTAAGCGGGTATTACGACGGAACAAATTTAACCCAACGCTTCACTAACCCGGTGGAGGATTATAATGCCAATGTATTTACCGAGTATCGTATTGCCGCGGGCGATTTCCCGGCTTATGAAGGTGGTTACGATACACTTTCTGCTGGAGAGGCGAGCGTTGGTGTTGCTATGTCGTTGCTACAGAATCGTGAAATAGATAAGCGCAGAACTGAGCTTCGAAATGCGGGACTTGCCACGGCGCAGTGGGAAGCGCAAGCCACCAGTATGCTCAATAACTTTATTTATAAAGGGGTTACTGAGTACATATCGTGGTACGAAAGTGCGCTGCAAATTAAGGCGGTAGATAATTTGCTTGTTACGGCCCAAGACAGGGAAAAAGCGTTGACCACACGTGTTGAAAAGGGCGACCTTGCCAATATCGTGTTGGTAGAGTTTCAAGCAAATATTATGCAGCAGCGATTGTTACTTGCCGAACTTAAGCAAAAGCGCGACGCTCATGCTCAAATGTTGTCGTTCTATTGGCGCTCTCCACAGGGAGACATGATGTCGTTTAATGCTGATACACCGCCAAACGATATTGAATGGCCATTTTGGGTGGGTGATGCACAAATTATGGCGTTGCGTAAAGCCTTGCGCCAACACCCAGAACTTGATGTGATGCAGTTGGAGCAGCAGGTGGTAAAAAACAAAACTGCGCTAGCCAATAATGCCTTACTGCCAAAGCTCGATTTACAAGCGTCTATTGCTCGAGATGTCGGGGCAGGATCTGAAACATTAGAAGGTACAGAGACTAAACTCGGCCTTTCGTTTTCTTATCCACTTGGTAACCGAAAGGCCAAAGCGGAACGCTCTCAGTTACTATCTAAGCAGCGGGAGTTAGGACACAAATTTACCTCAATCCAGCAGTCGATCATGCAACGCTTCGAGCAAGCTTATGTATATTGGACTCAAGCAAAAGATATAGCTGCGTTGCAAAGCGAAAATGCGTCACTTGCTAGAACATTGTCACGTGTAGAGAGAACGCGGTTTGATGCCGGCGATAGCGATATGTTTGTATTAAATGCTAGAGCGCAAAACGAAATAAAGGCGCAAATAAAAGAAATAAAAGCGAAAGTGGATTTGCTGAAAGCAGAACTCATGCTTTATAAAGAGGCAGCTATGCTGTATGAAATGAAGTAGTGCCTAGCCTGCCTTTTGATGATGAGTAAATGATAGGTGCTATGATCACAGCTCTCTATTAGCGTGCGAACCTGTATTCATTTTTTTGGGATGGCGTTTTAGCTGCAATAGATAACGTGCGTTATCTATTGCTCAGTTAACCTTAATTTCAGTTAACCTTAATTGCTATGGGTAATTTACGGTGTTCATTTGCGCTCGTCATGTAAGCAAACGCCTTTAAGTAAAAGTGAGCTTAGTTACCTACTGCGTTATCAAAGTCACTTTCGCTGAGTCCTGCAGACAAGGCATATTCTTTAAGCTTAACCTGAGAAACGCCAGAATTGTTCGCAGTATGTAAGATACGCATTATTTGTTCACGCTGTTGCGATGATTCGCGTACAGCAGTCTCCACTACTTTTTCTGCTTTATTAGGAAATACGGCTAATAAGGCATCCACTACATATTCACCAACGAAGGGAACTGCGTTAAGCGCACTTGTCATTATCTCTACAATTTTGTTTGGATGCTCTTGGGAGAGTGTTTGCACAATACTGTCGGCAGAGTCTGGTTGAGTCAGTACGGCAACACGCACTATTTCATCTAATTCTTCTGGTGTCGCCATTGCTGCGGCATGAACCACAAAATCCACGTAAGTAGGTTCAGCCGTTATAGCTAACTTAACGATGTTTGGACAGCTACTCACTTCTTTTTCTATAGCAAGTTGAACAATTTCTTCGGTAGACGAAGGCTGCGCTGATATTGCAGCGAAGATGATTTCTCTGTATTTATCAGGGTAAGTGTCTAATGCAATGTCTACCACAAGCACTAAGTCTTGTGGATAGTGACCAGCTATAGAGCTAATTGCTCTTCCCACTGACATGGTCTGCTCTACCTGACGCTTTAAAAAAGCAGTTTGAAACTTAGTAGATTCACTCACTTCGTCTTTTGGCACTATTGATGGGCCTGCAGATTCGTTAGATTCTGTAAGGGGTGAAACTTCTTGCGACGCTTCCTGTGCATTTGCTGATGTAACAACACCGGTACTGAGAAAGCCAGCTGCTATTAGTGATGCCGACAGAATTGTTAGCGTTCTTGACATAAATCCACCTTTTATAATTATTGCGTAGCTTTATAACGATGCTGCCGAGCGTTTTGCAAAAAAACACTAAAACACTATTTGCTTCAAAATAAATAGCGACATTCTATGCCACATTTAAGGTTGTTATCGGCAGCGATCGTTTTCCACTTTATGGAACTACTATATAGGATCTCAACTCTCATCCTATTAGTAATTAGTCCACATTGTCTACTAATTATCACATCCGACTAAAAAATAGACGTTTGGTTCACTTTTATCGACTTTTTATTACTTTTTCATGAATAAGGGTTGACGTGAGCGCTCATTTCCCTAAAATGCGCATCCGCTTCGGGGGAAAAGCAAAACAGCAACCCTCCTGAAGTAAGTCTCTACTACCTTTATAGGCCAGTAAAGACGGGAGTTAAGAAGAAACGC
>NZ_JAPVOT010000023.1 GCF_027257845.1 Alteromonas sp. BMJM2 | reverse complement strand
TTTGCTTTTTTCTTTCTGGCTTGAGCCAAGGCTTCTAACTTTTTTAAGACTGCGTTCTCTGCACGTAGATAATCCAATTCTTCTCTGAGCTCTTTTTCAGACATGTCTGCTGATGGTTTAGGAGTTGAAGAATGATTCGTCACGCGAGGCCTACCTGTTTTCTGTGGTTTTAGACGGGTTATACCCTCGTGAGCATAAAGCTTTTGCCATTGAAATAAAATACCAGGAGTTGATAAGTCGAAATAGGCGCTGGTATAAGTCAGTGACCAGTTATTCGCTGCCATGGTATTAAGTACATGAATTTTAAATTCGAAGGAGTAAGGGCGTTGCTTGTGAAAAAAGCTATCAAAGCCGTTAATGCGATAAACTTGAGACCAATAACGGATAAGGTTGGAGCGTACCTCAAACTTTGAACCTAAGACTCCTGAACTCTCTTCTTGCGCTAGTCGCGCTAGCTTTAACTTAAATGCTCTGTGATGTTTGGACATAAAAAGACCCCCAGTAATTGGATAGTCCAACTATTGGGGGTCACTTCAAAAGGCGCCTTTTTTGTATCTGAATATGTCTATAGGCTCCTTTATTTACAGTTTTAGACTTCCGGATAATGTTTTTGTATTTGTGGATGCGTTAGTTTAATTTTCTAAGATCAAGTTCTGGGTGTGTTCTTTTACCAGATGCTCTATTCTGGTCAAAACAACAAAGGATAAATATTATGATCGGGAAGTTAGCAACCTTAACCTTCGCAAGTTTAGCTGTATCGACCAGTGTGTTCGCTGCAACCGTAGATGTCGACAGTTTAGCCACAAACGTCGAGCCAGACGTCATTAAATGGCGCCATCATTTTCACCAATTCCCTGAGCTTTCCAACCGTGAATTCAAAACAGCAGATTACATTGCAAACTACCTTACTTCGTTAGGATTAGAGGTTCAAACCGGTGTTGCAAAAACGGGCGTAGTCGCCATTCTTGACTCTGGAAAGCCAGGTCCTGTGGTCGCGCTTCGCGCCGATATGGATGGTCTGCCGGTTAAAGAGCAAAACCAATTATCCTATCGCTCTGAACAAATGGGCGAATACAATGGAAATGACGTTCCTGTGATGCACGCATGTGGTCACGACACTCATATGGCTATGCTGATGGGGGCCGCTAAAATCCTTACCGATATAAAAAGCGAACTTACTGGCAAGGTAAAATTTATCTTTCAGCCGGCTGAAGAGGGCGCCCCCGCGGGAGAAACCGGTGGTGCCGAAGTGATGGTAAAGGAAGGGGTACTTAAAAATCCTGATGTGGATGTGATTTTCGGTTTACACATTAATGCCAACACTGATGTAGGCAAAGTGCGTTATAAGCCTGGTGGCACCATGGCTGCCGTAGATCCGTTTAAAATCGTTATTCACGGTAAACAGGCGCATGGTGCTTATCCGTGGAAAAGCGTGGATCCCGTTGTTACCGCTGCTCAAATGATCATGTCTATCCAAACTATTGTCAGCAGAGAACTAAAGCTTATTGATGATGCTGCTGTTGTGTCTATTGGTTCAATTCACGGTGGTAACAGGTCTAATATTATCCCCAATGAAGTAGAGTTAGTCGGCACTATCAGAACGTTGAACAAAGCTGCTCGAGAGCATATTTATGAAGCCTTGCCTCGTAAGGTAAATGCTATTGCTGAAAGTATGGGAGCCAAAGCAGAGCTAACATTGCCGTTAGACTATTCTTACCCCATTACTTATAACGATCCCGCATTAACGCAGGCCATGTTGCCGACAATGCAGCGTACGGCAGGTGTTGAAAACACCTTGTTATCAAACCCGGTCACAGGTGCGGAAGACTTCTCATTCTTTCAGGAGCAAGTACCTGGCCTATACGTGTGGGTAGGTGGAAAGCCTTTAGATGTATCTGAAGAAGAGAGTCCTGCTCATCACACGCCGGAATTTTTTGTGGATGATGAAGGTATGAAATTGGGCGTAAAACTACTGACCAACTTTACCCTCGATTACATGAAGCAGAACTAATCATGGCGCTGGAGGCTATCTTTGAGTAAAACTCGTTATGTTTTTAGCTGGTCTTTAGCACTGGAAGTTATTTTATTATGCTTAGTGGGCGGGTTTATTAATGTATTACCAGCCCCATTTGATAGCTCAGGTATCGTGGTGTTTGGCTGTGGCGCAGCAGTATATGCCGCCCTTCGTTTTACACCCTACCTATCAATACCTATAGCGTTGCTGATTTGCTCTCCACTTTGGTTTAGTGATGGAGATATCATCGGAAAAGAATGCCTCACGTTATTACCCATCGTCATAAGCCTGTTTGGGTACCAGAAATCTCCTGCGCAAGTAGTAAAAATAGGGGGGGGCGTTTGGTCCATTGTCTTTGTGCCAGTGTTGTTGCTTGAGCACTATGTTGACAGCGGCGCTGTTAACCACGAAAACCTCAATTTACTTATTTCTGGCGTTCTGGTTACTTGGATAAGCGGCGCTTTTGGTTTAGTAACTGGGCATTTTGTCTATCTAGCGACTCACGGTTTGAGACGAAACGGTGCGTACGTGTCAGAAAAGGTGAAGCTTAATTTTTTATTCAGCTACTTCTTTTCTGGCTGTTTCTTTATAGGCTCTATGGCCGTGATTTACCTGTCGGTCTCGCTGTTTCAACAGCAGCAAGAACGTCAAATTCAACAATACATGCTTCAACGCATTGCAGTGCTGCAGCAACAGTTATCTGATTTCATTGAGCAACACCAAAGCGTGGTCACGGCAACCGCAAAAACGTTGTCAGGAGGTAAAACACAAACAGAATTAGATGCAGCTTCATCAAAACAGCTGTCTATACTGGCCGAATATTATCCTAACTTCATCACCTTTCTTATCGCCGATAAACAGGGAGACATTACTCATACATATCCCACTAATCTAATCGAAAAAGTTAAATCTGGTGTTAGCTCGAATGTTGCAAATCGCCCCTATTTCTTTGAAGTGATGCAGTCTGGTAAGCCCTATTTATCCGATGTATTCCAAGGCCGTGGCTTTGGCAGTGATCCGATTGTTGCCATTTCCGCTCCTATCAAGACAAGTCGCGATGACACCGTTGGTATTGTTGAAGGCTCATTGTCTCTCAAAAGCTTTACTGCGTTTGACGAGCTCAGTTTAGATGGCTTCTCTTTATTAATTGAAGATAGAAAAGGAGATGTGGTATTTGCATCGAATGAGCTTAATTTAAAGCCGTTAGGTAAAGCCCCATTTTATGAGTGCGAGCCACAATGTGATGTTGAGTTAGATAATGGTATTGGGGGAAAAAACTGGCTGCGGTTTGAGGGTGACATACCACAGGTCAACTGGACGTTAAGCTATTTCTTCAACCGTGAGTATCTTCAAGCCTCCATGAGCAACTACCTGATGAAGGACCTGGTTTTACTATTATTGCTATCTATATTTGGCACATTTGCGGGGTTTTTGGTCGCTCGAATGATCAGCATGCCCCTTAAACGACTCATTCGCTACATTGCTAGTTTTGACCACAAAAGTAAGCCAGGGAGCAGTATCCCTAGCGAAGAGTTTCATATTCAAGAGCTTACTGCGCTAAACAATGAATTTATCAGTTTGGAGCAAAGATTATTGGCCGCTTTTGACGAATTAGGCAGGGCAAGGGCCACTGAAAGGCAGTTAAACGTGGAGCTGGGTGAGCTGAATCAGTCATTGGAGGTTCGTATTGAAGAAAAAACCCAACATTTGGAAAGCGCACTAAAATCTGCAGAAGCGGCGAATATTGCTAAAACCCAGTTTTTAGCAAACATGAGCCACGAAATTCGTACTCCGATGAATGGAATTATTGGCTCGTGTGAGCTGATGTCAGAGTACGAACTGCCTGGTTACATTGCGTCAAGAGCTAACACTATCTCTCGTTCTGCCACTAATCTACTGCACATTTTAGACAGTATTCTCGATTGGTCTAAGATAGAGTCAGGTAAGATGGTCGCAGATTATCAAGATACGCCAATACGCGAGTTACTGTCAGCGGCTAAAGAATTGTTCACGTACACGGCAAATATTAAGGAAATTGAAATTCACCTTTTTGTTGACGATTCGGTGCCAGCACTACTGACTCTTGATTCTGGCAAAGTTGGACAAGTCGTAAATAACTTGCTCAGTAACGCGATTAAATTTACTAATGGCGGCACCGTTACAATAACAGCAAATTATGCAGATAACTCTCTTAGTATTGGCATTGAAGATACCGGAGTTGGGATTTCAAAAGACAAACTTCATACCATTTTTGGAAAGTTTGAGCAGGCTGATGCATCCACCACACGAGACTATGGCGGCACTGGTCTAGGCTTAGCCATTAGCAGAGGGATAGTGGAGTTGCTGGGGGGCGAAATGTGCGTAGAAAGTACACTGGACAATGGCTCTACCTTTACATTTTATATTCCCTGCAAAGAGAGCACAAATAGAGCGCTAGCCAAAGCCGCTAACACCGAGCCTAGTATCAAAACGATACCCAATAACACCCATATTCTATTAGCAGAAGATAACGATATTAATGCCGAAATAGTCATGGAAATGTTATCTAGTGCCAATGTACGCTGTATTCGTGCTAAGAATGGTCAAGATACATTAGAGGCAGCAAAGAAATACCCGTTTGACGTCATTCTCATGGACTGTCAAATGCCTGTCATGGATGGCCTGACAGCTGCCTCACAAATTCGCAAACACGGCATAAACAAAGACACCGTGCGTATTATTGCGCTAACGGCAAATGCCTTTGAAGAAGACCGAATTGCCTGTCTCAACGCTGGCATGGATGCGTATTTGAGTAAGCCCATTCGAAAGCGTGTCTTATTTAATTGTATTGCCAACGAACTCGCCGCTGTCTAGATATCTTGTCACAAGTCAGTTCACGCGCAATTTGAAACGCCTTTCTACGGGCAATTGAAGTGGGAATTTTGCGCAAGTTACGCTACAATCGCGTGCTTTCCAAACTTGTCTATTTTACATAACCTGAATCCTGTTTAAAGAATGGTGCAAGCATTTGTTCTATAAAATTTAAATTTCAAACTCAGTACTGCTAGAAATGCGAAGTGCAAGGCGCAAAAGTCACGTAATAGTTGTTCTATTACTTACTTTTGCAACGCAGTAATTCGCATTTCTAGTGGTGCTGAGCGCCTTTTCTTAAACAGGATTCAGGTTACCTACTCCGAGGATCATTAGATGGCGAAAGTCGCGATTGTAATGGGTTCAACTTCAGACTGGCCTACCATGCAGCAGGCTGCAAAAATGCTGAAGTCGTTCAACGTCGAATTTGACGCGAAAGTCGTGTCGGCGCACAGAACACCAAACTTACTAGTGGAGTTCGCAGAGAGCGCTGCAGATGAAGGCTTTAGCGCCATTATTGCAGGTGCCGGCGGTGCTGCTCATTTGCCTGGCATGATTGCGGCGCATACTCATTTGCCAGTATTTGGGTGTCCGGTAAAATCAAAAGCACTTAGCGGTTTAGACTCATTGTTATCAATTGTTCAAATGCCTAAGGGCGTTGCTGTTGGTACGCTCGCCATTGGCGAAGCTGGCGCAGCCAATGCTGGGCTATTGGCCGCTCAAGTTGTTGCGTTGCAAGACGAGACAGTGCGCGACGCAATAATCGCCTTTAGAAAAACGCAAACCGAGACAGTGCTAGCGTCAAGTAACACACTGGAGCTAGATGAATGAGAGTCGTCGTTTACGGTGCAGGTCAATTAGCACAAATGATGTATCTTGCGGGTAGCCCGTTAGGTATTGATGTACAGGCCGTTGACGTAAACAACGATACGGTTGTTCATCCGGTAAGTAAAACCCCTCTAGATATCCCTCTTGATGAAGCGTTAGACGGTGCTGATGCGCTAACCGTTGAATTTGAGCACGTTCCAGAACGCCTGCTTGAAGTTGCCGCGCAAACCAATAAGTTAATGCCGAATATTCAAAGTATTTTGGTGGGTGCAGATCGTGTTCGTGAAAAGCACTTGTTGCAGACCATGGGTGTGGCAAATTGCGAGCACAAAATTGTTACGCACTTAGACCAATTAGATGAATGTGTTGATGCGCTTGGCAGCAAGTTGATTTTAAAAGCCAGTCGCGATGGCTACGACGGTTACGGCCAATGGCGTTTGTCAGACAAGGCTGAGTTACCAGAGCTAAAGCAGTCTCTTCAAGGCTTAGACTTAGAAAAAGTGCCTTTAGTTGTTGAGAAAATGGTTGCCTTTGACCGCGAGCTTTCTCTCATTGGTGTGAGGAATGCGAATGGTGATATTCGCACTTATCCACTTGCGGAAAATTTACATCATCAAGGCCAGCTTCATGTTTCTGTGGCGCCAGCAACTCATGTTGATGAAGCGCTACAGCAACAAGCACACGATATTTTCACAACGCTAGCTAACGCCATGGAATATGTAGGGGTTCTTGCGGTTGAGTTATTCCAGGTGGGTAATACCTTACTGGTTAATGAGTTAGCGCCACGGGTTCACAACTCAGGTCACTGGAGTCAATCTGGCGCGGTAACCAGTCAATTCGAAAATCACCTAAGAGCTATATGTGGGCTTCCGTTAGGTGATACTTCAGCATTGGGCCCTAGTGCAATGGTGAATATTATTGGGTGTAGCAGTTTCTCACGAGAGCTGTTGAGTATCGATGGTAGTCATTTGCATTGGTACGGTAAATCGGTAAGAGACAAGCGTAAGATGGGCCACATTAATGTGACGACTGATAGCTACCATCAACTAGGTGAAAAGCTAATGGCATTAGGGCAATATCTACCCCTTGAGTATTTCCCAAAATTAGTTGCTGAGGCAACGCGATTAAAAGGTTGACAGTAACCATTTAATCGCTAGAATACGCATCCGCTGTCTAGGCAGCGGTTTTAAATAGTGTGCCGACTTAGCTCAGTTGGTAGAGCAACTGACTTGTAATCAGTAGGTCGCCAGTTCGATTCCGGCAGTCGGCACCATTTATCTTTGTTATTACGCATTTCTTACGTAATATAGTTCCGTTAACCACAACGGAGCAATTTCTCAATGTCATTATCTTCCTATGTTCGCCAATTTCATGGCAAAGCGTTTAGCTGTTTGCTAGTCCTCACTTATTTCACTTCGGCGTCTGTTTTAGCTTACGGTGAGCACAGCCATGAGCACGGTAAAAGCCATGAGCACGGTAAAAGCCATGAACATATGGCAGACACCCAATCGTCTGTTATCCTTAATGATGGCTATGCCCGCGCAACCTTTCCAATGGCTAAAACGGCAGCCGCTTATTTTACACTGCACAATCATGGCGAAGACGACCTTCAACTAAGTGGTGTTACTGTTGACACAAAAGTGGCAGATGAAGCACAAATTCACACCACTAAAATGGAAGGCGACGTTATGCGCATGCGTCACTTGACTGATGGTGTGACCATAGGCGCTCACGAACATGTCACTTTCACATCTGGTGGCTACCACGTCATGCTTTTAGGTTTAAAAAATGGTTTAAGCGAGGGAGAAAAAGTGCAACTAACGCTTCACTTTGAGGGGCAAGAGCCATTGCATACGGTTCTACCTGTAAAAGCCGATAAACAAGCTGTGCACAAGCACGGGCATTAAGCACTGTGACGTTTTTATGATGACGGACAATACCCGCATCTTTCACGTTGAAACTTAAGGGGCTAGCATCTATAAAATAGATGGCTGCAATCAACTTAATACGAGTTCTATCTGCGTTAGGTTGATATATAGTATTGTGATTCGTTAGCGTTACTGCTAATTAGTTTTAACATTATGTTGAGGAGCGGAACATGAGTAAAATTGATATTGGAATTTCAGAAAGCGATCGTAATGAAGTGGCCCATGGTTTAAAGAAACTATTGGCAGACTCGTACACGTTATACCTTCAAACTCATAATTTTCACTGGAATGTTGAAGGCCCACAGTTTCGCGAACTACACCTAATGTTTGAAGAGCATTACACCGAACTGGCATTAGCGGTAGACGAAATTGCAGAGCGTATTCGTACTTTAGGTGTGGCGGCTCCAGGAACGTACAAAGCGTTTGCAGAGCTAAGTGCGATTGAAGAAGTTGATGGTGTGCCAGAAGCTACCGAAATGGTGCGTTTACTTACCCATGGTCACGAGCAGGTAGTAAAAACGTGCAGAGAGTCTTTGAAATTAGCGCAAGGTGCGGATGATGAATCGTCTGCTGCACTTATTGGCGACAGAATGCGCGTTCATGAAAAAACCGCTTGGATGCTTCGCGCAACGCTACCGAAATAGACGTCAAAAGACAGCGCTTAAGAAAGCTCTGTAAAAAGAGAGCATTTCCAGATATTTCGGGATGAATAAAACTAAGGGTACAGTCAAGCTGTACCCTTTTTTGTATAATTAACACATTGCTGGGTTACATTCGCCCGATGTAAATACAGAACACAAGACGCAAAGCAAAGTGTGATAACGCTTAATTCAACAGAGCGGCAGTTAACAAGCGACATCAAAGCCTTCTACGCAAGAAAAAACAACACCTATCAGAGCAAGAGCAAACATTGAGGTACACATGAAAAAATTGACAATGGGTCTACTTGGCCTTTGTAGTATCAGTTTGGCAGTGAGCCAAGGCGTGATGGCAAATAGTCACAACGACTCAGACAAGGTCATTAGCACCAAAAATGACGGGATAAAAGTAACGACACTAGCACAGGGGCTTGAGCACCCGTGGGGAATGGCGTTTCTCCCTAGCGGAGAAATGCTAGTGACAGAGCGTGCTGGTGGTATCCGTAGGTTGTCACAAAGCGGCGAGTTATCAGACAGGCTAGCAAACGTGCCAGAGGTTGTTGCGAACAACCAAGGCGGAATGCTAGATATTACTATCGACCCTGATTTCAGCGAGAACAATACGGTGTATTTTTGCTACAGCAAACCCTCTGATGATGGCAAGCCTGGCAGCAGCAGTAGTGTGGCGAAGGCGATACTGGTAGATAATGCACTTAAAGATGTAGAGGTGATATTTAGCGCCTCGCCAGTGATCGATAATGGCTTTCACTTTGGCTGTCGTTTGGTATTTGATGTTGAAAAGTCACTGTATATCACTCTTGGCGATCGCTACAAATACATGAAAGAAGCACAAAATACGGCTAATCATTTCGGTACGATAGTGCGCATAAATCGCGATGGCAGTGTACCTGAAAATAACTCCTTCACTGACGGTGATGCGCCGGAAGTATTCAGTTTTGGCCATCGAAACGTTCAGGGCGTAACGGTTCACCCTGAAACTGGTGAAGTGTGGGCAATGGAGCATGGTCCAAAAGGCGGCGATGAAATAAACATAATCAAAAACGGCGCTAACTATGGCTGGCCAGAAATCACCTACGGCATTGATTACAGCGGCGAAGTTATCAGTGATAAAACGCACATGGACGGTATGGAGCAACCTTGGCTTTATTGGGACCCTTCTATTGCTCCTAGCGGACTCGTTTTTTATACCGGTGATATGTTTAAAGAATGGCAAGGCGACATTCTTGTGGGATCGTTGAAGTTTACTCATCTTCGCCGTATCGATGTGATAGATGGCAAACCTGCAGAGCAATATGAATACTTACGAGACAACGGCGCCCGAATCAGAGACGTTGAGGTTGATGAAGCCGGCGCTATCTACCTGTTAACGGATGCGCCAAATGGCAAAGTACTAAAGTTGACCAAATAGTGTCATTGTATATACCAATGCCAATGTCAAACCGAGCTAGCGAATTGCGCTAGCTCGGCTTTTTATTTGAAGCGCTTGACTTATTTATCTTCACCTTCGGATGTGGTTTTGTAGCGCTCGAACCACGCAAGAATATTCCCCACCTTTTGAATGAGGCGAGATGGTTTGCTTGCTATGCCGTGTGAAGCGCCGGGTATTCTCACCATGGCTGCATCAATATCTTGAAGCTTTAACGCCTGGTAGTACTGTTCAGACTCACTAATCGGCGTGCGGTAATCAGACTCACCGGTTAATAGCATGGTAGGTGTCGTTACGTTACCAACTAATGAAAGAGGGCTGCGCTTCCACAGTTTATCAGCAATATTCCACGGCATATCAGACATCCAATATTGACTGAAAAACGGATATGCATCAGCGGTTAAAGCAAAGCTCATCCAGTTGATCACGGGTTTAGCGACCACGGCCGCAGCAAAGCGGTCGGTCTTTCCTATTGACCACGCCGTGAGCACACCGCCCCCTGAGCCGCCTGTAATAAATAGATTATCGGTATCAACATACCCCTTGTCGATAACAGCGTCCACCACATCCATGAGGTCATTATAATCCTCAGATGGGTAGTTATGGTGAATAAGGTTGCCAAAATCTTCGCCATAAGAGCTGCTGCCTCTCGGATTCGACCAAGCCACCACATAACCTTGCGCCGCCATTAACTGTATTTCCATGGCGAAATGGGGGCCATAGGCAGCATGTGGACCACCGTGAATTTCTAAGATAAACGGGTATTTTTTGCTGCTGTCAAAGCCAGGTGGAAGCGCTACCCACGCATCAATATTTCGCTCGTCAACACTGGACGTTACCGATAAATCAATGACTTCTGCAAGCGCTTTATGACCCAGTGCATCGTCGTTAAGGTGAGTTAAGGCTTTATCTGCATTTCGGGTGCGATGCAAAGTAAGATCCCCCGGCATGTTTCGATTTGCGCTGGTATACACAATTGTGCCTTCATCGCTAAGGGCAAAGACGCCGGATGTATAGGGTCTCCCTAGTGATTGACCACCTATAGCAATGTCTAGTGATTTTACGTCGCCTTTGAGGTTGACTGCTGCAAGCTTATTGTCGCCCTGATCGAGATATGAAAAGACAAGGCCTCGACTATTCTTACGCCATTTAAAGTCGCCTACAGCACGGTCGAGAGATGAAGTGAGCCGCGTTATCTCACCGTTACTTAGCTGCATCACAAGTAGGTCGTTGTTTTGATAAGACAGTTTTCTATCGTTCACATGGGTAAACGCGAGGTACTTACCATCTGGGCTTAGGGTGGGGGAGCCCTCAGGGCCATCCATACTGGTCACTTGCTCGGTTTCGGATGAAGCGACGTTTACTCTATAAATGTCGCTAAAGTAAGGATGCAGAGCATAGTCTTCTCGATGAGGCGTAGCAAAGTATATCCAATTTCCATCCTGTGAAAATGAAAGCGAACCACCGTTGGGAAACTTGCCAGTGGTTAATTGTCTTGGCGTGCCGCCTTCAACGGGAAGAACATAGATTTGGTTATATCCTTCGCGTAAATAGCCCCGTCCGTCACCGCGGTATTGAGTGGTTTCAATATAGGTGGCTTGCTCTGCCCATTTTGCTCCCTCTGGCTTTGCTGGCATTCCAGTAAATATAGGGGCGTTTTTTTCTTCGGTAAATAGGCTGAAAGCCAGAGATTTACCATCAGGAGCCCACGTTAAGTTAGAGGGCGCTTCGTCGGTATTGGTAAGGCGTACAGATTGCTTCGAGTCAAGATAATACAGGTGCAGCTGCGTACGTCCATCAACGGCTTTTGTGTAAGCGATAACAGTACCGTCAGGTGACAGCGTCGCTTGAAAAATATTTTCGTCTTGAGCAACGAAAGGCCGGTGTTGACCTGATTTTATATCAACCTGCCACAGCCTGCTTTGCCTGCTGTCAGACATAATGTCTAAGCTCTGACGACTATAAATAACGGTATCGTCGTCGATGAATTGTGGACTTGAAACAAACTCTAAATTAAATGTGTCGTTGTAAGTGAGTACGTTGGGTGCGTTATCAGTCGAGCTGGCAACATCAACGCTATCAGCAGCAGATGCTGGCGTTAGGGCAGCGCATATAGCCGTCATTGCAGCACATAACGCGAAGTTACGTTTGCGATTTACCAAGCGGTAAGCAGGCATAGGATTTCCTTTTTATTTTTATGCAGAGAATGAGTACATAGCAATCATTTCTCTTACCATAGCCTGTTGCTGTAAATTGTGTAAAGCCTGTGCGGCAAACCTACCCTTTCGTGTGACAAACAGCGCACTGCCTTCGTAGTAGTGCGCGCGCAGAAACTAATTGTTGAGGCGAATTGCTTAGGCTAATTTCTAAGACTAATCCGGCCAACTAAAATATCTTTAAACATTACCCAATCGCCAACAAAGCTGTAGAGAGGATATTTAAACGTGGCCGGTTTATTCTTTTCAAAGAAAAAGTGACCCACCCAGGCAAACCCATATCCCACCAGAGGTATCAACCAAAGGTATACCAACACGTTAGTGAATATAGCCGTAGCGATAATACCCAGAACAAGCCATGAGCCAATAAAGTGCAGTGTGCGACAGGTGGCGTCACTGTGTTCTTCTAAGTAAAACGGATAAAACTCTGCAAAAGAGCTAAAGCGGGAATCAGACGATAGTTCATTACTCATAAATTTCTGCCCTATTTATTAGTGTGCACGCTAAAGCTAAATTAGTTTAAGTGCGCTCTCACGATTTACACCAATTTAACATGGAGCTTTGTCAAATAATGTCATAAATACGACAATCTCTTTTCTGCCGCGCTTCACGCAATTGTCCTTACATTGGATACGCGCTTGGTCTTGTATTTTGCTTGTAACTACCCCATATTCCTTTGCATATTAAGATTTAAATTAAGGCACCCGTTATGGAAAATATGATTGCTAATACTCAGGCAACCATTGTTGATATTACCGTAGAAAACTTTCAGCAAATTATTGTTGAAGCGTCGCAAGAAAAAGTGGTGCTTATCGATTTTTGGGCTCCCTGGTGCGAACCATGTAAAGACTTACAGCCAATTTTAGAGAAACTTGCCGGTGAATACAGCGAACATATGATACTGGCGAAAGTGGATTGCGAAGCACAGCAAGAGGTGGCTGCTCAGTTTGGTATACGCAATCTGCCCACCGTGATGGTAGTTCAAAATGGTCAACCTGTAGATGGTTTTGCCGGTGTGCAGGGTGAGCCGCAAATACGCGAAATGTTAGGTAAGTACCTACCTAACCCTGAAGACGAACTGCTTGCCACCGCGGGCAAAGCGATTCAGCAAGGCGATTATGCCGCAGCATTGCCGGCTGCTAAAGAAGCGTTGGCACTTAACGAAGGTAATGTGAATGCTAAGTACATGCTTGTCGACTGTTTTATAGAAACGGGTTCAATTGATGTGGCTAAGCAACTGTTGTCAGAAATTAAGCTGGTTGATCAAGACTCTCGTTACCAAACCTTAAATGGCAAGATAGAGCTAGCGGAGCAAGCGGCCGATACCCCAGAAATACGTCAACTGCTGTCGGTGGTCGAATCGAACCCAGATGATTTACAAGCAAAGGTAGATTTAGCTGTTCAACTACAGCAGGCCAACAAAGCGCAGGATGCACTTGCATTGTTATATGCGGTTTTAAAGAAAGATCTCAGCTTTGGCAATGCTAGAAAACTGATGATGGACATGATGAATGCACTGCCAGACGGCGATCCGCTTAAATCTGAATACCGCAGAAAGGTGTACAGCCTGCTTTACTAGATTACACAAGGCATGGCCTTAACCGTGATCGTTAAGGCTATGATTTTCAAAGCCAACTCTTTGAAATGCTGACCTTTCACGGTTTTGTTAGTATGGGTGAAAAACCCTCCTGATTAAGCCAGTTCAGCGCTGCAAAATACGTTTTAAAATACTGTCGTTCGTAGTGGGGAAACTCTAAATTTTTCTGCTTAGATGGATGGGTTCGCTCAAGGTGAGCTTTTTTAACCATACCACTATCTAGCACATAAGCGGAACGACATAACCCCATAGCAATGTTTGTCTTGATGGCTTCTGACAAACAAGTTTGGCAATCTGGCGTGGCCAACACCCAGCGCCTACCATCCATCAACGCTGCCCATGGTTCACCATTAAAGCCCTTAATCAACGAATGCATTTCTTCAACAAAGAGTTGAGTTGTTTTTAAATTCCACGCGCCCAAGGCAAACACTTCCAACACATTGCCTGAAATGTCCAAAGAATAATTACCGTAAGGAGGAAACTGCATTTCTTTTTACTACCGCCGTGCTTTTAAAGGTCTAACGTTAAATTGAATCATGTTTATGGTATATTTTTACATACTAAAATGCGCCTGTATATGGATATTTAGTGTGTTTTACGCGTTAAAGGTATTTTTAATTATACCTTGTGTTGCGCGTTTTACACTTTGAATTATTTTAGTTTGCCGTTTGCATGTCAGCGTTGCTAGGTTTTGCTAATGTAAATGGTATTAATACAAGAGTAGTTCATTATGTCTTTTCAGCATTTTTATTTACGATTCCTCAACGCAAACGAAGGTAAACAGCATTACGCGTGTCACAGTCATTATTTTTGGCCAGACTGCACTCGCGAGGCAATGCTTCAATACTGGGATGATAGCGCCCGATACGTTGATGCAAAATGGGGCTACTTTTTTGAAACACTCGTCCCCGAGTTACAAAGCAGGATAAGTCAGATTATCGGTACTAGCGCGCCAAATCAGTTGGTATTTGCCTCTAATACTCATGAACTACTCTATAGAATAATGAGCTGTTTAGACTACTCTCGCGAAGTGACAATTGTATCGACAGACAGTGAATTTCATAGCTTTCACCGGCAAGTCACTCGCATGAATGAACAAGACAATATCAACCTTGTCACCGTGCCAACCCAGCCATTCGATACTTTTAGCGAGCGCTTTAAAGCCGCCATATGCCAGCATCAGCCTGACATGGTTTTCTTCAGTCATGTATTTTTCAACTCAGGCTATGTAGTAGATGACATAGATAGCATCGTTGATAGTGTAACCAATGACGATACACTGATAGTGGTCGATGGTTACCATGGGTTTATGGCAAAGCCCACAAACCTTAAAAATATAGAAGATAGAGTTTTTTATTTATCGGGAAGCTATAAATACGCTCAAGCAGGAGAGGGAGCGTGTTTTGCTCATATTCCAACAGGCTGCACGTTACGCCCTGTCTACACCGGGTGGTTTGCTGAATTTGGCACGTTAGATAAGCCTCGCTCGGGCGAAGTTCAGTACAGTACCGACGGCATGCGCTTCGCCGGTGCTACTATGGACTTTACTGCATTATACCGATTACGCTCGGTACTAGAATTGTTTGAAGCACATCGACTCAATGTTGGTGACATTGACGAGTACGTGATGGATATGCAACGTTATTTTTTAACACAATTAGACGCCAGTGAGCATACCCGGTTAAACCGAAAGGCGTTAGTAGTTAAAGATGACAACGTACGGGGACATTTTCTGACCTTCGAATTCGACAGTGCTGTTGAAACCGAGCAATTAGCTAATGCACTAAAAGCGCAGAATATACTCACCGACTACCGTGGTAATCGACTGCGCTTTGGATTTGGCCTGTACCATACGCCAGACTATATAAATCTAACCGCCCTCAGTAAGGTATAACGCCATATTTAATAGCGCAGGTTTAGCTTAACCGTTACTCTCATACTTTACGCGAGGTTCGCAACCTAGGTTTGTTAAGAAAGGAGGGGCAAATGTCATGGTTTTTACCTGCACTGGCGATGGTGCTTATTATTGAGGGAATAGGGCCATTGCTATTTCCCAACAAATGGCGAAATTACTTGCTGCATATAAGTCAGCAGCCCAGTAATCAACTTCGTCAAATAGGTGGCGTACTGGTTATTTTTGGTACATTGCTCCTCCTGTTTTTTTCATAGATGAATTAATAGCCTAAGAAAGACGGTTTTAATTCTATTGACCGTTTGTTCAGTTTATTCTGCCCATAAAGAAAAAAGCTAACCACTAACCCTATATAAAATATAGGGTTAGTGGCGCCGCCGCCGAATTTCTATGTGGTACCGATAAAATAACTTCACGGTAGAGCAAGTTCTGTGGCGCATTTTTGTTCGAAAAATAGATGATCCTTTGCGTAGAATTTTGTAGAATCCCCGCCTAATTTTTTAACACATATGATTCATGGCAAAGAACGTTGTGGTACTCGGCACTCAATGGGGTGACGAGGGTAAAGGAAAGGTCGTAGACCTACTCACTGATCGCGCAAAATATGTTGTTCGCTACCAAGGCGGGCACAATGCAGGTCACACTCTAGTAATCGACGGTGAAAAAACCGTACTTCACTTGATCCCATCCGGCATCTTACGTGACAACGTTACCTGCATAATAGGTAATGGTGTTGTGTTAAGCCCAGACGCACTTATGAAAGAAGTCACTATGCTAGAAGAGCGTGGTGTTCCTGTGCGTGAGCGTTTGAAAATTAGTGAAGCTTGTCCTCTCATTCTGCCTTATCACGTAGCACTTGATGTTGCTCGGGAAAAAGCAAGAGGCGCTAAAGCCATCGGTACTACCGGTCGTGGTATTGGTCCAGCTTACGAAGATAAAGTGGCTCGCCGCGGTCTCCGCGTGGGTGATTTATTTAATGCTGAAGACTTTGCAGCCAAACTAAAAGAAGTGCTAGATGTGCACAACTTTACGTTGACTCAATATTACGGTGAAGAAGCTGTCGATTTTGACGAAACATTGAAAGGCGCGATGGAAGTTGCCGACATTCTTAAAGCAATGGTTATTGATGTTACCGACGAACTTGATAAAGCCGACAAAAACGGTTTGCCAATTATGTTCGAAGGCGCTCAAGGTACGCTGCTTGATATCGACCACGGTACCTATCCTTACGTCACCTCGTCGAACACTACCGTAGGCGGCGTGGCAACAGGTGCAGGTTTTGGTCCGTTGAAGCTTGATTACGTGCTAGGTATTGTAAAAGCCTACACGACCCGTGTTGGTTCTGGCCCATTCCCGACAGAGCTAGATTGTGAAGTCGGTCAGCATCTAGGTGTTAAAGGTCATGAGTTCGGTGCAACGACAGGTC
Source organism: Alteromonas sp. BMJM2 (assembly GCF_027257845.1). Taxonomy (GTDB): domain Bacteria; phylum Pseudomonadota; class Gammaproteobacteria; order Enterobacterales; family Alteromonadaceae; genus Alteromonas. The sequence continues at coordinate 30,722 of NZ_JAPVOT010000023.1, read as the reverse complement.
GTAAGCGTCGTACAGGTTGGTTTGATGCTGTGGCCATGAAACGCGCAGTGCAAATCAACTCTATCACAGGCTTCTGTCTGACCAAGCTTGATGTACTTGACGGTTTGGAGTCGCTTCAAATTTGTGTAGGCTACAAAGACGCTGACGGTAATGTGAAAGACGTACCGCCTATGGCAGCTGATGGCTACGATAAGATAACACCGGTATACGAAGAAATGCCGGGTTGGTCTGACAACACCTATGGTGTGACAGAGTTTGAAGGCTTGCCACAAGCAGCGAAAAACTACATCAAACGCTTAGAAGCGTTAACAGGTGTGCCAATCGATATCGTATCAACAGGCCCAGACAGAAACGAGACTATCGTGCTACGTCATCCTTATGATGCCTAACGCAGCGCAATGTAATGTAAAGCAACGTTAGCTTTTGTATGCAGCCGCCGCTGTATACTTAAGCCGACACATCAAAAAAACCTAGCCTGTGCTAGGTTTTTTTATGCGCGAAAAAGAAGCTGTTTACCCGAGATTACCTATTTAACGGCCAACTTACAATGACGTACAGGATTAAGCGTGTACGCGGCGAACCTGCTACAAACACGAAAAAAGCACTGCGGAGAATGAAGATTAATAAACAATTTAGTTGCGTTGCAGCAGAACATACCTATTAATAGAGTATAGAACGTCGATCATTTTTGAGCTGACAACGCCAGCGGAGCCTTCATATGCCAACTAGACCTACTCTTCATGCTATCGAACCGGGTATTTGTTTTATCGACAATGTTAAAAAGCTAAACGCTAGTTATCGCACCGGAAAGACGCAGTCTATTGACTGGCGAAAGAATCAGTTGTTGGCGTTAAAGCGCATGCTTGAAGATAATCAAGGGGTATTGTTAGACGCCCTTAAAGCGGATTTAGGCAAATGTGAAACTGAGGCCATGGTTGCCGAGCAAGGTTTTTTATTGTCCGATATCGATCACACCCTTAAACATTTAGACAAATGGGTTAAGCCTCGCAAGGTGTCTACTCCCATGCTGGCGTGGCCAGGTAAAAGCTTTCAGCAGCCTGAGTCACTAGGTACTGTGCTTATCATTGGTGCCTGGAACTATCCATTACAACTATTGCTAGCGCCTTATATTGCCGCATTAGCGGCGGGTAACTGCGCCGTGTTAAAGCCCTCAGAGCTCTCAGCAGAAACATCAGCGCTGGTGGCAAAGCTTATCCCTCAATACATGGATGTGTCTTGTGTAGAGGTGATAGAAGGCGGTAAAGAAGAGGCAACTGCGTTACTTGCTTGTAAATGGGATCACATCTTCTACACCGGCGGTGAAGCCGTTGGTAAAATTGTGATGAGTGCAGCGGCCCGTTATCTTACTCCGGTTACCCTTGAACTTGGCGGAAAAAGCCCGTGCTTTGTCGATAAAAATACAAATTTGAAGGTTACCGCTAGGCGCATTGTCTGGGGTAAGTGGATGAACGCAGGGCAAACCTGTGTAGCCCCAGATTACATTATTGTAGAAAAGGGTTTTGAGCAGCCGCTCATTGATGCCATTAGAAAAGAGCTTAAAAAGCAATATGGTAAATCGGCACTCGCCTCGCCAGATTACGGGAACATTATCAACAAACGCCATTTAAGTCGTTTACGCAGTTATTTAGATAACGTGAATGTGGTTTATGGCGGTGAGTTTGATGAGGAGCGCCCAGCAATGGTGCCCACCTTAGTGCTCGAACCGGGTCTTGATAGCGCTATAATGCAAGAAGAGATCTTTGGGCCTATTTTACCCATAGTCACGGTACCGTCGTTAGATGATGGTATTGCACTAGTGAATGATGGTGCTAAACCTCTTGCCCTATATGCATTTAGCGACAGCGACGAGGTGCTCGACCGAATTATTAGTGCCACAAGCTCCGGTAGCGTTTGTACAAATGACACCATGTTATTTATGACCAACCCCGAACTTCCCTTCGGCGGTGTTGGTAATAGCGGTATGGGCAGTTATCATGGTCGTGCAGGGTTCGATACCTTTAGCCATTTGAAGACAGTAATGAAGCGATCATTTGCGCTAGATGCTCCCTTTAGATACGCGCCGTTTTCCAAATTTAAACTGTCGCTACTCAAGAAATTTTTATAATAGGACGTTCGATGACACAGCCTTTTCACTTAGCTATTCCAGTAACAAACTTAGACGATGCCAATCGATTTTATGGCGAACTGCTTGGCTGTGAGAAGGGGCGTAGCGATACCCAGTGGATAGATTGGAATTTCTTTGGTCATCAGCTAGTCACCCACTGCGTAAACGAAATGCCCTCGCCACCTTCCTATAATGGCGTAGACGATCACGCAGTGCCTGTGCCTCATTTTGGCGTGGTGCTAACAATGGGGGTATGGCAGGAACTAGCAGAAAAGGTAGAGGCGGCTAATATTGAGTTTATTGTTGCCCCTTACATCCGTTTCAAGGGAAAGCCTGGAGAGCAGGCCACTATGTTTTTCAAAGACCCTTTCGGCAACGCGCTAGAATTTAAAGCGTTTGCCGACATCAATCAGTTGTTTGCTTCGTAGCTTAAAGTTCAGGCTCGTGGCCTGACGCTCAAAGCGCTACACTCAGCGCTCTAGCAGCACACCTTCAGTGCAGCGACATTACCTAGGTAATGTCATTCTCATTTCGTTTTCTCATAGCTAGTCAAAATCAGGCTAGTCAAAATCAGGCCAGTCTAAACCAGACCTGTAAAAAACAAGCGAGTATAAATAATCGTGCAGAAAATTCTTATTTTAGTCGATGTGCAAAATGTCTATTACACCTGCCGTCAGGCGTACAAACGCAACTTTAACTACAACCGCTTTTGGCAGCGAATTAACGCTAATAGCGATATTGTCAATGCATTCGCCTATGCAATAGATAAGGGCGATAACAAACAGCGGGAATTTCAAAATATACTTCGCGCTATTGGCTTTGATGTAAAGCTAAAGCCTTTTATTCAACGTGCCGATGGCTCAGCAAAAGGTGATTGGGATGTTGGTATTACCGTTGATGCACTGCAATACGCAGACAATGCCGATGAGGTGGTGCTGGTATCTGGCGATGGCGACTTCGATATACTCGTGGAGGCATTGAAGGCCAAGGGCAAAAAAGTCTCTGTATATGGTGTGCCGACGCTAACGGCAGAAAGCCTGCAAAAAGCGGCATCGGAATATATACCCATCGATACCGCACTTTTACTCTAGCACTTCCACTATTTTATCGTGCTTGAAATACTAGGTCAGTACGCCCTAGTTAGGGGCTGAAACAATGCTCTTTCCTCTGCCGCTGGCCTCTGATGCTGCATCAATGCCCGCGTCAGTTCGCTTAATAAGGTGTACATCACCAAAGCGTCGGGTATCAATGATATATCCCATGCTTTCAAGGTTTTTCAACGTGTCAGTGTTGAAACCATCGTGCATTCTAATGGTGTCTTTCGGAAATAGTTGGTGATGAAAACGGGGCGCATTAACGGCATCTTCGGCGCTCATGTTGTACAGCAACACATTCAATAACGACTGCGCTACCGATGAAATGATGGTGGTTCCCCCTGGGGAACCCGTCACCAGCACCACGTCATTGCCTTTTTTCACCAAAGTTGGCGTCATCGAAGACAACATACGCTTGTAAGGTTCAATAGCATTAGCCTCACCGCCTACCGCGCCAAAAAAGTTGGGCACGCCTGGCTTGGCACTAAAGTCATCCATTTCGTCGTTAAGTAAGAAGCCCGCCCCGCTTACTACCACACCGCTACCAAAGGTCAGGTTAATGGTGGTGGTATTGGCAATAGCATTGCCCCATTTATCCATAATAGAAAAGTGGGTGGTATCTTCGCTTTCAGGAAGGCCAGGCTTAATTGAGATGGTTTCTGAAATGGTGTCTGGTTGAATATCCTTTGCCCGCGCCGCAATATAGTGTGGCTGAGTAAGGGCGTCAACGGGCACGCTTACAAAGTCTGGGTCGCCCAAGTATTCAGCTCTATCGGCAAATACTCGCTTACCAATTTCCGACATAATGTGAATGTATTCGCTGCTGTTGTGGGTTGGCAGTTCGTGTTGCGCCGTGTAGGCCTCAAGCATACCAATCCACTGCGCTACAGCGACACCGCCTGAGCTTGGCGGCGGGGCAGTCACTAACTCATATCCCTGCCAGCTCAATTGCAGTGGTTTTCTCCACACTGCTTTATAGGCCGCTAGGTCGTCGTGGGTAATTAAACCCTTATTCTGCTGCATAAAGTCCACAATAAGGTTAGCCACTTCGCCTGAGTAAAAGCCCTGTTTCCCTTTTAACTGAATGGTTTTTAACGTGGCCGCTAATTCAGGTTGTTTGAATACGGTATTGGCTTTGGCCTGTTGAAAATAGTCTGCAAAGTTACTGTTAATACCATTATCTTTAGTGCGGGCGATGTAGTTTGAAATATTATTGGCCAGCTTTTCATGCACAACAAAACCGTCTTCAGCTAATTGCACTGCAGGGGCGAGTAAGCGTTCCCAGCTTAGCGTGCCATACTTTTTATGGGCGGCCCACATTCCTGCAACCGTGCCCGGAATGCCGGAGGCTTTTGCACCAAAAAGCGATTCGTAAGGTTTTACGTCACCGTTATCGTCTAAATACATATCGCGGTGAGCCTGTTGAGGCGCCATTTCCCGATAGTCGAGAAAGTCGGTAGTGTCTTCAAACTTAATGGTCATAAAGCCACCGCCACCAATGTTGCCTGCCTCAGGCAAGGTGACTGCCAATACAAATTGTGCAGTAATCGCGGCGTCAATGGCGTTACCGCCTTCTTGTAATACTGCCATTGCAGCATCGGCACTGTAGCTATCTGGCATGGCAACAGCCTGCTGCGCCATTGGGCTTTTAACATTATCATTTTCATACTGACCAGCATCAGAAGAAGCCGTATAAGTGCAGCCTGCTCCTAGTGCTATGACGCCAAAAAGCATTGCCGCTCTTAGCATCCAGGCATTAAATATTATCCGTGCAGTCATGTATAGCTCCTTTGTAATGCAAAAATGGGGGTTACCCAATCATAATGACGCTAGCAATGAAGTATGCAATTAGCGTAAGTACACCGGCAAAAAGCGCATAGGGTATTTGTGTTTTAACATGGGTAAGTACATCGCACCCTGCTGCCAGAGAAGAAACCGCTGTGGTATCTGAAATAGGCGAGCAATGATCGCCAAAAATACCGCCTCCCAAAATAGCCGCAATAACCAGCGATGGGGGTAGCCCTAAACTTTGTATTAGCGGTACGCCAATGGGAATAAGTATCGCAAAAGTGCCCCACGAGGTGCCCGTGGTAAAAGACATCACGCCACCGGCAATAAATAGCATTGGCACAATAAACACAATAGGAAGGTATTCGCCCACTACGCCAGCAACAAACACCCCTGTTCCTAAGTCTTTTAAGCTATTACCAAGGGTAAGAGAAAGCAATACAATGGTCACCAAGGGCAGAAGCTCGCCCATGCCTTTAAAGCCAATTTCTACCGCTTCTTTGTGGGTGAATCGTTTGTGAAACAACAGCAAGAAATACGCAAGGGCAGTAGCGAGTGCTGTGGCGTAAAGTACAGATTTACTGCCGCTTCCTTGTGAAAGCGTGCCGTTACCAGTCCAGAACATAAAACCCACCATGCTAAATACCATTACCAGTAGAGGCGCTATCATAAAGCGCGCTTTGGTAGCCGGTTCAGAGTGCTGCGTTACGTCAGTGTGAGAAAGCGCGTTTTCTTCTTCTAGCATTGGGCCGTGTACTTTGTCGGCAGATATTGTGTAGGCGACAATAAGCAGGGTAAAAATGGCGTAGAAATTAAATACAACGCTGCCCCACAAAATAGAGGCAGAAGAGGCGGGCAGTTCGTAGGCGTCTAGCAGACTTAATATAAACGCGCCCCAACCGTTAAGAAGTATGAGTATACAAACTGGCGCACTGGTAGAGTCAATAATGTAGGCAAGGCGAGCGCGGCTCATTCCAAACCGATCGTATAAACCTCTTGCAAATATACCCGCAGTCAGCACGCTTAAATTCGATTCGATAAACACTGCAATACCGGTAAACATAGTCAGTCCGCCCACCTGTTTACGGGTTTTGGCAACGCCTTTGCCAACCAGAAAGTTAACGGTAGCGGTAACACCGCCAGAATCGCGAATAAAGGCTAGCAGTGCACCAACTAATACTGAAAATAATAATACCCTTGTATTCCCTGGGCTAGAGGCTGTGCCAACCACTCTTTCAATGGCATTTATCGGCGCAAGGTAAGTGCCGATTAAATCCGCATTGACCAATATCAGCGTTTCCGCACAAAGCACAGCAAGGGCCAGTGCCAGAATGACTTCTTTTTTCCAGAATACAACGGCAATAGCCACAATAGGGGGGATGACTGACATCCAATCCATACTACTTTCCAAATCTAAACGTATTGACCCAGCGCGAGGGTAGCGCTCATTAACGTGACTAACTCACAGAGAAACTGCGGGTTAAGCGGTGATCAGAACCGTTCGCGTTATGCTAGCTTCCTGATTTATAGTAGCGTACCGTATTGTGTGCGTTGTTACCAAGGATTAGATAAACATTGTCGTTCTTCATATTTAATAAAGTTGAAAGCCCCGTCATTAAATCATTTCGTTCACCTTCATTTGTGTTAACGCTGTTAAGTAAAAGTGTATTGTGCCTTGGTCTCTTTGCTTGTGGAGCTGTGTCCAGCCTCGCATCTGATCACTCAGCGAGTTTTGCAACTGCTCTTGAAGCTGGCATTACAACTAATGTTTCGCCTAGCAGCACCAATGTTGAAATCAGTGATGCTGAACTTAAAAAGGCCAAGCTCATGATAGGGCAAAAAATGATGTTAGATTTTCGCTACTTTTGCCAAGACGACACACCGTCTAAACAATGCAGAACGCCTGTTACGGTAATGCCACAACCTCTATTGAATTTACTCAGTAGTGAAAATATTGGTGGCGTAATACTCTTTAGTGAAAATATTCATAGCGCCAAGCAGCTTGTAACAATGAACTACGAGCTACAGGCCAACATGCGACAGGCGGGAAAAGAAGCCCTCTTTATTGCCATTGATCAAGAAGGTGGGCGGGTGGCTCGGTTACCTACCACTATATTACCTGCTTTTGCGGGTAACTTGGCTATTGGGGCGTCTGCGCATCAACATGGCAACGCGTTTGCTAGTAACATTGGTGAGCACATAGGCAGAACATTGCTGCCGCTGGGAATAAATACCAACTTCGCCCCTTCGGTTGATATTAATAGCGAACCTAACAACCCCGTGATTAATGTGCGCAGCTTTGGTGAAAGCCCTGAGCAGACAGCAGAACTTGGTGAAGCCTTTGTGTCGGCTATGCAAAAAGCAGGTGTACTAAGCGCGCTTAAACATTTTCCTGGTCATGGAGATACTCGCGTAGACAGTCATTCGGGACTGCCGCGAGTTGACCATTCGCTTAAACAAGCACAGTCTGGCGACTTACTTCCATTCGCTAATATTATTAATAGCGACACACCACCAGCCATGGTGATGAGTGCACATATTCAATATCCATCCCTTGATAATACCACTATCAAAAACAAGCAAGGTGAACTACAAATTGTGCCGGCCACCTTATCTAAGCGCATCTTGACCGGCATGTTGCGCAACCGTTTAGGCTTCGATGGACTCATTGTAACTGATGCATTGGATATGGCAGGCATATCACAGTTTTTTACAGAAGAAGAGGCGGTGATGATGGCCTTTGACGCGGGTGCAGACATTGCGCTTATGCCATATACCATTCGCAATCTACAAAACATAGAGGCGTTTAAAGTCATGCTAAATAGCCTTGCAATGCGAACGGTGAAAGATAAGCAAAAGATGGAACGGTTAACAGCATCACATCAAAGGGTGTTGCGCATGAAGTTACATCATCAGTTAGGGCGGTACGTGAGTAAACCTATGTCGTGGTGGCTTAATGAAACTGCGGCAAATACTGATGAGAGTTTATCGCGTGACACCAAAAATGCCACCACAGCAAATGTAACAGGGCTAACAACCAATACGCTTAACAATACAGAAATAAACCCGAAAACATTGAAAGGTAGCGGACAAAAGAATGAAACTACAAGTGTATTGTATTTAAAGGGAAAACAAATTGAGAAAGCGCTTTCTGAGTCGTCTGTTACTTTATTGTTTGGGAAAGATAAGCTTCCTGTAAGAGCAGAGAAGTGGATAGCGCTAATGCCTGATGCGGCCCGGTGTTTAGCCCTCGAAGACGCGATACTTTCTGTTAATGCTCATGCTCAATACGCCTGTTTATCGCTTATTCAGTTGCCGAACAAAAAATTAGTCGCACGATTAATTGAGCAATCTCATGCATTAATTGTTGGTGATATTACGCCGCTTCACGCCACTTATGAACTGGGCGGGTTAGATAAACCCTCACTACTCACAAAAAGAGCGAGCGAAGCTCAACTCAATGAGTTTGGCCTATATGCGATGAAGCTGGCTAGATCGCAAGATAAAACCGTAATTTTCAATGCAATGAGAATGCCTTACACCGCAAAAATAGCAATGGAATTTGCAGACATTGGCATTGCAACCTATGACTATGCAGTAACTGTTTCTCAAGAAAATGCGGTAAGGGAAAATGAGTCGAAAGGCGGTGGTGTTGATGAGCCTATCACAAAGGTATCTGGTCAAAGCCTTAAAACATTGATGAAAGTATTGAGCGGAAAAATTGATGCAGAAGGCAAATCTCCAGTCAGCTGGAAACAGTAGCAATACTGTTTTATATCCGTGCCCATTATTAATGTTAGCGCTAACAGAAGGGCTGAAAACTGGGCAGGCAAGAAGGAAAAAGTAAGGCAAAAATTAGAGCGAAAAATAGAGTAAAAACTAGGGCGCAAAATAGGGTGAACAGTAAGCTGGAAAGTGGGCAAGAATTAGAGCAAAAGTTAGGGTAAATACAATGGCAAAAACAGAAGCAAAAATGAGTTTAACGCTTACCTCAACTTGTGAATAAATAGGCCTATAAATTACTCAGTAAATACGAAAGTAAAAAGGTTAGACAAGCATGCCGAAATCACTGCAAAAGTCAGCAGTCTGTAAGTACTCGCTAACAACGTTTTTAGACATCTAACGCGTTATCTTAAGGTAAATTTTATAAAGTTTTTCCCAAGAAATAAGTCAAAATTTACGCTGTATATTGCTATGTTCTTTACAGCATAACACTGTTGATTCAGTTCTACTGAATGACTAATGCGAGTGACGTTTTCTTTCAAACAACATCTTAAATTATGTTCAATCAAGCCCTTTAGCTAACACAAGATGCGTATTAATTTAAATTTATATGTGAGCGCTTACTAATCTCAATGTATTTTTATAGTAAGGCTTTTAAAAAGATACATGAACAACTGATGCCGCAAAGTATAAAAATACGCTAAAGCTGTCACAAACCAGTTTCTTTTAATTAATGCGAGGATAGCATTAATTTCAACTTCCAAGACTTTTAGTTAGTAAGCAGTTGCTAACTTTATTTTGAGTCATGTAGGGTGTGCTCAGAGTACAGTAAATAGGGTTCACGTTGCGCCTTGAAATTGACAAGGCCTGCCTGCCATGTCGCATGAATTTCATCTGCGTTTTTACCTGCTAGAATGCTTTCTCTTAACGAAGAACTACCCGCCAATTTATCGAAAAAGTGCGGGCGAGTGAAAAAGGGTTCGCCAGTGGGTTTAACCATATTAAATGTGTCTAACAGAGTTTGAATATGCAGCCCGCTAATTGAGCTTAATTTTGTGTTTTTAAGTGCTGCTTTTTCGGCGTATTTATCGTCTGTTTTTAGCTCTTTTGAACTCGGTTTTGGGGAGGCGCTTTTCTCCGCCTTTAACGTTGATATTTGCTTCTCAGTTTTAGTGTTTTTCAAGTGTGAAAACTCAGTATCATAAGAGTCGAGAACATTAGGCTCAGGAGCAAGAATTTTAGCAAACAATGTGCGATCTTTGTGCTTCGGGTTAGACGCTCCTCGGTTGGCATTTACCTCAATACGGCTGCTGCCTAACTTCGCAATTGGGTGACCAATAAGTTGAAACGGCAGGTCAGTCCCACGTCCAATGCTCACCGATGTACCCTCAAAAAAGCACAGAGTAGGGTACAGCCGAATCGCACTATCATTTGGAAGGTTTGGGCTGGGCGCTGTGGGAAGCGAATAGGAAGTGGTTCGGGTGTAATTTGCCACGGGGACAATCGTTAGCTTTGCGCGTTTATCAGTGCCTAACCAACCCTCTCCCACTATCATGTTGGCAAGTTCACCTAGCGTCATTCCATGAAGTACGGGAATAGGATGCATACCAATAAATGAGGTGAAAGGCGGTGTAAGAATTGGCCCATCGACATAGGCGATATTCGGATTGGGTCTATCAAGCACAATTACATCAATGCCTTGCTCAAATGCGGCCTCAATAACGTAATGTAGAGTACTGAGGTAGGTATAGAAGCGCACCCCCACATCCTGTATGTCGAAAACCACGGTGTCGATATTTTCTAACATCGCTGCAGTGGGCTTTTTGGTTGTGCCATATAAGGAGTGAATGGGTAAGCCCGTTTGAATGTCGGTGTTGCTGTCTACTTTCTCTCCTGCGTCCTTGTCTCCTCTAAAACCATGCTCGGGAGACATAATACTTACCACATTGATATTGCGATTTAGCAACGCATCTAGTAAATGCTGGGTACCTGATGAAGATGAACTGACCCCATGAGAGTCCGCCGAATTAGGGGTAGCATCAAGGCTATTGAGTGGTTCTGGATAAGACACTAAGGCGCTTTGGTTTACAACTAACGCAACGCGCTTATCTGTTAATAAGGGTACATAGGCATCAAACTGTTCAGCGCCAACTTTTAACGCCTCTGCCGAAGCGTTAAAGGAAATCCCCATTCCTAAACATAATCCTAAACAAGACCCCAAGCATAGGCTTGTGTACTTGAGGCCGTTGTGAAAAACCGAAATAACAAACCGTAAGAAGTCTTTTGGCGTGATAATTTCTCTCATTGTGGCTCCCTTTTTGCCATTGCTAGCTTTTACTAATAGCTTTAATTAATGGCTTTTATTAATAGCGGCGTATCTCTTTCATTCTAACAATATCGTGCATGTTAGGTAGCCAGGTCGGATATGCCATCTGAACAGCCCATTGAGAATAGCCAATGCTCAATGCGCTACTCTCTATTCTCAATGCGCTAGACCACAACCACTGCGTTTATATGGTCTTGTTATCCGGCTGCGAAGTTAATTCGCTTGAAGGATTGGCTTTGACAGCATTTCTTAGGTACCCGTTGTGATCGCTAAGGCCTTGCGCCGCTTGTTCAGCAGTGGTGTTAGTCAGTACCATGAGAATGGCTACTTTAGCTTTATTGCCGCAGGCATCGAGGGCCTGCACGGCTGTAGCTTCATCGCATTCGGTGGCTTGCATTACAATACGACACGCTCGAGCTTTCAATTTTTCATTCGTTGCGTTTACATCCACCATCAGGTTTTCATAGGTTTTACCCAACTTGACCATAGTGGCGGTGCTTATCATATTAAGGATCATTTTTTGTGCGGTGCCCGACTTCATTCGTGTACTGCCTGTTAATACCTCAGGCCCAACCACGGGGCATATTGCAATGGCGGCAGGCTCAAAAATGGCGGCGTCAGGACTGCAGGCAATCGCGGCGGTTGTGCAACCAAGCTCGCTGGCATAAGTTAATGCACCGCTTACGTAAGGTGTACGGCCACTTGCCGAAATGCCAACTACGGTATCTTCTGGAGTAAGCGATATGGCAACCAAGTCGTCTTTGCCTGCTGCTTTGTTGTCTTCAGCGCCTTCAACTGCGTGAACTATGGCGTCGTCACCGCCTGCAATAATTCCCACTACCAGCGAATCGGGCACGCTAAACGTCGGTCTACATTCAACCGCGTCCAAAATACCCAATCTACCGCTAGTACCCGCGCCAATGTAAATGAGTCTGCCGCCTGCCTTAATGCTTCGCGTTGCTGCATCCACAGTTTGTGCAATGGCGGGTATTTGCGTGGCTACGCTCGTCGCTACTTTGGCATCTTCAGCATTTATTCTTGAAAGCACATCAACAGTTGAAAGGGTATCTATATCGAGGGTGTCTGGGTTTCTACCCTCAGATACAATACGCGCTAAATCGTAGATAAGGGAATGAGAAGAAGATGACTGTGGCAACGGCATGGGAAAATACTCTAGTAAAAAATCAGAAACACAGGGCTTAGAATAACGACATTTATCCAAAGGTAAAACGTTTGTTCAACGGTACCTAAGAACGCCCGCTTTTTATATGCATAAATGCAAAAGCAATAGGCTGTAAACCACGGGTAAAGACAAACGCGGTATTGTTTAACTCATGATATAATCGACTTCGTTAAATATCGTCAGAAAGTGATTATATTGTGATTAGCAACCTTTTTGAGCAGTGAGAGTTAATCTGTGAGCCGTCAAACTCAAGCCATCATCCACGCAGACGCCGTACTTCGAAATTTCAAAACATTGTCGTCTATGGCAAAACACAGCCAGTCTATGGCAGTGATTAAAGCCGATGCCTATGGCCATGGTGCTATTAATGTTGCACGCATTCTGCAGCACGTGTCGCCGCGCTTTGCAGTTGCTATTATTGAAGAGGCGGTGGCATTAAGAGAGGCTGGCATCACTGTGCCAATAGTCGTGCTTGAAGGTGCACATCAAGCCAAAGAGTGCGCGATGGCAGCGCAATATGACTGTATTCTGGTGATGCATTCCTATGAACAGCTGCAGTGGATGCAAAAATGTGAAGCGTCTAATCGCCCTCATATCTGGTTAAAAGTCGATAGCGGCATGCACCGGTTAGGATTTTCTGTCAATGACATTGAAGAGGTGGTGGCTCAAAACCACAGTTTACTTACACAAGAAACCAATCTGGTTACGCATTTTGCCAGCGCCGACGACCCAGATAACGACTTCACCGCTATCCAAATGGCTAGGTTTGAAAACAAAGTGGCGTCGTTATCGCTACCAGTTAGCCTAGCAAACTCGCCAGCAAGCGTGAACTGGCCACAATCTCAAGGGCATTGGAATCGGTTAGGGCTCGGTGTTTATGGTGGAAAGGTGTCTACTCAATCTTTCATTAGCTCGAAGGTGCCGTTATTCCCTGCAATGACCTTGCGCTCTAGTGTAATTGCCCTTCGAGATATCGATGAAGGTGAAGGGGTAGGTTACGGGCAGACATGGCGTGCCCATAAACCAAGTAAAATTGCCACAGTGGGAATAGGTTATGCCGACGGCTACCCACGACACTGCCCTAATGGCACGCCCGTGATGATAAGAGGGCAGCGCGCCTCGCTTGTAGGTCGGGTATCCATGGATATGATAACCATTGACGTAACTCACATTAATAATGTTACCACGGGCGATACGGTAGAGTTGTGGGGTGAAAATATTTCTATCAGCGAAGTGGCCGATTGTGCGGGCACAATCGATTATGAGCTGATGACGCGTGTATCTAGTCGCGTTCCGCGCATTGTGAGGTACGCTTAATCTGTTGAGTATGCCGGTGTATCCGTTTTTTTAGGCACTTGCTGCTCGATTTTTTATAAGCTCTTTTCTTCACAGAAACAGTATTATACAGCGAATAGCTAAAATATTATTAATAACTATTCAACGAAAGAATGAGGCGCTTTAGCCTACCTTGTGCCTATAATGTGCCGGGCAATGAACGTGTGAAATGAATGTTTCATTATCAGCATCGTTGCCAATACTCATAAGTGAGGTTTGTATGCGTACTTCGTTTTCAAGACCGAGAGTGAACCGTGGTGCGGTAAGTCGTCCACCAACGCCTGCTAAAAAAGAAGCAGTAGCTAAAGTTGACGCCAACGTACCTAAGCGGTAAAGATACAAATAAGTGATTCAAAAAAGCCCGATTGATGTGAGTCAATCGGGCTTTTCTTTTACGCGCGATAGGTGCAAACCAGCTAAAAATAGGCAGACCAAAAGAGCCCTGTCAAACTCTTACGTTCACACTAGCTGTTTTGAGGGTGCAATCCGTTGTCTAAATGCTCATTATTACTATGAGAAATATTTTGTTCAGCCGAGCGCGCGGTGTTGTCAGCATCAGCGCTACTCACACTTTTACTGATGTTCTTGTTTTTTGATACCGGCGCGTAACGCTCGGGGCGATGATTAAGCGAAATCACCATGTTTAGGCAAAGCGCAGCAAGAATAGAGATCAGAACAAGGTGCCACTCTATAAACTGTAGGGCGCATAGCAGTATGACGCTATCTACGGTTAACTGGAAAAAGCCAGCACGGATATTAAAGCGCTGTTGTAAAAAGAACGCCATAATGCCGATACCCCCTAAGCTAGAGCTATGGCGAAACATCATTAGCATACCCACACCAATGAGGATGCCGCCAAATATCGCAGCAAAAAATGGGTTTACATGGCTTATATCAACAAAGGCTGGAATTTGCTCAGTAAGCACCGATACCGTGGTAACAGAAATAAAGGTATTTATAGTGAATCGCTTACTTATTTGCGTCCACGCTAAAGCATAAAAGGGAATATTGATGAGAAAGAAAAGTACGCCAAAATCTATATCCACTGAGTAGGTACCTAATAATGCTAAACCTGCAGCACCGCCTACCATTAAGTCTTGAGATTGGAATAAGAACACGCCAAACGCAACAAATAAACCCGCGCTAACTAAAGCGAATACGTCTTCGATGACACTGTGATTTGGTTTTTGCATGATTGATAGCTTGCGTTGAGAATACACAATGTAATTGTACGTTTACAGCAAGTGGGAATATAGAGGGGAGGGGGTAACTTTACATCGTCAAATCAGCGAATGGTATGCCTGCCTTTACGACTCTTATCTCATGCGTAAACAGTGTGTTGCGGCGATGTAAACGTTGCACCAATTTGTGACAACTTTTCAATGCTAGGCATAAGATGGCCGTAGTAAATCGCACATTAATTGGTTGGTGCCTACTCGAGTGTGGCACTCCAAACGATGTCTTGTTTATTAAAACTAATGTTGCACTGCATAATGCCAAAATGAAGCGGACTGGACACTTCTATTTTGCTGCCGTTAGCGACAAATTCCGTACGCCACGTTAAAAGTTCAGCGGTGTTCAACTGACGCTCTACATTGGCTTTTGATATGCCAGGGTAGAAATTGTCGCATAAAATAATGACTTCTCTTCGCGCTTCAATCCAGTAAAAAGTTATCGCAATAAGTGCAGCAATAGCAGCAATTGCAGCAATATCTGCAAGGATTGAGCGTTTCATAGCGTGCATTGTTTTACCTCTTTCATTGCGCGGTGGCAGACTGCATCGAGAAGCTTCAGACACTAAAAATTGATAAAAGTGCGTTTGAAGTTTGATAAAAAAGAAACGGCTTCAGTTCAGCGTTATAAACATAACACGACGGAATGTAAGATATAAAGATGGCAAGAGTGGGCGCTTTGCGCCTATGACTTTGACGTACAGCAATAAGTTTTAGTATGCAGTATCAATTGTTTTCACAGCGTAGGGTTTAAGTGTAAAAAGGTACATGAGCAACGCTATATTTTTGTAAGGTTTGAGAAGGGCTGATACCATGGCTGAAAATCTCTCGGCGTAGAATTATTTTTTGAAAGCTAGGTAATCAAAAACACCTTTCGTAAGCCTTCTTCTCTCTTGTTTCGCCAATTTACTTGTAGGAACTGCAATGAAAAAACTCCCCATAATGCTATCGATAATCGGCGGTGTTAGCATTGCCTGCTCTATCGGCATTTGCACATCAGCGATAGCTGACGAATTACCTTTTACTCTTTCTGGTCATGCACGTGTTAACTACGGGCATCAAGACTGGCTTATCCCTGATTTTAGAGACGGCTTTGAATTTGAATCCTTTAAACTGGGTGTGGCTGGTAAATCGGATCAATTTAGTTATAAAGCGGAGTACCGTTGGTATGAAAATGTCGACTTCAATACGGTTCGTTTTGCCGATCTAACCTATCACTTTAACGATCGTACAGAGATTACCGGTGGTATTACGCAAACGCCTTTTGGCTTACAGCCCTTCGCCAGTAACAGTTTCTGGTTTTCAGTCAATTACTACCTAGGGTTTGAAGACGACTACGATGCTGGCGTTAAAATAAATCATACGCGAGGCAACTGGGATTTTCAGGCGGCCTACTTCATGAACGATGAATATAACGACGCTGCGAAGTTTAGCCGCTATTCCTTCGATGTTGCTGACGATGGTGAGTTTAGAAACTCAGAAGATGGACAGTATAACTTGCGTGCAAATTACACTGGCCGTTTTATTAGAGGCGCTACCACTGAGATTGGTGCGTCTTATCAGTATGGTAATATTCTCAACTTAGATACCTCTAGCAGTGGCGATATGAATGCCTATGCCCTGCACATGCGTCATACTCAAAATGACGTTAAGGTAGAACTTCAGTATATCAATTACGAATACAACTTAGCTGCGCCTGAAGGTCAGGCTGACGATCGTTTAGCGCTATCTTCGTTTACCTTTCCTTTTTTGGCTGCGGCAGACGGACAAACCTACTCGGCCAACCTCATCTACTCGGTGCCATACGACTTTGACAATATATCGTCAATGACATGCTACTCAGAGTTCAGTCTTGCTAAAGGTGATGATGCCTCAGGTAAAAACTCATCTCAGTGGGTGAATGGCTGTAGCGTGGGATGGGATAAATTATTCATGTATGTGGATAGCATTCGAGGCAAAAATATGTGGTTTTCCGGTGGCCCAGGAATTGGCTTAGACATCGGCGGCCTGCAAGACACCACGCACAGACTCAATATTAACCTTGGAATTTATTTCTAAGCGCTTAGGGGAATTATTATGAGAACAGTATTTACCATTATATTTTTACTCGCTTTTATACCGTCGGCGAGTCACGGTCATGCGTGGTTGAAGTTAAAAATAGCAACCACCGAGTATGCGCCTTATACCTCAACAGATATGCAGCACGGCGGCTATATTAACCACATCATTACCGACGCGCTGTTAGAAACTGGGGTGCAGGTTGAGTATGTATCAATGCCATGGGATGAAGCGTTAGAAGCTACCTTGGCCGGTGAGTATGATGCGCTATCTTACGGCAATTTTGTTCGCTCCAGAGAAAATGAGTTTTTTCACAGCAAGCCAATTAGCGCTGAAAGTTTAGTCTTTTATGTGAATAGTGAAAAAGAAATACGCACCTGGTCTGAGCTAAGCGATATCGCCGATTTGAAAATGGGCATCACAGAAGGGTATCTCTACAACGACGAAATTGCTGCTTTTATTGAAGGCAATGAAAACGTGGTAAGGCGAGGTAGCGATCAGGAAAACTTAGAAGCTCTTGTTAATGGCGATATTGATATTTTTCCCATTGATGAGCTAACCGGCTGGTACTTGTTAGAGCGTGAGTTCACTGACGCTGAGCGAGATAGCGTGGCCCTTATTTCTCCTAATATTTCTACCGTAACTACCCATCTTATTGTGCCAAAGGGTAGGCAAAACAGTCAGCTAGTGCTGTCGCTGTTTAATAAAGGCATTGATGAGCTAACGCTGGAAGGTAAGTTAACAAGGTTCAAGCGCCTGTTAAAAGAGGGCTACTACCAGCACCCTCAGAAAAAAGTGCACTACGATAGACGATAGCCCAATACAAATAACGCGCTACACGTAAACAGATAGTGCGTTATGAGTAGCTCTGCGTATAATCACAACCCATAATTTTTTAGGTCTTTATGGGTTGTTAATGCGTTCTTTTTTTAGTCGGTTACCTTTACTCTTCGCTTTTCCTTTCTTTCTTTTCTCTATAGCGCTAATTATATTGTCGCCACTTGTGGCTAATAATGCGTTAGCGGATACAGCGATACACAACGACAACCAAGTGCACGTGGACGTATCAGGCTCACTAAGAGTGCGCTATGAGTCGCTGCATAACCCTATTTTTCCTACTACACGTGAGCAGCGCGAGCAAAACAACGAGCGTATTTCTACCCGAATTATTGTTAACACCACGGTAAGCTACAACAATATTAGCGCAACTCTGGATGTAAGAGACTCCAGGGCTTTTCTTGATGATAACGACCCTACCTTGGGTGCCAATCAGGTAAATACACTTGAGCCCGTGCAGTTCTATGTTACTTATGCGCCAACATCGTTAGCCAATATAGACGCCATCAAAGTAGGGCGAATGGAGCTTGACTACGGCAGCCGTCGCCTGCTGGCAAAAACCGTCTACCGCAATGCCACAAACAGTTACGACGGAGTAGTGGTAGACGCTACATTCTCACAGTGGAATGTCAGTGGGATATATATTCAGCCTGTGGTGCGTTTTCCTCTCGATGCGGCAAGTGTTGATGCAAACGAGCGAGCATTTGATAAAAGCTACAGCGAGAGACGGTTATTCGGCGCATACATCACCTCTCCCGATGACAATGTAAAGTTACAAAGCTACTGGCTAAAAGAAGATGACGGCGATGAGTTAGCCACGAATAACAGAGACTTGTATACCTTATCCGTAGATTATACCAAAGCGTTTAGTCATGGTTGGAAGGGCAACATAGAGGTGGTCGGTCAAACTGGAACCGCAAGAGAAACCAGAGCCGCTGACGACACTTTAGATAAAGACGTTCGCGCCTACATGCTTTTTGGCTATCTAGGCAAAAAGATTACTGCCAATACCTTTTTACGCGCCGAGGTAGATTACATCAGTGGTGATAACGATACGTCAGACAACAGAATTGAGAATTTCGACAGTTTATTTGGTGTGAGACGTTTTGATTTTGGGCCAACGGATGTGTATCAAGCCATGCCCCGCAGAAACTTGAAAACGGTAGGGTTGCGCAGCATTAGCAAACCTGCAGGCGCCCACCATGTGCTGCTTGGCTATAAAGCCATGTGGTACCAAAAAGCCCCTGAAAGTGTGGATGATTTTATCGGTCATCAAGTAGAGGCTAGATGGCGCTATAACGTATTGCCTAATTTGCGCTTGGCTATTGGCGGTGCGTATTTGTTTAAAGGGCGGGGCTTTGAGCGCGGCGACTATAGCGATAACAGTGCGTTTGTTTTCACAGGTGCAATGTACAGCTTTTAAACGCCGTTTACTGATACCTGATGCGGCTAGCTAATAGAAATTAGTTAACCTTTTCCCTGTGTAATTAACCTGTTATCTTTGCTCATTGTTTGCTAATAGTTAAGAGATCACCTTGCCATTTATGTCGCTAATTTCCCGATTTCGGGCACTCTTATCGCTCCTAGGGCCCGGAGTGCTCATGGCCACAGCGGCCGTGGGAGGAAGTCACCTTGTGGCATCAACCCAGGCTGGGGCTAAGTTTGGCTGGCAGCTTGCCATACTCATTCTTGTAGTTAATATACTGAAGTACCCTTTTTTTAGGGCCGGGGTAAGCTACACCATAAGTACTCAGAACACCCTGCAACAGGGTTATCTTAGTATGGGTAAGCGCTATTTAGCGTCGGCGCTGTGCTTAAATATGCTCGCCTCTGTGGTCAATGCAGCCGCACTTTTACTGTTCGCCGCCAGTTTACTCTCGTACTTTGTGCCTTTCGATATCGCGATCACACTCTCCTCATCCTTGGTATTGGGCCTTATTTTAGTCATTTTGTTAGCAGGGCATTTTGAAGGCTTAGACAATATTGCTAAGGGCATAATGGGCGTCTTGGTGGTAGCGACTATTGTGGTATTTGTTGTTGCCCTAGTAGGGTACGCCCCGGTTACGCCCAAAGAGACACCTCCTTCTCCATGGACGTTAGCAACCCTCGGGTTTTTAGTTGTTACCATGGGGTGGATGCCTGCGCCTATTGAAATATCGTCAATTACATCGCTGTGGCTAAAGCGTCAGTGCAAAGACAAAGCGGTTACTCCTAAAAGCGCGCTGTTCGATTTTAATCTTGGCTACGGCGTAACGGTGGCGCTTGCCATGTTGTTTTTAGGGCTAGGTGCATTGGTACTCTATTCAAGCGGCACGCCTCTGGCCACAAGCGGCATCGGGTTTTCTCATCAGCTAATTAGCATGTATTCTGCCACTATTGGTGAATGGGCCCATGGGCTTATAGCGCTGGTGGCCTTTCTGTGTATTTTCGGCTCGGCACTCACCGTTTACGATGGTTATGCGCGAGTGGTCGCAGAAGGTATTTCGCTGCTTTTACCGAAAAAAGCGGGCGAAGCACCAAACAGTGAAAAAGACCTTCAGAACGCTCTGGTTACAGTAGTGCTGCTTGTCATGGCAGCGATAAGTTTTGCCATAGTGCTATTTTTTAAATCAGCGCTGTTAGCCATGCTAGGGTTTGCGATGACCCTCGCTTTTGTGACAACCCCGGTTTTCGCGTGGCTTAATCATAGATTAGTGGCCCGTAGTCAGCTGCATAAAGACGCCGCGCCAAGCAAATGGGTTACGGCGATAAGCTATTTAGGGCTTATTTATTTGTTCGGATTTTTGTTGGTCTTTGTTTGGTGGAAATGGTTGGCATAATGCGAACTAACACGCGCATTAGTCTCTAAAGCGAATAATATCGCCCACGGAGCAAATAAATTTCACCAGCTTATCGTGCTCATACAATTCGCTCATTAAGGTAATGGGTTTTTGTCGCAATGAGTCGCTTGCAATAATGTTTTGCCAATTAAGCGGTGTTACCGATTCATTGGGCCGGGCGTTTTGTATTTCTTTGAGAAATGCGTCGGCAATGATGCCTTGTCCTATCGCTGTGGGGTGCACCCCGTCTAGGCTAAAAATACCGCCAGATAAAATGTCGCCCTCGGTCGATGTATCGTAGTACTTGGTGTCGATGGGAGGATAAACAAACTGTAAAGCTTCAGGCAGAGGGTAGGTAGGCTCTCCAAAATTGCGCTTCCACGCCATTTCAGTTAAGTCATTACCAATATCAACAATATGAAAGCGTTCGCTGCCTAACGCGTCATTTTTAGCGGCCACCAACGCTTTAATACTGCGATTAAACTCATTGATAGTTTTATCGATGAATACCGCATCTCTAAACGGGAGGTATTTACCACACCCCTTTGCAGCTGATTCTGACAGCGGAAAATAAGAATAAAACTCATAATAAAGGGCCTTTTTATCAGGCCGAGAAGGATCGGTTATTACCCGCTTTTCGCCCATTCCTTTGGCAATAGGCGCAATAGTGACCAAAGGAACCGTGCCAACGAAAACTTTCCAGTCACTTTCCTTATTGTCTGCCATAGCGTCAACAACCTTGTTTAACAGCATGTCGTATTCGGCGTGAAAGTCGTTGGGGTGCCATAAATTCCATTGGCTACGCTCCTTGCGCGAAGCCTGTAGCACTCGTTCGGGGTCATTTGGTGTTTGGGCTATATTGAGGCTTAACACCGTGCCTAGCGCGTTATTAGCGCCAAGCCACAGGCAGAGATTTTCAACGCCTTCTTCTCTCGCGCAATGCTTAAGCCAGTCAACGGCGGTAAAGTTGCCGAAGGTGTCTAACCCCTCATCGCCTAGTGGGTTAAGTACGCGATAAGCATTTCTGGAAAAGGGCGTACTCACGGCTTGAAGGTAGCCATCGCCGGTGGCGGTGCTGTTTGCTATTACATCTAGGCATGAGCGGGGAGTGACCATAAAGGCATCGCCCACATCCATCCCCTCTACGGCCACATTGTGAAAACCTAGCGAGTCGAAATCGCTACCCACGGGGTTACCCGGCATGCCGTCCCCCCGCTCGTAAAAGTCTTCAGCCTGATCGAGCACGCTATTGATTACTGAAAATGCATTTAGCCATTCAAGGCCACGAATGTTAGCGCCAAACTTCCTTTCCAGTGCCCTAAAAATGCGTTCTAAATCAATTTTTGTTTTATAGCGCTCATCCCAGCGAAGGTAACGGTAGTTGGGTTCGCCAAGGGCGTCGGCAAGCAGTGTGCTGTAACTAAGTCGCGTGTTAGCTGCACTGCCTGACATAAAGCCTTGGGAAATGCTGTCGCCAATAGTAAATATTTTGGTCATTGAGGTACGTCCGTGCTAGGTAAGAGAGTACTCTACTTCAACAACTTCAGCACAATGACAACAGCGCAGTAGAATTTGAGCCCGTTTACTTAATTTTAGAGAGGTTAATGTAAAATAGACTGGTTAAATATTCAACAGTTAAAGCCTCGGGCAGCTAATTCCTCAAACAGGTGCTCAAGCTGTTGCTCAAATTGGCAAGCAAACCGGTGACCACAGAGTGATGCACTAAAATTTTTGCTTTCTTCTTTTTATTGGGAAAAGGCCTAACCAAAACCCTGCCTCAAAGATAAAGCCAAGTACAACAAGAGCAAACAGGCCCGTTTCAAAGCCCATGCTGTATGAGAATAACGCAGCAAATAAAAATAACAACGCAATAGTAATACGAATAAATGGGGGCATCAGAATACTCCATGTTGGTATGCCAAATTCTAATTATAGTGCATTTGGTAAAGCCATTAGCTAAAACAACGTAAGCGTATGTGTCTGAGCCTATCTGAGCGATTATTTGAGAAGATAGTTGAGCGCCTAGCTGAGCAAGTATTTGAGCACGTATGTAAGTCTAAGTGAGTTCATATTTAAGCTGGTTTAAGCCTTAAGTTTCATTGTTGTGAAAGCCAGCGAGACTTAGCTTTGTTCGACTCAAACATGCGCTTGTTGCCCTCAAAGCTATTAAATAGGTGTTCATGAGCCGTTTTTGAAAATGTGTCAGTGCGTTCTGTATACTGCGTAATCCAGTGTATAAGCATATCTAAGTTGGCGTCTTGGGCTTCCTTACTCTCGTACTTATGTGGCTCCCACGGCCTGTTTTTGGCATTTTTTATACAGTCATTAACGGGTAGATTGAGAAAAAGCACGTTACTGGCTAAAGGCATCACAAGCGCCAATAAATCAGAATAACACCCTTCAATTACCCAGTGAGTGTGTGTATTTAAAAACGCATTTATCAACGCTTTAGACTCTGCCATAGGCATTCGCGCTGGTGGCGATTGCGGTTGCCACGCTATGGTGTCTAAGTCTAAATGGGCGACACCGTATGTATTCGCAAGCCCCTTGGCGAGGGTTGATTTTCCAGACGCGGAGTTTCCAAAAATCAGAGTGTTAGTTAACATGACGTTTCCTGTGACCCGCTTTCAAAGGCGGTGACTCCCCAATACTGGCTTGATTTGCAAGTTTGCTTAAAGCCGTAATTGCGAAAGTGTTTTCTCATATGTAAGTTTAAGTAACCGTGGGCAAATACAATAACCTTACCTTCTTTTTGCGCAATGGTGATTAATTCTTGTGCTGCAATTTTAGCCCGTTTTTTTGCTTGTCGATAAGATTCAAACGGGCCGGTTTTTCCTACCGTCCATAAAGCTCGGTTTACATAAACCCAGGTCCACGCGTTTAGGGTAAAAGGTAATTTGAAGCGCGGAATATCCATCTCTCGATATAGCGCCGATTTGAGGTTTGGAGGTTTGTTGAGTGCAATTTCACAGCTATGAACAGCACGAGGCAAATCGCTAGACACCACGTAGTAATCATCAAAGCTGTCAGTAAATACAATGTTTGGGCGACTAGTATTAGCAACCATCGAGTGATTGTAATTTCTTACCCAGTTTGCGAAGCCCGCGCTTCCCAAGCGAGTATTTTGGGATTTTTCGGGCTTTCCGTGTCGTACTAGTACTATTTCCATATTACTTAGCTTCACTTCCGTGTTATCACTATTGTTTTGTATCGCAACCATAGGCTACACACCAATGGGGGCAACACCAGCGCCAATTACTATGTTCCATTGCCTTACCGTCCAGTTTGTTACTAGGCCATTAACCACGTAAGGGTCGCTTTTAGCAAACTGCTTTGCCACTTCGTCGCTACCGCCTTTAAAAAGCAACACCGCCGAGTCTGTAGGGTCAGATAACGCACCACCTAAACAGAGCTCACCCCGTTGAGCCGCCTCGTTAGCCAATTGAATGTGCTGTTGTCGATACTGCTGCCTTGCTTCTAGATAGCCAGGAATAACCGTGTAGGTAAGTAAGAAGAACATACTAATTTCTCAGTGGATAAAACGCGAAAGCTCAATGTCAAATTAGAGCATACAGTATTGTAAATACTAGTTTTTGATATAATAAATTTATTGTGTGCGCTGACACTATAAGTAATCGGCTTGTTCAAATTTATGAAAGCCGGCGCGAGTAAGGGCTGTTAATTCATCAATAAGAGTGTCGTCGAACGTTTTAAAATTGAAGCAAGACTTGCCCTGCATTCGTTTTTTAAGTTCAGGAGACACCTTGTCGAGTAATTCAGGAAAGACATAAACTGGCATCAGGTGAAAGCTAACGTAATTCTTATTGACCTTTGCTGAGGCGAAATACATTGGCTGTTTATTTTTCATAACATGATGGGTATTTAGATAAAAGTGGTCGGGTTCGTTGATGGCAACCACCATATCCTGATCATAGTTCATCAGAATGCTTTTTAAATAATCAAACATGATGTCAAAGTCTTTCAATTATAATCTCCCTAAACCGAGCTCTAAATATAGCGCTGTTGTGTGAGACATCAAATAGTATTAAAGAGCGTTCTAAAAAGTGCTGTAAAAAGCGTTTTAAAAAGACGGTAAAAAGGCCGAACAACGAAACCGTACGATTGTGGCGCTTAATCGTGCTTATAAGCCTGTTATTCTAGCGCCTTTCCGTTTTCTTCATTTTTCCGCGCAACTCAGTACAAGGATATTCTTATGTTTGCGGTCGACCACATTATTTTACTCAGCGCTGTGCTTGCCATACTTGGTGTATTAGCCAGCAAATTGTCGCCACGGTTTGGCGTGCCGGTGCTCGTTCTCTTTTTAGGTGTTGGCATGCTGGCAGGAGAAGATGGCATTGGCAGAATTCTTTTTGATAACGTGGATGTGGCTCATTCAATTGGCACGTTTGCGCTTATTCTTATTTTGTTTGATGGTGGCTTACAAACCTCGAAAAGGTCGATAAAGCGAGCATGGAAACCTGCGGCACTTTTAGCCACCCTTGGTGTAGTGGGCACCGCTACGGTCACAGGTATAGCGGCCATGTATATTCTGAACTTACCGCTGTATATGGGGCTGCTGCTTGGCGCTATTGTAGGGTCGACAGATGCTGCTGCGGTATTTTCTGTACTGAGAAATGCAGGCATTACGATACCTGCAAAAATTAAGGCCACGCTAGAATTAGAAAGCGCATCAAACGATCCCATGGCCATATTTCTCACCGTTGGGTTAATTACACTCATAAAAGACACCTCCACCCAGCCTATCGAGCTGGCGTCGCTATTTGTAAGTCAAATGGGAGTAGGGGCCTTGGTGGGGGCCGGTATTGGGGGTGTTGCAGTATGGATTTTTAGAAGAATTACCCTCATGGCTATTGGTTTGTACCCGGTGTTTGTCATGCTGTTCGGGGTGTTAGCGTTTGGCTTGGCCGCAAATCTAAACGGCAGCGGCTTTCTAGCGACCTTTATAACGGGCGTTATTGTGGGAAACAGCCGTTTTTCTTATCAACGTAACACCTTTGTGTTTCTCGACGGGCTTGCGTGGCTTGGGCAAATCGCCATGTTCGTTATTTTAGGCCTTTTAGTTACACCCACCGATCTCTTTCAAACCTGGAAAGAAGGGTTAATCATAGCTTTCGTGCTTATATTTGTTGCGCGGCCGCTAATCGTCATGCCGCTAATGATGCTAAGTCGTTTTTCGTTTAAAGCATCACTTTTAATATCCTGGGTTGGGCTACGCGGCTCAGTGCCTATTATCTTGGCTATATTCCCGTTGATATTCGAGCTACCTAATGCCGACCTCATATTCAACGTGGTGTTTTTTATCGTACTTATATCTGCCTTACTTCAGGGCTCTAGTTTACCCTTTGCAGCGAAAAAGCTGGGACTAGTGCTGAATGCGAAGGCTAAAGAATCAAGCACTATCGAAATAGTGAAGGTGGCCAAGAGCAAGCGAGAGTTAATAGAAATAGAGTTGATAGAAGACTCACCAGCAATAGGGCTGTCGATTGGTGAGCTGGTGCTGCCTGCGCAAACGATTATTGCGGTAGTTGCGCGAGGGGAGGCAACGCTAATTCCTAAAGGCAGCACGCGTTTAGAGGTAGGCGATCACGTATTTATTATTACCAAGCTGCTTGATAAACAAGCCGTGGAAAGCTGCTTTTATTACGATAGTTAAATGGCACGCTAACAAATACATTGCGCGTTAAAAAATCTATGCACTTAGGTTGCGCGCAATTTGCTACGTTTGTAGCGCATTGCTACAATGCGATAAAGAACTATTAGGAGACACATTATGGCAACCGCGAGCGTAAGACTAGACCAAGACCTAGTTGAAAAAGCTACTATTATGGGCAAAGCACTAAATCGAACTATGCCAAAACAGATTGAGCACTGGGCAAAGATAGGTGAAATGATGGAAGATAATCCTGATTTGCCATACGAATTCGTGAAGCAGGCAATTATCTCCAAAGCGGAAAAAGAGGCTGGGAAATTGGAGCCCTACGATTTTGGCTAAGATTACGAGTGTTTTACAGACAGCTAATTTTAAGAGAGCAGTAAAGAAGTTACATAAGAATCAGAAAAAAGACTTGGATGAAGCTGTAAAGAAACTGATGGACGATCCTCTTCTAGGAGGCCAGAAAAAAGGCGACCTAGCTTTTCTTTGCGTTTACAAGTTCAAGATGGTTAAGCAGTTAACCTTACTAGGTTACAGCTACGAGGACGGCACTGTAACACTTGAATTAATAGCTTTTGGTTCTCATGAAAACTTTTACCGCGATGTTAAAACGTTATTCTGACCAATTGTGTATATTTCCCGCATAACGGGCATAAATACTTGTGCAATAATGGCGAAGCCGCGCACGTGTTTGCGTCTCACCGAGCGAAGGAAGTGAGTTTATTGAGTTGTTGACTGCCATTGTCAAATTGAGAAGTGATACGACAATGCTTGTTGGGGCGGTTGAAGCCGCTGATTAGCACGACCTTATTTTTGGAATACGAAGCAGTAAGCAAGCGAGACAAAATCAAAGAGTTGTGCTCGCTAACCGAGGACGAAGTGAACAAGCTATTAGCAGCATTGTTTTAGTGTTTACGAATGGGTGCAGATACATTATTTGTGGCGACCAAACTTAAAAGATGAAAGCGATAATTTTCTTATTGAACTTGCAGTAGCAGGAAATGCTGAGAGCATTATTACGAATAATCTAAAAGATCTGC
This sequence comes from Alteromonas sp. BMJM2, assembly GCF_027257845.1. GTDB lineage: Bacteria > Pseudomonadota > Gammaproteobacteria > Enterobacterales > Alteromonadaceae > Alteromonas. The sequence continues at coordinate 3,488 of NZ_JAPVOT010000023.1, read as the reverse complement.
GAAATGCGGAATTACAATTTGACGGTTTGAAAGTATTAGCGCCAGAAGATTATTTGAGAGGAGTTTAATATGTCTATTCTAACTGTATGTTTGCCAGACGATAAGCTTGATTCACATTTTGGCAGCTAACACCCCAGCGAGCCCGCGAGCGACTTAATTTGATTGTTAGCTGCCACCTACTAGTAATGGTAATGGCACGAGATAACCGTAATTGCGGTATCGTCCACGGCATATACCAAACGGTTGGTGTCATCTATTCTGCGGGACCAGAAACCTGAAAGATTCTCTTTAAGAGGTTCCGGTTTTCCAATTCCATCAAATGGAGAACGCTTAACATCTGAAATTAACTTATTGATACGTTTAAAGGTTTTCTTGTCTTGAGTCTGCCAATAAACGTAACTATTCCAAGCTTCATCAGTCCATGATAACAGCCTATTACTCATCAATAAGTTCTCGCTGGGTCGTTTTTGCCGCTTTATACTGTGCTATTGAACGATTTAAGTGTTCAGCGTTCGCTGGGGAACGAAGTAGATGAACGGTTTCCATAAGACTGTTGTAATAATCTAATGACATTACAACAGCATCTTCAGAGTCACGACGAGTGATTACTGTTGTATCTGCATCGTTGATTACACTGTCCAAAACGGCTTTTAGACCATTTCGTGCTTCGGTAAAAGAGACAATTCTCATTTTGCACTCCACTTGTACATTATATGAGACAAGTTTAGATCGGAAATGAGTACATGTACAGGATGTTGTGCATTACTGCGTCGTGGCCGCGAACACCCTAATTTGGCGGCAAAAACGCGTGGGCTACACTGCGAAGCAGAGCCCGCGTGATTGTGTCCCCAACATTTGTTAGGCGCTATTGACTTACAGTGTGCAAGTACCATAATTAGGTATATATTGGTACTTGGAGAAAGCAAATGGCTAAAAATACCAGCATTACCCTTGGTGACCATTTTGATGGCTTTATTGCTAGCCAAATTCAAACTGGTCGATATGGTTCAGCGAGCGAAGTAATTCGCTCAGCTCTTCGCTTGCTAGAAACACAGGAGACCAAATTAAACACTTTGCGCCAATTACTTGTAGCAGGTGAAGAAAGTGGCGAGGTTGAATACGACCTTGAGCACCTGATATCAGAACTAGATAGTGAACTTACAAAGTGAAGCCATTTAAGTTAACTGTACTCGCAAAATCTGATTTGAAGGACATTGCGCTGTTTACGCAACGGAAATGGGGGCGAGAACAGCGTAATGTATACCTAAAGCAGTTCGACGATTCATTTTGGATGTTGTCTGAAAATCCTGATATCGGTAAATGCTGCGACGAAATAATAGACGGATACAGAAAATTTCCGCAAGGTAGTCATATTGTGTTCTACAAACAAACAGGTAGCCAGGAAATTCTGATCATAAGAATTCTTCATAAAAGTATGGATGTAAATCCTTTACGCTTTGGCACCTGACATTAAGCTAAGGGGCGCTAGCGTGTGGGCTATAATCCGAACGAAGTGAGTCAGCCCACATGGGAGCGTCCCAGCGACCGGAGGAAGTGGCTTGAACGTATTGTTAGCCGCGTTCGAACCAATACCCTGGTTTTCGGTGGTTGTGCATAATAGCTACCACACTAATTTCCCTGTTTTCGATAATTTTATAAATAATAGAGTATGGAAACCTGCTTAAGACAAAGCGTCGATGAGTTTGCCCCATTTTTGTCCATGCCGATGGCAAAGAGCTAACAAGGAAACAGGTAGCATCTTTTAATTAAGATCCTTTTCTATCTCTTCCCAACTAATGCTTTTTACCGCACCAGACGCTAGCTCTGCGCTGCGAGCTTCTGCAAGTTTTACCCACTCAGATTCCACATCGCTATCAATCTTAGTATCCATAGCAGTTAAAAGACAGTGGGCAGCAAGAGCTTTTTCTTTAGTACTGAGTTGCTCGATATTTTCAAGCATCACTTTTAATGCATCAGACATAAAATAACTCCCATTGGATATGATTTGATATTACCACTAAAAAAGAGAAGTGAAAGGCTGGATTTACAAGTAGCGGCTGATACCCGCATAACGGGCAAAAATACGTAGGCTAGAATACCAAGCGAAGCGCAGGGAGCCTACGTGTTTTTGTCCCAGCGAACGTAGTGAGTGACTTAATTTTGTTATTAGATGATAACTACTAGCGAATGGCAAGGGCAAATCCGCGAGGGGTTGTCTGGAGGAAGCCGCTAGCAAATCTGCGAGCTGATAAATAAGAACATCATATGAGGCGTAGGCTGAAGGTGAGTTGGCAGGGCCGGCCCCGTGAAGCGCTTTGGGTCCAAGACAACGAAACCATGTGATCTAACGGCCACCGTAAATGATGCAGCAGTGCAGAGAAAGTGCATGCTCTTATCTGTGGTGGGACTGGCCTTCCAGAGATCTGCTTAACAAGCGATCGGTAAATAACCAGTGAGGTTCTGGTATACAAGTACCTTGGCTTTTCAGCGTCATCGACTGAAAAGAGCAAAAAGATGAAAACCGATAGCGCATAGCGGTGTAAGCCGTTCTGTGATTAAGCAGAAGTCAGCAGACGGCATAGTAGCCAAACGCCCATCGTAATGGTTGGGACACGGTGAAGTCGGGGGCCGACCCGCCACAAACCTGAGGATCAATAAGGAGCCTGTGCAGCTCAACTACTCCGTGCCTGACCAGGTTTAGGAGCGTTGGCGCAAAAGCAGAAGCCATTATTGGAATGCACAGGAGCTAATCGGCCGGTGTGTTTTAAACGTCTTTGGGAAACGCCCTGTGCGGAGTCGCTCGGGCCGACGCTTCGGTGCAGGGTATTGTGGGGGCTGGAGGCTAGATACCTCCGGCTACCCGATTATGCGACACGCTGAATTAGCATTGGATGTCGACTACGTTTTCACCCTTGGTTCCATCAAGGTTCGTCCATTCTAAGCTTACCTGAATCTGCTCTGGGCTTTGGTCTGTATTATAAAAACCAAGCAGTTCAAAGCTCTTGAATGGTTGTAACACTCGTAGTGGAAATTTATCAAGTTCTCCGCGAGCAAGTAAATTTTGTTTAGAATTTGCAAATGACAGCGACACATTTGAAGCTTCTGATCCACCATTATTGCTAATAATTAGTGAACCACCTTGTCTGAAAATATCAATATTTGTTTTTAACTTTTGCTTGTCTGCACTTTCCAGTTCTTCTAATTGCTTTTGACTTAATCGAGCATTTATCTCTTCTAACTGCAAAATTCTATCCTGATGCTTTCTCGTTCGCACCAGCGATATTAAAGAGATTGTTAAAGCAAGCAGTGAACAAATAATGGTAAGTACTTCACTTTTTGTCACTTAGACCTCCTTGTCGCATAACGAATGATATGGACTCCCCCACCTTTTCGGCATCAATGTGCCATATTGAAAGTGCGAAGTTTCAACAAAAGTGGAGAGTCCATATGTCCTTAATTAAAGTCGTTGGCGTTGATTTAGCCAAATT
>NZ_JAPVOT010000022.1 GCF_027257845.1 Alteromonas sp. BMJM2 | reverse complement strand
CCAGAAAGTATACCTGTCGCCGGTAATCGACCTGTTTAACCAAGAAGTGGTCAGCTATGAGGTGCGAACATCTGTCACGTTGCCCTTAGTCACTGACATGCTTAAAACCGCAACAGCAAAGCTGCTGGAGCATGAGAGACCACTCATACACTCAGACCAAGGTTGGCAATATCAAAATAAACGATACCAACAACACCTGACAGAACATGGGCTGCTACAGAGTATGTCCAGAAAAGGAAACTGCTTAGACAATGCCGTTGCAGAGAACTTCTTCGGCATATTAAAGACTGAGATGTATCACAATGAAACGTTCAAAGACGCAAATGAACTCATTGAAAACATCAAAGAATACATCGACTATTACAACAACGAACGCATTAAGCTAAAACTAAAAGGCCTGAGTCCGATACAATATCGAAATCAGGCCTTGGTTGCCGCTTAGAAATGAGTCCAACTTAATGGGGTCACTTCATTATGGCTCCTTTTTTTATGCTGCAACAAAGGTGATAACTACACCTCAGCGCACACTCTTGTACCTTGGTCGATAGCGCGCTTAGCATCAAGCTCTAAAGCTTCATCTGCACCGCCCACTAAGTGATAAGGCATTTTTAGCCCTTCAACAATATCTCGCAATGGCTCTTGGCCTGCACAAATGATGACATTGTCTACTGGCAATACTTGGGCGTTCCCGTCTACGGTAATGTGCAGGCCTTCATCATCAATTTTGTCGTAAGTAACACCTGGGATCATAGTAACCCCTTTTGCTAACAAGCCTACTCGATGCGCCCAGCCAGTGGTTTTACCTAAGCCACGCCCCACTTTCGACGACTTTCGCTGCAGCAAGAATATTTCACGAGGCGATGGCTCAGGCTGAGGTTTCATTCCTTCAATTCCCGCTCGCGCTGTCATTGTCATATCAATGCCCCACTCTTTCATAAACGCAGGAATATCTAAACTTGGGGTTTCTTTTCCGTGTGAGAGGTACTCTGCAGTATCAAAACCAATACCACCGGCGCCAATAATAGCCACTTTGTTACCTACTGGTTTCTTGTCTCTTAACACATCAAGGTAAGACATCACTTTGCTGTGTTCAATACCCTTAATAGCTGGCATTCTTGGCTTGATACCTGTTGCCACTAGCACATCGTCAAACCCTTCGTCGTTTAGCGTTGAGGCGTCAACACGGGTGTTGAGCTTCAAGGTAATATTGTCGTGTAGCTCTATTTGACGGGCGAAATAACGAAGGGTTTCATAAAACTCTTCTTTGCCAGGAATTTGCTTGGCAATATTAAACTGCCCACCAATTTCACTTGCAGCATCATAAATAACCACGTCGTGGCCTCGTTGGGCTGATGTGACCGCAGCTGCGAGACCCGCAGGCCCAGCGCCTACAACCGCTACTCGCTTTTTGTTGTCAGCAGGTTTTACATTAAGCTCGAGCTCGTGACACGCACGGGGATTCACCAAGCAACTGGTCATTTTGCCGCTAAACACATGATCTAAACAGGCTTGGTTACAACCAATACAGGTATTAATTTCATCCGCTTTATTTTGCTGAGCTTTGCGCACAAAGTCGGGGTCTGCAAGAAATGGGCGCGCCATGGACACCATATCTGCATCGCCACGAGCAAGCACGGTTTCAGCCACATCGGGCGTGTTTATGCGGTTTGATGTAATAAGAGGAATAGACAACTGCTCGCGGAATTTCGCCGACACCCAGGTAAATGCTGCGCGGGGTACTTTAGTGGCAATGGTTGGAATTCGCGCTTCGTGCCACCCTATACCAGTGTTGATAATAGTCGCACCGGCTTTTTCGATTTCTTTACCTAGCTGCACTACTTCGTCGAAGGTAGAGCCGCCTTCCACTAAATCCAGCATAGACAAACGGTAAATAATGATAAAACGCTCACCCACGGCTTCGCGAACCCGGCGAACGACCTCAATTGGCAATCGAATACGGTTTTCGTATTCACCGCCCCATTCATCATCGCGATGGTTAGTTCTGCGGGCAATAAACTGATTTAAAAAGTAGCCTTCAGAGCCCATTATCTCGACGCCATCGTAGCCTGCGCGCTGGGCTTGAGTAGCGGTGGTTATAAAGTCGTTAATCTGCTTTTCAATTTCGTCCGCTTCAAGAGCTTTAGGCTTATACGGATTAATGGGTGCCTGCACCGCTGAAGGCGCAACCAGTTTAGGACCATACGCATAGCGACCGGTATGCAGAATTTGCATACAAATTTTGCCACCTGCAATATGTACTGCATCGGTCACTTCTTTATGGTTTTTAATGGCTTCATCAGTATCAAGGCGAACCGTAGATGGATGGGTTGAACCCTCTTCATTTGGCCCGATGCCGCCGGTTACGATAAGTCCTACACCGCCACGAGCACGCTCACCGTAAAATGCAGCCATGCGTTTGTGACCATCCGGAAGCTCTTCTAAGCCGGTATGCATTGAGCCCATGATCACGCGGTTCTTTAATTGGGTAAAGCCTAAATCGAGAGGACGAAATAGGTGAGGATATACTGTATGGTCGGTAACGGTCTGGTTCATAGTCTATTCCTGAAATTAGAGTCGTAATGATGTTGTTATCAGTGCCTGCTGAAACTACGATTTCATTTGTTTTACAGCGCCATGTAGCGGCGGAAATTCTGGTTGTTGCTGCGCTTTCTGTGATTCCATCGCAGTAAATACGTCTTCCATATGAAACATGCCAGCTTGCCATGTCGCCATATAATCTAGGCTTTCTGAAACACTGTGCTCGACAGCATAGTTGATCATGGTTTTGGTGCCCGATACCGCGAGGGGTGAATTCGCCGCTATCTGCTGAGCCACTTTAGAGACAGCCTCAAGCATTGCGTCTTGGCTTTCGAAAACCTCATTCACGAAACCCAGCTGCTGCGCTTCTTTCGCACCAAAGTTTCTGCCCGTATACGCAAGCTCTTTAACCATGCCAATGGGAATTAGCTTAGGCAGTCGCTGAAGGGTACCTACATCGGCAGTCATACCAAGCTGTGTTTCTTTGATTGAAAAGAAGGCGTCGTTAGTACAATAGCGCATATCACACGCACTCAATAAGTCTACCGCACCGCCAATGGCGCCGCCTTGCACAGCACCTATCACTGGCATACGGGCTTCTTCAATAGCGGTAAAGCTGTCTTGCAGCATTTTTACTGTGCGTCGCATGCGCTCTGCACGACGAGAAGGATCGCCTTTAAAATCTTCCTTCATGTTCAAGAACACCGCTAAGTCCATACCGGCAGAAAAATGCTTGCCTGTTGACGACACTATAATGACCCGCGCTTTGGCCTCGTCATCGATGGCACGAACGGCCGCGGGGAACTCGGTCCAAAACGCCGGGTTCATGCTATTCATCGCCTCAGGACGATTAAGTACAACATGTGCAATCAGCCCTTCGTATTTAACTTCTAGCGTAGAGTATTTCATGGTTTGCGGTGTCTCCATGGTGAAAATCCTATTAACATTTTTGCAAACTAGACAGCGTCAAGATAAAAGGCTATGTTGACGGTGTCAAGATAAAGTAGCCTTTTTAGAAAACTATCGAGTAAAATGGCGAATGCCGCGAGGCGGTTCATATCTCTGTATGAGTGATCACGAGATATTTGATATCACGAAAGAGTAAAAACCCGCAGGCAGCAAAAACCGAATACACATTAAATAGAGAGTGCAAATAGAAGGTGCGTAGAGAATGAGACTACAGCGATGAGTGCAGTAAATGTGACGGATACGAGGGAGGCAGTGGTTACTTCAGCAACAGATACAGCGGTAAATACAATTTCAAATGCAGTATCAAATCCGGCCCAATCCTATCATCACGGAGACCTTCGAACTGCCCTTTTAAACGCGGCGGCAAAGCGCTTATCCGAACATGGGGTAGATAGTTTGTCTTTACGCAAGCTTGCTGAAGATGCAGGCGTATCTCGTACTGCGCCCTATCATCATTTTAAAGATAAAAGCGCACTGCTTAGCGCCATTGCCGCAAAGGGCTTTAGCGATTGGCACTCAACAGCAAAACGCATATTTGAACAAGAAGAAAAAACACCCAGTGCACGCTTTAGAGAGTTCGTTTGTGAATATGTAGGCTATGCGGCAGCTAACCCTGAAATGTATGAGCTTATGTTTGGCCGCACCCTTTGGCAAAACAATGCGGCCACCAGCGACTTAAAAGACGTGGCCTTTCCCTGTTTCCAGTTTCAAGTAACGATGACTAAGTTTTGGCAAAACAAGGGTTTGCTGCCGGACAATCAAGACGCTCTGCGATTAGCACAAGTTACCTGGGGCACACTTCACGGCATAGCACGCCTGCTGATAGATGGTATTTATGCAGACAGCAGCCACATTCAAGAGATGTGTGACTGTGCCGCAGATTTATTTATGCAGGCGTCGAACAAAGCCTAAAGCGCAGGGGCGCTTTATTACACAGAACCCTATACCTAACCCTACGCCGACGCAGTTTGAATGGGTATTGGCTGCCCTTCATGAGTGGCTTTAATAAAGTCGGCTGCTCGCTCTGCAATCATAACTGTAGGTGCGTTAGTGTTACCGCCAATGAGACTTGGCATGACCGACGCATCGACTACTCGTAATCCTTCAATTCCTCTTACTTTTAACTGGGAATCTACCACGGCCAACTCATCGGATTCGCTACCCATTTTACAGGTCCCTATTGGGTGATAGATAGTTTCAGCACGCTCTCGCAAAAACTCCAAAATTTCTTCGTCAGTTTGTGCCTCAACACCTGGATATAGCTCACTTCCCTTAAACTTTTCGAAATCGGGAGCAGCAAGTAATTTTCTGGCCATTCTTACCCCGTCAATCATCACCTGCTGATCTTCCACCGCACTGAGGTAGTTCGGATCGATGAGCGCATGGTCTGCGGGGTGATTGCTTTGTAGTGATACCGTACCGCGACTTTTAGGGTAAAGGCAGCATACGTGCAGCCCGTAACCATAACCGAAGGCAACTTGTCTGCCGTGATCGTTAAGAATAGCAGGTAAAAAGTGAAGCTGAATATCAGGGTATTCACCTGCATTTGACGAGCGTAAAAAACCACCCGCTTCAGCAATATTAGAAGAAAAAATGCCGTCGCGCTTAAGGGCATATTCTGCCGTTGCTTTAACGTACTTAGGCAATGCACCTGCGGCAACTGCATACCCTTCACGAGCTTCACAAGTAAACTGCACTATTGCATCGAGATGGTCCTGCAGATTTTGGCCCACACCAGGTAAATCTTGGTGCACGTAAATACCTTTCTCTTCCAACTCATGGCGAGGACCAATACCTGAGAGCATTAGCAACTGCGGTGAATTAATTGCACCGCCGCACAAGATCACTTCACTTTTGGCAAAATACGTGGCAACAGAGCCCTTTTCTCTTACCTGCACCCCCACTGCGCGTTTGTCTTTTAACACAACTTTTTCAGCAGCCACTTTGGTGAGCACAGTGAGATTATTACGGTGTTTTGCTTGTGATAAATAGCCTTTCGCCGTAGAGCAACGTTGCCCGTTAACCTGAGTAACGTGGTAATAGCCTATACCCTCGCGTTGGTCGCGATTAAAGTCATCCACTTGCTGGTAGCCGCCGTGTGAGGCTGCGCCAACAAAAGCATCGGAAAGCACGCTAGTATGACGAAGCTTACTCACATTAAGTGGGCCACCTGTGCCATGATACTCATCAGCCCCCTCTTCAAAGTTTTCAGCACGTTTGAAGTAAGGCAGTACTTCGTCAAAGGACCACCCCACCGCGCCTTCCTCAAACGCCCAGCGATCGTAATCTTCGGCTTGGCCTCGTATGTAGCACATGGCGTTTACAGAGCTGCTGCCGCCGAGAGTTTTCCCCCGCGGCCAGAAGAGTTCTCGGTCGTACATCTCTTTTTGCGGTGCAGTGTGATACCCCCAACCAATGCCCTCGAAACGACTTAACAAGGAAATGCCAAAGGGAATGTGGATCATAGGGTTGGTGTCTTTTGCGCCCGCTTCGATAAGTAAAATATCAAGGGCCGGATTTTCAGACAATCGAGTCGCTAATACCGCTCCCGCAGAGCCTCCTCCTACAATGATGTAGTCGTACTTACCTTGTATTTCACTCATAGTCACTGCTCCAAAAACGGGATGGGTAAAACGCTACGCGTCTATCTTTGTATTCCGCACCGCTCTATTTATTAATGCTCTATTTATTAACGCTCTAATTGTTAACAAAAGGTTGTGGTAAGACCAGATTAGCAAATTAGCCGTGCTTCGGGAAAGTTTTATGTTGTAACTTTCACAAAACATAATAGTCTTGAAGTATTCTCAGTGTTAATACAAGGGCCTACACCGTCGCTATGCCTCTCTCTTCGCCGTCAATCGACAGTCAACCATCGCGTATGCCGCTTAAAGATAGGTGTAAGCTACTCATTGCTAGACTGCTTATCAAACTCGGTAAACTGCGCTTTGATGACTTCACAAAAGAAGAACTTCACGAGTTAATAGCCGACCTCTTCCCCCACCGTTTTCCACTTAATATTCCTATTGGTACTGGCTCGGTCAACGTTCAGGAGGGCGAAATAACCTTCGATAATGAAAATAATAAACTGGTGCTTCAGAGTCTTGCCACTATGAATATCGACGTGGCTAATAACACATTGTATCGAGCGCACCTTGTAGTTGTATCAAGCGCAACGCCCCAATACGATGAAATAAGTAAAACCGTATTACTCACCCACGTCAATATCGACACCATCACACTGGTCAATGATAATTACGCGCTGATACAAGACTCTCGTTACCTGTTAAATAAATTCTTTCCGCAGGGCATTAATAATTTAGTGACATCGTCACTGCGTTCGGCAATGTCTCTGTTTACCGTTGGCACGTCAGATGTGGCTGCTGAATATTTAAAGCTCTATTTATCAGGCTCTAAACAAGCGGTATTGGACTATCACAAACCGCAAATTAACCAGGCCATTCAAAGTGAGCTTAATACCGCTAATCTGAGTCATACCATGCGCGAGTCACATTGGCGCGAGGCCCTGTTTGCACGAGTTGGCAAAAGCGTGCGCGTAGAAGACGACCGACTTCGCTTTTATCTCGTCTAGCGAAATAATTAATCAACATAGCGCTCAATCAAAATAATCCTGCGCTCAATCTACATACCCTGGTGCTAAATCAAGAAAGCCCTAATGGTCAGTCACTATAGAAAGCGGCACTTTATCGATGTGCTCACCAATATCATCAATGTTTAATCTAGGGTCGTCCACACTTGCCTCTAGCATATCAAAGGCTTCTTTCACATAAAGAGCTAGTGGCTGCAGGGACTCTACGTTTTTATTGCAGCAAACCAGACCCACGTTGGCGGTGTCGGCATAGGTCATAAAAGTGATGTTCACCCCGCCCCCCGGTGTCATTGTTGATATGGGGTAACAGGCAAGTAACTTGGCATCTTTTAAATATCGCGTTTCTCTAGGACCCGGCACATTAGAAATAAGTATATTGGCAATGGGCTTTACCACGTTTGATAAGCGCAGCCACTCAAAAACTAATGCCATCGATTGAATAACAATCGTGTAGCCACTAAACGCAGCCGGGCGAGCGTGCTGAGCCGCGTGCTTCACTATGCGATGATTAACGACTATCTGTCTTAACCTAAGATAAGGATCGTTCTCGCCATGGGCGAGCTTAACTGGAACAATCGCAATTTTATTACCGGTGATTTTTTCACCCGGTTTGCGAAGGTTAATAGGCATATTGGTGTACAGCGCCTTTTTAAACACCTGGCCATGCTCTTTAAGCAGTTTGTGTACACCAATATCAAATGCACACAATAACACTTCGTTTGCAGTAGATCGGGTACGCCGTGCTAGTGCTTTTACCCGCTTAAAATCTAAATCGACAGTAGCCACTGCCCTTCCCGCTTTTACCTGTCCGGTAAGCATGGTTTTAGTACCGGTGAACGGCACCGGCATATAGTGCGGGTTCACTCTAAGCAGCTTCATAAAGATTCGGACAAAAATAACCAGCAAATCAAATACGGTTTTAAGAGCATATCCCACGCCAACGAGACGTTTTACTAGACTGATCGGATCCCGCTTTTTATTTTTAAGCCGCTTAGTTGCCCAAATGGGCGTAAATTTGCCGTCGGTAGAGTGTGGGACATAGCCCGCTTGGAACCAGCGAACTAACGTGGTGCCATCGCCATACATGTGATGTACGCGCGCATAAATGGCAAAGGTGTCGCTAATCTCATCAAAAATAAAATGGTATTGCCAAAGGGGCTTGTCGGGGTCTAAACGGGAGGCGTGAAGACGGGCGACAAAGGCGTCGAGGGCTTCTCTGTTTTGCACATTTGCTACCCGGTGAATTTGCACATGGTAATCCATATGTAGCTTTTTCACCGGTTTAAACCCAATGGGGTATCCAAGGAAGGTTTTCACTGCGCAACTAAAAGGCAAAGTGGCCCGGGTGTAGCTTTTTATCTCATTAAACAGTGTCGGTACGTAAGTTTTTTTGTCGGCGTCTTCAGGGAGCGCTAGTAGCTGCAAACACGCCACGTGCTTTGGGTTTTCATCCGATTCCGTTATCCAGAACGATTTGTCTAAGAAACTAAGGGTTTTTGACATTATTTATCCCCGTTAACGGCGTAAAGTGGTGATTCGCTTTTTATACTATTCGCAAACTCGTGGGAATTGAGTATGGCCACTAGCTTTGCCTTTTCACCTTCATTCATAGCAAGTCGCGGAAGAATACTTACCATCATGAGCGATAAAGCATGAAAGCGTTGCGTCTCATCATCCATATGACTGTTTAATTCATCGAACTGACAAGACTGAGTAATGATGAGCAGTATAAGCTCGACCAATAACACGCGATCGGCGTCGGTAGCAATCAGCACCTTCTGCTTGACTAACGATTCGAATAAAAATGTGATTTGACGTTTAAGATTGGCCAAAATATGCTGCCGACGCTTCACTATCTGTGGGTATTTCTCTGCCAAATCAGCGGGGCTTTTATATAAAAAATGAAATACGTGAATGCTATCAACAAGCAAATACAGGTAGTACATTATGTCTTCTGCACTTAAGGTATCGAGCTTGTCTTGGGTCAGCAAGGCCTGCATTTGCTGTTCGTGCATTTTCATCAGCGCCACCACGATGCTTTCTTTACCCTTAAAGTGATAGTAAAGGTTGCCAGGGCTTATATCGAGCTCGATGGCAATATCGACACTCGTGACGGAGTTTTCTCCGTGCTCATTAAACATAGCCAAGGCAGTGAGCAAGATACGCTGTGCTGTTTTCATTGCGCTAAGCGCTCCTTACATAAACACCAAATAAAGCTGCATAAAGCCGGCGGCCATACCTAGTAACGCGCCGGTTAATATCAATTTCCACTCATCTTGCTGGTACGCTGGGCGCAGTACACCCTCGAATTCTTCTGCACTTAGCGCCTGCATTCTCAAGCTTAAGTCTTGGCCTATTTGCATTGCGCCATTAGCGTAATCGTAGGCATAAAGCAGGTATTTTTCCGAGTTATCAAAAATTTGCTGCACTGCTAAAGCTTTCATTTTGTGATAGTTCTCTGACCCTACCCCAAGTGCAAAATAAGGCTGTGCAATGGCCACATAGCGCTCAATAGCGTCGTTAACATGCAGCTCAATAAGCTCGAGTAACTGCGCCGACCCAGAGCCGTGTAAAATGATATTGGTGATATTTTTAGGCGTAATCAGCTTCTCTTCTATAATCGACGAGTACACCTCAGACACTTCTTTTTGACGTTTTAAAAACATGCCTTGAACCACAAAGGGGCCAATTTTTCGGGGCCGCTTGGGCTCAAAGATAATTTTAATGGCTATCCAGTTTGTGGCATACCCCACTAGCAAGCCTCCTAAGGGTAAAATCCACCATGCTTGGTAGAAGTGCCACAGCAGCATGGTGGGTAGTCCAAAGAGAAAACCAAAATACAGCCCAGAACGCACGATAAAAGGAAACTCTTTACTGCCTGCTGTGAGAAAAATTTCGTTAATCAATTCTGGTGAATTAACCAGTTGCTCAACAACGAGTTCTTTAATATCAAGAATTTCAGACACGTTGTGCTGAAAATCATCCACCATTTTATGCACAACATTCGGAATGTCGTTTTCAATGCGCTGGTAAACTAAATTCTTTCCTTGAACCGGCAGTGCTGCCCACATTTGAGGCGCTGACTCGGCCATAACATCGTTAACTACTTTGCGAATAACTTGGCTAAGTCTGCGTTCAATAGCTTTGGTGAGTTCATCGGGGTCGAGCCGTTGAGCAAGCTCCTCCACGCTCAGTAGCTTACCTAAAACAAGCTCAACTTCTATTTCTGCCATTTGCCGACGTTTAGCCGGAATGAGACCCTGCCAGCCCAGAAAAGGCTTAATGCCCACAAACTCGATGGGGTAAAACATCATCTTAACTGCAAGATAATTTGTCGCCCAACCAACTACTGCACTTATCAGTGGTATTGATAGCAAGCTAAGGGTTTGAATATTCCAGTCCATACAGCGAACAAACGTTCCAATTTATTATTCTACTACTCAGGCTACTGAGTGCTTATGATTTGGTCAACGTAAAAAATGTAATTAGACGTAATTGTTGATAGAAAACAAATTTTCACACCCAATGCCTACGCGATGTTACTAAGTTACGCTAAATAACGCGATTTATACCCAACCTTAGGTAGTGAATTCTAATTTTGATATCTACTATGACATTAGGCGTTTTGTCTTTGGAATAAATAAGGTGGTTGCCATGACAGCATTCGATTTACCGTTAAAAAAGCTTGAACGTGATATTAAACACGCAAGTAACTACGACGAATATGAAGCTGCTTGTCTGGCTCACGATGCAATGTCTGGCGCTGACGACTGGAAAGCAAAGGATGAGAGTGAAGACTACGACTACAAACTTATTCAAAAACGGGTGCAACGCCTTCAAATTGCAAGAGGAAGAGGCGATATCCATGCTCTAATGTCCATATTGCATGAGGGACTGCATGGAAACTTGGGCAATATTGCTAATCCAGCCTTACAAGCTCACTGCAAAATAGGTACAAAAAAGCTCATTGAACAATTTATTGATGAGGTTTTTTTAACGCTTGAGCAGATTGTGAATGCCAATGAAGACGACGTGGACTTTTATGAAAAGCTCTCGTTTTTTGAAGAAACTGCCCACGCTTTCGGGCGCAGCTGCCTTATGCTGTCTGGCGGTGCAGGGCTTGGTTTCTTTCACGCAGGCGTTGTAAAGTCGTTAAATCAAAGACGACTGTTACCCACCGTTATATCTGGTGCCTCTGCAGGTTCCATTATTGGCGCTATGCTCGCCACCCGAACCCACGATGAACTTGAAGAATCCTTAGATTCAAAGCGAATTTACGAAATGTTTAAGCACTGGCGTACTTTCGCAGGGGTTAATAAAGGCAGCTTGTTTGATAGCTCCATGCTGGAAAATGCACTGATTGAGTTATTCGACTTAACGACGTTTGAAGAAGCGTTTAAGAAAACGGGCCGACACGTTACTATTACGGTGTCGCCGGCGGATTTACATCAGCACTCTCGCTTACTGAATGCAAAAACATCGCCCAATGCTATTATCAGCCAAGCCGTAAGAGCGTCGTGTGCGGTGCCTATCGTATTTAGCCCCGTGCAGCTAAAAGCGAAAACACCATCGGGCGAGATTGTACCCTACATTCCAAATCGTCGGTTTGCAGATGGCTCGTTAATGGCCGATTTACCGTTTAAACGATTGGCCAGGCTTTATGGGGTTAATCACAGCATTGTGAGCCAAACCAACCCACTAGCAGTTCCTTTTATCTCATCCAGAAGAATTGATGCACATTCTCTGTGGGACATGACAACTCGTCACATCGGTCAGCTGGCGAAATCAAACAGCGTATTCGCTATTGATATGATTGAAAAAATGGTGGGCAATAAGAGTGCTAAACTTGCTATTCACAAAGTAAGGTCGATAATTGATCAGCAATATGTCGGCGATATTAATATTTTGCCGAAGCGTCAATTGAGCAATATTTCAAAGGTATTGGCTAATCCAACGCTAGAAAGCATGGATGAACTAATGACTAGCGGAGAGCAAGCGTCTTGGCCGCAACTCCATGTAATAGAAAGAAATACCAAAATAAGCGAGAAACTGCGTTATCATTTAGCGCAATTAAAGAAACGAGAAGCGGTGGAGCTTCGACATCTTGCACATCACACGCCATAACGCGAGTATGTTGTGGCAACTTGTCGTTGGCTAATGCGAGAACAATTTA
Organism: Alteromonas sp. BMJM2; assembly: GCF_027257845.1. Classification (GTDB taxonomy): domain Bacteria; phylum Pseudomonadota; class Gammaproteobacteria; order Enterobacterales; family Alteromonadaceae; genus Alteromonas. Next base: position 46,528 of record NZ_JAPVOT010000022.1, on the reverse strand, counting down.
AAGGATCACGGTGAGTTCACAAAGCCAAAACCCCGACAATATTTACACGCAACAGGTCAAACAATTGCTTTCTTTAGTGTATCCGAAGGAGACCGGGTTCGGCTCTATTTTTGAGGATGCGCGACACTACTTCACGCTAACCACAACATTAGAACAGCACACCACCGATTTAAAAGAACAGCTTGTCAAAATAAAAGATAATAAAAATAAGGAGGTGCTTGCTAGTCAACTTGCGAGACAGATTAAAAATAATAATGAAAAGCTTGAAGAAGAAAGACTCGCTCGCCTAGAGAGACTGGAAGCGGTTTGCGCAAAAGTAATTAAGTTATGCGAGGGAGAAACCTGGGCCGAGACTCAGCAGCTAAGTGCCAAGTTTCTAGGAACATTAATGCTACTTACCCGCGGTGCCGAGGGTAACTTCGCAACAGTACACCAACGCTATAAGCCCATATACAAAGCCGTTCTTACACTAAGGCTGGCTGATCGCTTGTTAGACCACGATACGATAGCCCATTCTTATTTGTCGAAATACCGTGAAGCGGTTTCGCGCTTTCGAAACGATCAATATTGGAAAGACAAGTGGAAAACGGAGCTGGGTGTGCCGCTAATCGCCGCAGCTCTACTTCAAGATATTGGTTTGCAAAGCCCTGCGGCACTGACCATTTTGAAAGGTAAAGATGGCCATTTAGACGAGTTTAGATTGCTTGATGCAGAGCAGCGCAAAAACTTGTTAAAAATTAACTATCACTTTTCTATGAAGTATTTATCTGACGGTTTGGGCATTCCAAAATACACTGGAAATATTAGAGAAGAAAGAGACCGCTTTATTAAAGCCCACACTGAGGCATCTGAATTTCTTCAGCAACTGGTAAAAGACGCCTTCTTATCAAAAACTGGGCTAGGAGAGCTAGTAAAAATACCACAGATTTATGTGTCTATTGTGCTATCTACCAAGGCAGATTATACCCGCCTAGATTTGCCGAAAGGCTACTTGCTTATAGAGCAACTGGCGAAAAAAGGGAGTTTGAACAAACATTTGGCGCAAGATTTTATGAATCTAGTCGGGTATTTCCCACAAGGTTTTGGTGTTGCCTTTATTCCGAGAAATGAAAGAGGCGAGGAAAAAAACCAGTTTGAATACGCCATCGTAACGGGGCTCAATCCAGCTAAACCCGCCGAGCCAATTTGTAAAGTAGTGACGCGAAATCAAAACTTTGTGACCAGCGGCGCTCAAGAAGTGATAGAAAAGAGTAGAAACCTATACTTTCCTGCCAATAGAAAAAAACTAATGCGGTTAGGCGAAGCAAGACTCAGTGAAATAATGAGCCAGTTATCGAGTAACTTCTCACAAGAATCATTAGATGATTTAGTGCCAAGTTTCTGGGAGCCTCACGACTTTTTTGGCTTTAAAAAGCACCAAAACATTTGGGCAAAAAATACGTAAGATTATATCTTATGAGTAATGTTGCGATTAATGGTCTCATGCCCTAGATAAAAATATAGGCAAAAAAAAGCAAACCGAAAGGTTTGCTTTTTTGTTTGATTCAACCGCTCGCTAAAGTGAGTAATAATTGGCTTGCTATGGCTACGCTAAAAACTCGCTCAGTCGTTTTTCTTATCGGTGGTGCTCACCGATATGGTTGCGCTCGCGGCTTTATCAGGAGTCGCAACCTCTGCTTCTGACTCTTTCGTCTTTGCTACAGGTTTAGACGCAGTTGCCTTAGCTGATGTTTTAGACGCAGTCGCCTTAGCCGATGTTTTAGGCGCAGTCGCCTTAGCCGATGTTTTAGGCGCAGTCGTTTTCGATGCAGTCGTTTTGGCTGATGGTTTAGTTGCAGTCGCTTTTACGGTAGCCGACGCAGTAGTTTTGCCTTGGCTTGCTTTTGAAGCCGCAGGGCCTGCAGTTTTTGTTGTTGAGGCTTTGGCAGCTGCTTTGGAAGCTGCTTTAGGTGCTGTTTTAGCAGGCGCTCTTTTAGGCGTCGCTTTTTTCTCAGCCTGCTTTACCGCTTCTTTAGCTGCCTCCTTAGCCGCAAGGAGTGCCACTTGCTCTACTAACGCATCTACCTTGGCGGAAAGCTCATCTATTTGCTGCGCTTTGCGCTGCTGCTTTTGTCCGCCAGAAAGCACCGAATACACTGATGAAGATTTCACTAAATTCTGAGCCGCATCAAGAAATACAAAAGGGCTCAACGAGCGTCTTAAATCAGCCTCAACTTCAATGCCCTTCGACTGCATCTCTTGCAATGTTTCGCTGGTCTTATCAATTTGCTTGCTCACTAAGCCTGCTACTTGGTCCAACTCGGCAGTAAGCATTTCTGCCCCAGCATAAAACCAACCAAAAATAGGCGAAGACTTTAATGATGTCGTGATGGAGCCTTGCGATGTAGTCGGCGCTTTTACTTCGGCGCTAACCACAACGGTCTGTTTTGACTGTGTAGAATTGTTACTCATGACGCCTCCTTTTGAAGGAGATAAAGATGGCGTAGCTTTTATTTGCCATTAGGCTTTTCCCACTACACCACCTATCTTTAACCTTATGGTTGCTGCACTAACAGGTTACTGCAGCACAACGGGTGTTATTTATTTGCAGCTAACTTAGCAACCGCTTCAGTTAACGCATCAATTTTTGCAGATAGCTCGTCGATACGTTGATCTGCTGGCTCTGCATCTAACCCCAGCTTTTTACGAACATCAGCAACGCGGTGTTCAACTTCATTGGTTGTTGATTTAAATTTACTGCGTGCATCGTCTTCTAAGGTTTCGCCTTTTGACACAAGCTCATCAAACATTTTGTTCGCTTCTTCACTTAGCTTGTCGTAACGGCCTTGCGCTTCATCAACGCTTTTTCCATAAGCGCCAAGACCTGCTAACCAAATTTTACGCGCCATTTCTTCAGCGTCATTAATTTTGCCTTTGATAGTATCTTTAGTAGTCATTTTGAGCTCCTATGAGTGCTTAATTGGGGTGTGACTAAACACCATGACTAAACTCTACGCTTTACAATTAGAAACCGCATACTAAAAACAAAATTAACGTAAAAAAAACGCCCTTCGGTGAAAATACTCTTATTGGGCAAGGTTTCCCTGCACAGAGTAATTTTACCGAAAGGCGTTTTATCGAACACGTAAAACCCAATAAGAATAGCTAGCTAGTCAACTAAGTCTTTTGGCATATCGTTTCGTATTTCCTGCCACATTTTTCCACTTTCTATGCCGTAGTTTCTTACTACATTTGGCACGCGGTCGTGGTCGCCACTCTCTGCAACTTCAAGCAAATCTGCATAATACTTCATGGCGATGTCGCGAGCGTCTTGGTGGGCAAAGAAATACCCGCCTATACGCGAATACAAACCGCGAAACCCGTTCATCATTAGCACGAATACATTATTATTAGATGCAAGGGCTAAGTCGTGAGTCATCTGATAATCGAACTGCGCAAAGGCAAGGCCCTCTTGCTCTACGTCTTTGTATCGCGCAATAATATCTGCAGATGCTTGCGCGTTGTGACGAATAGCACCTCTAATAAATACTGCACTTAAGTTTGTGCGTGCTGCGAGCAGATTATCAACTAGCTCAGGAATGCCTTCTTGATCGAGTCGAGCAAGGGTTTCTAGAATGTTTAAACCGCACGTTTCCCAAAAGTTATTCACTTTGGTTGGTTTGCCATGCTGAATAGTTAACCATCCATCTCTAGCGAGTCGTTGAAGCACTTCTCGTAGCGTAGTTCGGGTAACACCAATTAGCTCAGATAACTCTCTTTCTGCCGGTAAAATAGTACCTGGCGGAAAGCGGCCGCTCCAAATTGATTCCACAATGTATTCTTCGGCGAATCCAGCGGGACTCTGCGCCTTATATATCATAACTAATCGCCTGCACGGTTACATAAGATCATAAAATTTAACAACTGATTGTACCAGATGGTTGCATATTTACACAATGAAATATACCTCAACAATGCTAGCTAGACGCGATTCCTTTTTAATTTTGCTCTCAAAGCTGTCTTGTGAATATATTTTTTGTTCACAAAATGCTCACATTTCTTTGCATTTTTAAAAGATTGGTAATTATCAAAAAAAAATCGCAGTTTTTCAGTATCTTTCGTCACCAGATGCCCGTGAATTGCTTTCTCAACACGTTAATATCATGTACGCTTAAATCCCGACTATAATAACTGCGGTAAAACTGTTTTTACGATGAGTGCGACTGCTCATCGACAGATTTGTAACGCGATAAATCGCAATTATACAGTGTAAAGATGCGCACAAATGCGTGCTTTGTTGTAAAAGGAACAGGAACTCATGCAAACCTCAATGATCTCGGCGATCTATAAGAACTTCCTGGGACATGCGCCCGATTGGTACAAAAAAACGATTATTGCCTTTCTCATTGCCAACCCGTTTATATTTATGGTGGACCCATATATAGCTGGCTGGTCACTGGTCATTCAGTTTATTTTCACCCTTGCCATGGCACTTAAATGCTATCCCCTTCAGCCTGGCGGATTACTGCTTATAGAAGCCATGTTTATCGGAATGACCACCCCTGGGCATATGATGCATGAAATAGAGGTTAATTTAGAAGTGTTGCTATTGCTGGTCTTTATGGTCGCTGGCATATACTTTATGAAAGACCTGCTTATGTACCTATTTACCAAACTGGTTATTAAGGTTCAAAACAAGCTCATTCTTTCCCTTTCATTTATTTTTGCGTCTGCGTTTTTATCAGCATTCCTCGACGCTCTTACTGTAGTTGCAGTAATCATCAGTGTTGGCTTAGGTTTTTACTCTATTTACCACAAAGTCGCTTCGGGCAAAGAGTTTCACTCTGACCATGACCATACCAGTGACGATGGTGTACACGATATTGGTAGTAACGATTTAGAAGACTTTCGTGCGTTTTTGCGCAACCTCATGATGCACTCTGCGGTCGGCACGGCGCTTGGCGGCGTAATGACCATGGTAGGCGAACCTCAAAACCTGATTATTGCCGACAAAGCCGGATGGAATTTTGTCGAGTTCTTTATTCGTATGGCACCCGTGTCGTTACCGGTTTTTGTGTTTGGTTTACTAACCACCATTATTGTGGAAAAGACGAAGCTATTTTCGTACGGCGCTGAACTCCCTTCTGCGGTAAGACAAATTCTTGTCGATTACAATATGCACATGGATGAAGGACGCAGTAAGCGAGAAAAAGCGAAGTTGCTGGTTCAAGCGCTAATCGGTGTCTGGTTAATTGTTGGTCTAGCAACGCATATGGCGTCCGTTGGGCTGATTGGTCTTTCTGTTATTGTGCTAGCCACCTCTATGAGCGGCGTTATTGAAGAACATGCCTTAGGCAAAGCCTTTGAAGAGGCGCTGCCATTCACTGCACTGCTCGCTGTTTTCTTTGGTGTTGTTGCCGTTATTATCGACCAAGGGCTTTTCCAGCCAGTTATTCATTGGGTGCTGTCCTTTGAAGGTGAAACTCAAATGGTCATGTTCTACTTGGCAAATGGTGTGCTTTCTATGGTCAGCGACAATGTGTTTGTAGGCTCGGTATACATTACCGAAGTGACCGCAGCCTTAGAAGCTGGGCAGATTACACGAGATCAGTACGACATGCTTGCAGTAGCCATTAACACGGGTACGAATTTACCGAGTGTGGCGACACCTAACGGCCAAGCTGCATTCTTGTTCTTACTGACCTCAGCCATAGCGCCTTTACTGCGCTTGTCGTACGGCAAGATGGTGATGATGGCACTGCCGTATACCGTCGTACTGACCATTGTTGGTTTGTTAGCAACCTATATTGGTTTAGCCGACGCCACCGCATGGCTTTATGACATGCACTTGATTGAGCACCATTCAGCCACCGCAGTTGGCACTGAAGCGGTGGGACACTAAGTAATGCGAAGCGTTATCCACGGAATTAGTCAGTGGGCAGAGCACAAGTCATCATGGCTTGTGCTTTTTGCCTCGTCACTGGCACTTGAGATTGCAGCACTTTATTTTCAGTACGCCATGGGATTGAAGCCCTGCATCATGTGTATTTACCAGCGAACGGCGATGTATGGCATCGTGTTTTCAGCGTTAATAGTAGTCATTAGTAATAATGGGTTTACCCGAATGCTCGGTTTTGCTGGCTGGGCAGTATCTGCGGGATGGGGCTATTTACTGGCTACTGAGCATGTAGAACTTCTTAACGCGTCTAATCCATTTTTTGCAAGCTGTGAGATTGTGCCTAACTTTCCATCTTGGCTACAGCTTCATGAGTGGATCCCTGCAGTGTTCGCTGCTGAGGGTGACTGCCTAGAAAACACGTGGCAATTTCTGTCTATGGGTATGGCAGAATGGATGCAAATCATCTTCGCTACCTATGCCATTGCGTTTGTCGTCGTATTTGCATGCAGACTATTGGATAAAAAGCCCTTTTGATGGATTTATCTATACTCCCATCTCGCCTTCCGCCGATTCATACTGAGCAAGGCCCCGTCTCCATACAGCGTATTGCTCGCAAGCATTGCGACATGCTGTGTGAAGCCGGGCAACAGTCTATTCATCATGTAAAGCCGTGGTTTGGGGCATCGACCTGCCCCGTCACTCCGGCTTTATCTAAACAGTGTATAGAGAGCATGGAAAAGGCGAGAGAGAGTGGCTATGGCTTAACCTATTTACTTGTGCATGAAGAGCGATGCTTAGGCATGGGTATTATTAACCACATACATCATACTCATCTTAGTGCAAACCTTGGTTATTGGTTGCGACCAGACGCCTGTGGCAGAGGCCTTGCTACAGCAATCTGTGAAGCACTGAAAAAGCTCGCCTTTTCCCAAATGAACTTAAATAGATTGGAATGCTTTGTAGAGCCAAACAATAAAGCCAGTTTGCGAGTAGCAGAACGCATAGGGGCTATGAAAGAAGGGCTTTGCCGTAAACGCGTTTTTGGCAGAGACGCCCTACTTTATGCGCTTGTTAATGAATAGGGTAACCTATTCACTTGGGATCTAATCTAAGTCTTCCAACGGCCAAATGGCAATGTAGTTTTCAAATTCATTTAAATCTACATCAGTTTCGAATATGGTTTTATTGCGAACAGACATCCCTTTAGCATGCATGACATGCTTTTTACCTTTGTTAAGCAATGGGTGCCACGACGGCATCCCCCTGCCCTCATGTAACCTTCTGTAGGTACAGCTTGTTGGCATAAAAAAGATGTCTTTCAGGTTTTCTTTCGTCAGTTTGACGCAATCGGGCACTAGCACCGTTCTGTTTTGATACTCAGTGCATTCACATTTTTTTGTGTTTAGATAAGAGCATACAATGTTGGTGTAATGTATCTGTTCGTTTGCATTAATAAAATCGGTGGGGCTGTGTTCTTCTACACTTTCATCATCGATAAACTTGTGTAAACAGCACTTACCACAACCATCGCACAGTGATTCCCACTCGGTTTGGTTCATTTCTTCTAATGACTTGGTTTCCCAAAATGGCGCTGACGATGCGGGCATTACACAATAACCTTAGTTTGAAGCGAAAAGAAAGCGTCTAGCGATACTTCGACTGTATCGCCATTAGTAAGCGGGCCAACGCCCTTTGGCGTACCTGTGAGGATAACATCGCCGGCGTCGAGAGAAAATACGGTGGACATGTGCGCAATAAGAGGAATAATCTTATGCAGCATCAACGCAGTATGGCCTTGCTGTCTCACCTCGCCGTTAATTTTAAGGGTAAAACGCAGGTCGTCGAGATTATCAAACTCTGACAATGGGACAAAAGAGGAAAGCGGTGCGCTGTTATCAAATGCCTTTGCACGTTCCCAGGGCTGCCCCTGCTTTTTAAGCGATGCCTGCACATCCCGTAGCGTTAAATCTAGCCCTAAACCGATACCCCAAATAGCGTCGGCAACGTCAGACTCACTGGCATTTTTGAGGCTATTTTTTAACAGCACCGCAACTTCTAGCTCATTGTGGCAGGCACCTTTATCAGCGGGTATCGCAAGTGGCATTGTCATATCACACATAGCCGACTTCGGCTTCATGAAAAGCAAAGGATCTTCAGACACCACTGAGTTCATTTCTTGAATATGGTCTAAATAGTTCCTACCAATACACACGACTTTATTGACTGGAAGAGAAATAGGCTGCTCAGCTACGCTTTTGTGTTGATAAGACATCAGTACCCTCTCTTTATACGCTCAGACAAATACCCAACGGAAACGCCAAAATAGGTCGAACGATTCCATTTCATCAGGGTGTGAAAATTATTATAGACAAGATAAATCCTGCCGTTTTCACCGTCAGGCATAATTAACGACGCTTTAATATCCACATTGGGAAGGTCGCTACCGTCAAACCGTCTTACGCCTTGGTTTTGCCAAAACGAAAGCGGCCTCATGTTTCCTTTAGCTAAGCCCGATACCGTTACTGGCTTAGTGAGTCTTACTTGGCGGCCCCATGTCCCCGTGCCATCCCAGCCCTCTGAAGCCAGATAATTGGCAATCGAGGCAAATACATCGGCTTTTGTGCCCCAGATGTCTTTTTTACCATCGCCGTCGTAGTCTTCAGCATAGGTGAGAAACGATACTGGCATAAATTGGGTCTGCCCCATCGCTCCGGCCCAAGAGCCTTTAAAATTATCCACCTGTGCGTGCTTTTCACTTAAAATAGTAAGCGCAGCAAAGAAATTCTTTTTGAATAGTGCTTCCCTACGCCCTTCATACGCCAGAGAGGCTAATGCCGACAGTACGCTATACGAACCCTGTATTTTTCCAAAGTTTGACTCGTTGCCCCATAGCGCCACGATAAATCGCGGTTGAACACCATATTTGCGGCCAATTTCGTCCAGTAACGCTTTATTAGAAAGGTATTTCTGTACTGCCTGCTCAGCTTTCCAATCAGGTACTCGCGATTCAATGTAATCGTCTAAGGTGATTTTCTTTTCCGGCTGATTTTTATCTGTTTTGACGGCAGTAGGTCGAAATGTGATATCGCTAAAAGCGCTATCAATAAACTGAACGTCATAACCTTTTTCTATCGCTTCGCTTTTCAGCGTTTTTAGGTAATCATTAAATTCATTGTCGCTGGCTTGAGATGAAGACACAGCAATACTTGCCACCAGCATTGCTAACAACATAGTTAAACGCATACTAAAACTTTTTGTCCGGTGAAGAAGATAGGCCAAGAGAAACTCGATGAGTAGACAGAAGATCGTCCTCTTTCGGAGGCATTTGTAGGTAAAAACCGTTGCTATTTAATTCATCTGTGAGCTTTTGCTTGTCGATGCCCGCTATCTTTTCACGTTTGTCTAGTGCTAGCAGTGTTACTAACTCAGGCTTACCAAAGCGCTGCATAAGAGGTTCTGGCACATCATCGAACACGTCTTTTTTCGGCACGTACAAATACATACCCTGTTTTTTTCTGGTTTTATAAACCGCACATAACATACTATTTCTCGTTTTCTATTTCTGGTTTATATTCATCAATACTGAAGCGATGTTTCAGTGCTTTTCTCTCTGAGCCTTTTTTTCTTAAGCGGTATTTCTGAAGCTGTATGTCTAGGCCCTTGTCGCTAACCCTTTATTTCCGTGCCCTCTTTTAAGGTTGGGGCGAATTTTTAGGTAAGTCGCCAAGTAGTTCAATCACTTTTGGCATAAAGAGTGGCCCACGCCATGTGGATAACACGTCAGGTTTTAATCCTAGGATACGGGTTTCATCTACATCAAACCAATACCACTTTAATAATTGATTCAGCTGCTTTTTCGATGACATTACTTCGTTATTCACGCCATTTTCTTTAGCAATCTCTTCGCTGATAACTTTGAGATCGGCAAGTGTTTTCTTGTACTTAGGAATATCCATCAAGCGCAGTACTTGCGGTAGTCGCAGTTTATCCGGAGTTTGAGCGAACCGTTCTCGAGCCTCGGCGATTAAATCAATTATGGTATCGCCATATCGACGTATTGCCTGGTGATTTAAATCGTTAATTTTCGATAAGTCTGATTTACTCGATAAAAGGCGCTGTGCCGCCTCGAACAAATGCCCTTCTTTAAAGACAAAGTTTAACGCGAGATCTTTTTTTCTTGCCGTGGTTAAACGCCACGACGCTAGCACCTGAAGTACCGTAAGTTGTTCGCTGTTCAATCGCCAATTATTTTTAATAGTGAGGTAGGCAAAATCTGCTGGCATTTGCGCCCGCTTTTTCGCAGCTAGCAAGGCTATCTCTTGGTAAACCCAGTTCTCAATACCAGCGCTTTTTATCTTGTCTACCAAATCCTCATAGCAAGGCAGCAGATACAGCACGTCGTTAGCAGCGTAACTTAGCTGCGACTCACGCAGTGGACGGGCAATCCAATCGGTTCGAGATTCACCTTTATCAAGGCTCACATTGCAAACCATCTCTACAAGACGGGCATACCCTAAACTTGGCCCCATATCTAATAGGCTTGCTGCAAACTGCGTGTCGAAAACAGGCTCGGGGATAGTATTAAAAGCAACAAGAAACGTTTCTAAGTCTTCAGAACATGAGTGCAGTACCTTAACGAGAGACTTATTTTCCAGCAAATCGATAAACGGCTGCATATTGTCTATGGCAATAGGGTCGATAAGAACGAGTTGATGTCCATCGTAAAGCTGTATAAGCCCAAGGTGAGGTGTAAGTGTTCGTGTTCGCACAAACTCTGTATCAAGGGCCACAGCACTTTGTTGTTGCGCCAAAGCGCATACATTGTCTAACTGTTCGTTTGTTGTAATTAATTGATATTGCATTATTTCGCACATTAAATAAAAAAGCCGGCTCACGCCGGCTTTAAAAACTAGTTAAAGAAATTAGTCTCTAAGCTCCCGACGCAGTATTTTACCTACATTGGTTTTTGGCAAGTCATCTTTAAAGACAACATGTTTAGGCACTTTATAGCCCGTTAGTTCATTACGGCAGTGAGCGATGACGTCTTTTTCTGTCAACGAGTCGTTGTTGCGTACTACGAATAACTTAACAACCTCACCGCTGACTTCGTGAGGTACACCCACCGCAGCCGCTTCGACGATATTTTCGTGCATAGCAGCAACTTCTTCAATTTCATTTGGGAACACATTGAAGCCTGAAACTAAGATCATATCCTTTTTGCGGTCAACAATATAGAAGTAACCTTCATCGTCTACCGTGGCAATGTCACCCGTGGCAAGCCATCCATCTTTCAAAATATCGTCGGTCGCTTCAGGGCGGTTTAAATATCCCTTCATGACTTGCGGGCCTTTTACCCACATCTCGCCTGGTTCGCCTTTTTCTACCGGGTTTCCATCGTCATCTAATAGTTTGATGTCGGTAGAAGGAACCGGCATACCGATTGCCCCTTTATACGCCTCTATCTGAGGCGGGTTTACCGCAACAACTGGCGAACATTCAGTGAGACCGTAGCCCTCTAAAAGTACCGTGCCTGTTACTTTTTCCCATTTCTCAGCCACTGGACGCTGAACCGCCATTCCGCCGCCAAGTCCGAACTTAAAGTTGGAGAAATCGAGTTCATCAAACCCTGGGGTGTTAAGTAAGCCGTTAAATAACGTATTTACGCCGGGCAATATAGTAAACGGATATTTCCCCAATTCACTGACAAAGGCAGGCATATCTCGTGGGTTAGTGATAAGTAGGTTGCGACAGCCGTACTTCACAAACATCAAGCAGTTCGCCAGTAATGCGAAGATATGATAAAGCGGCAGTGCCGTTACGACAAAGTCTTTACCTTCTTCAATTACGGTTTCAAGTATTCCTGACACTTGCTCTAAATTGGCGACCATATTTCTATGGGTCAGCATTGCCCCTTTAGATACGCCGGTTGTACCGCCGGTGTATTGCAAGAAGGCAATGTCTGAGTTTTCTATCGTTGGACGCTTATATTCTAAAGACTGCCCTTTTTTGACCGCCGACATAAACGACGTAGTTGCAGATAGATTAAACGATGGCACCATTTTCTTCACGTATTTCACTACCGCGTTCACTACCCAGCGTTTTGGCGCTGGAAGCATATCACCGAGTGCAGTAAGGAAGACTTCTTTGACTTGAGTATCGCCAATAACTGCCTCTAGGGTACAGGCAAAGTTTTCAACAATGACAATGGCTTTTACATTAGCGTCGTTAAGCTGATGTTTAAGCTCTCTGGCCGTGTACAACGGGTTAACATTAACAACGACCATACCGGCGCGCAAAATACCAAACATGGCGACAGGATATTGCAGAAGGTTTGGCATCATTATCGCAACGGCATCACCGCGCTTTAGTCCGCTTGCCTGTAGATAAGCCGCATACTGAGCTGATAACGTATCAAGCTCACCAAACGTCATTGAATGCCCCATATTAATAAAGGCTTCTTTATCTTTAAACTTTTTTACCGATTGTTCAAAAATGTCGACGACAGAGTCGTAGCGATCGGCATCAATTTCTGCGGATACACGAGGGTCGTAATGTTTAAGCCAGGTTTTTTCCACCAAAACCTCCTTCACTTTATTCTTATACTAATAATTGAGCCCGTTAGAACCCGCGCCCATACAACTGGTCTGATAACCTGCGAATAGTATAGGAAGTGTAAAAAAAAATAAACGCTACAATTTACATTTGCTCAACAAATTCACAAATAAGACGCCCTACATCCTCACTATTTTCCATGTGAATGTGATGGCCGCCTACAAATTGTTCATATTGCGCAGATTCAAACCAGTGTGCTCGTTGCTCGAAAACATGAGGCAAATTTTTAAAACTCGCCGATGCGCCGATAAAGAGTATAGGACATGCCACCGATTCCATTAACGTTTGTGCTTGTTTTTCTGTAAGTCTAAGTATGGATTTTGTCCGAAGCTTAGGGTCGCTACACCAATAGGTATTGCCATCTGCCTCTGTAATCATGTTTCGCATGAGTATTTGCCGCGCATGACTGGCGTTCATATCAGATATTTTGCACCGCGCTTTCACCGTATCATCAAGGTTAACCGTGCGGCGGTGGTTGCTTGATTTACCCTGCCTGCTCATTAACGCATTACGCATCTGCTGCTGTGTCGTTTCTTCGCTTTCAGTAAGCGGGCCGCAAGCATCTATACTGACGACGGCTTTCACCTTTTCGGGGAATAACGCGGCATACATAGTGACGAGGATACCACCAAGAGAGTGCCCTATAAGGATAACATTATTCCAGCCTTCACTCTCAATAAGTGCGTGCAAATCTTGTAAGTAGTCAGTCTGATTATAGTGCGCACCTAAAGGGCGATGAGAAGAACGCCCATGCCCTGCAAGGTCAATAGCGATATAGCGACAGAATGACAAATAGGGCGCAAGCACTCGCAAACTTTCAGCGTTATCCAAATAACCGTGAAGAGCAATAACTACTTGACCACTTCCCTGATTATCTAACCCTGCTAATTTAAGAGAACCTGCCATTGCTTCAAATTCAATCATAGATTCATCACCACCAACGGCAAATTTTTGCCACATCCTGAGTTTAAACTCACTTAAAAACAAAAGAGGCGGCATCACTTTGCCGCCTCTTACTACTAATGCTGCTGCACTTTGGGGTTGGTTATCACTGGGCCTTTTTGTCCACCGCTCGACCTAGATGACCTATTGTTACTTCTCGTCGGGCCAGCGCCGTTCATATTGGTGATCCGAGCCCGCCTTGGTGCATTGCTGTAACGGATAACTCTCATGTGATTCATTTGAGGGAACATCCAAGGACCGCCGATGAAGCCCCCTCTCAACCATGGGCCACCACCCCATCCCCAAGGACCTCGCAAGCCGTAGAACGGAGAGTACCACCCGCTATGGTAGTTAAAAAAGAAGGTATTAACGTCATACACTTCCCTATCTCGCCACATATGATAGTCGTCTGCCGCGATTGTGGGGTAGATATAAGGCTGTTCACCTACCATCCCCGTGGTAGGTGCGATAAGTGTGCCCAAGAACGTAGCCGTTCGGCCCTCTTCAAACACAATAGGATCAACAAATCCATCTATCTGCACTTTAAAACGTCCAGATGTTTCACCATTACTGCGTGGTTTTCCGTAATGATTAAGCGGAAAATGCGCAAGTTCGATAAACGTTTTGTTTGGCTTGTTCTCGACTCCAACAACAATACCGCCCCAGCGCGCTTTTTGTCCTTGTACACTTGCGCCAGAGGTAACGGCACTGGAATAGGAAACTAATGCGGTGCCTTCAGGAACCTCTAGGGTATCTGGCACCATGGCACATCCTGCAAACATGAACACGGTCAATAAAAGTAGATATCGAAACATAAGCGCGCTCCTTTGTACATCATTTGACGATTAACCCCGGCGTTACCACTGAAGTAGAAAATTATGTAAACAGCCTTCGTCTTGCTTTTTATTCGAGCATTTGAGGGCTTAATAACTATGACTAAGTTAGCATTGATACGTTCACAGAACCACTAGAGTTCTGTTACAAAATGATAAAGATTCTAAAACAAACTCTGTAAAAGCTTCGGAATTTCAGCCACCTGACACTCAATGTATTACCACCGGATAATTTCAGGCTGTTGGTAAGCTCTTATGATAGTAAGCACTCCTCCGAATTAGCTGCAACAATACTAAACAAGGGATGGGAGCGACTAAGCAGGTAGTAATGGGCTAGTTGGCAAAGGACGGGTTCCCCTCTACGCGTAGATATCAACACCAAACATGTCTTGTATCGACTCACGCTGCTGCTGTTTTTCAAAACTCTGATAAGACGCAATGGCCTGCTGAGAATAGGCATTGCTGTCTTCTTTTATAAAATCTTGGTAGGCCTTTGCATTACTCGCGCCCTGTTCGTCGGGTGCAACAACAATCGCCTTTACTTGAGACGATTCACTTTGCCCTTTGCTCTCCTGTTGAGGGTCTTTCGAAATTTTCGAGACCCGGCCTTGAGCGGCGTCAGAAGATGCTATGCCAAAATTAGTATTAATATTCATAACGCACTATAGTTTTCATAACGCTCTGTAATTCTCATAACGCTCTAGCGACTGCAATTTTCATTCCCAGTATAAGATACCCCTTATTCTCGACCAGGAAGCTTTTTCCACGTCACTTTATCTCTTAGGTAAACCGGTTTCACTTCTGCGGCGCTTGTGGTTGTGTTTGCACGAACAGCTTCTTTGGCGTCTTCAAGCATGAATGCAGCGTTTGGTAATGTCACGGCTGGGTTTATGGCAGCGGTTGCTACTGCGCTTGCTGATGATTCTGCAGCACCTTGCATGTTCAACCACTGCTGAAGCTCCTCATAGGCCGCCCAGCCAGTGCCAGCAACAATTACATTATTGTTGAGCGCCTCGCCCAATTCACTGAGGTAATTGACTGCTTCTGTGGGCGGACACACTTGTTCAGGAACGATTATCTCTAACCCATCATCCGACTGTTTGTATACACAGAAATAGACTTCACCCATACGTGCGTCTGACGCAACGGCTACAAATTGGCCGGTGCTCTTCTGTGCAGCTTCTACAGCCATTGCCTTTAGCGTGCTTACACCTGCCACGGGTAACCCTGTGCCAAGTGCTAGCCCCTGAATCATACCGGTCGCGATTCTCACTCCCGTAAAGCTACCGGGGCCGCGACCAAACGCCAATAGTTCGAGAGAAGCTAGTTCAACGCCGGCTTCCTTTAGTACCCCGTCAATCATGGGTAACAGACGCTGGCTATGCTGCTGCGGGCATACTTCAAAATGGCTAAATAGCGTATTATCGACTTCTAGGGCGACTGAGCATGCTTCTGTTGCTGTATCAATAGCTAAAATATTCATTACAACTCTCTATTATTTTTCATCATCGATGCCGGCAAGAAATGCCTCTACATCATCTAGGCTTCGCGTGCGCTTCATGTCAGGCAAGCTGCCGATAAACGTTTTTGCGTAAGGTTTAGTCACTAAGCGATTATCGCAAATGACCAACACCCCTTTATCGGTAGGGTCGCGAATAAGGCGTCCGGCCCCTTGCTTTAAGGTGATAACTGCTTGAGGAATTTGAATAACGCCAAAAGGGTTTGCGCCGCGTTTTTTCACATCTTCCATTCTAGCTTGAAGCAAAGGATCATCCGGTGAAGCAAACGGGAGCTTATCTATCATCACGCAGACGAGGTCGTTACCTCTAACATCAACGCCCTCCCAAAATGCACCTGTACCCATGAGCACGGCTTTCTCATCGGCTAAATACGCATCCAACAATGCTTGTTTTGTGGTAGTTCCCTGGACAAGCAGCGGATTATCTATTTCATCTTCTAATTTCTTTGCTATTTCTCTTAGCATCGCGTGGCTGGTAAACAACAAGAAACAACGCCCGCGACTGGCTTTAATTAAGCGCTTCGCCGTTTGCAGCAGAGTTTCGCGCATTGCGTAGCTGCTTGGCTCGGGCAAGTAGCGCGGCACACACAGCATGGCCTGCTCTGGGTAGTTGAAGGGGCTGTCTAAACCAAGGGTTTCTGAATCTTCCAACCCCATTCGACGCTGAAAGTGCTCGAAACCACCATTGACCATCAACGTGGCCGACGTAAACACCCAGCCTCGCGGCGGCGACTCAACAAAGCGTCTGAATTTTGCGGCAATAGACAATGGCGTTAAGTGCATAACAATGTGGCGTGGTGTGGTTTCATACCACAAGCTTACGTTTTGTTGCTTGTTATCACTCAATGCGTCAAGTTGCTCTCTTAATGCAACAATACGCTCGTACATATTGTCTAAGTCTTTATCGCGGCCCAAATGCAGTTTACACACTTCATAAAGCACACCTAGTGCTTCGGCAAGCTTACCTACCTGTAGGCGAACGTCGTCGCGATCGAGTGCGAGTGCCCAATTTCCCCGCTCAGGATCATGAGGAAAAAGCAGACGTAAATCAGACGCAATCATGCGGCATTTATCAGCGGCTTTATCTAGCTGCCCGGCATCTTTGAGTACTGTTCTAAACAGTAAGGTAATATCTTTGGCAATATCTTGAATTTGCCTCGTAGACAACGACTCACCAAAGTAGTCGCTGGCAATATCGGGGATTTGGTGGGCCTCATCAAAAATAATGGCATCGGCTTCGGGAATAAGCTCGCCAAACCCTGTGTCTTTTAGCGCCATATCGGCGAAGAACAGGTGATGATTTACCACAATAATATCGGCATCAAGGGCTTTACGGCGGGCTTTAACTAGGTAACAGTCTTCGTAGTCTGGACACTCTCGGCCTAAACAGTTGTCTACGGTAGATGTCACCATTGGAAGCACTCGCGCATCTTCTGGAAGGGTTTTCAACTCTCCCATATCACCGCTTTTGGTAGTGCTTGACCAGCGTTTCACTTCAGAAAGCTGCCCTAACACCTCTTTTTCTACCAAGGTGGAGTTACCGCCATGCTGAGATAATCGATGCAAACACAAATAGTTCGACCGCCCTTTTAGTAATGCCGTTTTACGTTTGCTGCTTAATGCTTTTTTTACCAGCGGCAAGTCGCGATGAAAAAGCTGCTCTTGCAGATTTTTCGTTCCGGTGGAAATAATGGCTTTACCACTGCTGATTAACACCGGCGCAAGATAAGCAAAGGTTTTGCCCGTTCCGGTACCGGCCTCAACAACCAAACTGCCCGTTGTATCGATAGCGTGCTTTACCGCGTTGGCCATATCGGTTTGCGCCTCTCTTGGCACAAACCCTTTTATGGTTTTTGCCAGCAGGCCATCAGATGAAAATACATTTTTAATAGTGGGCATTTTTGAGACGTTTCAAATACATTGCATTGTTAGGCCCGCATTATGCCAAAAACAGCGTTGAAAACCTATCGAACAACGCATGTAAAAATAAACAATTACCCTGTTATTTGTGCCAGATTTCGAAGCCCCAGGGCTTTAACGTGCGCGAGGTATCAGAAGAAAACGTCGTTTTCTGATTGCGCTTCCAATGTTGCAGCGTACCTAGATGCAACGATTCTTCAAATGTCACCGTAACGGGCAAATCAGAAAAGTTCATCACCACAAAGACTTTGCCGCCCTCGCGTTCTTCTCGTCTTACAAAACTGAATACCTGAGCCATTGATGAGTTAGGCACTTGGATCATACGTGCTCCAAACTCGCCATTGCCCAAAAATGGCTTCGATTTTTTAAGGGCGATGAGCTCTCGGTACAGTTCGCCAATAGGATGTGCTTGCCACTCAATGGGATCTCGCTCGAAAAAAGCCAGACGTTTGGTCTCTCCGGCTTCTTGTCCGTTGTGGATAAGTGGCATCCCCTCGCCTATAACTGAAAGCGCAATGCACGCCTCGAGCGCGTCACCAAACTGCTCACGCTGCGTGCCGTCCCACGCGTTTTTATCGTGATTGCTCACAAACGTCATGCGATAGGCGCTATGCGGCCATGCTCTCTCATTCCATGAGTAGTATTTTCTGAGTCTGTCTAAACTGCAGCGCCCCTTGGCTAATTCGTGAAGGGTTTCATTCCAACTCCACGCATAAGTCATATTAAAAGCGTTCTCGTGTAAATCTCTGTTTTCCCACTCAGCAAGCAAAAATACAGGCTTAATGGCGTCGAGAGCGTGGCGAGCTTGCTCCCAAAAATCGTTGGGGACGTAACCTGCAACATCACAACGAAACCCATCAACATCAAACGCTTCCACCCAATAGCGCATTGCAGAAATCATGTATTCCCTCAGGCCAGGCTGGGAATAATCAAACTCAATAATGTCAGACCAATCCCACCAGGGCGATGGGCGAAAGTCGCCTTTGTGATCTTTTGCATACCAGTGTGGGTGGGAGTCGACAAGAGCGTTGTCCCATGCACTGTGATTAGGTACCCAGTCTAGAATGACTTTAAGGTTGAGCTTATGAGCTTGAGATACTAGGTGTTTAAAACTGTCCTTATTGCCAAATTCGGCGTTGACATTAAGATAATCTCGAACCGCATAGGGGCTGCCGAGCTGCCCCTTTCTATTTTCTTTTCCGATAGGATGAATTGGCATCAACCATATAATATCCGCGCCTAGCTCTTTAATATTCTCGAGTCTTTCGGTGACTCCTTCAAAGGTACCCTTGGCGCTAAATTGCCGAGTATTAACTTGATAGATAACCGCATGGGAAGACCAGTCCGGCTGTTTTACGCGATATAGAGAGCGAGGTGTTACGTCAAATTGCATAGACTAACTCCCTTAAAGGGTCAGTCGCTTATCTTTACTAAATTTAAAGCGACATATAAAAAAACGCTAAAAAATAGGTAGGCTGGTTACGCCTAGTAGAAATACCCATAACCCAAAAAATAGCTTTAGTGATTGAGTAGAAAAAGCCAGTACAAGGTATTTAGCGACAACGCCTCCTAAAATAGCGCCTGCGCCAGCGAATATAACAACGTCGTATACTATGGCATGACTAACAAGTACATGAAAGGGTACTGCTGACCATACTGTAAATGCTGATAAAATAACCGCCACTGCGATAGACATAGTGACGTTAAAGCCGCGAATAATAAGATAAACCGCGATAAGCTCACCCACACCGATAGATAGCCAAGCGGTAATACACCCACCCAAAAAGGCGATGGTGGGAAGCAAAATAATATCCTTTGCGGCTAACGCGTTGCTAAACACTTGGCGCTTCATCAGCGGAATTGACCCTATAATGGCAATGGCCAATATAACGGAAAACACGCCGAATACCGTGTGTAGGTTTTCAGGTCCACCTAATACATTGAGTAGAAGCGCTGAGCCATGTGTGGTGTATTGCGAAAACAGAACACCACAAAGAGAAGGTATAACGGTTAATAAAAGAGCACTTGGCAGTGCGCCCCACTGGCTGTCTGTTTTATGTTGGTCTGTTTGGCGTTGAGAGCAAAAAAAGCGAGCCCAGGTAATGGCTCCTGCCGTCATACCACAACATTGTATGGCAAAACTTGTTGCAATAATACTTTCAGGAGTAAAGGAGAGATACGCAAAAAAGGGAACAAATACCACGCCTCCACCAGCGCCTGTAGCATTGGCAAATATAGCCCCCACTACGCCGACAAAGGTGAAAAAGCCATATTCGTGCAACAAAACCCCCACATTATTTTGGGAAAAAAGAATAAGAAACCATGCTGAAATAACAGCAAAAAACCACGCACCCTTACGAGAAAATAGCAGTAATAAATGGGAATATGACAAGTCTCTTTTTCCTACAACGAATTAACTGAGCGTTCGAGTTGCTACCTACAACTGAACAAATTTCAATCTAAATGCTTAAATCGATACGTATAAGGCTTCATGTTTGTTTTCACGGCCGTATCGTTAACGCAGCGACATGATAGTAGTATCAACAGAAAATAACGACACCGTTATTCATATAACGCCGAATAGGTCTGCCACGTGGAAGCAGACAAAGTTTCTTATGCTAGCCTTTGCGCTGTTTATTAGCTCAATAGCAACCGCTTGGGCTGTAGCGGGTGCATGGGTAATCCTTCCTTTTGCTGGCGCTGAAGTATTTACGCTTATTTGTGTTATGTATATTACCTCCCGCGCAACCTATCGATGGGAAGATATCACCATTACCCCAGCGACTATCGAAATTACTACCTCCCAAGATAATCGCTGGATGTTGAACAAAACCGCGTCCTATCTCTATTTTATTGAGGACACCCGTTTTGGCCGGTTACCCCGAATTATTTTAAAAGACGACTTATGTGAATGTGAGGTTGGCAGTTTTTTAAACGAATCAGATAAAGACCAACTCTCTACACACCTGACATCGGCAGGCCTACTGAGATGCAGCAATAAATGGTGGTAGCTGCTGACAGATTTAGCCACGGCGGCGTGTCGGTTTATATAAATGAATCATAATTAATGATCACTTTTCAAATATTTCGACTAAACATTAAGTAACGTTAAGGAGAAATTCAGCTATGAACTTGTACATTGAATCACTTGAAGGCGGTAATTATCTTGCATCTACCGGTGTTGGAGCATCCCGTGCACTTGTAAGAGACAAGAGTTCGCAACCAAAGACATTTCATTGTTTGAATGAGATTAGGGAGCATTTCGACGCACAATCTTTTGAGCACGTGTGGCTAAGACAAAATACACCCTATGAAGAAATGGTTGGGCAGACCGATCACCCAGGCGCACTAGAGCTGGAAATCGAATTATAGAGAACCGTTACGGTTCTTTTTTATTGCCGATGGTTTACCGATTAGGCCTTCAGACAGCAAAGAGGTTGATAGTGTCTCTTACGTATTGCTTAATTCTCACTACCGGCTCTTCGAAGTTGCCGTTGCCAATGCTTCCCATGGAATAACGCAGCCAATAGCCATCGATAAGCGCAGCGGTTGACGCTGCTGCGTTTTTTGCTTCATGGGGCGGTAAAATCTGTCGATAACTGTAAGCCATTAATGCAACATGCCCGTTAAGCTCTCCCCTATTTAACTATATCAGCCGTGACACTCTGGCAGCGTTTATTCTCAAATAGTGCAACTAATTCTATTCATTGAACTCGAAAGCACAGTGCACATGAATTTCGACAAGCTATTAGCTGGCAAAGTAAATGCATAGAGCACATGTAGATAAATAAAAAATGGTTTTAATAGTGCTGTTCACCAATAAGCTGAAGACATTTCCCGTTTTCACCTAGTAATAAACAAGACGAATACGTTATGGAGAAAAATATGAAATTCAAACAGTTAGCTTCTTACGCATGGGTTTTCGCCACAATTTTTATGCTTGGCGCTTGTGCCTCAATGGGAGACGGAAGTGTTGCTGAAAAAAGACAGGCTATATTGGACATGCAGCAAAATGTATTAACTCGTCTTTACAGCGAAAAGCCCGACACGCGCTCACAGTTACAAACTGCTGCGGGATATGCGGTTTTTACTAATGCTAATGTGAACGTTATCTTTTTTGCCGCAGGAACGGGTTACGGCGTGGTAAACAACAATGCAACGGGTAATAAAACCTATATGAACATGGCTGAAGGAGGCGTAGGCTTGGGTTTAGGCGCTAAAGACTACCGAGTGGTCATGGTGTTTCACTCGCAAAAAGCGATGTCGTACTTTATTGAAAACGGCTGGACGGTAGGCACAAATGCCGACGCAGCAGCTAAGGCTGGAAACAAGGGTGTATCTGCCGAAGGCGAAGGGTATTTAGGTGATGTTACTGTTTACACCATGACTGAAAGCGGATTGGCATTGCAAGCGACTGTTAAAGGAACGAAGTTTTGGGTAGATAAAAAACTTAACTAGCTGGCGTTATTCTTAACTAAGCTTTTGCCGTTGTCAGCGAGTTAATTTATATAAGCATTGATGTTCGCATTGACATGATTGGGGTCGAGGGCGTGGCGGCCGAATAATCACAGGCATTATTAACGTAAGAAAAGCGGTAACTATGTGGCAAACATGTGATAGGTTTGTCGCAAATCAAACGTCCACGTCGATATGCTTTAACCCGCCTTCGTTATTATCGTTAACGCTTTTTTTATTAGTTTCGTGTCTGTGCTTGGTTGCGTACTCTAATGCATCGGCACGATTTACTTCATCAAACTGGTCGCTATCCTCTTCAGAGAGGTACTCAGATTTTTTTGATTTTTCCACTTTTTTTACACGCTTGTCTTCTTCAATCACAATTTTCGTGTTGCGCGGTAAAATGGGAAATAGTAGGTCGTTGCTCATAATATCGGTATCTCCGCTGTTTCTTTGCCTATCAACGTTACTGTCTATTAATATCTTTGCCTGTTAATACTTCTACGTAATATAGTGACTAACGACCAACTTTGTATCTGTGAAAGTCTTCAACTATCAAAAACCTCGCTGAATAACAGTAGTTTCATGTAAGAAAAAACCATTTAAGCACAATGGCAAAAGGTTTAACTTCGCTCAGATCAAAAAGTTTTACTATATGCCTATTAATTTGTGCGTATTGTAGCCAAAGAGTTCATTTTAGCCTTGCAAATTTTTGTTCAAACCGCTAATGTTTCGCTCGTTAAATTTTAGGACATATTTTTTCAAAATGATTAATTGCGCTGTAAAACACCACCATCACCACATAGCATAACCTTTCAGGTTCGTGCTGGAAGGTCTATGTCTCCTTCCAATGGCGCAGATAAAAAATTCTCGGCCCTCGGAAGGAAACTTCCGGGGGTTTTTTATGTTTTGCGCAATCACAAGTAAACACAACATGTGTAAGGAACGTTTTAATGAGTAACAGCAAAAGACTTCGAATTGCCGTACAGAAATCAGGCCGCTTGAGCGATGACAGCATTGCATTATTAAAAGCAATCGGCATAAAACTCAATATTCGTGATCGTCTGCTGATAGCGCATTCTACAAACGAACCTATTGATTTACTGCGCGTGCGTGATGACGATATTCCGGGCTTAGTCATGGACGGTGTGGTTGACTTAGGCTTTATCGGCGAGAACGAATTAGAAGAAAAGTCTCTCGAACGAAAAGCTGCAGGAAAACCTTTTAAATACGAAACTCTTCGTCGTCTAGACTATGGCGGCTGTCGCTTATCCATCGCGGTGCCAAACGAGATGGATTACGATGGTATTCAATCGCTTAACGGTAAAGAAGTGGCTACAACCTACCCTTACCTTCTTGAACGTTATTTCAAAGAACAGGGCATTAACGCAAAAGCCGTTATGCTAACCGGTTCTGTAGAAGTTGCTCCTCGCGCTGGGGTTGCAGACGCCATTTGTGACCTAGTGTCCACTGGCGCCACGTTGGAAGCCAACGGATTAGTTGAAAAAGAAGAAATCTTCCGGTCTAAAGCGGTATTGATTAAGCGCGTTGGCGGCGACATGAGCGATGAGAAACAAGCATTGATCAATCGTATGATGCCTCGCGTAGACGGTGTGCTGTTAGCAAAAGAAAGTAAGTACATCATGCTTCACGCACCAAAGGCGTATTTAGAGCAAGTGAAGAGCTTGTTGCCAGGCGCTGAAAACCCAACTGTACTTCCTCTTGCAGGCAATGAAGAGCAAGTGGCTATCCATGTAGTATCAACAGAAACCTTATTCTGGGAAACCATGGAAAAATTAAAAGCCCTTGGTTGTAGCTCTATTCTTGTAATGCCAATCGAAAAAATGATGGGCTAAAGGCAGACTATTATGATTACTTGGTCATCTCTTTCTAATGATGAGAAAAAACAGGCGCTCTCGCGCCCGGCTATGGCCAATAGCCAGCAACTTAAACTAACCGTTAGCGAGATTATCGCTAACGTCGAGGCCAAAGGCGACAGTGCGGTTTTAGATTACACCCGCAAATTTGATTGCCCTGATTTACAGTCGCTAGTGCTTTCGCAGAGCGACATTGATGAATTGGCCTCGAAGGTAAGTGTGGAAGTAGCCAACGCTATTGATACCGCTTTTGACAATATTAAGCAGTTTCACGAGGCGCAGGTACCTTCTGATATTTCACTGACAACAACACCTGGCGTGCACTGTGAGCTTCGATTTACCGCTTTAGATGCCGTTGGTCTATATATTCCAGGGGGCAGCGCTCCCCTACCATCAACTGTATTGATGCTTGGTGTGCCTGCGCTTGTTGCCGGGTGTGAGCGCAAGCTCTTATGTACTCCGCCCAATAAACAGCAGCGCATTGCACCTGAAATTGCCTATGCTGCTCGCAAGTGCGGCATTGACAATATATTTTTGTGCGGAGGCGCTCAGGCCGTCGCGGCAATGGCATTAGGCACTGAAAGCATTCCACAGGTTGATAAGATTTTTGGCCCTGGAAACAGCTTTGTTACCGAAGCTAAACAACAAGTGAGTCAACGTGCTGATGGCGCGGCAATCGATATGCCTGCGGGCCCTTCTGAGGTCTTGGTACTGGCAGATAAATTTGCTGATGCTGAATTTGTTGCCGCCGATTTACTTTCACAGGCCGAACACGGTCCAGACTCACAGGCAATTTTAGTCAGTGATAGCCGTGAATTAATCGACGCAGCGAAAGCCGCTATTGAACGACAGCTTGCTACTTTGTCTCGCGCTGAAATAGCTAGACCGGCCATGGAAAACGCACGTTATATTTTGGCCAGTTCCATAGACGAAGCAATAGAAGCAAGCAATGCTTATGCGGCGGAACACTTGATTGTTCAAATTGAAGATGCACGAAGCTATTTGCCAAAAATAAAGTACGCAGGCTCAATTTTTCTGGGCCCATGGTCGCCGGAATCAGCAGGGGATTACGCCTCAGGCACTAATCACGTTTTGCCTACTTATGGCTATGCGAAAAACTACTCAAGTTTAGGCTTGTTAGACTTTATGCGCCGCTACACGATTCAAGAGTTATCAGCCGACGGTATGCGCAACCTTGGTCCAGCAATCATGACCCTCGCTAGCGCAGAAGGGTTAGATGCCCACGAGCAGGCTGTGGCGCTTCGTATGAAGAAGCTTGGCATAATCGACACGTCTAATGCCGTTGATGTCAATAATGGGAGCAACGCGTAATGTCTCGCTTAGTAGATACGCTGATTAACGAAAATCTAGTGCCGCTTAAGCCATACGAGTCTGCCCGACGTTTGTTTTCTGGCGGGCAAGATTGGTTAAACGCAAATGAGTCGCCCTATGCTAACGACTATACTGTAGATAGCAGTAACTTTAATCGCTACCCTTCTTGTCAGCCAAGCAAGGTGGTGAGTGGTTATGCCGCTTACGCGGGTGTCGATAGTAGCAACCTTATTGTTACGCGCGGCGCCGATGAAGGTATTGAGCTACTCATTAGAACATTTTGTACGCCAGGTAAAGACAATATTCTTATTTGCCCCCCTACCTATGGTATGTACGCAATAAGCGCTGAAACCTGCAATGTGGGTGTGAAAAAAGTACCGCTTAACGAAGACTTTAGCTTAGACGTGGATGGCGTTTGTGCTACCGACGACGTCAACGTTGTGTTTATTTGTGCGCCTAACAACCCAACCGGTACTCAGGTTGCTCGAGATGACATCAAAAAAGTGTTAACTCACTTTGCAGATAAGGCGTTAGTGGTAGTAGACGAAGCCTATATCGAGTTTGATGCCGACAACACGTGGGCAAATGACATCGAGGCCTACCCTAACCTTGTTATACTGCGTACATTGTCGAAGGCTTTTGCGTTAGCAGGGCTTCGCTGCGGTTTTACCTTAGCCCAAGAGTCTGTTATTCAGGCGCTGCTGAAAGTCATAGCGCCGTACCCTATTCCTGAGCCGGTTGCTCAGATTGCAGGGAAAGCGCTGTCGACGGAGTCGTTAACGCTTTTACAACTGCAGGTAGACACGATTAATCGCGAGAAAGAGATACTTGCCACTGCGCTGTCAAAAATTGATGGCATTCGCCTAATTGGTGACAGAAAGGCAAACTTCATCTTATTTAGATATGCAAAGTCTGCAGCGCTAATGCAGTACTTGGTATCGAAAGGAATGCTCATTCGCGACCAGTCTAAACAGCTTAATCTCACTAACTGCCTACGAGTGAGCATTGGCAGCGAAGAACAAAATTTACGATTAATGCAATTAATAAATGATTTTATAAATGAGGACGGGGCATGAGTCAGCAAGCCATACTATTTATAGACCGCGACGGCACTCTTGTCGAAGAACCGCCTGTAGATAAGCAATTAGACAGTTTAGAAAAACTGGTCTTCGAGCCAAACGTTATACCGGTACTGTTAAAACTCAAAGCAGCAGGGTTTAAGCTGGTAATGGTAACTAACCAAGACGGTTTAGGTACTGATAGCTTCCCTCAACAAGACTTTGACGTGGCGCATAATGCCATGATGGGTATTTTTGAAAGCCAAGGGATTACCTTTGACGACGTGCTTATTTGCCCACATTTTGATGAAGACAACTGCACCTGCCGTAAACCTAAGCTTGGTATGGTTAAAGACTATCTTCAACAAGGCAAGGTAGACTTTACGCGTTCTTATGTAATTGGCGATAGAATGACCGACGTTCAACTTGCTGAAAATATGGGTATTAAGGCGCTGCAATACAACCGCGACAGCCTTGACTGGAATGCAGTTCAAAAGACTATTCTTGCTTCGTCTCGTATCGCAGAAGTGGTTCGTACTACGTCTGAAACCGATATTAGAGTGCGTGTAGATTTAGACTCTCAAGAGAAGTCGGCTATTCACACGGGGCTTGGCTTTTTCGATCACATGCTAGATCAAATTGCCGTTCACGGTGGCTTTCAGCTTAATGTGTCCGTAGATGGCGATTTGCACATCGACGATCACCACAGCGTTGAAGATACCGCGCTAGCAATTGGAGAGGCTCTTAAAAAAGCGCTAGGAGACAAACGCGGTATTGGTCGCTTTGGCTTTGCACTGCCTATGGATGAGTGTCGCGCAGAATGCATAATGGATATTTCAAACCGCCCTCACCTTAAATTTGAAGCAGAGTTTAGCCGTGACCAAGTGGGTGAAATGGCCACAGAAATGGTGCCACACTTTTTCTATTCTTTAGCGCAAAGTATGGGCTTATCTCTACACTTATCGACAAGCGAAGGTAATGCGCACCATCAGGTTGAAAGCTTATTTAAAGTATTTGGTCGCGCGCTTCGTCAAGCAATCGCATTAAAAGGCGACGCACTGCCAAGCAGTAAGGGAGCACTGTAATGTCAGTGGTAAACACTCACCAACGACAGAGAATAGTTATTGTCAATACTGGCTGTGCCAACATCTCTTCTGTGCGATTTGCATTAGAGCGTTTAGGCGTAGAGGTAGAAGTGTCTGATGATAAAAGCGTTATCACCGCCGCAGATAAAGTATTTTTGCCTGGCGTGGGAACAGCCTCTGCTGCGATGACGAGTATTAAACAAAAAGAACTTGTTGCTACACTACAGTCTCTCACTCAACCTGTATTAGGCGTGTGTTTAGGTATGCAGTTAATGGTAGATAGCAGTGCTGAAGGTGGAATGAATAATACAAGCGGTGATATTCCGTGTCTTTCACTCATGCCTGGGCACGTAGCACGCATGGAGGCGAACGGTTTGCGTTTACCTCACATGGGCTGGAACACTGTACAGCACAGTGATGACGAATTGTTCAAAGGCATTCCTCAAGATACCTACTTTTACTTTGTACACAGCTTTGCCGTGCCTGATTATGCTCATACCCTTGCCCGTTGCGATTACGGCGGCACATTTTCTGCGGCCATTAATAAAAACAATTTTTATGGCGTGCAGTTTCACCCAGAGCGTTCCGGCGAGGCTGGCGCACAACTTCTTACCAACTTTGTGAACTTATAATGATAATTCCAGCAATTGATCTTATTGACGGACACGTGGTTCGTCTCTACCAAGGCGATTACGAGCAAAAGACACAATACGAATTAGACCCTGTAGAGGTAGTACACGACTATGCTGACCAAGGCGCTACGTGGCTGCATATTGTTGACTTAACGGGTGCAAAAGATACGAGCAAGCGCCAACTGTCATTGATTAAATCTATGGTAGACACCAAGCGCATGAAGTTTCAGGCTGGTGGCGGCATTCGCTCTGAAGAAGAGGTAGCACAGTTACTTGAGACAGGGGTAAGTCGCGTTGTGATTGGCTCTCTTGCCGTTAAACAACCTGAGCTAGTGAAGTCTTGGGTTGAGAAATACGGACCAGAACATATCGTACTTGCCTTAGATATTAATATCAGCGAAAGCGGCGAAAAACTGATTGCCACCCATGGCTGGCAAGAAAACTCAGGCGTTGCCCTTGAGGGGCTGTTAAGCGATTTCGCTACTGTGGGTGCTAAACACGTGTTGTGCACAGACATAAGCCGTGACGGCACCTTACAAGGCGCGAACAAAGCGCTGTATGAAGAAATGGCAGCTCAGTTTCCTAATGTGAAATGGCAAGCCTCTGGTGGTATTGGGAGTCTTAATGACATTGCCGTTTTAAAGCCAACCAAGGTTGATGGTGTTATTTTAGGTCGCGCCTTACTCGAAGGTAAGTTCACCGTGAAGGAGGCTATCGCATGCTGGCAAAACGCATAATTCCTTGTTTAGACGTTCGCGACGGCAAGGTAGTAAAAGGGGTTCAATTTAGAAACCATGAAATAATTGGTGATATTGTTCCACTTGCTGAGCAATACGCCAAGGCAGGCGCTGACGAACTGGTCTTTTATGATATTACAGCAAGCTCTGATGCTCGCGTTGTGGATAAAAGCTGGGTAAGCCGTATTGCGCAAGTGATTGATATTCCATTTTGTGTTGCTGGCGGCATCAAAAGTATTGAAGATGCTGGGCGCATTCTGGAAATGGGCGCGGATAAAATCTCCATTAACTCCCCTGCCCTCAATAACCCTGATTTGATAAACGCGTTACATGACGTTTATGGTCAGCAATGCGTGGTTATCGGTATTGATAGCTTTTACAACGAAGCCACTAATCAATACGAAGTGTACAAGTTTACTGGTGATGAAAGCCGCACTCAAAAAAGTCAGTGGCAAACCATAGACTGGATAAAAGAAGTGCAGTCTCGTGGTGCTGGTGAAATCGTGCTTAACTGCATGAATCAAGACGGCGTGCGCAATGGTTACGACGTTAAACAGCTTAAAGCGGTAAGAGATGCGTGCGAAGTGCCGTTAATTGCATCAGGTGGTGCAGGCGAAATTGCACACTTTACCGACGTGTTTCAGCAAGCTGACGTTGATGGGGCCCTTGCCGCATCCGTATTTCATAAAAACATTATTAATATAGACGAGTTGAAAGCAGAGTTGACTGCCAACGGCGTCCCTATGCGCAAGCGTCATGGCTTAACAGCGCAAGCAGAAGGAGTTAACCCATGATCATTACTAATGAAAACAGCGATACCTTGGCATGGGAAAAGATGGATAATCTTTTACCTGCGATTGTGCAAGATGCATTATCTGGCAAAGTGTTAATGCAAGGCTATATGGACCAAGACGCACTGGCCAAAACTTTAGAAAGTGGCAAAGTGACATTCTTCAGCCGCTCTAAACAACGTTTGTGGATGAAAGGGGAAGTATCGGGTAATACGTTAGATTTGGTGAGTGTTGCGTGTGATTGCGATAGCGATTCACTGCTAGTATTAGCTAACCCGAACGGCCCGACCTGTCACACCGGTGTAGAAAGCTGCTGGTTTGAAGGCAGTACGCCTGCGTTTACGTTTTTAGCGGACCTAGAGCGCGTATTGGCTTCACGTAAAACTGCCGATCCTAAAAGCAGCTATACCGCCAGTCTTTACAACAAAGGCATTAAACGCATTGCGCAGAAGGTGGGGGAAGAAGGCGTTGAGACTGCATTAGCCGCAACCGTTCACGACAAAGAAGAACTTAAAAACGAAGCTGCTGATTTGTTGTATCACCTCACCGTGTTGTTGCAAGCAAGCGATATGTCGCTAAACGATGCGCTGAGCGTATTACAAGAGCGTCATAAGTAACTCTACATGAAGTGTGTTTTAAAATAAGCTGATAAAAAAGCTCGTACATATGCGCTAATTTACACAAAAGGCCCATCATAACGATGGGCTTTTTTGTGCCGACACACTCATTTACATCTTGATAATGAACATTTTGTTTTTTAGGTATCTAACTAAATACACCATACACATTAGTGGATACCCTCTTGAACAAAGACACGGCTTTGCCAAACGCAAAAAAACTGATTAAAGAAAATCTTCCTTTTATTCTCTTTATTGTCCTTATGTTTTCATTCAGAAGCAGTATGGCCGACTGGTATCATGTGCCATCAGGCTCGATGGAACCGACAATTCAAGTGGGCGACAGAATAGTGGTAGATAAAACAGCTTACACCCTAGAATTACCTTTTAGTGACATTGTCATTGCCAATACTGGCGACGTAGAGCGTGGCGATATTGTGATTATCAATAGCAGTGCAGCACAGAATCGATTGGTTAAACGTGCGGTTGCCGTGGCGGGCGACACTGTTGAACTTCGTCATAATCGCCTTTTCATAAACGGTGAATCAGCCACCATCACGCCCCTTACTGCACCTTTTTATCAAGAGAATCTTTTAGGTGACTCTCGCACTATTGCGCTGACTAACCGTGATTTTATTGATAGCAGCGGCGTCACTCACCCCTTGATTGGTAACCCTGCATCCTCATTTAGCCCAGTGACCATACCAAAAGGCTATATATTGGCCATGGGTGATAATAGAGATAACAGCATGGATTCTCGCTACTATGGACTATTTCCTATCTCTGAAATACAAGGCAGGGCCACCTCTGTGGCTTTTTCTCTTGATAAGAGTCACTATTATTTACCACGACAAGACCGCGTCTTGTTGACACTGAATTAATTCCATTAGTCCGCATTGATAATTACCTTCTGAGTGGCCAATGAACTATGCGGATTGGTAGAATCTATACGCCAAAAAAAAGCCCGCGATGCGGGCTTTTTTAGACTCATTATTTGTTGTAGACGCTTTACTAGCAAAGCTAGCTCGGCAGTCACTACATCCCAAAGTGAATTAACGCTAAATTGCCAACGGCGGTGACTAACATCGCGAGAAAGGTGAGGAGCATACCTGCAAAACGCTGCCAGCTAACGCCTGCGTGTTTTCCTAGACCGTAGGCATGTAATACCCTTCCAAACAAAATAGCACTCCCTAATGCATGCACAGCCCATGCTTGACCCGTATTTGCTTCAAAACACGCAATCATAATTAGCGTGATGGGTACGTATTCACTAAAGTTGCCGTGAGCTCGCGCTAAACGCCCAAGATCTTCATGACCGCCATCACCTAGACTGACGTTGTGCCGACGACGTGCGCCAATTACAAGAAACGATAGGTACAGGTAGCATATACCTAATAAGCTGGCGTAAAAGGCCGTAATTGGTAAAACCATTATCAACTCCAATTTTTATAATTATTCTTGCAACCGTTTTTGCAACTTATGTCTCTAAGGTAGCATAGAGATTTTAACAACGTATAGCTGAATGTGATGCGTTATTAGTTAGCGCTCTCAGTTACACTTTTAATTACTCGCCCTCTAAGCTCCATCCCCGTTAGTCATCGCTCTGAGTTATAATTCGGGGGGGGGGGGGCAGCACACGAAAGTCACGCCGTCTTCTCACTTTAAAGGCATAATAAAATCGTCACAATAAAAAGGCCGCATTAATGCGGCCTCTTGTAATGTGTCGAGCTGGTTAGCTCAAGCGCTTTTCAAGGTCAGCGCTAACGTCATCGACCGGACGGTTTCCGTCGAGTTTGTGGTACTCGCAGTTGCCAGCATCTGCTTCCGCCATGTAGTAATTAACGAGTGGCTTAGTTTGCTCATGATAAATAGCTAAACGCTTGCGAACAGTCTCTTCTTTATCATCTTCACGGACAATAAGATCTTCACCAGTGGCGTCGTCTTTGCCTGCTTCTTTAGGCGGATTGTAGACTACGTGATAAACACGACCAGACGCAGGGTGTACTCGTCTTCCGCCCATGCGCTCAACAATCACATCATCTGCAACATCAAATTCAATGCAGTGATCAACTTTCACACCGGCTTCTTTCATTGCATCCGCTTGCGGAATAGTGCGAGGAAAGCCGTCGAGTAAAAAACCGTCTTTGCAATCGTCCATTGCAATTCGCTCTTTCACTAAACCAATAATGATATCGTCAGAAACCAGCTTACCTTCATCCATCACCTGCTTGGCTTTTAAACCAAGTTCGGTACCAGCTTTGATAGCTGCGCGAAGCATATCGCCTGTAGAGATCTGTGGAATACCGTATTTGCCCATTAGAAACTGAGCTTGTGTGCCCTTACCCGCGCCAGGAGCGCCGAGAAGAATGATTCGCATGAGTGCGTTCTCCGCTTATGATTTTTTAAAATTTTTACTTCGGGCACTTTACACATTCAATACATTAGTGACAAGTGTAAGCAGCACCCCAAGGCTAATCTTACGACTAATGGCGAATATACGTTCAACTTATAGTCACTTTTTGAGCAACGCATAAACTGCGACGCTATCGGCCATTATCTACACGCTTGATTCCCCACGTATGCAATATCAGTGGGGGCTGCGTATTTAAGGCCTGAAAATATAGCACATTATTATGGGTATACTGGATTTTAAGACATAAAAACAAAAAACGGGCGTAAAGCCCGTTTTCTAAAGTTTGCAGTGGTTTAAAAGCCGCTTATTTTGCTAGCTTCATCAACAATGCATTCATGTTTTGAACAAAGGTAGCAGGGTCTTTAAGACTGCCTTGTTCTGAAAGTGCAGCTTGGTCGAATAACACCCCTACCCATTCATTGAACAACTCTTCGTCTTGCGTATCGGCTAGCTTTTTAACAAGGCTGTGCTCAGGGTTAAGCTCAAAGTGATACTTAACATCTGGTACGCTTTGACCAGCTGCTTGCATTAGCTTCATCATCTGCGTTGTCATGCCATTATCATCGGCTACGATGCACGCAGGAGAGTCTGTTAAACGATGGGTAAATTTCACATCTACCACTTTCTCGCCTAACGCCGCTTTTGCTCTTTCTAGTACACCTTCAATTTCTTTCTCAGCTTCTTCTTGGGCTTTCTTAGACTCTTCATCTTCCAAATCGCCTAAGTCCAAGTCGCCTTTCGCAATTGAAGTAAACTGCTTTTCGTTGAACTCAGTCAGGTGGGACATTAACCATTCGTCAATGCGCTCGCCCATTAGCAATACTTCGATACCCTTCTTGCGGAATATCTCAAGGTGAGGACTCGACTTAGCCGCCTGCAGGCTGTCTGCAGTAACGAAGTAAATCTTGTCTTGCCCTTCTTTCATGCGCTCAATGTAGTCGGCAAGTGATACGGTTTGCGCATCAGAATCACCGTGAGTCGATGAGAAACGAAGTAAACCGGCAATTTTTTCGCGGTTGCTAAAATCTTCAGCAGGACCTTCTTTAAGGGCGTTACCAAACTCATTCCAGAAAGACTGATACTTTTCTGCGTCGTTCTTCGCCATTTTTTCAAGCATTTGAAGCACGCGTTTAGTACACCCTTGGCGCAGCGCTTGAGTCACTTTATTATCTTGAAGAATTTCACGAGACACGTTCAGTGGAAGGTCGTTGCTATCAAGTAACCCCTTCACAAAACGAAGATACGTAGGCATAAACTGTTCGGCGTCGTCCATGATAAACACACGTTGAACGTACAGCTTCAAACCGTGATTTTGGTCACGATTCCACATATCAAACGGCGCTTTTGAAGGAATATACAGTAAGCTAGTGTACTCAGTTTTTCCTTCAACTTTGTTGTGTGCCCACGAAAGTGGATCGGCAAAGTCGTGAGAAATATGCTTGTAGAACTCGTTGTATTCATCATTACTGATGTCAGACTTGTCACGAGTCCACAGTGCAGTTGCTTTGTTAACGGCTTCCCACTCGCCAGGCTGAGCTTCAATTTTCTCGCCATCAGGTCCTTCGCTTTCAGGCACTTCATCTTTCCACATATGCACCGGAATGCTGATGTGGTCTGAGTATTTGCTAACAATTGAACGAAGACGCCACGTGTCTGCAAACTCTTTTTCTTCTTCACGAAGGTGAAGCGTAATTTCGGTACCCCGAGTGGGCTTGTTAATGTCGGCAATAGTGAACTCGCCGCCACCATCTGAAACCCACTCAACGCCCGTTGATGCATCGGCACCCGCGGCGCGAGAACGCACGGTGACTTTATCAGCAACGATGAACGCAGAGTAGAAACCTACGCCAAACTGTCCGATAAGCTGCGAGTCTTTTGCGCTATCGCCAGACAACTTACTAAAGAAGTCTTTTGTGCCAGACTTAGCAATAGTACCAAGGTTAGCGATAACCTCATCTCGAGACATACCAATGCCGTTGTCGGCGATTGTGATGGTATTCGCTTCGCTGTTCACGCTTAGTTTAACGTTCAGGTCGCCATCGTTTTCATAGAGACCGTCGTTTTCCAATGCGCGGAAGCGCAATTTATCTGCGGCATCAGCGGCGTTAGACACTAACTCGCGTAAGAAGATTTCTTTGTTTGAGTACAAAGAATGAATCATCAGATGTAGAAGTTGTTTTACTTCCGTCTGAAAACCGTGGGTTTCTTTATGGGCTGCTTCAGCCATAATCCAGTATCTCCTCGTTGAATGGATCACGTTACTGATAGACAGGTGTGGACTCGAAGCGTGTTTTTCAACTACAAGAGAGAAAATTTATTTGTTTTTATCACACTAAAGTTTACGCCGCCCCGAGAATGCGTGGGTTAGTGTGTTGTTATCAATGTATTCTAGTTCGCCCCCAACAGGTACGCCGTGGGCAATACGAGAGGCGTCAATGTGGTGAGATGCACATAGCTGGCCGATATAATGGGCGGTGGCTTCACCTTCTACGGTAGGATTGGTCGCAAGTATTACCTCGGTGATCCCCCCAGCGGCAAATCGCGCTTCAAGTTCATTCAAACCAATTTCTTCTGGTCCCACGCCATCAATAGGTGATAGGTGTCCCATCAAAACAAAATACTGACCCTTAAAACTCATGGTTTGCTCTATTGCCAATACATCTTGAGGGCTTTCCACCACACACAGAAGGCCGCTGGCCTCGCGCTCAGGGTGCCGACATATGTCACACAGCTCATCTTCGGTAAAGGTTCTGCAGCGCTTACAATGGTGGATATGCTCCATTGCGTTGTGCAATACATCGCTTAAGGCAACGGCACCTTTTCGGTTTCGCTCGAGTAAATGAAAAGCCATTCGCTGCGCACTTTTGTTGCCAACACCCGGCAGGCAAGTTAACGCTTGAATGAGCTCTGCAAGTAAGGGACTAAACTTCATAATGAGACTACTTCGCTATTCGTTCGCTATCATTTTGTTGAGGGTATTTAATCACGTTCCGCTTTACTTGGTCGAGTTTAACTTCATACACATTTCCGCCTACCAAGCCTTTGAATTCTTCATCAGTAAATATAAGCGTGTTGTCGTCATAAAAGGTCACCGCTTCTTTTTGCGTGATAATGCCTAAGTCTATGCGCGACACATCACCATTGAAAAAGTTATCGCCATCAAAATTTTCAAATAGCCATAAACTGGTTGAATCAAGTAAAACCAACTTTTCTCTATTTGGGCTTATCGCCGCTGAGGTTATCCAGCATAACTTTTCCAGCGTGGTACAGGTTTTAAATTCACCGATTAATTCAGCATCAAAATTAGCAGCATGATCGCCCACCTTATACAGTTTAGTGATACCGTCGAAGGGCTTTGTTCTATTTTTAGTAAACAGATAAAGGTGGTGCTTAAATTCAACGAATGCCTCAAGGTCATAGTTTTTATCTTCTGGTTTGATCTCACCTTCTTCCATTTGAGGGTAAGTAAACTTTATGATTTCAGCCTCTGTGGTGTCGGTTTTAATATCAATAGGGTTTTCAATTTTATAAATAGTCAGCCAACGCCTGTCGTTATCGTTGTTACCAAAATCACCTAAGAAAAAATGACCAAACTGGTTTTGTGTCATGTCCTCCCAGTCGACGTTTTTAGCATTTGATACTGTCACTTCACGAGCGATGGAACCGTCTTTATTTAACATGTAAAGAATGGGGCCATCGCCACTGTCGTTAATCGCCCAAAGGCGCTGCTTTTTATCAAACTCGATACCCGATATCTCCCTTAGTTTCGGGTCGACGGTGACTGTTTTGATACTGAATAAAGAATAGATACTGAAAACAGTTAATACGATAGCAATAGGAATAAGAATGAGAGTGGATGTGACCAAACCTTTTCTGATCAAGACGGGTTCCTTTTTATCTAGAAATAGTCAGGGCATGTTGACCTTATTTAAACAGCACACAAAACGCTGCAAAGTGCGGAATAAAGCTCAACAAGCCCTAATAGGCGATATTAGATAGTGATAATACGAGATGCCATTGTGAATGGCTCCAAAGTTCTCGCTATTGTAATGCATTAACAGTATAAAAGCTGGTGAAACCTCTTTTATAGCGGATTGTAAAGGCGATTCAAGATAGCGATGCGCAAGATTAATTCACTGCATAAGTAAGGGTTCTATAGAGCCAATAATTTCCCTCGTCATTCATATAAAATGTGGGGGTCATTAACTCGATTACTCCCAACGAGTTGTCTTTCTGAATATCAAAGAATAAGAAGATAGCTGCTGTCTGGTCTTTGCCTTCCAAGGTAATTTCACAACGTCCTTGAATACAGTTCACACTGAGTATCTGAAGTTGAGGGTCTTTGCTTCTAGCGGTTATAAAATCTCTTAGCTTTTGTTCCATTTCAAATCGCGACACCACATCGTCGTCAAATGCATTAGTCGCTGCGGGCTGGTTGAGAAACTCATTATCTTTTAGCACTTGATCGTACATCCACAATGCATCTTGTTCACCGATTGCATCGTTAAGCTGTTGTTGAAGCGCCTCTTTTCGAGCAGTTACCCATTCATCGAGCTCTTCCTGTGCAGCGGGAAACGATGCAGCATTTTGTTGGTCGGATGTATTAGCGTCAGATGAGGGGGCACCTTTTTGAATATCATCATTTTGACTGGCAAGGACGTCTCCGGATTCTGTTTCATCTGAGTTATCTGGCAATATTGACTGCTGCTGATAGTCGTCAGATGGGTTATCACTAGTTTGATTATTACTAGTTAGGGGGTCGGTAGTTTGGTTATTTGGGGCCCCTGATTTTAAATCAGAGTCAGCGACAGATTGGGCATTTAACGTTGGCGTAAGCAATGAAGAAGTGCTAGTCGTGAGCGGGGAAGACGATGATGTATCAGCGTCCGTAAAAGGTCTTGCTTGACCGACAAAATAGCCCGCAACAAAAGCCGCGAATACAAGTACAAATATTCCATATTTCATAAACATATCCCTATAGGAGCGCGCTGTCTAAAAAGCACACAGGCAGCTGAAAAAATGCACAACAAAGAACAGCACGCCCTATTAATAAAATAATACCGTATCAGCGAGTACTCTCCCTGACAAGTGATAACGCATTTGCAGAGGAACGGTGGAGAGTTAGATTTTGATGCTCAGTACGTTTAATACAGTGGTTGTGATGTGAAGACTATGGAAGACACAGACTACAGGAAAATAGCGTCACAAAAAACGAACGCTGAATGTGCAAAAGCCTTGGAATGTTCCAAGGCTTTTGAATACTAGAA
The DNA here is from genome assembly GCF_027257845.1 of Alteromonas sp. BMJM2. Lineage (GTDB taxonomy): Bacteria > Pseudomonadota > Gammaproteobacteria > Enterobacterales > Alteromonadaceae > Alteromonas. Next base: position 8,560 of record NZ_JAPVOT010000022.1, on the reverse strand, counting down.
TTATCGGGCGGGTGCTTTATCTGAATTAAAATTTATCAAGTTCAGTTTTTATAGCAACCTGCCTCAATAGGCCCTGCTTTGATTAGCCCTATTTAAAACGGCAGCTTCATACCTGGTGGAAGTGACATACCGCCAGTTACGTCAGCCATTTTTTCTTTGCTGGTTTCTTGGACACGGCGAACGGCGTCGTTAAACGCCGCAGCAACCAAATCTTCAATCATGTCTTTATCGTCGTCCATTAGCGAGTCGTCGATGTCAACGCGGCGTACGTTGTGGTTGCAGGTCATGGTGACTTTAACCATACCTGCACCGGCTTCACCGGTAACTTCTAGCTTAGCGAGATCGTCCTGCACTTTCTGCATGCGCTCTTGCATCTGCTGCGCCTGTTTCATCATGTTGCCCATACCGCCTTTAAACATATTTTTATCTCACTTTGTTTGGTATTAAGTTAATCTGCTATCGTGCTTTAACCGAATCGGTCAGCACTGAGGCATCAAAAATTGATAGCAGCGCTTGAATTTTTTCATCAGTTTGTACAACTGAATGTGCATGCGCCTGGCGCATTGCATGAATATCTTGCTGCAGTGCAAATGGTGTTGAATTTGGTGAGCCTAACGTAATATTCACCGTTACGTTCTCTCCCAGTCCATGATGCAGTGTGTCTAGCAATTGCTGTTTCGCGCTCTCATTGAGTAGATGCGACTGACTGTTATCAATTTCAAGGGACACAGTACCGTTATCTCGAGAAAAAGAAGCATGAAGGAACAATTGTTTTAAAAGCCCTGCAATTGGCATCTGCTCAACTAAGTTACTCCACTCATCTATTTGGCTAGCATGAGTAAGTTTAGTTCCATCTTCGAGGTACGCACTTAAACTGCCGCTTTGTGAGGTGAATCTTGCGTCTAACTCATTGCCAGCAGCATCTTGGCTTGGCGAATTTTCACCGCTGAGTTGAAGGTTGCTATCTTGATCAAAGCCGCTCGGCTGATTGCTAATAGCCTGATTGGCAGGCTTTAAAGGCACTTGTTCAGTATTTGCACTTTCTAATGAGTCGCGCTCCGCAATATAATTAGAAGCTACAGTGTCATTGGAAGCAAAAGAACCGTTGCTCTGTTCAGTCTCCCACGGCGGTAGATCTTCTGTAGAAAAGCCATCTTCAGAATGCGCTTGCGATGTACTTTCTTGTGGCGTGCCTTGCTGTAAGGCTACTTCTTGTAATGAGCCTTCGTTTGATAAAGCGGTCTGCGAAACAAGCGAAACAGGCTGCGAGTCACTCGCAAACGGCATATCTTCTTCAAATTCGGCATCGAAAAACTCGTCATCATCGAATGCACTGCCTTCGCCGCTGTCGTTGCTGTTAACAGAAGGCTGAACATCTGGTGTATTGGGCGAGCTTATGCTATCAGAGGCTGTATTCGCTGAGTTTGATAAACCAGGTTCCACTTCTTTAGCGCTATCCTCAGCCTCTGACATTTGAGATTCACGTTGATATTGAGAATGATTTGGGGCTGTTTGCTCTTGTTCAAAATGCTTCTGTGAAAGTTGCGCTTGGTTATTCTGCCCTGATGACGTTGCGTTCGCATTTGAAAATCGAGAACGCAGAGTATTAGACATTCTATCAGCGGCGTCCTGCGAAGGACTTTCTGCAGATGCCTGCGCTTTTTTATCTTCTGTGTCTTGTGCCTTGCGCTGTTTCATTTTTTGTCTAAGCGCGAGCATGCTTGCAGTAGCACTCAACTGTTCTTCTGGAGACGGCTGTGCAGTTTCTGGCAAAGTATCTGGCATGGTATCTTGCGCACCGCTTTGCTCGCTGTCAGCATGGTGTGAAAAGCTGTTATCTATATCTGATGGATACTCTTCATCACTGGCAGGCGGCATATCATCCATGTAGGCATCTAGCGGAGGCTCATTATCAGAAAATGGCGACAAATCACTTTGCGGATACGAAGCTTCAGACCTCGAGTCTGACTGCTGCGGCTCGAGTTTCTGTGGCTGCTCAGGTTCGGGCTTTTCAGACACTTGCCGTTGTGATTCAGCTTTTTCTGATTCGGCCTTTTGTGATTCATTGGGCTGGGATTCACCCAGTTGAGGATCAGAGTCAAAGTTTGCTGTGTTGTCATGGTTTGCAACATTCTCAGCAACAGCTGAGAGTTCAGGCACTGTATTTTCAGAAGGCTGTTTATTCGCTAAAGGCGCTTGATATGCTGAAGGCTCCTGATCCGCTGAAGGCTCTTGATCCGCTGAAGGCTCTTGATCCGCTGATGGCTCTTGTCCCGCTGATGGCTCTTGATCCGCTGATGGCTCTTGTCCCGCTGATGGCTCTTGATCCGCTGATGGCTCTAATTCAACAGTATCCATATCACTACCGCGATAAGCTGAGTTAGACGCCTCTGAAAGCTCTGGCTCAGGCTGTACATCAGATTCAGATGCTGTATTAAAAGTGGGTTGCCCTTGAACTTGCGGCTCTGCTGTTTCTGCTTGTGGTGTGGCATCTGCAAGAGTTTCGCTTTTAAGCGCTTCCCCTTGCTTACCGACGTTTCCCGGATCACCAGTCTTTGATTCAGAGGCGGTCTTGACGGGAAGGTCGTGCCCACTACCTCCGCGCTCAATGGTGTCTGCACCATTCTCAGGAGGTGTTGCAGGTGCAAACGACATCATTCGCATTAATGTCATTTCAAATGCGCTCTTACCATCGGCTGTGAAAGGTAAGTCTTTTCTCCCTTGAATTGCGATTTGATAGAGCAACTGTACTTGTTCAGCGGGGATGGTTTTAGCGAGTTGATAAATCGCTTTTGCCGATGTTGTCTCTAGCTTACATGCCTCCGGCACCCATTGGGTCAAGGCTATCTGATGAAGTAAGCTCGCCAATTCACCGTGAACATTGTCGTAATCTGGCGCCTGCTCAGCCAAGTCGTTGACCAACTGAATCACATCATTGGGTGTTTTATTTACCACCGCATTGATAATTTTGAGCAGCTGGTTTTTGTCCATTAAACCAAGCATGTCGGTAACCACCGATGCAGTTACTTGGTTTCCGCCCTGCGCAATGGCCTGGTCAGTTAAACTGAGCGCATCACGCATACTGCCTTGTGCGGCTCTTGCAAGCAGCGACAGCGCTTGAGGCTCGAAGCTCAATTGCTCCTGCTCTAGAATATGGGTAAGTTGGCCAACAATTTGCTCTCGCGACATAGCCTTAAGATTAAACTGAAGACAGCGAGATAAAATGGTGATGGGCAGCTTTTGTGGATCGGTGGTCGCCAACAGGAATTTTACGTGAGGAGGCGGCTCTTCCAGCGTCTTTAACAACGCGTTGAAACTGTGTTTCGAGAGCATGTGTACCTCATCTATGAGGTACACCTTGTAGCGGCCACGAGTTGGCTTGTACTGCACATTGTCCAGAAGCTCTCGCGTATCTTCTACTTTCGTTCTTGATGCCGCATCAATCTCGAGCAAATCAACGTAATTTCCTTGCTCAATTTCTTTGCAAGTATGGCACTGTCCGCAAGGATTAGCTCCCTGACCTACTTCACAATTTAAGCTTTTAGAGAAAATACGCGCTATTGTCGTTTTTCCAACGCCTCGTGTGCCGGTGAACAGATAAGCGTGATGCAAACGATCGTTATCTAAGGCATTTGAAATGGCTGACACCACATGCTCTTGGCCGACAAGTTCACCGAACTTCCCTGGTCGCCATTTCCTTGCTAATACCTGATAACTCATTATTGTACTCTTTGCCTCATCACGCCTTGTTATGCCTCATCAAGCTTAATCACGCCTTATTGTGGCTTTCTTGCGCCTTTTTGAATGGCTAACTACTCGCCTTCAAACTCGCAAATTGAATAGCTTTCGATGTTGAGTTCGGTCAATTTTTTATGACCGCCTAAATCGGGTAGATTAATAACGAACCCAGCGTGGTTTAACTCACCACCCAATGAGCGAATGAGCTTCGCCGATGCAGCAATAGTTCCGCCGGTAGCAAGAAGGTCATCAATCAACAATACCTTGTCGCCAGGGACAATTGCATCGCGATGGATTTGTAGCGTATCTGTGCCATATTCTAGCTCGTAGCTTTCACTTACAACTTCTCTGGGTAGCTTGTTCGGCTTGCGTACTGGGATAAACCCAATACCCATCTCAATTGCTAAAGGCGCGCCAAACAAAAAGCCGCGAGCTTCAGTGCCTGCGATCTTTGTGAATCCCATACCCTGATACTTTTCAACAAGTAATGAGATACAGCTTTTGAACGCCTTGTGATCTTCTAAAACGCTAGTTACATCTCTAAATAATATACCTGGCTTTGGATAGTCAGGAACGGTTTTCACTACTGATTTTATATATTCTGCAGTCACGATAATACCTTATATGTCTGCTTTATAACCAGAACGTGAACCAACCGGCGATGATATGCATCAACGGAAAAGCGAGTAAAGTTACTAATGAGGCCAAGAAGTACCATTTGTTATAGACTTCTTTAAAATCTTCATTGTCAGCCATATGCACTACCTAAACAATAATTGTGAACAAAAAAATGGTCGTAAATGTTAATCGAAAGCAAGCCCGATTGACAGCGCTAATATAGTTAAACGCTCACAATAAATACAGTTGGTGGATAAAGTTAATAATAGACACATCAAATGATAAAAAATTAAGCACTGTGCCGGTTATATTTAGAGATCTTGCAGGCTTATACCGGCATTAATATCCCTTTATGAAGCAAATCGACGACAGTTTGTTCCATTCCCGCTTTGAGCGTTGGCTGAGGAATACTTGGCACCTGCTCAATCAGTTGGTTAGCTAATACCGCTAGTGAAATGCCTTTTTCAGCTACCTCTACGGTATGTACCAGCATGGCGGTCATCGCAGTTAAATGAACGAATTGAACTTGATATTCTTCATCTCGATATACGACATAATATTGGGGCGCGTCCATAGGCTTGTCGGGCAAATGGTCTGGACCAATAAGGTGCACCGCGTAGGAATATGACGCTAACGTGGCGAATGGTGAAATTTTTACCGCGGTAATATCCTCACCTGATGAGTAAAACGAGAGGCTTTCACTGCTTTTACGCGTGGCCACTTCTAGCTCTAGCCATTCATAATGGCCTAGCTCACAAGAAAACGCTGGTAGTTCAAAACCTAAAGCGGGAGATGTCGCTAAGTATTCTACAAACTCTTTACTGATGTCGTTAAAATAAGGAGACCTGCATTGATGTTCAATAAAGAACTGACGGATTACTTGCTCCCATTGGTTCTCGCCATGTTGAGCAATGATAATAGATTTTAAGACTGGAAGTGCTGAGCTAACGAAACCATTTATGTTGCTGAAAAATAGCGACTGATAAATTTTCATCCGTCTTAAGTGATCATCATTTTTCGCGTTAAGCGTTGAAGGGTCTTTTATCGCTTGTACAAATTCACTCTGGCTTTGTTGTAACGAAGGCATCACGCAACTCCCCTACTTGAAGAGTTCATTTCAGTAGACGCGTGTTTTGACTGTATTGCTTTAATTTTACGCACTTCGTTGAGTAAATTATCCACACAGGGAATGTTGAAGTCACGCTCTAGTAAAGTAGGGTAAACGCCATGTACGCTATACGCATAGTCTAATAGTTTCCATACTGGCTCAATAACATCGGCGCCGTGTGTGTCCACTTTTAAATCTGCAGCCTCGTCGTAATGTCCCGCAATGTGACCGTAGACTATTTTGTGAGACGGCAGTCCTTTAATAAAATCATGTGGAGAATAGTTGTGGTTAATACTGTTTACGTAAACATTATTAACGTCTAGCAACATAGCGCAGCCAGACTCGGATAAAACTGCGTTGGTGAATTCAAGTTCAGAGATATCCTGATCTGGCGCAATATAGTAAGACACATTTTCTAATACGAGAGGTCTCTCGAGAATATCCTGTACCTGCTTAATCCTAGAGACTACATGCTTAATCGACTCTTCAGTAAAGGGAATAGGCATTAAATCATACATATGACCGTTCCCAGAACAGTAGCTTAAATGCTCGCTGTATAGGCCTATGTTATTGCTGTCTAAGAACTGCTTCACGGTTTTTATAAACTCAACGTCAAGTTTATCACTACTGCCTATTGAAAGGGACAGTCCATGGGTACTAAATGGTGCTTGTGCAATGGCCTTCTCAAATTGTTTTTGGTAGATGCCACCAAGAGGGATCCAGTTTTCTGGCGCCACTTCCCAAAAATCGACTTCTTTAGGAAGAATAGGGAAAAGATCATCAAGCATTTCACGTCTGAAGCCTAAACCAGCACCTTTGATATTTTTCACTCTTAGTCTCCAAGAACAGCATTGAAAAAAAAGGCCATCAATTGACGGCCATCTTACGGATCATAGGAAGCAATGGTTACATGCTACCGCATTTACCTTCACCGCACTTACCTTCTTTCGCTGCTTTGTCGCCGCCGCATTTGCCTTCTTTTGCAGCTTTATCACCACCGCATTTGCCTTCTTTTGCGGCTTTATCACCGCCGCACTTGCCTTCTTTTGCGGCTTTATCGCCGCCGCACTTGCCTTCTTTGGCTGCTTTATCGCCGCCGCACTTGCCTTCTTTGGCTGCTTTATCGCCGCCGCACTTGCCTTCTTTGGCTGCTTTATCGCCGCCGCACTTGCCTTCTTTTGCGGCTTTATCACCGCCGCATTTGCCTTCTTTTGCGGCTTTATCACCGCCGCACTTGCCTTCGCCACATTTTCCTTCTGCGGCAAATTGACTATAACCAGACTCAAGAGATTGCATACCGAATGGATTTGAATCTGCTACCGCTACACTTGATGCTAACGAGCCGATAACTACTGCACCTAACGCTGTTGCTATTGATGTTTTATTAATTTGCTTCATTTTTACCCCTCGGAAATTTATTCTATTGTAAACCACAATGTTGACGTTCAATAAATAAGACCGAGCTGTTAACAATTTGCTTTCAAAAATGTTTAACTATTTTTAATATATTCAACTTTCAAAAGGTTACGATATATAACGTCTCAGGATAAATGTTCGACCCCCTTATCACTGCATCATTAAGACATGTTCCATTATCGTTGCTTCATTGACAGCTTGGGTATAGGTCTCCAGTTTTTGAAGAAGGTCACCATTGAATTTACTTTGGTGTGATACCGCGAAAAAAGTTGGGATATTTTTTCGTAAGGTAATTGAATTCGTTTCTTTACTCAGCGGTTTGTCACCAAGGAAATAATAAAATGGTCTCTGATATGTAATGAGGTTCGCAGTTCTATCAAACAGAAAAAGCTTGATTGAATCGACACTAGTGGGCATATCCACAAAATAATACCCTTCTTCTATTAAACGTTTCCGTTCACCAACATAATCATAGCCTCTAATAGCCGCGATCGATTTTTCATTCGAACGCGCTCTATTTGCTACTTTCATGATAATTAAATTTGTAACAGGCTTGTCTATAAAAGTAGCATGATTATCAAGCGCAGCAGTCCCTTTAACATTAACTGTTATGTCTATCTCGCCTTTCTTCACCCTTTCAAATAACCGTATAGGGGGAACACATTCCACCTTAATATTATAACCAAACTGCTTGAGGATCTGTGAGGACATTTCCACTACCTCACCATAACAACGGCCAGTTTCACTGTCTTTTATCACTAGAGGTGGAAACACCACAATTCCCAAGGTAACTGTCTTCGATTCCTCTTGTGCGAAACTCGACAATGGCAACATGGCTGCAATAAGAATTGTAACGAAGATTATAGAATCACAAATAAAGCGCATTGAGTTACCAAAAATAAGCACTGAATATTAATGATAGTCTATATATCACTATTTGATTGAAAGACATAATTTCATTCAATTACTATGCTATTTAAGGTATGAAAATCTTTACGGAATCAATAATCGATAGATAACTGGGGGCAGAACCAGATAAATCATAATAGGGGTCAGATCCAGATTTTCTATTATCTATTCTCGTTTGAGCCTATAGATAACAACAGTAGGGTTCTGTTCCTCTTTTATGAGCGTTGAGTTTGATTATGTTTGTTTAAATTGGGGATAAATACTGTTCTGACCCCGTTTATTTTAAACTTACACGCTGAGGACGACAATATTGGATTCTGACTTCAATTTTTGTTTGCTAATTTGGAGATTATAAATGCGGTCATATCCACATTCTTTTGACGGTAAATCGATAATTGGGGTCAGAACCAGATTCTTTGATCTTTTGTCTGTTTTAAGCATTGCGGATGACAACAAATAGAGATCTGACCTCGTTTATTTTTAAGTTTGAGAACCAAACTTATATGCTGAAGACAACAATATATTGAGATCTGACCCTACATATTGAGTTGGATGTGATTAGGGGATTAATGTTGATCTGACCCCCATTTATTTTTTTGGGGCAGAAAACAAAAAACCCGCCGTTAGGCGGGTTTTTCTTAATGGGACCTGGCAGTGTCCTACTCTCACATGGGGAAACCCCACACTACCATCGGCGCTAATACGTTTCACTTCTGAGTTCGAAATGGAGTCAGGTGGTGCCGTATCGCTATGGCTGCCAGGAAAAACTGG
>NZ_JAPVOT010000021.1 GCF_027257845.1 Alteromonas sp. BMJM2 | reverse complement strand
AAGATCGATTCCACAATAGTACGGATGTGTATTAGTATAAAAGTTCATTGAGTTTTCTCCCTTGGTTTGGTCGCCTATTAGGATAAACTTAGTTTATGCTGATAGGGAGGAGGCTCAATGATTATCAGGCCTGAGGATTCACTAAACAGCTTGCACGCTTTTGCTCAAAGGCATGGTCTAGGCAGGCTTGGTTACAGGCTATACAGGTGTTGATGAGGTTTGACTCGTTTTGCATTGCTTTGGCTACAAAATGAGCGTCGGCAAGAAAAGGTCTCGCCATGGAAACCATGTCTGCGTGACCGTCGGCTAATACCGATTCTGCAACTTCTGGCGTATTTATACGGTTAGTTGTCACTAGCGGCAATGTTACCTCTGCCTTCATCCGCTTGGTTATCCACGTGAAAGCCGCACGAGGAACCGAGGTTGATATCGTTGGCACTCTCGCTTCATGCCACCCAATGCCCGTATTGATAAGCGTCGCGCCAGCCTTTTCTATCTCTTTCGCTAAATAAACCACCTCATCCCATTGGGCTCCGCCTTCCACCAAATCGAGCATAGAAAGGCGATAAATAATAATAAATTCAGGCCCCACTTTTTCACGCACACTTTTCACTATCTCGATAGCCAGCCGCGCTCTATTTTCAAGGCTACCTCCCCATTCATCGTCTCGCTGGTTAGTGCGTTCACAGAAAAACTGGTTAATGAGGTAGCCTTCTGACCCCATTATTTCTACACCGTCGTATCCAGCCTTTTGAGCCAAACCTGCGCAATTTGCATAGTCTTTTATTGTGCTTTTAATACCACTTGAAGACAGTGCTCTGGGTTTAAAGGGGGTAATAGGGGATTTCACGGGTGAAGCTGATACCGCTAGAGGGTGGTAGCCGTAACGCCCAGAGTGAAGAATTTGCATGCATATCTTGCCGCCTTCAGCGTGAACGGCCTCGGTAATAACTTTGTGTTTCTTAGCGTGTCTCTTACTGGTCATTCTCCCTGCAAATGGGGCTACCCACCCAGAAATGTTAGGGCTTATACCTCCCGTTACGATGAGGCCTACGCCGCCTTTTGCTCGCTCTGCATAGAATGCAGCCAATTTATCAAACCCGCCTTTTTCTTCCTCTAAGCCTAAATGCATAGAGCCCATCAATGTGCGGTTTCGCAATGTGGTAAAGCCTAAGTCGAGAGGCTCTAGAAGGTGAGGGTAGGGCGTAGTCATAGTCATTTCTCTTTTTATCATTTTAGTGGTTTGCCTCACGTTTTCCGAAGCCTTTTATATAAAGCGCTTTATATAAAGCAAAACGTGTTGAGGTAGATAATCTAAACTGCACAGGTCGCAAAGCAAGCGTTCTAACATATAAGTCGCAGTTTACAAGCCGCACCTAACAAGCCTCTCTTGTGCCTAGTACAACATAATAATATGTGAATACATAAGAAAACGCTGTTCTGATTATTTACTAGGAACAGCGTATCGTAAAGAGAGTTTATTAAAATATAGCGGACATAAAAAAACGAGGTCAAAGACCTCGTTTTTAAAAAGTAGTCAACAAGGGCAGAGCGCCTTAGTCCACGTACATTTTTTGTTTAAACTTAAGGGTTTGCTTTTCAGCGGCTCTCTGAGCGGTGACTTCAAAGCGATACGTCTCTTGGTCGCGAAATGGTAATACTGCCAAATAATAAATAGCATCACCGTCTTCCACCTTTTTAAAGGTCAGCTGCTTTTTACTACCAAGCAAGTTCGTTGCGTTGCCAGTCACTGATACTCGCTGAGCTTCGCCAGAATCCTTATCTAACACTGAAATATTCACTAGCGCATTGTATTTACTGCGAACGATACCGTAGCTAGCTGCCACCTCAGGTGTTAAAAACGGCGTATTCACTACCATGTAGTGCACATCCCATTCACCAAGCGTTTCTTTTTGCTCCGCATGAGCCTGTACGCTTAGGCACATGAGTAGTGCACCTATAAACACTGATGACACTTTTTTAACTATATTCACCGCTGTTCCTCGCATTGACATTATTGGCACCGTTTTCTTTCGATTTGGTGGACGGCGTTAGCGTTAATCCTCACCTACGTAAATCTTCGCCTACAAAGAGAGAGGATTGCCCATTCATCATTTATAAACTCATAGCACTCTGAGCGCGTCTTGGATCAGCAGCTGTAAAAACTGTAATGCAATAATGGCGATGAGCACGGACAAATCAAGGCCGCCTAAGGGAGGGATAATTCTGCGAATAGGCGCTAAAAAAGGTTCGGTAAGCTGATGAAGCACATAGTCTACAGGAGACTGACCTTGGGATACCCAGCTTAGTATTGCCCGCAGTAGCAGCACCCAGAACATAAGCGACAAGGTTTCTTTTATCACGCCCATGACTGACATAATGGCAATCCCGATAGGGTTTAGATTGCCGCCGGTTATCAATATTAAGGTAATGATTTTAAGCGCACACACGGCAAGCGCTAACACAAAGGTGGCCGTATCGAATCGACCTATGGACGGGATAATGCGTCGCAACGGTCCTACAATCGGATGTGTGGCCTTAACGATAAATTGGCTCATGGGATTGTAAAAATCTGCCTGTACCAACTGCAGCCACAACCTCAAGATGACAATCATCAGGTAAAGGTTAAATAATGTATCGACTAAAAATACCGTTGCGTTCATCTACTGTTTTTCCTAAAAACGTTAAAGCTGTTTTGCCATTTCTTCGGCTCGAGCGACGGCAGCGCGCATAGACTTGCTGACAATATCTTTTAAGCCTTCGTCAATGAACGTATTTACCGCCTGTGCGGTAGTACCGCCTTTAGAGGTAACTTGGGCACGAAGCTCACTTAATTCAAGGTCTGGGTTATTGCACACCATTTCGGCTGCACCAAGCATAGCTTGCTGTACCATAAGCCGAGACTGGTCTTTATCAAACCCCATATTCATGGCTTCTTCTTGCATGTTCTGAAGGAATAAGAAAAAGTACGCAGGACTACTGCCGGCAGCGGCAATGACACCGTTGATACCATCTTCTTCATTAACCCAAACAGTTTCACCTACGCTGTTCATTACATCGTCTACATAGGTTCTGTCTTCTTGCGTCACTGTGTCATCGGCATACATACCCGACATGCCTTTACCCAATAAACTTGGCGTATTCGGCATAATACGAACAACGGGGTAGTCACCACCTAACATTTCTTGTAAGCGAGACACCGGAAGGCCTGCTGCTATGCTCAAAAAGAGCTTACCCGCAAGGTCATTGTTTTTCTGTAAGTCGGCGCACATGTCGCCCATAATCTGTGGTTTTACTGCAAGTACAATGGCATCGGCAAACTGGCAGGCTTCATCGTTCGATTGTGTGGTCTGTATGCCAAATTCTTCTTTCAGCTTGTCTAATTTCGGTGTGGACGGGTTTGCTGCAAGTATATTTTCTTTTGCATAGCCAGACTGAATTAACCCACTAATGATGCTGCGGCTCATGTTGCCTGCGCCAATAAATGCCAATTTTTTCTGTTGCATGTAAATCCTATTCGTTGTCTATGTAATTCGTGATCCAGTACGCATAACTATAAGTGATTGAACTCACTATTGCGTATTGCGTAATAAGTCGTCATGTTGCTCTTTGATACATACATTGTTGTAGAAAGCTAACGCCTTAATGTAAACGGGACTTTTTATTTATAAACGCTGACGCGCGATGTCAAACCGCTAACGCCCAATTTTAAAACGCTAACGCTTAGGACACGACTCATCCACGCTTACCAAAAATAGCAGTGCCTATACGCACCATGGTAGAGCCATTTTTAATTGCGGCGTTCATGTCACTACTCATTCCTACGGATAGGGTATCAAAATTGGTCAGGGATTTGTGGTAATGGTCATATAATTCTTTCAGTTTACCGAGGGTATGGTGTTGCTCTTCTTCGCTTGGGTTAGCTTTTGGAATGGCCATGATCCCGCGAAGACATAACTTTTCTTGTGATTCAATAAACTGAATTAAGTCGTCAAGTTCGTTAGGTTTAACACCAGATTTACTGTCTTCATCATCGATATTGAGTTGAATACATACATTTAGAGCAGGTAAGTTATCGGGGCGTTGATCATTTAATCTTCGCGCAATCTTTTCTCTGTCTACCGACTGTACCCAGTGGAAGTGCTCGGCTACGACCTTGGTTTTATTCGATTGAATCGGGCCTATCATGTGCCATTCTATATCAGTGAGGTGTTCAAGTTCCTGAACTTTTTCAATACCTTCCTGAACATAGTTCTCCGCAAACATTCGTTGTCCTGCTTCATACGCTTCAACAATATCCGATACGGGTTTAGTTTTGCTTACTGCTAGCAATTTGACTGAATTTGGTGGACGATGTACTGAAGTAGCGGCTTGTGTAATTCCCTCTAGTGCGGAATTTATTCTTTCTGCTATTGTTTGCATTATTCACCTTGTTATGGAGAAGTGGTTGTGGATATTACCGAACTTTTAGCGTTTAGTGTTAAGAATAACGCCTCAGACTTACATTTATCAGCAGGACTACCGCCGCTTATTCGCGTAGATGGCGAAATGCGTAAACTCAATGTTCCAGCCTTGGATCACAAGCAGGTTCATAGTCTCGTTTATGAGATTATGAACGACATGCAGCGAAAGGAATACGAGGAAAACTTAGAAACCGATTTTTCTTTTGAAGTAAAAGGGCTATCGCGATTTCGTGTAAACGCCTTTGTGCAAAATAGAGGCGCCGCGGCGGTACTTCGAACCATACCAAGCGAAGTGCTTACCCTTGACGATTTAGGTGCACCAGAGATTTTTAAAGAAATCATCAACCAGCCAACTGGAATAGTATTGGTAACTGGCGCAACAGGCTCTGGTAAAAGTACAACATTGGCCGCAATGGTGGACCACATCAACACCCATAAACGAGAGCATATTCTTACTATTGAAGATCCTATAGAATTTGTGCACGAAAATAAGCTCAGCCTGATTAACCAGCGTGAAGTGCATAGAGACACACACTCGTTCAATAATGCCCTGCGCTCTGCGTTGCGTGAAGATCCCGATGTTATTCTAGTGGGTGAGTTACGTGATTTAGAAACTATACGCCTCGCTATTTCAGCAGCAGAAACGGGTCACTTAGTATTTGGTACATTGCACACCAACTCTGCACCTAAAACCATCGACCGTATCATTGACGTGTTCCCGGCAGAGGAAAAATCCATGGTGCGTTCCATGTTGTCCGAATCTTTACGAGCGGTAATATCGCAAACTCTTTTGAAAAAAATAGAAGGCGGCCGTGTTGCTGCTCATGAAATCATGGTAGGTATTCCGGCCATAAGAAATCTTATCCGAGAAGACAAAGTACCACAAATGTACTCGGTTATTCAGACTGGTCAGGCCCATGGTATGCAAACGATGGATCAGTGCTTACAGCGCTTAGTTGCAATGGGAACAATAACTAAGCAAGACGCTGCGTCCAAGTCTGTTGATAAACAGTCTATGAATAACTTCTAGACGGTTTACTGAACATTCGTGTTCAGGGCCAACTTATCAGGTTTAATATCCAGGAACCATAATGCTAGATTCGCTTTTACAAAAAATGATCGACGGCAATGCCTCCGATTTATTCGTTACAGCCAATTTTCCAATTAGTGCAAAAATTAATGGCAAACTTACGCCCATTACCGATTCAATAACCTCTGAAGAGTCGGCGTTGTCATTGGTTCATGAAGCCATGACAGAAAAGCAGCAACACGAATTTCATACGTCTAAAGAATGTAACTTTGCTATTGTTAGAGAAGGAATAGGGCGTTTTCGTTGTTCTGCTTTTTGGCAGCGGGACCAAGCAGGCATGGTTATCAGGCGCATCGTTACGCAAATTCCGAAAGCTGATGATCTAGGGCTGCCAAGAGTCTTGAAAGAAATCATTATGGCAAAGCGTGGACTCGTGCTGTTTGTTGGCGGAACAGGTACTGGTAAATCAACATCATTAGCCGCATTAATTGGCCACAGAAATGAAAACTCCCATGGTCATATTCTCACCATTGAAGATCCTATCGAATTTGTTCACGAGCATAAAAACTGCGTTATTACACAGCGTGAAGTAGGCATTGATACTCAGTCTTTCGATGATGCGCTGAAAAGTTCTCTGCGCCAAGCACCAGATGTTATCCTCATTGGTGAAATTCGCTCCATGGAGACAATGGAATATGCGATGTCATTTGCTGATACGGGGCACTTATGCGTAGCCACGTTGCACGCGAATAATGCTAACCAAGCTATTGAGCGAATAATGCACCTTGCCCCTAAAGACATGCACGACAAGCTGCGTTTCGATTTGAGCCTTAATATTCGCGCTATCGTTGCTCAGCAATTGGTGCCTACACCAGATGGGAAAGGTCGGGTTGCGGCTATAGAAGTGCTGCTGAATACACCATTTGTAAGCGACTTAATTCAAAGAAATGAGATTGGCAGTCTGAAAGAAGCAATGAAAAAAGGCAAAGAGCAGGGCATGCAAAGCTTCGATATGGCACTTTACGACCTGTATAAACAAGGGCGTATAGAGATGGATCAAGCATTACACCATGCTGATTCGCCAAACGATCTTCGCTTAATGATTAAGCTTGATGCGAGTGACAACTCAAGTTTGGGAACGTTATCGAATGTTTCCTTCGATATGGATGAATAACATCTTGATGTGGTGCGCGGCGGGAGTCACTGCTTGAAAAAACTGTTTTCCTCTGAAGATGCGTTTGAACTTCAAGCGGTGCGCAGCGAGCTCGATGCGCTTAGTATTCCTTACATGGTAAAGAATGAATTTGCTAGCGGCGCTCTTGGGGAGTTGCCATGGCAAGAAGCGCAGCAAGAGCTATGGTTGGTCGACGATACGTGGTTTAATCGTGCTTCAAAAGTGGTAGACGGAATCAAAGCTAATTTTATTTCTAGCCAGGCTGGCGAAGGTACTGAAGGGCAGGAATGGGTTTGCAAAGGTTGCGGTGAAGAAAATGGCGGTGCGTTTGAAGTCTGTTGGCAATGTGGCGAAAATTTACAGCACTAGATTTTCTATAGAAGTTGGTTAGGCGTGACTATGTTAGGCGTTACTGTGTTAGACGCTACGATTTAATGGCTGACTCTTAGCAACTAGCAACTAGCAACTAGTGCCCTAGTCTCTAGAAATGATTAGGTTATTCGTAAGCGCTTTCTATCCAACTGGTGAAGATAACGCACGCAGACACGCTATCTACTTTGTCTTTTGTCAGTTTTTTATACCCACCTAGTTCGAATAACATGGCTTTGGCGTCGGTAGTGGTGAGTCGTTCGTCGCACACTTCAACTTTAATTTTAAAGCGATTGTGCAAGCGGTTAGCAAATTTACGAGCCCGATGGGTCATC
This sequence comes from Alteromonas sp. BMJM2, assembly GCF_027257845.1. GTDB lineage: Bacteria > Pseudomonadota > Gammaproteobacteria > Enterobacterales > Alteromonadaceae > Alteromonas. Next base: position 51,958 of record NZ_JAPVOT010000021.1, on the reverse strand, counting down.
TGCTGTTCAGTACCATCCATATTGAGCGGTAGCCCAACAACAACCACATCAGGAAGCCAATCTTTATATAAGGTTTCAATAAGGTCCCAATCGGGAATACCGTCTCTGGCCTTTAAGGCGGGCAGAGGCGATGCGGTACCTGTTATTTCTTGGCCTACGGCAACGCCGATACTTTTAGTACCAAAATCGAAGGACAGTATTGTTCTGTTTCCAATTTGATTTCCCACTTTAGGCATGACCAGAGCCTGGTGCTAACTGCCACACATCTACCCCAAGCTTATTCACGGTTGCTTGCCATTTCTTATGGATGGGTGTGTGAAATAATATCTCCTCGTCAGCCTCTATAGTTAGCCATGCGTTGTCTTGCATTTCCTGCTCTAACTGCCCTTTAGACCAACCTGCAAACCCCAGAGCGATAATGGCATCATCAGGGCCTTCATCGTTACCGATAGCGGTTAAAATGTCTTTTGACGTTGTTACCATTACCCCTGGTGCTAGGGCTAAACTCGAGGCCCAGCCTTGTTGCGTCGAGTGCAATACAAATCCTCGTTCCTGACTTACTGGGCCGCCTGCGAGTACGATTTCTTCGGCTTTATCGTCTGACACCGTGAGTTCTTTATCGGTTTGTTCTAGAAGTTGCTTCACATTCATTGTAGAAGGCTGGTTCACCACAATTCCCATGGCGCCTTCTGAATCATGCTCGCAAACATAAATCAAAGAGCGAGAAAAATAGGGATCCTCTAAGCTTGGCATTGCTACCAAAAAGTGATTTTTTAAACTCGTTAACTCTGTCATATTTTTTTCACTTTAGTGTATCGCCCTCAAAATTCATTGCGTCGATTTTTCATCAAACCCGAGCTTCATCAAGCTCAGGGCATTCATTCCAAGCCATCAAGCCTTAAGAGCCAAACGCTTTTCGATAGCCTCAAATAGTTTTGCCATGATGTTTATATTGTAATGTCTTTCAATTTCACGCACGCAGGTGGGGCTAGTAATGTTGATTTCCGTTATTTTATTGCCAATCACATCAAGTCCAACAAAAAGAATGTTGTTCTCTTTCAATGTTGGTGAAATAGCTTCTGCCAATGCTCTGTCTGATTCAGATATGGGTTGTGGGCGACCGGTACCGCCCGCGGCTAGATTACCCCGAGTTTCTCCCTTGGTAGGTAAGCGAGCCAGGCAATAAGGAATAACTTCGCCGTCTACGATGAGAACGCGTTTGTCACCGTCTTTTATCTGCGGTAAATACTCTTGAACCATCATATAGCGCGTGCCAAGATGAGTTAGCGTTTCAATGATGACCCCAAGATTATTGCCGTCAGGCTTCACACGAAAGATGGATGCTCCGCCCATGCCGTCAAGAGGCTTACAAATAATATCTCGATACTTAGCGTGAAACTCGCGAATGGGCACCTGATTATTCGCCACTAACGTAGCTGGAATATGTTCAGGGAAATACGACGTAAACAGCTTTTCGTTGTAATCTCGCAACGCCTGAGGGTTATTTACCACAAGAGCGCCTGCATCTTGTGCCAAAGACAGCATCTGAGTGGCATAGAGAAATTCGCTGTCAAATGGCGGGTCTTTCCTCATAAGCAACACATCAATGTCACCAAGGTGAACTGCATTGGTATCAGTAATTTCATAGAAATCAGCGGGCTGATCTTTCACTGTTACCGTTTTCGCCAATCCCATTGGCTTACCGTTTTCTAAGTAAAGGTCTTTAAGCTCAAAATACACTACAGTTGCACCGCGGCGCTGTGCTTCTAGCATCATTGCGAGGCTGGTATCTTTGTGTGGTGTGATGGCCTCAATGGGGTCCATGATTACGCCGACAGTATATTGCATTAGGTTCTCGCTTTAAAATTAACGGTAGTCACTATGACCTTATACCCCCTTATGTTGGGGCGCTCTACCACAGTTCAAGACAGCGGCGTTATGTTCTACAATGTAAACAGGATTCAGGTTACTCAGAAATCGCCATGTTGAGCTTGCAGTATGCTTAACGACGTGAGGGCTGCAGTTTCTGTTCTTAAAATTCGCGGGCCTAGACTTACCGACAGGTATCCATTTTCATTAGCCTGATGAATTTCTGTCTCAGAAAGGCCGCCCTCCGGCCCCACTAGTAATCTGTAGCCTTGCGTATTGTAGGGTTGCTTAGCAAGAGGCTGTGACGCACCCGGTGCAAGGACTATACGAGAACTAGAAGTAGATTGAGACAACCACTGAACAAGAGAAACTGGCTCATTAAGCTCAGGCACTCTGTTCCGACCACTTTGCTCACAGGCCCCTATGATAATTTTTTGCCATTGTTGCAGCTTTTTTTCCCAACGGGATGGTTCTAGTTTTACAGCACATCGCTCAGTGATAATTGGGGTAATTTCACTGACGCCTAATTCCACACTCTTTTGTAATACCATATCCATTCTGTCACCCTTTGAAACGCCTTGACCTAAATGCAGGTGCAGAGGTGACTCATGAGAGACAGACAAGCAGGCATCAATCTCAACGATAACGTTTTTCCGCTGAACACTGATGATTATTCCACTATATTCATTGCCATCGCCGTTAAATAAAACAATTGGTCGATTAGGCTTTAGGCGTAACACCGTTGCAACGTGATGCCCTGCCTCTTGGGTAAGCTCAAATTCTTGTTCTAACGCGATAGTGTCGGGGTAATAAACTCTAGGTATACGCATGAAAGATTAGCAGTTGTTATTTTTGCTTATAATACGTGGGGAGGGGGGCGTCATGCAACGCCGACGTCAACGAAATCGACGTTTCTTAATAGTTTATCGGTCAGACTCGACGGTCTTTTTATGGTTTTTTGGGCTACGCTAGTTTTTCTACAGCAACTCAGTAAATAGCCGAGTTATGCTGCGCGAGCAGTGTCAGTTGTGCCTGAGTGTAAGGAACGAGTTTCCGGCAACGCAGTGGTTTCACTTTTTGCGACGTTGAGGTCGCTTTGCGATCGTGCGTATTTGGTATGCTTCCCAGTGTCTTTACGTAAAGAATACAGAAATATTCCAGCAACTACGGTAAATAACGAGGATAAGAGCAACATATGATAATCCTTTTTTTAAAAATTTTTACTAAAGCATCAATGTGCTGTTGTTTGGCATTACAGCGATGTTAGTGCCTTTGCATCAGGAGAAAGCTAAATCAACGTTGATATAAACAACCTATGCCAATTCCCAATGCACCATCCGTGAAAATTTAGTGTAAGCTTTTTCGATTGAAAAATCATCAGTCTTCTTCTTCTATACTTTTAAAAAAACGCTCAGTGTGGTCAATATGAAAATGTTCGCTCAAGTATTTTATTTTATACGTGGTCACAATTGGAAATTGCAATGTAGACGAGGAATGTGACAGCCAAGTGAAAAAAGATTTTATTTAAAAGAACAAAAATAGTCGGTGAGCAAAAATTAAAGCACTATCAATTTTAGATCAGTCAACATACTACTTTGGTATAGTAAAAGCGCTCTTCATGCAGTGTGCTCGTTAGACTTTAGCGTAATTTTAAAGGTTAATTAAGTTTAACTATTGGTGATGTTGGTTTTTACTGATAACGTTGGATTCATAGTAACTACACACTCAACAAGGAATAATTATGGAAGAACAACTCTCGCTCTTTTCTGCAAGTGACGTTGAAAGGTATATAAATGATTACGCAATTCCATGGGGCATTAATATCGCCATGGCAATTGCAATTTATGTTATTGGTAAAATTGTTGTAGGACTGCTGCTGTCAGTGTTCCGACGCGTAATGGCCAAATCTAAATACGACGACATGCTTGTCGACTTTTTAGAAGCAATCATTAGCGCCATATTAATGCTATTCGTTATTGTAGCATCGCTAGACCAACTTGGCGTTGACACCACATCGCTTGTTGCTATTTTAGGTGCTGCTGGCCTAGCTATTGGTTTGTCATTACAAGACTCGCTCAAGAATTTCGCAGCGGGCGTAATGCTTCTTTTATTCAAACCATTTAAAGCGGGTGACTTCGTTGAAGCGGGTGGAACTGCGGGCTCAATTAAAAAGATTGGCATTTTTACAACGACAATGACAACGCCTGACAATAAAGAAATTATTGTACCAAACGGTAATATCTACAGTGGCAATATTACCAATTACTCGGCTAAAGAAACTCGCCGTGTAGATATGGTTGTAGGTATTGGATACGACGCTGATTTATTAAAAGCGAAGCAAATACTTCAAGAGATGGTGTCAGCTGACGAGCGAATCTTAGCGGAGCCAGCTCCTACTGTCGCAGTGTCTGAGCTTGCCGACAGTAGCGTTAACTTCGTGGTTCGCCCATGGGTTAAGGCATCAGATTTCTGGGGCGTTAAGTTCGATTTTACCGAAGCGGTTAAATTGCGTTTCGACCAAGAAGGCATCTCTATTCCGTTCCCACAAATGGACGTGCATTTGCATAAAACAGATGGTGAGTAAGACTACACCATCTAGATAAACAAAAACGCCGCTTTTAAGCGGCGTTTTTTATTAGGGCGTGTTGATCTTTGCTGTACATTTTTGCAGCGGTCTGTGAGCTATTTAAACAAGGCGAATGGTTGAAGGTCTAGCGGGCTAAATCGAAACCATTCAACGCAGAGTAAATAGCTCACAGGCGCTGCCCGAAGGGGGCGTTATGGAAGCATTTTACTCTTTGGCCCCGCTTTTTATTTGGCCCTTTGACTTAGCCCACTAGGCCTACAGGACTGTTTCGCGATTAAAATGCTTCCATTTAGCCCAAAACTTGTACAGCAAAGATCAACACGCCCTTCTATTACTTTGAATTACTGCTTACAATTGGGGCGGTTGTTCGTGGCTTGATAATCAGCAAGCGCTGGACCCATATTTGCTCTTAAATCTTTAATACGCGTTTGCGGAGCCGGGTGAGTAGATAAAAACTCCATTGGGCTATTTCCTCCACTCGCTGCCTCCATGTTCTGCCAAAGGTTGACAGACTGACGAGGGTCAAAGCCAGACTTTGCCATGAGCTGTAGACCTATTTCATCGGCTTCTGATTCGTGAGTTCTGCTAAAAGGTAATTGAACACCAACCTGCATGCCTAATCCAATAGCCGCCATAATAGGGCCGGACTGAGGCACCTCATTCGCTGCAAGCACCTGGCCCGCTGCTTGAGTACCCATATTAATCAAGGTAGATTGAGACATACGCTCATTACCGTGTTCTGCGATTACGTGACCTACTTCATGCCCAATGACTGCTGCAAGCTGATGCTGGTTTTCAGCCACGCCAAGAAGGCCAGTATAAACCCCTATTTTACCGCCAGGCAAAGCAAATGCATTGACTTGCTCATCGTCAAAAACCACCACTTCCCATTTCCCGTCAAAAACAGAGGCGGGCACCTGTGCAGTAATTGCATTGGCAATACATTCCACGTAAGTGTTCTGCACTCGCTTAGTCGACACTTTGAGTTCTTCTTTCATACCTGAAAATGCCTGTGCCCCCATTTCAGACAACTGGGAGTCAGAAAAAAGCAGTACCTGATTTCTGCCAGTTGGAGAAGTGGCACAAGCTGATAGTGCGAGCGCAGCCGCTACCGCTGCTGACAAAGTGAATTTCAATTTCATTTTAAGTCCTTCGTGTCTTTAACATCTATTGGCTTTGAGCCTGATGATCTTTGGTTTGCAGTTTTTAAGCACTTCTAGGTCAACGCGGTTTAATAAAAGCGCAAAACGTGCAGACCAAAGGCCAAAAGGCTATTGCCAAGCATACATCTATTTTTGATACATCAATAGTAGCTAAATGACTTAGTCGTTCACGCGACATGTAACGGGAAAAATATCATCGCTCAATAAGTAGTTGATAGCCCTTGGTAAAGCCTTTGCCAAATTAATATTTGTGTCATAAACTGGCTTTAATTTATACATAGAAGTTACATGATATTTCTGTTGTACTGGAATAATGTTGAACAGATACCTACACCTGCTGATTGTACTAGTGCGCAGGAAGTGATACCTATTTCAACAGTCCAACACTGAATAACACACTAATAAAAAAGGAAATAAAAATGGCAGTGCGTAATAAATTCAAGTACGGATTACTCGCCCTTCTTGTGTCTGCATCGTTAACGGGTTGTGGTCTAGACGGCGACGATGGCGAGCAAGGCGAAACGGGTGCTCAAGGGCCCCAGGGTGAACAAGGAACACCTGGCGCAGATGGTTCTGACGGTACTGATGCTTCAATTGGTATTGCCTTAGATGTGGTAGGCCGTGCATTTTTAGGTAATCAAGGCGCTGCTGAAATTGTTCAATATCACGCCGATACCCAAACGATTTACGCAACTAACACCTCAACCAATACTATAGCGGTTATTCCCGCTGGCACTGTCACTACAGCGGCGTTAGGCGACCCGATAAACACAGTCAACCTCACGCCTTCAACGGTTAATTTACCTGCAGACATCAATGGTGTTGCCCTAGGCGGTGTTAACAGTATAGCGGTCAGCGGTGACCTTATGGCCGTTGCAGTATCCGCAGCAGTGAAAACTGACAACGGCTATGTACTTTTCTACAGCGGTTTAGATAGCGCAGCCCCAGCATTTTTAGATTCAGTAGAAGTGGGCGCGCTGCCCGATATGGTCACTTTTACTCCTGATGGCGGTAAAGTGCTAGTGGCTAACGAAGGCGAGCCTTCTGATGACTACACAATAGACCCGGTTGGTTCGGTATCAGTTATTAATGTACTTGCCAGTGGTGAACCAGAAGAAACGGGAACTACTGTTGGTTTTACCTCGTTTAATGGTTCACAAGCCGAATTGATGGCACAGGGCATGATGTTCCCCAATCCCTCAGGTCGCACAATTAACGGTACTGCTATTGCGACAACCGTAGCGCAAGACTTAGAGCCTGAGTACATTGCAGCAACAAATGATGTTGCCTACATTAGCTTGCAAGAAAATAACGGCTTAGCGATTCTTGATTTAGAAGAGTTAACGGTTGATGTTGTAGGGTTAGGTACTAAAGCATGGGCTGATTTGAATATCGATATTCAAGAAGACAGTTCAGTAAGCTTTGGTCAGTACGCCGGTCTGTACGGTGTGTATCAGCCTGATAGTCTTGCTACTTTTACTTGGAAAGACGCTACCTTCATTGTGACTGCAAACGAAGGTGATGCCCGTGAATACTTTTTCGATGCGGCTGATGAAGCTGCATGTACCGCTGCTGGTGGTGTTTCTTTTGATGAAGACGACGGCTGTTTAGCTTACACCGATGAAGTAAAAGTGAGTGATTTAGTTGCAGAGGCAAACTCTGAATTAGCTATGTTGCAAGCCACTGGAGAAGCTGACGATTTACGTGTTACCACAGCCATGGGCGACGCTGATAGTGACGGTGAATACGATGCTGCATATACCTATGGCGCACGTTCATTCACCATTTGGGATCAAAACGGCTTAGTGGTTTTCGATTCGGGCGATGATTTTGAGCGTATTACGGCGTCAGTACACGGTGCACAATTTAATAACGATAACGACGTAAACGCAGCCGATTCACGTTCTGAAAATAAGGGACCCGAGCCGGAAGCTATTACTGTTGGCCAAATTGGCGATCGCACCTACGCATTTATTGGTTTAGAGCGCATGGGCGGAATTTTCGTTTACGACGTGACTAATCCGTATGACGCGCAATTTACCGAATACGTCATTAACCGAGACCTAACTGAAGGCCTAACCTCTGACGATGTGATTGGCGACTTAGCGCCTGAGAGTTTAGTGTTTGTTAGTGCAGACGACAGCCCAAGCGGTGAAGCGTTATTGGTTGTCGGTAATGAAGTAAGCGGGACTGTATCGGTATGGCAAATTAGCCAGCTGTAATGTAAAAATAGCTGCAACGCAGCGTGATGAGATTACGATAAAAGCCCGCTTTAAAGCGGGTTTTTTGTTTCTAGCGATGGCGTTTACTGTATGCGAGTAGACATTGTGTAAAGCGCTCTAAATATTCCGCCTACGTTCACTGGTTGAGAATAGTTACAGAGCGACTGGATTGAGGTAAGCTATAGCAAATGCAGAGGCGTTTATATGATGCCAGCGAGCAAAGGCATTAAAGGTTTGCCTAATTCAAATACACAGACGGTGTATTATTGCCTTTAATACTGTTGCGTAGGTGATTCAGCCGTAAAATAGGGCGCAATCGATTGCTTTAGAAATAGCATTTGTGCACCTGTATTTGCCATCTAGGTTCACCAAATAATAGAAGCGTATAATTAAAAAGAGAGTAACTATGTCTCAGCAGGTCGTGATAAGTGGCGTGGGTGTCTGGCACCCTGAAGAAAGCATCACCAACGAAGAATTGGTAGCAAGTTACAATGCGTATGTAGACAGTTTTAACGAAAAAAATAAACAAGACATTGAAAACGGCGACGTTGCGCCAATGCCCTATTCAAGCGCTGAATTCATTGAAAAAGCATCGGGCATAAAAAGTCGATATATCTATCAGAAAGAAGGCGCTTTAGATATTGAGCGAATGAAACCCAAAATTTCACCTCGTAGCGATGATGTGTTGTCGCATCAGGCTGAAATAGCTGTTGAAGCTGCACGCTTAGCCCTTGATTCAGCGAACGTGAATGCACAGGAGATTGATGCTGTTATTGTTTCATGCGCTTATACACAACGAGCTTACCCAGCTATTGCTATTGAAGTACAAGAAGCGCTTAACATAGAAGGCTTTGGTTTTGACATGCTTGTGGCTTGTTCTGCAGCAACGTTCGGGATGCATCGAGCTTTTGAAATGCTAAGTGCCGGCAACGCTTCTCGAGTGTTGGTGATAAACCCCGAACTAGTATCGCCGCAAATAAACTATACCGATCGAGATAGCCACTTCATTTTTGGCGACGTAGCCACAGCAACCGTTATGGAATTAGCTGATACTGCAAAAAGCGAGCATGTTTATGATGTTCTGAGCACCAAAGCGGTAACCAAATATTCAAATAATATACGCTCAAACTTTGGTTATTTAACCAGAGCCGAAGACGTTGAGCCCTATGGTGTCGACAAGCTGTTCCATCAGGCAGGGCGTAAAGTGTTCAAAGAAGTTTGCCCCATGGCGGCCTCACACATCGAAGCGCATTTAGAAAAACACAATATTACGCCTGCCCAAGTAAAGCGATGGTGGCTACATCAGGCGAATATCAATATGAATACATTGATTTGTAAGCGTCTGCTTGGTAGAGATGCAACACAACAAGAAGCGCCCATTGTGTTAGATGAGTATGCTAATACAGCGTCGGCGGGTTCTGTCATTGCGTTTGGCTTGCATCATCAAGACCTCGTTTCTGGTGATTTGGGCGTGCTATGTTCATTTGGTGCAGGCTACTCCATTGGCTCTTTGGTAGTTAAAAAACGCTAAGCGCGTAAACAAGCGCTTAGACAAGCACCCAAAGGCCAGCATCTAAGAATGGCATTTAAAGATGAGCGCTTGAATGTAGTCGTTTGAGGCTTGTCTCAGCAATAGCTGCTTATGAGAAATAGCCAACCAAACCCAATATGAAAAGAATTACTAGGATGACAGCGAAGGAATGGTTTCAGATTTAGGTTATGGGCTAAATAGCCTTGCGCATTTAGCACTGCTACTTTTATTGCTAACGGTAAGGAAGCCCGGAGTAGCGAAGCATTTGCTCGTTCTCGCTACAGCCACTACCTTCGTTTGGTCGACAAGTTTAATTACAGTGTTGTTTGGCCCTATTTCGCTCAACTGGTTATTAACAGTTGATATAGTAAAGCAGCTGGCGTGGCTTCTTTTTCTTGCTGGCTGTATTCAAACTAACTTTCAAAACCTTCATCACGTACTTCGTCGCCCCGCGACATTGATGATCATGGCGCCTGCTATTGTAGCCCTTGCCGCGCCCTACCTATTTGCTATCGAGCCCACGTGGAGCTTTTTAACGCTCATTGTGTTGTCGTTGGAAGTGCTTGTATTACTAGAGGTTGTGTATCGTCAGGCAGGGCGAGAGCAGTGGGCGTTTAAACCCCTTATTATTTATCTTGGTGCGGCAAATGTTTTCGAGTTTGTCACCTATGCGAATGCGACCATGGTTAATCAAGTTGAGGTCGGGTACATCGCAGCGCGAGGCTATATCTATTTCCTTCTCATGCCGCTGCTGGTCATTTCTATTCGTCGTATTCATCACTGGGGTATTGATATTTTCATTTCTCGAGATGTAGTACTTCATAGCTCTTTGTTACTAGTGGCCGGTGGCTACTTATTTGTCATGGCTGTTGTTGGTTATGCGATTAATTTTATGGGGGGAAGCTGGGGGGCTACGGTACAAATTATTTTAGTGGTCATGTCTTTCGCTTTATTAGCCACTGTATTTCTGTCTAATGCATTTAGAGCAAAAATCAAAATTTTTATTACTAAGCACTTTTTTGCCAATCAATACGATTATCGCGTGGAGTGGGTAAAACTTACCAAATGGTTAACTCATTCAGGGGATAGCAGTGCTGACGTTTATCATGCGGGGTTAACCGGTCTTTTAAATGCAATTCAATATGACTCAGGCCTGTTATTTAAAGTGTCAAAAAGCGGCCTAGACTGTGTAGCCGCAGCGTCACCATCAGGGGATACTAACCCAAATGAAAAGCAGCACGCTATGCTCACGCAGCTAGTTGAATATAGCGGTGAAAAGGGATGGGTTATTGATACGGATGCATATTTAGTCAAGCCCTTTGACTACGAAGGGCTAAAGCTAGATAGAGAGGTTTTGAAACAATGGGGTTATCAGCTTTTCATTCCATTCATGCAAGATTCTCAGGTATGGGGCTTCGCGGTATTAGCTGCGAGTGACAAAGAAAAAGTTGCCTTGAATTGGGAGGTGAAAGATTACCTTAACGCTGTATCAGAACAAGTTGGGACATTTATACAGCATCATGAAGCAGCCCAAGTTGTGGCAGAGAATGCACAATTCGCAGCGTTTAATCGGATGTCAGCATTTGTATTACACGATTTAAAAAACGTGCTTGCCCAAGTAGATCTCATTCTCGCTAATGCGCAACAACACAAACACAATCCTGAATTCATTGAAGATACCTTTGAGACTCTTGAGCATACAAAAGCGCGCATGGAAAAAATGCTCAAACAATTAACGGATAAAAAAGTAGTTGAAGAGAGTGTGAATGATGACCAGTATCTTTCGCGTATTGTCGATGAGGTAGTATCACAGCGCTGCAGTTCTATTTCTCCTGTACCCAAAGTGCACTTGATGAAAGAAGAGTCGGTTATTGTGGACAAAGAGAAAGTGGCCAATGTACTTTACCACCTCATAAGTAATGCTCAGCAAGCCACCGCAGATGACGGCGAAGTTGATGTGGTTTTGACAGTTGATGGGGCGCAGCGCACGCAAATGGTCATGATCGAAGATACTGGTACAGGTATGGAAAGAAGTTTTATTGAAGAGCGTCTTTTCAAACCGTTTGATACTACCAAGGGAAATGCGGGCATGGGCATTGGCGCTTACGATGCAAAAACCTACCTAGAATCTATCGGCGGTAAACTTACCGTACAAAGTGAAGTGGGAAAAGGCAGCTGTTTTACACTGCATTTTCCCATAAAATAGGCGATGATACATGTCGCACAATGGCGCCTAGGTGCATAGGCACGCAATCAAATACGAGCGCAGTGGATTGTTCGCGGCGTATGATGAAGTAGAAAAATAGGATAACAAGATGACAGATACCATACTGGTAGTTGATGATGACCTCGGTATCCAAAAGCAGCTTAAGTGGAGTTTAACCGACTACAACGTTGTGTTTGCCGATGATCACACCTCGGCAATTGCCCAGTTGCGACGTCATGAGCCCAAAGTTGTTACTCTTGATCTAGGACTTCCCCCAGACCCCGCTAACGCCTCAGAAGGGCTGCGTATACTTCACGATATAATTTCTCTTGCGCCCCGTACCAAGGTAATTGTGGTAACGGGAAATAGCGATAAGCAAAATGCGCTTAAGGCTATAGATTTTGGTGCCTACGACTTTTATCAGAAACCCATCGATTCAGATACGATAAAGCTATTGGTAAACCGAGCCTTAAACTTAGCAAAATTGGAACATGAGAATGCTATTTTAGCCCGCACTCGCACTGGAATGTCTCGAATTGTAGGAAACAGCGAAGCCATTCAGACAGTAGTAAAACGCGCCGAGAAAATAGCAAATACAGATATAAGCACCTTGCTTCTCGGAGAAAGTGGTACGGGTAAAGAGGTGTTTGCCCGCAGTATTCACGAACACAGTCCACGAAAAGATAAGCCGTTTGTGGCGATTAACTGTGCATCAATACCAGAAAATTTACTTGAAAGTGAGCTGTTTGGGTATGAAAAAGGGGCGTTCACTGGAGCTAACAAAACCACGTTAGGTAAAATAGAAACCGCTCAGGGCGGAACACTGTTTCTTGATGAAATTGGTGATATGCCTATTGGTCTACAAGCTAAAATGCTGCGCTTTCTTCAAGAGCGTATTATTGAGCGAGTAGGTGGAAGAAGTGAGATCCCAGTAGACATACGGGTTATCTGTGCAACTCACAGAGACTTACAAGCTATGGTAGCAAATGAAACATTCAGAGAAGATTTATATTACAGGGTAGGAGAAATGCCCATTATGATCCCTCCACTGCGAGACAGGGATCAGGATGTCATTTTACTAGCGCGAACGTTTCTCAATATCTACCGAGAAGAGTTTAAAGCGAAAGCTAAAAGTTTTTCTGAATCTGCTGTTAACGCGATGCTTGCTCACAAGTGGCCTGGCAATATTCGAGAAATGCAAAATAAGCTTAAATCAGCAGTCATTATGGCAGAGGGTACAGTGATACAGCCAGATGATTTAGGGTTGTTACCGGCAGGTAGTGTTGACGAACCAACCACATTAAATTTGAGGGAAGTGAGGGAAATAGCGGAGAGCAAAGCCATTCGAAACGCTTATCAAAAAGCTGAAAAAAATATGTCTAAAACCGCTGAGTTACTTGGGGTTACAAGACCAACGCTTTATTCGCTTATCGATAAATATCACATGGAAGACATTAAAAGTAGCGACTGAGTCAAAGAACCAAGCTTGTTCATTTGCCCTAGTTAAACTGTCTAGTAAAGCTCGCCGGTAAAAACAGGTCGGTATAAAACGAGAGCTGCTGAGTTGTTTTATAAAGTAAAGTGTTGGATGGCTTACGCCAACCAACACTTCACAGGGCAACTTGCTAAATAGCTAGGTAATTCGTATTCGTTGAATTAGTCCTGCGTATCGCATTTACAAAATTAGTTTTGCGTGTCGCACTCGCTAACATCGCCGCCCATTTTCTTCTTCATTGCGATACACGCTTCACGCATTTTTTCTGACGCTGCATCTTTCAGCTCTTCAGATTTTTCAGCGCCTTTGTCCATCATATCAGATGTCATTTCTTTGCCGTCTTCGTATGCATCAGAAGCCATTTCTTTGCCGTCTTCGTACGCGTCAGATGCCATTTCTTTGCCATCTTCGTAGGCATCAGATGTTGCATCTTTGGTTTCATTCCATGAGTCAGCTGCTTTTTCTTTTGCATTTTCATAGGTATCAGCAGTTGCTTCGCCTGCCTTTTCCATTTCCGTCATTACTTCTTCTTTTGGCTCTTCTTTCTGATCAGAGCAGCCTGCTACGCCAAGCGTGGTGAGTAGTAGAGCTAACGCAATTGTTTTTGTTTTCATGGTGGAACTCCATTTGCCGGATAATTTGAGTGTTATGTACTAAGTGAATAAGCATAGAGCAAGTAATAAGGGCAGTGCCCTTAGTCTACACTTAACTTCACGAGTCTAGCTCAATTCTAAAGTAAAGTGTGAGAAGTATTTGTACTGTGAGAATAAGCAGAAAATATAATGCACTGGCGACATTACGTATTGAAGAAGACCGCTTGTGTTGCACTGACAACTTCCCCTGTACATACTTCTACCCCGTGACTTCTTCAGGCCATTGAATGCTTGCGATATTATTAAACGATGTTGCAATTCTTGAACTTGGAAAATCAAATTTGCAGTCTAAGGGCGTTCGATTGGAGCCCGTGGTGTGGTAGGTTTCAATTAAGCCTATCCACCCGTTTCTACCAGATAGTTTGGCGGCATAAAGGGCGTAATCTACCACCGCAAACGTTCGTTGCCAGGCCGCATCAAAATGTGAGATTTCATTTGGTGGAAGTAAGGAAAATCCTATGCTGCAGGTAACCTTAACGGTCTTGTCATTGCCTATATTAAACACGTTTCTTGCGACCGTCTCTCGACATCGCTCAGCTAACTCGGGAAGTTCCTCTCGCGATGAGTGTCGGCACACGACAACAAACTCTTCTCCTCCCCAGCGAATAATTAAATCTGTCTGTCGAAAGACCTCTTTAAGTACAGACGAAAAACCTTCGAGCACTTTATCACCTGCTAAATGTCCATAATCATCATTGATACTTTTAAAGTGATCTATATCTATGAGCAGACACAGCAGGTCACGGTTTGATGATGGCGCCGAAATATTATCCATTTCAATTTGACTGCGCTTAATTTCTGAAGGTAATTGAGATTCCAAATAGTGCCTATTGTATAAGCCAGTCAGTGGATCGCGTAAACTAACATGCTCCAGGGTTTTATATGCGCGTTCTAACTCGCTATTTTTCTCTTGTAAGATTTCTGTTTGTTGCCTAACCTCACGGCGTAAAATAATAGTTTGTTGGCGCTGCTTAAATCTGCTCCACATTAAAAAGAGCATGAGTAATACCGCTATAGACGCACTCCAAAAAAGGGTGTTTTTCAGTTTTTCGCGTTCTGCTTTTGCGATAACAAGCTGCTTGGACTCTGCTAATTTTTCAAGCTCTCCCGACTGCCTGACAAGCTCAATTTCCGCTTGTAACCCCTTTAATGCATTCTGATTTTCTGAATTAAGTAGACCCTCGCGAAGCTCTTGCACAACCGACTGTATATCTAGTGCTTTCTCAAAATCTCCAAGGCTAACATGGGCGCTTAACTGAATAGCTAAAAAACGCAACTGGTCTCGCATGTTCCCATGTTTACGAGCATCAATCGTGCCTGCTCGCGCGAAGGCTAGGGCTAAGTCAAATTGTCGTTCTCGTATATAGCCTTGTGCAAGCGCTAGGCGAACGTCATTCACTAAACCAATTTGTCCTGATTCTAGTGCAAAGTTCATGGCTTCTTGCAGTAAAGCAATACCTTTGACAGTGCTTCCCGTTTCTAACAGCGCTTTGCCCATCAACATTTTGGCCTCAAAAATGGCCCCTACATCATTAGTTGATAAAAGAAGGTCAAGTCCATCTGTAATTGACTGTATACCCTTTTCTTTCTCATTATTTTGTAGCTGAAGGTTGCCTATCTTGGTTTTAATTATTCCCAATAAACGCTTATTTTCTAGAGTATTGCTTAGTTCGGAAGTAGCAGAATAGGCATCGTCGTAATAAGTAAACGCGAGAGTGGTATGCCCAAGAAGACTGTAGATATCTCCAATATGAGACAAACAAAGGCTTGAATAAGTCACGTTGCCGTTTTCGCGAAAAACAGCTAAAGCGAGCTTTAAGGGCTCCAGAGCAAGCTCTAATTTATCCTGCTGTTTATAGACAACGCCCAGCTCCAAATGCACGTTTGCCTTGAGCTGACGGTCTTTTCTCATTTCAGCAATCGACAGCGATCTGCGCAAATATTCCTCTGCAGAAGCGTAATTCGATAGATGTCTTTCTGAGCTTGCAAGATGTAAAAGAGACTGTGCTATTTTAAGTAACTCACCTTCTCGCGTGTAAGCCTCAAGACCTGCATCTAATACTGCCTTAGACGCTTTAAATCGCGAGTAATCTTGCAGCAGCTTTCCAAGCGCTAGAAAATTTGATGAGGTTTTATCCTGTTGAAGCGATGTTTCTATAAAAAGCAGGGCTTGTCTTTCTGCATCTGTATATTTCTTTGCTTTTAAAAGCCCGCTAATAACGCTGAGATCCTTTGCGTCATAACTGTGGGCAAAAGAAGGTATGAAGAGGACGCTGCTAAAAAGTAAAGAAAGAACCAGCGAATGAATAAGCTTGAAGCCGTAAACCACGTTCTTCCTCCTGAGTTGCGTAATAGCTTTGTAGACGGTATGACTTGCAATTATTGAACGATTATAAGCCACATGGCATCATCAACTCCACATTACGAACGGTAAGGAGATGGTTGAACTTTAGTATAAAGGATTAAGTGAGCTGAGACTAAACAAAGCTCAGTATTTTACGCTTTTATATTTGCATACGCTTTATAGTTGAATAGCGAGCGTGATTGGCCACGCTCATTTCTTTTTACCACCCCCAGCAGTGTGACGGCGTTTGGCAAATTCTTCTGATATCCATTTTCTTATTATGGCCGATTTCGCCATACCACTGTCTTGGGATAGCAGCGAAAGCTGATTAATGCACTCAGGCGTAAGCGTAAAGGTGGCATGTCGCATTCCTTTTTGTTGCTTCTTACTGGTGCTGCATTTCACCGATTGTAAACACGGTTTTTTTCTGTTGCCGTTTTTATATCGGTGTGTGTCTGTTAACGTTTCCAATGTCGTTTCTTGCTGATGCAGTGTCTCACCTGCGGCGTAAGAAATGGCATCGTCTATAAACGAGTCAACAGAGTGAAGCGTGGCTTTAGCTGTAGGCTTCGACTTTCTGAGGCTGAGCAAACTCATATGAATCCTCCACTTTCCCCGCTAATAACTCTTCAAATAAGGTTCTAATTTCATGAGACGCTTTACCTTCCGGCTCGCTTTCTATGACTGACTGGCCTGATTCCTCCGAGTCATCATACATATTGCGGCTGAATGTCACTGCGTTAAGCACCGGTATACCAAAAGAACGGCACACTTCTTTCGCTTCTAGAATTCGCCCAGCGAGGCTAGGAAGAGAAGGGCACTGTGTAACAACAAATGCAGCATTCATCTTCGGGTTAACCATCTTACACGTCGATAGGATATCTTCCATGTGAGGAACCGTTTTAAGGTCTCTGCGTTTTGGTCGAAGTGGAATGAGGATATGGTCGGCAACCGCCATCGAAGAGCGAAGTGCAAGGTTGTCTTGTCCTCCACAGTCAATCACTACATAATCGTAATATTGACGCAGGTTGAGAAGCTCGTTGCGTATTTTTCCGTATAACTGAACACAATTTATTTCAGCAAGCCTTGGGTTGGCCTTTCGCTCTTGGATCCAATCCGACGTAGTTCGTTGAGGGTCGCAATCGACCATCAGGACATTTGCTCCTTTTTCAGTGCGCAAATACACTGCTATGTTTTGGGCTAAGCAACTTTTACCGCTACCGCCTTTCTCACCACCGACTAGAATAATCATGGTACAAACCCTCAAGTAAACTTTACATAAATCGACCTGTTACCGACACGCGCTTGGTGTTAGATGTGCGGCGTTGGTAACCTATGGCTTAGAGCATAGAAATACTTGTGCAAATGTTCAGCATCAAAAACGATATTAACGAATGTAGTTCAATACCTAACACCGATTAAGTCGCTGTTGTTTTGGCACTGTCACAACCAGCGCTAGTTTATAAAGACTATCTATTGATTTGTGATCTAACACAAACTAGTCTTGTCGATAGCTACGGCGTGTTGAACTTTAATGTACAGCTAGGGTCAACTTCCCCAAATCTTAATGAACAGTGAGAAAAATATGTCAGAGAGTCGTTTCACATCCAAAGAAGGCCAACAGGTACCAAGCGTCACGTTTCAGTGTAGAGAAGGTGAGTCGTGGGTAGCGAAAACCACAGAAGACATCTTTGCCAAAAAGAACGTTGTAGTATTTTCTTTACCGGGAGCTTTCACGCCAACGTGCTCATCAACACATTTACCTCGTTTTAACGCCCTTGCTAAAAAATTTGCGAAACACGGCATTGACGACATCGTGTGCATGTCAGTTAACGATACATTTGTTATGAATGCGTGGTCTGCTGACCAAGAGGCCGAGAATATTACCGTTATACCTGACGGAAACGGTGAGTTTACTGATGGAATGGGAATGCTGGTAGACAAAGCAGATCTTGGCTTTGGAAAACGCAGCTGGCGCTATTCTATGCTAGTGAAAGACGGTGTGGTAGATAAAATGTTTATCGAACCAGATGTGCCTGGCGACCCGTTTGAAGTATCAGACGCCGATACTATGCTGGCGTACATCGCGCCTGAAGAGGTAGCAAACGCACCAGTTGCCATTATCACTAAGCCTGGCTGTCCTTTTTGTACCAAAGCCAAAGCGCTTCTTACGGAAAAAGGGTACGACTACGAAGAGCTCGTGTTAGGAAAAGATGCTACGTTGACAAGCCTAACAGCCATTAGCGGTAGAGAAACGGTGCCTCAAGTGTTTATTGGTGGAAAGCATATTGGCGGTTCTGATGATTTGGAAGCTTACTTTAGCTAATGATGTTGTTGTAAGTTAAAGGTAAATTGAACAATAGTTAACGGGGCCGTGGTATCATGGCCCCGTTTTTTATTGTCATTTTTTCACTGCCGTTTTTTATTTGCGTTTTCCGTGGAGATTTAAAGTGTCATCAAAATTAAGTTTTAAATTACTTTCTGCGTTAACACTGTCACTAATGTCGATGTTAACTGTGGCTAATGAGGCCAATGAGCGTTTCAAAGGCTTTTACGAAAGTGAATGGGGGCAGACCCAAACCTGCCGCGAAACAGCGTTGAATAAGTTTGGCGTTTGCAGCAACATTTTGCGAAATGAAGGAAATGCCCCTTTTATTTTACATAATAAAAACAGTGAAAAGGTTGCAGTGCTCGTGCATGGTTTAAGCGACTCTCCCTTTTTCATGCGTGCAATAGCACAAGTATTGTTTGATGAAGGCTTTTCAGTTGTGGTGCCGCTATTGCCGGGTCATGGCTTACGAGAAGCCGATGACGATATGTCGGATTGGAACCTTGCAGAGCGCTGGCAATCTCACGTGGACGATGTAATTAAATTAGCGAGCAATATGGGTAGCACTCTGATCGTTGGTGGTTTTTCTACCGGTGGTGCTTTAGCAGTAGATAATTATCTTACAAAAGAAAACAACATCGATGGTCTCATGCTGTTTTCAGGTGCATTAGCGTTGTCTGATAACGCAGAAGGCATGTCGCGAATTTGGGGCATAAAACTTCTCGCCAAAATTGTTGATGGTACTTACGAAACGCATGGTCCAAACCCATATAAATACCCCAATGTGGCCGGTTTTGCTGGCTTGGAGCTAATGGATATCATTAATGATATTCGCGACGTGATGGATGCTTCCAACGGCACTAACGTTAGCCCTGATGGCAGTGCTCTTGCTAAAAACAGCGCTGATGAAAACAGCTCTGGCGCTCAGAAGCACATAGATGTCCCTGTATTTGCTGCCCACTCTCAAGCGGATGCAACAACGCCGATATACGGAGTCGAAAACCTGATAGCGCAGAGTCATGGTGTAAACACTTTCTTCGTTATTGATGAATCATACAAACTCTGCCATGCCGACTTAGTCGTCAACGCTGCGCTGCTTGCCAAAATGGATTTCAATGCGAGCATGGTCAATCAACAGGAAGAGTGCGCGATACCACGAGCAAATCCATTGTTTCCCACTATGAAGCTGATGTTAGTTGATTATCTTGCTCAGTTTAAATGAAGTATTCCCTGTTTAACGAGTACATTTGAAGCCGTTGGGACCAAAACAATTGTTTCAGGTTTGTCTATCAATATGTATTGGCTTTTTATGGCTTCATAAAAGCATAAGTCGCAAACTAAACACCAGTTGATGACACCGCAAGCAAAAACAAAAAAGGGGCATTTTCTAAATAAAGAATGCCCCTTTGAGTTATCGATACAAACTAACCCTTGATCCATTCGCCTGTCTTAAACAACACGCTAGCCGTTAACAGACTAAGTAGAAGAAGGGTTCGCGTTTTATTGCTCTTAAATTACTGTGCTTGCGCGTAGTCTTCAACTTCCTGCCAAACGCGCAGTAAATTGCCACTCAATATCTTTTCGATATCGTCTCGGCTATAGTTTCTATCCAGCAGTCCTTGTACTAGGTTCGGAAAACTAGCGACGTCCTTAAGACCTATTGGTAATGAATCGCCCACGCCGTCGTAGTCAGAGCCTATTCCCACATGCTCAACACCAATTAACTCAACCACGTGATCAATATGATCTAATACTTCATCTAACGTAGAATAGGGGTAAGGGACTTCTTTGCGATATTGTGCTTCAAAATCTTCTAGTTTCGGACTGTCTTCACCTTCGGCTTTTATTAGCGCATTCCGTGCATTAGTTAGCCCAGTGCGCCACTGACCGGCTTCTTTAGAAACAAAGCTTGAGCCAAAGTTAATCATGATCACGCCGCCATTGTCGCCAAGCTTTTTAATCATTTCATCGTTCATGTTACGTTCAAAACCGGGGGTAAAACGGCGTAGAGAAGAATGAGATGCAATGACGGGAACCTTGGTAAGTTCAACCACCTGATAGAAGGCATCATCAGACACATGAGAAATGTCTAGCATGATGCCAATGTTGTTCATTTCACCCACTAGCTGTTTCCCAAATGGGCTCAGCCCTTTCCACTGTCGACGCAGGTCATAGGATGAATCTGAAATATGGTTAGACTGGCTGTGAGCAAGCGTTATATAGCGAATGCCGCGCTCGTGAAAGTGTTTCAGATTGTCTAAGTTACCCTGAATAGGTGAGCCATTTTCCATTCCCATGGGAAGTGAAATAATACCCTTTTCAAAGTGTGCTTTGACGTCACTTGGGCTTTTAGCAATGGCAAACTTATCGGGGGCTCTTGCCACGATGGCCTCTACAGAGTCGATAAGTAGATGTGCCAGCTGGGTTGATTCGGGCGAGTTGTCTAAACTTGCTGGAACATAAATACTCATAAAGGGCGCGTTGAGCCCTCCTTTAACCGCTCGAGGGTAGTCGAAGTCACCATCGTCTGTGGCTTTAGTCACATCAACCCATTGATTTTTTACGCGGTAAGGAACATCAATATGGCCATCGACGATAATGGTGTTCTTGGCAATGTTAACCGCTTTTTCTGATGCACTGTATGATGTAGAAACCGTAGAACCATCTTCTTGTGCTTGGTCTTGAGACGATGGCGCAAAAGCAAATGCGCCAGCAGACATTACGCTGGCGGTAAAAAATGCGGTTACAGCCAATGTACACTTACTCTTTAATAGGTGTTTAGTTGAAAGACGCCCCTTCATTGTTTTTTCCTTATTTGTTATTTTCATTTTATGTGGGTCATTAGGTGTAAGTAAAAGCGCTTTTGTCAGAGACTTTAAAACAGAGACCTTGAATCAATGCTTTTAAATCAGATCTTAGCAGGTACTATGAGCCTAAAGCATATTTCGGTGAGCTACAACGACTGCTTTTCTGTCGCCTGTTATCGCATTTTTGATCTCGGTTACTGATTTTCTCCATCTCCATTTGTTTTTTTGCCTATTGAGCGAGATTTTCTCTCTAATTGCTCATTTTTAAAGCGGTCGGGCGTGTTTACGCCAAGTTTACATTGCAATAAAAATTTAAAACTTGTTATTGTGAAGGCTGCGTGACTTCATTGCGCGAATACGGGATACTCCATAGCGCTCGTCCGACGGATGATGACGACAAATCACCTGAACGGCAAAACTACATTTTTTTGTGGCTCCGCACTTATCAAAACAAAAGCAGGGGCCACCGTTAACAAGTATGAGAAATAAATATGGCTATTAATTTTGTACCGCTAGATAAAGAAAAGCATAAAGACCTGAAGGTTGCGGTAAATTCATCTTTCAGCTTCGCGAAAAATACGCACCTTGCTGCGGCAACAATTCGTGAGTTTGCACAACTTGCGGCAACTATGCCTCTAGTGTTTATCGAAGATCCAACATCAAAGCGTCACCACGTAGTCACTATGCTAGGTATGGAGCAAGGTCAAAACTTGTTTTTAACTGGCGACACGTGGAAAGGCCCTCATGTTCCAATGAACATTCTTCGTTATCCGTTTGACGTGCGTCCTGACGGCGATAAATTAGGTGTATACATCGACGAAAACAGCGACCTAGTGTCAACGGGTGAAGGTCAAGCATTGTTCACTGATGCTGGCGAGCCTAGCGAGTTTCTAGACGGTCGTCAGAAGTTCTTAGCAGACCTTGCTAACAGCGAAATGCTAACACAGCGTTTCGTGGCTAAAGTGGTTGAACTAGACCTTCTTGATCAAATCCAAATTCGCCTAACTTACCAAGATGGTAAGCAGCGTAACGTTACTGGCATGATGAGCATCAATGAGAAGAAGTTACTTGAGCTTCCAGAAGCGCAAGTACTTGAGCTACATAAAGCGGGCTTCTTAGGTGCAATCTACGCGGTAATGATGTCTGTAGGTCAGTTAAACCGCTTGGTTGAGCTTTCTAACGAGACAGAAAACCCAATTCGCAACATGCAGCTTTCAGCTGTTCAGCCTGAAGAGCAAAAAGCAAGCGAAGAAGCGCCAAGCGAATAATCGTTTCAATGCTAGGCTATACGGCCTAACATATTTAAAGCCCCGCTTTTTGCGGGGCTTTTTGTATCACACGCAAAGTCATTCGTTAGCCACACTATTTACAGCAGTTCATCGATTAATTTTACTTTGCTTAAAATCTTTTCCCGATATTTTTCTCTTTTTTACACGCCTAATCATACACTTCCTCTGACTACTGTATGTTTAAACAGTTCAAAGCCAGTAAATACGCGGGCTCGGCGTTATTTTTATACTTGACAGTGGGGATCAATGATACCTAAACTGTCACCTAGTGGGTAAATGTGGCGAAATGTGGATCAAATCATCATCACTTTGCAGATTAGTACTCAAAAAGTAAGAAAAATCAAAGCACATAACAAAAGGCTAGGGGAATGTTCCGCGGCGCTAACGCAATCAATCTGGATACAAAAGGCAGACTAGCTATACCTACGCGGTATCGTCAGTCGCTGCTGGATGATTGTGAGGGACAACTTGTCTGCACTGTCGATACACAGCAAAGCTGTTTGCTACTTTACCCACTTCCCGAATGGGAAGAAATCGAGTTAAAACTTATCAAGCTCTCTAGTATGGTTCCAGCCGAGCGCAGAATGCAGCGCTTGCTATTAGGTCATGCTTCAGAGGGGGAAATGGATAAAAGCGGTCGAATTCTTATACCTACACCTTTGCGTGCTCACGCAAAGCTATCTAAAGAAGTCATGTTAGTTGGTCAGTTAAACAAATTTGAAATTTGGGATGCCGATGTTTGGGCCCAGCAAATTGAGGTTGATATAGACACCGAACGCAAAGGCGAATTTGAACTTACCGAACGGCTACAGGATTTCTCTCTATGACATCGCAAAACACGTCATCAACAAGCGAATTTAAGCATATTTCCGTATTGCTTGATGAATGTATCGAGGCGTTATCTATTAAGCCTGATGGCACTTATATCGATGCGACCTTTGGACGTGGAGGCCACTCTGCGCATATTTTAGCGGCGTTGGGTAGTGCCGGGAAACTTATTGCGTTTGACCGCGACCCACAAGCTATCAAGGCAGCTGAACGTTTTGCTGACGACGAACGCTTTAGTATCATTCATGCGCCCTTCGGCAACATGGCTGAGGAAATTGAAGCCTTAGGTTTGACGGGCAAAATTGATGGCGTATTGATGGATTTAGGTGTGTCATCACCCCAGCTAGATGATGCAGAACGGGGCTTCAGCTTTCTACGCGACGGGCCTCTTGACATGCGTATGGATACTTCAAAAGGTCAAAGTGCAGCTGATTGGTTAGCACATGCAGAAGAGCAAGATATCACTCAGGTGATTAAAGAATTCGGAGAAGAAAAATTCGGTAAGCGAATAGCCCACGCCATTGTGAATACTCGCAAGGAAACGCCGATTACTCGAACAGCCCAATTAGCGAAAATTATCGATGAAGCCGTGCCGGTAAAAGATAAATATAAGCATCCAGCCACGCGGGCATTTCAAGGCATTAGAATTTATATCAACGCTGAGCTTGAGCAGCTTCGCGTTGGGTTAAAAGCAGCCACTCAGGTGTTGGCGAAAGAAGGTCGATTAGCGGTAATCTCTTTTCATTCATTAGAAGATCGATTGGTTAAACGGTTTATAAAAGACCAGAGTAAAGGGAAGTCAGTACCTCATAACATGCCCATTACCCAAGCCGAAATTGATGCCGACAAAGTGCTAAAAGCGCTTAGCCGAGCTATCAAGCCATCTGAGCAAGAAGTCATCAACAACGTGCGTTCTCGCAGTTCAGTTTTGCGGGTGGCCGAAAAGCTATGACAACGCCAAATAAATCCAGTACTAATTTTAACTTAATACTGATTATCGTCTCAGATTTGACCCGCAACAAGTTGCGGGTTTTGTTGTATTTGATGGTTATTACAAGTGCTATGGCCGTCATTTTAAGTAGCCACCACAATAGACAGCAAGTCATTGCACTAGAAGACCTAATGCAGGAGAAAGACGAGCTTGACGTAGAGTGGCGAAATCTCGTACTTGAGCAACGCGCTTTGACCGAGCATAACCGCATCGAAACTTTGGTTGAAAAGCAGCTTGGTATGTATCGTCCTACTGCCGATGATGAAGTGGTGGTCAGACTTAAATGAGTAATGTATCTACCACTCGTTCGCGCAAGAAGACAGGCGCCAAACAAAACGTAACGCCAAGCTTCATGCACTGGCGATTCCTCGTTGTGCTGTTAGTGATCACCTCTGTGTTTGGTGTGCTTGCGGCCCGCGCTGCGTTTATTCAAGTGATAGAGCCCGATGAGCTTATTCAACAAGGTGACAGCCGCACACTGCGTACGCGCAATATGCCCACATATCGCGGCATTATTACCGACAGAAATGGCGTTGAACTCGCGGTAAGCGTGCCGGTAAGAGCGATATATGCCGATCCAAAAGTTATCCATGAAAACAAGGGTTTTGATGAGGTGCGTCGCTGGGATGCGCTGGCAGACGTTTTACGTCAAGACGTTACAGAACTGAAAGAAAAAGTATCAAACCCTAAGCGTCGATTTGTGTACCTTCAGCGTCAGGTATCGCCAGCTATGGCAGAATACGTGGACAAGCTTGATATCCCAGGCATTTATCTCAGAAGGGAAAGTCGCCGTTACTACCCAACAGGAGAAGTATCAGCACAGCTTATTGGCATCACCGATGTTGATGATACGGGTGTTGAAGGCCTGGAGCACATGTTCGATGAGTGGCTAACGGGCACACCTGGCTCTCGAAAAATCCGTCGCGACGCAAAAGGGCGCCAGGTAGAAATTCTGGAGACCAAAGCAGGCGAAAAAGCAGGTAATTTGCAGCTTGCAATAGACCAGCGTATTCAGGCTTTGGCGTATAAAGAAATCAAAGAAGCCATGATTTATTATCAGTCCAGCTCTGCATCGGCCATGGTGGTTGATGTGAAAACGGGCGATGTATTGGCCATGGTAAACGCTCCGTCGTTTAACCCTAATGACAGAAGCGATATTGCACCGCACAGAATGCGCAACCGCGTGATTACTGACGCCTTTGAGCCAGGTTCTGCATTAAAACCATTAGCGGTGCTTACGGCACTTGAGTTTGGTGAAGTAGAACCTAATGACACTATTGACACCAGCCCAGGATGGATGCGACTTGGAGGCAGTTTAGTCAAAGACTCTCGCAATTACGGAGAGCTATCGCTAGAAGAAATTATTCAACACTCAAGCAACATGGGAACGTCTAAATTAGGGCTTTCTGTGCCTAAAAATTTCTTATTAGACACCTACTACAACCTTGGCTTAATGAGCGACACTGGGCTCAATATGGCAGGAGAAAGCAGCGGCATTTTCCATGAAAGAAGCCGATGGTCTAAATTTGAATTAGCCACGCTGTCTTTTGGCTACGGTATTTCGGTAACCACTGCTCAGTTAGCACGGCTTTACGCCACTATTGCCAATGGCGGAATTAAAACGCCACTTAATATGGTGAAGTCGCCAGAGCAGCCTGCTTGGCAAGGTCAATCCGAACGCGTGATTAGCGAGGAGAATGCAAAAGCCATTGTTCAAATGATGGAGAGCGTTACCCAGCGTGGCGGAACAGCAACTAAGGCCGCTGTGCCTGGATACCGTGTTGCGGGCAAAACGGGCACAAGCCGAAAAGCAGTGGCCGGTGGTTATGGCGAAGAGTATGTGAATATTTTCGCAGGTATTGCTCCTGTGTCCGATCCGCGATTAGTCACGGTAGTGCTTATCAATGAGCCAGGTGGTGATTTATACCACGCAGGCGACACCGCCGCCCCTGTATTTTCATCCATTATGGGCGGTGCACTTCACATATTAAACATTACTCCCGATGACAAGCAGGTTACCTTCAGTCGATTTTTGAAGGGAGGTGAAAGTGGTAGCTAGCGCCTTCACTCAAAGCATTCGAGCCTTACTCGCAAAGTTTGGCGTAGATGCCCCAGATATTCGCGTGGAAGGACTCACCCTTGATAGCCGCGAAGTTAACACGCGCTCAGCGTTTGTTGCCATAAAAGGTCATGAAAGGGACGGTCGTGAATTTATTCCCCAAGCCATCAGCTTAGGTGCGAAAGTGATTCTGGCGCAAACTGACGACAGTGATGCCCATGGCGAAATGGAGATGCGTGACCATAGCGTTATTATCTCGCTTTACCAGTTGCCCAATTTGCTATCCACATTAGCAGGCGCATTTTACGATTATCCTGCACAAAAAATGATATCGGTTGCAGTAACGGGTACGAACGGAAAAACGTCTACAGTTCAATTGCTTACACAGCTTAAAGATGCGCTAGGTACACGCAGTGCCAGTATTGGAACCTTAGGTAGCAGTGTGTTTGAAGGTGCCGATACTCAGTGGCAGACAACGTCAGCGGCAAATACCACGCCCGATGCCATTCGCATGCAGTACTTGTTGGCAGAGTTTGTGCAAAGCGATGTGCAGCACGTTGCGTTTGAGGCGAGTTCTCATGCTCTGGTTCAGGGGCGTCTGAGTCATGTTAAAACCGATATTGCGGTGTTGACTAACTTAACTCGCGACCATCTTGATTATCATGGCTCTATGGAAGAATACGCAAAGGCTAAACGTTTGTTGCTAGAACAACCGGGACTTTCGGCAATTGTATTAAATGCAGATGATGAAGAAAGTAAGCGTTGGGATAGTGCGGCAGAACAACACATTACTCGTGTGTGGACTGGTGTAACTAGTAACGAAGTTTCAGTCAGTACGTATGAAAACCAAGGCTCCGCTTTAACTACGAGTGCAGAGAACCCCGCTAGCAAATATTGTTTTGCGCTAAATGCTGAGTACCACGAAGCCGGCTGTCGTTTTGACATCCAAAGCTCTTGGGGGAATGCCGCGATAGCACTTCCGCTCTTTGGTGCATTTAATGTTGCCAATGTGCTTAGTGCCATTGCGACTTTATTGCAGCAGGGAGAGCGTTTTAACGAGGTGGTAAGCGCCGTCAACGCAATTACACCCGTTGAAGGACGCATGGAAGTATTTCCCTTTCAAGCTCACGCCAATGTGGTTGTGGATTACGCTCACACTCCCGATGCCCTTGAAAAAGTGCTTGCCAGCGCTAAGGCGCATACACAAGGAAATGTGTGGTGCGTATTTGGCTGCGGTGGAGATAGAGACAAAGGAAAGCGTCCTTTGATGGGGCGCGCGGCAGAAATGGGTGCAGATAGCATAGTGATCACCACCGACAACAGTCGAAGTGAAGCACCTGAGGATATTGCAAGGAACATTGTTGCTGGATTGCACAACCCAGATATTGCGGTGTCTATCCCCGATAGAGAAAAGGCAATTCGTTACTGTTTAGCGCAAAGCGCAGCGGGCGACATTATCATCGTGGCGGGTAAAGGCCACGAAAATTACCAAATTATTGGTGATACGAAAACAAATTACGATGAACGTGCAGTAGTGGCGCGACTACAACAGGAATACAGCAAATGATAATTACAACGCTGTCTTGGGTAGCCGAGAAAATAAACGGTACATTATTAGGAAATGATTGCGACGTTTCAAACGTTAGCACAGACACCCGGACAATTAGCGAAGGGGCAATTTATCTTGCGCTCAAAGGCCCTAATTTTAATGGTCACGATTTTGTCAAGCAAGCAGAGAGTGCAGGGGCAAAAGCGATAATCGCTAGCGAAGATATTACGACATCCTTACCCGTTATTCAGGTTTCAGACACAAAAGTAGCCTTAGGGTTATTAGGGGCGGCAGTAAAAGCCTCTGTGGCTCCAAAAACTATCGCCATAACAGGCAGCAGTGGCAAAACCACAGTAAAAGAAATGTGTGCATCTATATTAGCGCGCTGTGGAAGCGTGTTGGCCACAAAGGGTAATTTCAATAATGATATTGGCGTCCCGCTTACCTTACTTCGTCTTGAACCTCATCATGACTTTGCAGTCATGGAGCTTGGTGCAAACCACAAAGGTGAAATTGCCTATACCACTGAACTGGTAAAGCCTGATGTTGCCACCATCGTTAATGCCGCTGCATCACACCTTGAAGGGTTTGGCAGCGTAGATGGTGTGGCACGGGCTAAAAGCGAAATTTTCGATGGCTTAGGGAACAATGGCGTTGCCATAGTGAACATTGACAGTGAATTTGGTGATTTTTGGTTGGACAAGGTGAGTGGTAAGCAAACCCTGACGTTTTCACCAGATCAAAAAAGTGCAGCAGACTTCACTGCCACAGATATTGAAATAAAAGACAGCGGCTGTGCGTCTTTTACGCTTAATACACCAGACAGTCACATTGCCATTGCTCTCACTATTCCCGGTATTCACAACGTAGGCAATGCACTACTTGCGGCGGCTCTTACGCTGAATGTTGGAGCCACTCTTGCCGATGTAAGCGCAGGGCTCAGTGCAATGAATCAAGTCGATGGCCGACTTAACGTTAAGCGGCTTAACAAGCAGCTAAGAGTGCTTGACGATACTTACAATGCCAATGTTGCCTCGGTGAAAGCGGCTATTAACACCTTGGGCGAATTTTCTGGCGCCAAGGTACTCGTTTTAGGGGATATGGCAGAGCTGGGTGATGAGTCAAATTATTACCATCAGCACGTCGGCGAGTATGCAAAGCAGCAGGGCATAAATTACCTTTACACCTTGGGTTCATTAAGTCACTTGGCGAGTCACTCCTTTGGTGGTCGCCATTTTGACACCCTTGAGAGTTTAATATCCTCGTTACATAACGACGTAGTGAGAGCGCACCAAGATATTTCAATTTTGGTAAAAGGATCCCGTAGTTCAAAAATGGAGCGAGTCGTTAAGGCGATAGAAGCCTCTTCGTTCGGACAAAGCGATAGTAATGAGGAGCAAAGTAAATGTTAATGTGGCTGGCTGATTGGCTAACTCAATTCGATTCAGG
This sequence comes from Alteromonas sp. BMJM2, assembly GCF_027257845.1. GTDB lineage: Bacteria > Pseudomonadota > Gammaproteobacteria > Enterobacterales > Alteromonadaceae > Alteromonas. Next base: position 22,587 of record NZ_JAPVOT010000021.1, on the reverse strand, counting down.
CTTTAACGTATTTTCGTACCTCACGTTACGGGCTATTTTAAGTACGTTAACTGCGCTTCTGATTGCTATTCTTATTGGTCCTAAAATGATCCGCTATTTGCAAAACATGCAAATAGGCCAAACGGTGCGCGACGATGGTCCGCAAAGTCACTTATCGAAGTCTGGAACGCCTACAATGGGTGGCCTCCTTATACTCGCGGCAATTGTGATAAGCGGTTTGCTGTGGGCTGATTTATCAAATCGATACGTGCTTGTGACGCTTACTGTGGTCGTGGCTTATGGCATTATTGGTTTTGTTGATGACTACAGAAAAGTAATACGCAAAGACTCGAAGGGGCTTATTGCCAGGTGGAAGTACTTTTGGCAATCAGTGATTGCGTTGGGCGTTGCGTTTTATCTTTACAGTAGCGCTACGCTAAGTGCTGAAACATCACTATTAGTGCCTTTCTTCAAAGAAGTATTCCCGCAGTTAGGGATATTTTTCATCATTATTACTTACTTCGCTATTGTGGGCACCAGCAATGCGGTGAACTTAACTGATGGCCTTGATGGCTTGGCCATTGTGCCAACCATTTTAGTTGCCGGTGCCTTTGCCGTTTTTGCCTATGTGACAGGGAACGCGAACTTCGCGGCCTACCTAAATATTCCACACATTCCCCTTACCAGTGAACTGGTGATTGTGTGCACCGCTATGGTGGGCGCAGGGCTTGGCTTTTTATGGTTTAACACCTATCCAGCCCAAGTGTTTATGGGCGATGTAGGCTCGTTAGCCCTAGGTGGCACTCTTGGCGTGCTAGCCGTATTAGTAAGACAAGAGCTGGTACTTATTATCATGGGCGGTGTGTTTGTGATTGAGACGCTGTCGGTGATTTTACAGGTGGGCTCTTTCAAACTGCGTGGGCAACGTATTTTTAGAATGGCACCTATTCATCATCATTATGAATTGAAGGGCTGGCCTGAGCCGAGAGTTATCGTTCGGTTTTGGATCATATCCATTATTTTAGTGCTAGTAGGTCTAGCAACATTGAAGTTGAGATAAGTCGGTAATGACGTATAACGTACGCGAGCACAGCTATGTAGTAGGAGGCCTTGGAATAACAGGTCAGGCTTGCGTGCGCTTCTTACTTCAACAAGGCGCTAGCGTAAAAGCGTTCGATACACGACCTACAGCTTCATCGATAATGGCTTCAATGCCAGAAGCCATGCAAAAAATCATGCAGGCAAGCATGAAGGGCAACATAGAAACAGCACCTTTGTCTGCCGCTTTTTTCGATAATGTGGATACGCTAGTACTCAGTCCTGGCTTATCGCCGGATATAGAGCAAGTTAAGCTAGCCAAGCAATGTGGCGTTGAAGTGATTGGTGATATAGAGCTATTTGCTCGACTAAACACCAAGCCTGTTCTAGGCATTACCGGCTCAAATGGCAAGACCACAGTAACCTTATTGACTACGCATTTGCTCAACTCACTTGGCGTTAAAGCGATAGCCGCTGGTAATGTAGGGCTTCCTGCTTTGGATACGTTGGGTACTGATGCAGATGTTATTGTGCTTGAGCTTTCTAGCTTTCAGCTTGAAACCACATCAAGCCTGTCGCTCTGTGCCGCTACTATTCTTAATCTGTCCGATGACCACCTCGACCGCCACGGCTCGTTTGAACACTACGGCCTTGCAAAACATCGTATTTTTGATAATGCATCGCAGGCCATTGTGTGGCGCGATGGTCATCATGTCGCACCTCGCTCATCATCTGTTCCACAGCTGCAATATGGGTTAGGGGAAGCACAAGAGGGCTTTGGCGTTAGTGGTTCTTCAAAGGAGCAACAGCTAACGTTTAATGAAAAACCGCTTTGCAGCCTCAGCAGCATCCATCTTGCAGGCACGCATAATGTGCTTAACGTAATGGCATCCCTAGGCCTCTGCCACGCCTTAAACAAAAGCCATGCGTTAAACAAAAGCCATGCACTTGATGTAAGTATAGAGACTGCCGCAAAACATATTGGCAGCTTTACCAGTGCGCCACATCGCTGTATTGAAATTGCAAACAATGGCGTGCGCTTTATTGATGACTCAAAAGCCACAAATGTAGGTGCCACCATTGCCGCCCTTGAAGGGTTAGCGCCTGTCACACAAGGTAAGCTCATTCTAATTGCTGGTGGTGATGCAAAAGGCGGCGATATTAATGCGCTGTCGCCCTATTTGAACCAATTTGTTTCACACGTATTTGCCATCGGTAAAGATGCAGCTTTGTTTACCACTGCTTTTACCAACACCGTAATATGTAGCAGTTTAAACGAAGCAGTACAACGAGCGTATAAAGTGGCGAAAAGCGGCGATGTGGTATTGCTGTCTCCTGCCTGTGCCAGCATTGATATGTTTAACAATTACATGCACCGTGGCGATGTATTTAAGCAAGCCGTTGAAGAGGTAATAGCAGCATGATGTTAGCCTCTACTAAACTTAGTGAATTGTTTGCCACCAAGCACGATAGCCCTCAGCAGGCCAAATATCCCTATGATGCCACCTTGGTACTGATTGCCCTTGCCCTAATGAGCATCGGCGTTATTATTGTTACCTCTGCATCAATGCCGGTGGCTGACCGATTACACGGCAATCCTTTTCACTTTGCTATTCGCCACGGCATTTATATCGTCGCCGCAATCTTTGCCGCTATTGCAGTACTGCAGCTGCCCATGCAGTTTTGGCGCGTGACAAACCCTTACCTTCTTTTTGCCGCAATAGGCTTATTGCTAGCGGTACTGCTTATTGGTCGTACTGTGAACGGTAGTACCCGGTGGTTAGCACTTGGGCCTATTACTATTCAAGCGGCAGAACCCGCTAAGCTCTTCTTCTTTGCTTACCTCGCTGGTTATTTGGTTCGCCGCTACGAGGAAGTGACTGAAAATTTAAAAGGGTTTATTAAGCCCCTCGGCGTGTTCTTTTTACTTGCGCTACTACTGCTACTGCAGCCAGATTTAGGCACGGTTGTAGTGATGTTTGCCACCACTATTGGGCTGTTGTTCTTAGCGGGCGCAAGGCTGTGGCAGTTCTTCGCGCTTGTGTTTGTTGGCCTTCTGGCAGTGGTGGCGCTCATCGTATTTGAGGAATACCGCCTTAAGCGCGTGACCTCGTTTTTAGATCCGTGGGCAGACCCTTTCGGCGCAGGGTATCAGTTAACTCAATCGCTAATGGCCTACGGCAGAGGCAATTGGTTTGGCCAAGGGTTAGGCAATAGTTTACAGAAATTAGAGTTTTTGCCCGAAGCCCATACCGATTTCGTGATGGCAATATTAGCGGAAGAACTGGGCTTTGTGGGCGTTCTTGCCGTGCTAGGACTTATTTTATGGATGGTGATTAAAGCACTGCAAATTGGCAACCACGCGTTGGAGCGAGGGCGAGCCTTTGACGGCTATCTGTCTTACAGTATTGGCATTTGGTTTAGCTTTCAAACTGCGGTAAATATTGGCGCTAGCGCCGGCATTCTGCCGACTAAAGGACTTACGCTACCGCTTGTTAGCTACGGCGGCTCTTCCCTGATTATCATGTCGATTGCGGTTGCCATTTTATTGAGAATAGATTTTGAGCTTCGCGTAGATGGCGTACAGGCATTAAACCGCGGGGAAAAGAGAAAGACTAAAGGCTCTGCATCAAATGCTAAGCCCAAGACCGATGCAGACTCAAATGCTCCAGGCTCGACTAAAAGCGCTGGTGCGAATGCTGTTTCACAGGCTGCATCCGACTCTTCAAGTAACAAAGCAAAACCAGAAGACGAAGGAAAGGCCGGTATCAAAGCTATTCTCGCACGGGTAGCCGAGGAGGCCGATAATGACTAAACGCTGTCTTATTATGGCCGGCGGCACAGGCGGGCATGTTTTCCCTGGGCTCGCAGTAGCCAACGCGCTTCGCACAGAAGGCTGGGATATTCACTGGCTTGGTACTGCCGAGCGTATGGAAGCGAATGTGGTGCCAAAGCACGATATTCCTATTCACTTTATTCCGGTAAAGGGATTACGCGGCAAAGGAGTGTCAGCGCGTATTCAAGGTGGCATCGCGCTACTAAAAAGTTTGCTATCGGCAAGGCGTATTATTAAGCGTATACAACCTGATATTGTGGTCGGTTTTGGTGGTTACGCGAGTGGACCTGGCGGCATAGCGGCGAAGACGCTTGGCATTCCGGTGATTATTCACGAGCAAAATGCGGCTGCGGGAATGACTAACAAACTATTGAGCAAGGTGGCGGATCGTGTGTTGCTAGGCTTTGAGGATGCGAAAGCGCAATTTGCCAACGTACCCAACAAAGTACACGTTGTTGGCAATCCGGTTAGAGAGGATATCTGGCAAGTCTCTGGTAAGTCTCAGTCACAGAAGGCTGCCCAAAGCGACTCTCAAGCTGCCAATATTTCAGAGAATAGCTCGGCCAATATTTTAGAAAATAGCTCAGAAAAAAGCGCAGAGACAGCCTCTGGGAACGCTTCCTCATCTCTCAACATGCTAGTTGTTGGCGGCAGTTTGGGAGCGCAAGTGCTCAACGAAGTAGTGCCGCAAGTGTGCAGCGCATTAAAAGGGTTATCCATTCGGCATCAATGTGGCAAAGATAACGCCACGTCTGTAAAGCAAACCTACGATAACTTAGGCGCTAACACGGCAGATGCCGTTGATGTAACGGTAAGTGACTTCATTGATGATATGGCAGACGCTTACGAATGGGCCGATTTTATCGTCTGCAGAGCAGGGGCGCTTACGGTTAGCGAAGTTGCTGCGGCGGGAAGAGCGGCAATTTTTGTTCCGCTGCCTCATGCGGTGGACGATCATCAAACTAAAAATGCGCAATCTTTGGTTAAGCAAAGAGCTGGCGTCATGATTGTACAATCGGTATTAAAAGAGAATTTAGGGCAAGCCGTTCGTCACTGGATACAGCATCCAGAGGACTGTTTGAAAATGGGCGAGCTTGCACGTAAATGCGCAAGCCCCCATGCCACACAACAAGTAGTAAGCCACATTAAGTCAGTGGTAGGAGTAGGGGACTAATGGTTTTTAAAACCCCATTTGAAAGCCCGCAAATGCGTCGGGTTAATAATATTTTCTTTATCGGTATCGGCGGAGCCGGTATGGGTGGTATTGCAGAAGTTCTTCTTAATGAAGGGTATCAAATAGCGGGCTCAGATATTCAAGAGGGCCCAATGACCAAACGCCTAAGCGAATTGGGTGCTGACGTTAAAATTGGGCACCGAGCGGAAAACGTCGATGGCATGGACGTGATTGTTGTCTCTAGTGCGATTAACGAGGAAAACCCCGAAATTATCACCGCACGAGAGAACCGTATTCCCATTATTCGCCGTGCTGAAATGCTGGCAGAACTGATGCGTTTTCGTCATGGAATAGCGGTTGCTGGTACGCATGGTAAAACGACCACAACCAGCTTAATTTCGACCATTTTTGCTGAGGCCCACTACGACCCAACCTTTGTTATTGGAGGGTTATTAAATAGTGCTGGCACTAATGCTCGCTTAGGAAAAAGTCGTTACCTCATTGCTGAAGCTGATGAAAGCGATGCATCGTTTTTGCACTTACAACCAATGGTGTCTGTTGTTACCAATATTGAAGCCGACCACATGGATACCTATGGCGGCGATTTCTCAAAGGTAAAAGATACTTTTGTGGACTTTCTGTCTAACCTGCCGTTTTACGGCCAGGCCATTGTGTGTGGCGATGATACCAATATTCAAGAAATACGCCCGCGTATAGGTAGAAGCATTGTTACTTATGGCTTTGAGGAGCACAACGACTATCGCGCTGAGAATATTACGCTGATCTTTGGTAAAGCGAATTTTACGGTGCAGCGACCGGACGCTGAACCCCTTCAGATAACACTCAACTTAACCGGTAATCACAACGTGCTTAATGCACTCGCCGCCATAGCGGTAGCTTGTGATGAAGGTATTGACGATGAATCAATAGTAAAGGCGCTGGCGAGCTTTGGCGGCATAGGACGTCGATTTGAACAACTAGGCACGTTCAATACCAGTAAAGGTGAAGTATGTTTAGTGGATGACTACGGTCATCACCCTACTGAAGTTAAAGCCACCATTGCAGCCGCAAGAGCCAATTGGCCAGACAATCGCTTAGTGATGGTTTATCAGCCTCACCGCTACACGCGAACTCGCGATTTGTACGAAGACTTTGTTGAGGTGCTATCAAGTGTTGATGCACTGCTGTTGCTAGATGTGTATGCCGCTAGCGAGCAGCCCATTGAAGGTGCAGATAGCAAGTCATTGTGTCGCTCTATTCGACAACGAGGCCAAATAGAGCCCGTATATGTAGGTGATAAAGAGGCGTTACCCACAATATTGGCGAACATATTACAAGACGGCGATATTGTGATGACGCAGGGCGCAGGCAATATCGGTCAAATTTCAAAACGATTAGCGGCGTGTGAATTAGAGCCAGCGAAGCTTGCTAGCGAAGGAGGTGACCATGTTTAAGCCAACGGTTACTACTCATTCACCTGAGGACTACGGCAAGGTTGCGGTATTACTTGGTGGGGATTCGGCTGAGCGCGAGGTATCGCTTAATTCGGGTAATACAGTGTTAAACGCTCTGTTACGACAGGGTGTTGATGCTTTTGCCTTTGATCCTGCCCAGCGCCCGCTTACCGATTTGATTGATTTAAAGGTCGATCGCGCACTTATTATGTTGCACGGTCGCGGTGGTGAAGATGGCTCTATGCAAGGAGCACTTCAGCTGCTCAAAATTCCCTATTCTGGCAGTCGAGTTTTAGGTTCTGCATTGGCAATGGATAAGATTCACACTAAGCAGGTATGGCAAAGTCTCGGCCTGCCCACAGCGAAATATGAAATTGCTGATAAAAGGCGCTTTGATGCTGGTAAGTGCAGCGCTATAATGGAAAAGTTGGGAAATGAGGTCATGGTAAAACCGGCTCAGGAAGGGTCGAGTATTGGCATGGCAAAGGTGACAAGCGCTGAACAACTAGAAACGGCTGTTCAAGATGCCTTTCAATATGACAGTCAAGTATTGCTAGAGCAGTATATTGACGGCCCAGAGTTCACTGTTTCTGTTATTCAGGGGCAGGCTTTACCGTCAATCCGAATGTCTACGCCTCACACGTTTTACGATTATGCTGCCAAATATCAGGATAATACAACCGAATACTTTTGCCCAAGCGGCTTATCAGAAGCGCAAGAAGAGCAGCTGGCATCGCTAGCCTCTCGCGCTTTTGACGCTATTTCAGGAAGCGGCTGGGGAAGGGTAGACGTGATGCAAGACAACCAGCGTCAGTTCTATTTGCTAGAAGCGAATACAGTGCCGGGTATGACCGAGAAAAGCTTGGTACCAAAGGCTGCAAAAGTGGCAGGGCTGAGCTTCGATGAGCTGGTGTTGAGTATTTTATCAACGAGCTTTGATAGCGTTGCAAAAAATGCAAATGTCTAAAACGGCTGATGAGTCGGATACACGTTCAAACATAAAAACGCCGAAGCGCCATCGGCGCACAATGTGGGGCGGCGTAATCTTCTTGCTGCTGGTGTTAACGGGCGTGGTGTTTGGCGGCATGAAAGCCAATCAGTATTTGCACGATGAGCAACAAATGCCAGTGCAAGTTATCGATTTTTCTGGAGACTACCAGCATATCGATATCACTAAGCTGGAAAGATTGATTAGAAAGGCGCAGCCCGGCAGTTTTTTTGCTCTAGATGTTAATGACGTGTTTGAGCTAGTTGAGGCGCAGTCATGGGTATACCGCGCATCGGTGCGTAAAAAGTGGCCGAACACGCTGAAGATTTACTTAGTTGAGCAGCAACCCGTCGCAAAATGGAACGAGGACTTGCTACTTAACCCTTATGGCGACACCTTTAATGATGAAGGCGTTGAGATTGATTTACCGCGGCTGTATGGTCCCGGTGGTAGTGAAAAAACGGCGCTCCAAGGCTTTAACAGCATGCATGCGCTGATAAAGACTACCAATATTGCTATTGATGAACTGTCGCTAAGCGAGCGATTTGCGTGGCAGGTACAGTTAGAAAATGGCATTAGATTGAATTTAGGTCGTCAGGATTTCATCGATAGGCTACAGCGCTTTATCGATGTGTATCCACTGTTGGCGCAACAAGAGAAGGCTGTACGCTACGTAGACCTTCGTTATGACACTGGTGTTGCTGTTGGTTGGATTGAAAACGACAACGACACGATAAATAAAGAGAGTTAAGGAAACCATGTCAAAACCAGCGGAACGCAATTTGATTGTAGGACTAGATATCGGCACCAGCCAGGTAAAGGCCGTGGTGTGCGAAGTGCTTGATGATGATCAAATCAGTATTGTTGGTGTGGGCACCCATGCATCGAAAGGCATGGATAAAGGTGGCGTTAACGATCTGAATTTAGTCGTTAAGTCGGTGCAACGTGCCGTTAATGAAATGGAATTAATGGCAGACTGTCGCGTTTCGTCGGTGTTTATGTCTATCTCAGGACGTCATGTTAAATGCCAGAACGAAAATGGCATGGTGCCAATCAACAACCAGGAAGTGACACAAGAAGACGTTGATAATGTTATCCACGCGGCTCGCAGTGTACCCATCGCCGCCGAAAGACGTCTGCTTCACGTGTTGCCACAAGAGTTTACGATTGACGTGCAAGAGGGAATTAAAAACCCGATTGGAATGTCAGGGGTGCGTATGGAAGCAGATGCTCACATCATCACCTGTGCAGATGATATGGCTAAAAATATGGTGAAATGTGTAGAGCGCTGCGAACTTAACGCTGACCAGCTTATTTTCTCGGCACTGGCCTCAAGTTACGCTGTGCTGACCGACGATGAGCGCGAATTAGGCGTGTGCGTGGTCGATATTGGTGGCGGCACCATGGATATGGTTATTTACACTGATGGCGCAATTCGTCACACTGCAGTCATACCTGTTGCTGGCAATCAGATTACGAGCGACATAGCGAAAATATTTAGAACACCTATCAGCAATGCGGAAGAGATTAAAATTAATTACGCATGTGCACTAAAAGATATGGTGAGTATGGAAGACAGTATTGAAGTACCTAGCGTGGGTGGACGCCCAGCCAGGGTAATGTCTCGTCATACATTAGCTGAGGTGATTGAACCTCGCTACCAAGAACTTTTTGAACTGGTACATGATGAGATTCGTGCCAGTGGTCTGGAAGAGCAAATTGCTGCGGGCCTTGTGCTCACAGGGGGCACCGCCAAGATGGAAGGTGCCGTTGAATTTGCCGAAGAACTTTTTCAGATGCCCGTTCGTGTGGGCAAACCTATCAATGTAAAAGGCTTAGCTGAATATGTTGATGATGCCGGATTTGCAACTGTAGTGGGTTTACTGCAATACGGCAAAGCACAAACTGATAATAAAAATTCCAGTACGCAGAAATCAAGCGAAAGCCTGTTTCATCGAGTGCAAAGCTGGTTTAAAGGTGAATTTTAATTTTTTTAGGGGGTTCTGTAGTAAAGTCATCAAGGCTAGCAGGATGCTATTAGTCAACAAGTGACCTAGTACAGTGCTTTTAAGACGTACAACCGGAGAGTAAGTATGTTCGAATTAATGGATAGTCACGGCGAAGAAGCCGTAATCAAAGTCATCGGAGTAGGCGGTGGCGGCGGTAATGCAGTTGAGCACATGGTGTCTCAAAGCATTGAAGGCGTTGAGTTTATCGCTGTGAATACTGATGCACAGGTACTTCGTAGTTCAAATGCAGATATTACGCTGCAAATTGGCTCAAGTGTCACGAAAGGGCTAGGTGCAGGCGCCGATCCAAATATCGGTAGAGATGCAGCACAAGAAGACAGAGAAACTATTCGCCAAGCGCTAGATGGTGCCGATATGGTATTCATTACCGCTGGAATGGGTGGTGGTACCGGAACGGGTGCTGCACCAGAGGTGGCAAAGATTGCCCGTGAAATGGGTATTCTAACCGTGGCCGTAGTCACTAAACCATTTCCTTTTGAAGGTAAAAAGCGTACCTCTTTTGCTGAGCAAGGTATTGTAGAGCTAGCGAACAATGTTGACTCATTGATCACTATCCCTAACGAAAAGCTGCTAAAAGTAATGGGGCCTGGCACGCCGCTTCTTCAAGCATTTAGCGCGGCCAACGATGTACTACGCGGTGCGGTTCAAGGTATTGCAGAGCTGATTACACGCCCTGGTTTGATCAATGTGGATTTCGCCGACGTAAGAACAGTGATGTCTGAAATGGGCAAAGCCATGATGGGTAGCGGCGCAGCAAGCGGTCCAGACCGTGCTGAAGAGGCAGCTGAATCAGCGATTGCCAGTCCACTGCTTGAAGATATCGATTTATCCGGTGCACGAGGCATTCTTGTTAATATTACAGCGGGCCCAGACTTTGCTATCGACGAGTTTGAAACCGTGGGTAACGCGGTTAAAGCATTTGCATCTGAAAACGCTACCGTTGTTGTTGGTACCGTTATTGATATGGAAATGACAGACGAACTTCGCGTAACCGTTGTTGCTACAGGTATTGGAGCTGAGCGCAAGGCAGACATTTCGTTAGTGAGCACTGAAGGCTCTCGCTTAACTCAGCCTGCTAAAGAATACGGTAGTAATAACAATACAAGCGAAACACGTTCTGCTGTTGGTGGTACCGAAGGTAACCAAGCTCTTAAAGCGGAAGACAGTGCACAGCCTGATAATGATTTGGAATATTTGGATATTCCTGCATTCTTGCGTAAACAGGCAGACTAACGTACTGCCTTGTTTTCTTGAAAAGCTGCGAAGCATCTACGAGAAACGACAGGAAGCTGTAGGGAATTTTTTAGTTTTGTTGTGGTTCCAGTATTGTGGTTTGAATACTGAAGTTTGAGATTTAAGTATTGTGTTCTAAATGCTGTGGTTGAATATAAACATGCATGTTTAGAACCGCTGCGAGCAAGGTTTGAAGTGTTTTTTCCATCACTTCAACGTTAGTTCCAGCGAGTATTCAATACTTTTACTCATACAGAGTAATGAGACAGACGCCACAAACTGTGTGTTTTTTGACATGTGAGTAATAACTCACTATAATTCGCGCCCGCTTTTTTAAAAGGTAAAAGCATAAGCAAATGATTAGACAACGTACAATCAAGCATCCAGTTCAAGAAACTGGTATTGGACTTCATAAAGGGGAGAAGGTCACGATGACTCTCCGGCCAGCGCCTGCAAACACGGGGATCGTGTTTAGGCGTGTTGACCTTATCCCACATGTTGACATTCCTTCCCGCGCCGATGCGGTAGGAAATACCATGCTGTGTACGTGTTTAAATAACGAAGACGGCGTGACCATTCAAACCGTTGAACATCTTGCTTCTGCGCTTGCCGGCTTAGGCATCGACAATATTATCGTTGAAGTAGACAGTAACGAACTGCCAATCATGGATGGAAGTGCCAGTCCGTTTGTATTTCTACTTCAAACGGCGGGTATTGAAGAGCTAAACGCGCCTAAGCAGTTTATCCGTATAAAGAAACCAGTGCGCGTAGAAGACGAAGACAAATGGGCGGAGCTAGTTCCTTATGACGGTTTCCGTGTGGATTTCAAAATCGATTTTGATCACCCTGTTATTAGCGAAACCCGCCAACACATGGTGATGGATTTTGATTCGTGCTCTTACGTTAACGAAGTTAGCAGAGCGCGCACATTTGGTTTTATGCGCGACCTTGAATACATGAATGCGAATAATCTAGCATTAGGTGGCAGCATGGAAAACGCCGTGGCACTCGACGAGTTCCGCGTGCTAAATCCTGAAGGTTTACGCTACGATGATGAATTTCTGAAGCATAAAATTTTGGATGCCATTGGTGATTTATATCTTGGTGGCAACAGTTTAATTGGTGAGCTGAGAGCCTATAAAACCGGTCATGGTTTAAATAATAAGCTGCTTAACGCACTATTGGCCCAGCAAGATTGTTGGGAGTTTGTGACTTACGACTCTCAAGAGTCTGCGCCAATACGATACGCACAACCCGTATTAGCATAATTTGAAAAAGCCGCCTACCTGGCGGTTTTTTTTCACGTGGCAATCGTTGCAATAAATGATAAAGTAACCCCCATAATTTACAGAACTCCGTCTCGACATTAATAATAAAACCCTGAGCAATAAGCTTGGCGTACAAATAATAAGTTCGAGTGTGAAGTCCAATTCCGTTTCGTGGTATGAAGTTAACAATTACACTAGCAGGTAAAAATACACGCTATCGGCACAGTATTAGTGTCCGTACGCTTGTGAGCGCAACTGTGCTCACGTCTATTTTTATGCTGGTGTCGAGCCGATCAACTGAGTCTGTTCCCGAAGACGTTGCCCGTGTTCGTTTAGCTCAATCACAAGTCAATGGCGCCAGAAAAGACATCGACGCGCTGAAAAATCAAACCACAATAAAATTACAAGCACTGCTCTCACGGGTGGCCGAACTCTCGGCACAGGCCACTATTCTTGATGAGCAAGGTAAACAAATAGCAACAGAATTAGGTATGTCAGCGGCTGACCTGGACGCTTTCGTACCGGTATCGATACCAGACAACATCCAAGACGACCCCATTCTCAATGAGATAGCCAAGCTAGAGCAATCACTCGATTTGAAATCGCAACAGCTTGCTATGCTTGAAAGTTTGGTTCGGGGTCACCATATCCAAGAGCAGAGTCGATTATCTGGTCGTCCGATTGCGTCGGGATGGTTGTCATCTTATTACGGTATGCGGGCCGATCCGTTTACTGGCGAAGCAGCTATGCACAAAGGGCTGGATTTTGCTGGTGAAGCGGGTGTAGACGTAGTGACAACAGCAGCAGGTATTGTTACCTGGGCAGGTGAACGCTACGGTTATGGCCAACTAGTAGAAATTGATCATGGAGATGGATTCGTTACCCGCTATGGGCACAACGATACACTGTCTGTTTCCATTGGCGATGTGGTCACCAAAGGGCAATCCATCGCTAAAATGGGCAATACCGGTCGTTCGACTGGTGCTCATGTTCACTACGAAGTAATAAGAAACGGAAAACAAGTCGATCCTCTACCTTACGTTCGAAAAAGATAAAGGTAGCAGCCAGGTAAGTAGGGTAATTCCTGCGTCAATATAAGTCGCATTTTATGCGACAATCGCAAGACAATGCCACCCGGTGGCTTCAGTCTTATACAATTAATTTTTGCTGTACCTTTGGTATGGCGTCTCGACAAGTAGTGGAATAAAAAAGCTAATGTTTTCAAGCATCCTTAGAAAAGTATTCGGAAGTAGAAACGACCGTCTATTAAAAAAATTACGTAAAAACGTAGATGCCATCAATGCACTGGAAGCAGAGTATGAAAAGCTTTCTGATGAGGCGCTAAAAGCGAAAACCGACGAATTTAAAGCGCGTATCGAAAAAGGTGAAACCTTAGATGCGTTGTTAAATGAAGCGTTTGCGACGGTACGAGAAGCCAGTAAACGTGTATACGGCATGCGTCACTTCGACGTGCAGATGCTGGGCGGTCAGGTACTGCATCAAGGTAACATTTCAGAAATGCGTACCGGTGAGGGTAAAACACTTACCGCAACCTTACCTACTTATTTAAACGCATTGTCGGGTAAAGGTGTTCACGTTATTACCGTTAACGATTATCTTGCCAAGCGTGATGCGCAGTGGAGTAATCAACTGTTCAACTTCTTGGGCATGGAAGTCGGTTGTAACGTGCCGGGCATGTCATCAGAGGAAAAGCGCAAGGCCTACCAAGCTGATGTGACTTACGGTACGAACAACGAATTCGGTTTCGATTACCTTCGCGACAACATGGCATTTAGCCCCCAAGACAGAGTGCAGCGTCCACTTAACTACGCAGTAGTGGATGAGGTTGATTCCATTTTAATTGACGAAGCGCGCACGCCTTTGATCATCTCCGGCCAAGCTGAAGATAGTTCAGAGCTTTATCGCAGAATCAACGTGTTAATTCCTCAACTTGTACAGCAAGAAAAGGAAGACGAAGAAGGCCAAGAGGGTGATGGCGATTACACCATCGACCTTAAAGCCAAGCAGATTCACTTAACTGAGCGCGGGCAACTGCATGTGGAAGAAATTCTCCAGCAAGAAGGCGTTCTTCCAGAAGGGGAATCACTATTTGCTGCGGGCAATATTTCACTGCTGCACCATATTAATGCTGCACTGCGTGCCCACAAGCTGTTTACTAAAGACGTAGATTACATTGTTAAAGAAGATCAAATAGTTATTGTTGATGAACATACTGGTCGCACAATGGACGGGCGTCGTTGGTCTGAAGGGTTACACCAAGCCATAGAGGCGAAAGAAGGTGTACGCATTCAAAACGAAAACCAAACGCTTGCTTCAATTACTTTCCAGAACTACTTCCGCATATACAACAAACTAGCGGGTATGACAGGTACGGCAGATACAGAAGCGTTTGAATTTCAGCATATTTATGGCTTAGAAACCGTAGTTGTTCCAACCAATAAGCCAATGCAGCGCAAAGACATGGCCGACCTCATCTACTTAACCGCTGAAGAAAAATACGAAGCGATAGTAGAAGATATAAAAGACTGCGTGAAACGTGGGCAGCCTACTTTAGTAGGTACCGTGTCTATTGAAAATTCTGAGCTTATTTCGGGTATTCTTAAAAAAGCGAAAATTCCGCACAAAGTGCTTAATGCTAAATTTCACGAGCATGAAGCGGACATAGTGGCACAAGCGGGTAAAACTGGTGCCGTCACTATTGCGACTAACATGGCCGGTCGTGGTACCGATATTGTATTAGGCGGTAACTGGCAGGCCGAAATTGAAAATATTGAGAACCCTACTGACGCTCAAATAGAAAAGATTAAAGCAGAGTGGAAGAAGAGACACGACGAAGTACTTGAAGCTGGTGGCTTACACATTATTGGCACCGAGCGTCACGAATCTCGCCGTATTGATAATCAGCTTCGCGGACGTTCAGGCCGTCAGGGCGACCCTGGTTCAAGCCGTTTCTATTTATCGCTAGACGATGCGCTTATGCGCATATTTGCCTCTGAAAAAATGGGCAACATGATGAAGCGTTTAGGCATGGAGCGTGGCGAGGCTATCGAACACCCTTGGGTGACGCGCGCTATCGAAAACGCACAGCGTAAAGTGGAAGGTCGTAACTTCGATACCCGTAAACAGCTTCTTGAATACGATGACGTGGCTAACGATCAGCGTAAAGTGATTTACGAGCAGCGTAACGAACTGCTCGACGAAGGCGATATCAGCGAAACAATTTCAGCCATCCGTGAAGATGTTATTACGAGTGTTGTAGACGAATACATTCCACCGCAGTCTCTTGAAGAAATGTGGGACGTGAAGGGATTAGAAGAACGCTTGAAAGCAGACTTCGCTGTAGATTTACCTGTTCAGTCATGGTTAGAAAACGACGACAAGCTTTATGAAGAGAAGCTTCGTGAACGCATTCACGGTGAAGTGGTAGGCGCTTACACAGAGAAAGAAAAAGTAGTAGGGGCTGACGTGTTACGTCAGTTTGAAAAAGCGGTAATGCTGCAAAACCTAGACAGCCACTGGAAAGAGCATTTGGCGGCTATGGATCATCTTCGCCAGGGCATTCACTTACGTGGCTATGCTCAGAAGAATCCAAAGCAAGAGTACAAGCGAGAGTCCTTCGCGCTATTCTCACAAATGCTAGAGACCTTAAAAGTTGAAGTGATCACCATTCTTGCTCGCGTGAAAGTGCAGGCAGAAGAAGACGTGCAAAAAGTGGAAGAGCAGCGTCGCCAAGCCGATGATGTACCTAAGAACTTTGAGCATCAAGATGCTTCTGAAACGCAACCAGAAGAAGCTAGCAATACGCCGCGTACCGCAGTAAGAAATGGCCCTAAAGTAGGCCGTAACGATCCGTGCCCTTGTGGTTCGGGTAAGAAGTATAAGCAGTGCCACGGTAAATTAAGTTAATGAAAGTGGTACATGTTGCCGTGGGCGTTGTTGCCCGCGGCGATGATATCTTTACCACCCTTCGCGCAAAAGACGCTCACCAAGGCGGGAAATGGGAGTTTCCCGGTGGAAAAGTGGAAAGCGGAGAAACGGTTACTGATGCACTTAAGCGGGAGCTTGCCGAAGAGATTGGCATAGACGTGCTATCTAGCGAGCCGTTAATACTTATCGAACATGATTATGGCGATAAATGCGTAAAGCTAGATGTGCATAGCGTGACGCAATTTACCGGCGAGCCTCACGGCAAAGAAGGGCAGTCTTCACGCTGGCAGCCAATTAATGAGTTACGCGCCGAAGACTTTCCCGAAGCTAACGTTGCCATTATTCAGGCGCTCATGGAAACGAGCAAATAAAAAGTGTACGGAATACATAAGCGGTTTATGGCAAATAGTAGTGTTTTACTGCGTGATTAATCGCGTTTAGTAACACGTGGTTTCAGTGTTTCTGCGATTCTGCGGTGGTCAGATAGAGCGATAGTTATAGAAAACAGCCACTTGATGTGGCTGTTTTTGTATGTACAGTCTTAAATATAAATCGCGTTTAAATCCATTGGAAAGGTAAAACCCAAAACAGAGCTAGATTTCTATACGGCTTGAGGTGGCAAAGGCCACATCTAATTTGTGATAGGCCGCTTCATTGATAAAGTGGGGGTAGGTTGGCTCTGTACCCTCCCATACAACGTCTTTACCATCAAAGCGCCTAAACATGGGCGCGCCAGGCATTAAGGGGACAAAGTCGTTATCTTGCAACGAATGATGGATCATAGCCGTGCGGTTGCCTTCATCATTTAATGGGAAAGAGATGTTCTCACCAAGTCGAAATGCCTCGCAGGCCGCAAGGTCGTCGCACTCGCCTTTATTATAGGCGATACAAAAGGCTAACAATACTTCTGCCATTTTCTGTGTGGCTAAAAATACGTCCTCTCGCAATACGCCCTGAGGCTGGGCGCCAACCTCAATCATTACGCCGTATTTACCCGTAGTGCACAAGTAACCGTGAGAGGCATAGGCCATTTCGTCTTCAACTAAAATGTTGGCCTCTGGCATATGTTGCTTTACATATCGGGCCATTTTAACGTACACATCACTTGTATCGAGAATGATAAGTGTTGCACCCATATTGCTGGTGGTATTGTGTATATCGATTACAAGGTCGGTGGAAGCATCGCCTTTAGGGCCTAATTGTTCGTTAATCGTTTTTGCTAACTTGTGCTCTTCACTCGTGCTGGCAGCTTGAAGTGAATCGGTGTTCAGCGCCTCGGGAGTAAATTGTCGATTTAGATCTTCCTCTAAAAACCGAACGTTAGCGGCGATAGCGGCAGGGTTTGCGGTGTAAAGTGTGACGTCTAGCTCATTAAACTGAGAAGGAATACCGCTAGACTCCCAATTTTGAATAAGCTGAATACCACTCATTTCATTGCCGTGAGTACCACCTACCAGTGCAATATGGTTAATCATGTTGTTCCTTAAATAGATAAGTTAGTGCTTGAAGAAGTCGTTAGGCTGCTGCGCTAACATTGCCTCTATTTCTTCTATATCCATAGCTTGCGGCGTAGCACCTTGAGCTGGCTTACCGGCTATCTTTCTATCTTCACCGGCCCATTCTCCTAAATCAATCAGCTGGCACTTTTTACTGCAAAACGGGCGGTATTCACTTTGTGGTGACCATACAACAGGTTTGGTACAAATAGGACATTTTACTTCCATCTATCTCTCCAAAAAGATTTGAAATACGAAACTAACAATCTAATAAATAAAAAACAGAAAAACCATCGATGACCTTGTTTGATCTCTTACTATTTCGCTAACTCAATCAACAAATCAACAAATCAACAAATCAATAAATCAACAACCATAGTGGTGATATATCACAATAAGGAGCTTCTCTCTTTGCGCCTTGTCACATTG
Source organism: Alteromonas sp. BMJM2 (assembly GCF_027257845.1). Lineage (GTDB taxonomy): Bacteria > Pseudomonadota > Gammaproteobacteria > Enterobacterales > Alteromonadaceae > Alteromonas. The sequence continues at coordinate 4,714 of NZ_JAPVOT010000021.1, read as the reverse complement.
ATGCTTAACGAAGATATTCAAGCACGAATTTCGACTATGGTTTATGCACGGAATCTGAAAAAAGTCTATGTAAGAAATTTGAACACGGAATTTAAAAAGACATCGTGCTTTAATTCAGGTTAGCAGGCTGCTAGTAGGAATTGAACGTTTTCTTCAACGGAACCGCTCTTACTGTCATCGCTAGAGAAAAGCATAAAGCGAAGCGCATAGCGATACTTATTACCGCTAAGGGTAGGGTAGTAACCTTCATCAGTGCGGCACTTCACTCTGATAAGTTCATTTTTGTCTTCCGCGGTGCCTTGATAAAAACCGCTTTCTGCAACAGTACTTTTAAATTGACCTCGTTCGCGAATAAACGACAAGCCAACGGTGATAGCATCATCTAATAGAGCGAGGGTATCTAGCCACTGCGCTATTTCTGTTAAACGTTGTTCAGTAGGTTGATGTAACCAAAAATGCAGATTGGGTAAATCAAAGCTGCAGGCACCACCAGGTATGGAAAAGCGTTGTCTGATAGAGCTTAGCAGTTTGTCTTCTTTAAGCGCACTGCCAAATCGCCCTCCAGTCTTAATTTTTTGACGCAATCGTAGTACCGTTTTTAACGCATGCTCAAGTGCGGTAGAATCTATTTTGGGGTGTTTTGACCAGTAAACTAGGCTCTTTTCATGAGCCTCTAAATCTTTAGTGAGATCTGAGCGGAGGTCGATACGCTCTACTAGGTCGAGTAGCTCAAAGAGTTGCTCAAAAAATACAAGTTGTAGGCTGCTTTGTTCTGCCTTGGCCGTAATGTTAAGTTGCCCCAGCAGCTGTTCTACGCGTAAATAATTACGTACTTTTTCCTTTAGGGGAAATTCGAATACAGCGTCGCTCATGGATATCCTTTAAATACAATTACGTAAGGAGAAAGCTTTAAGCCTAAAGCATAGTGACCACTAAGCCAAGTATACTTGCTAGCCAAGCCAAACTTTAGATGCCAAATGAGCAAAAAAGTTTCAAAAACAGGCAATTTGTAATCAATCGCTGCTCATGCATGATGGCCTTTAACTCATTACCTCGGCTAATTAGCAAATAAGACAATGTAAAAACGTGCAGAGAGGGAAGGCTCGCCTTAGGGAGAGCGGATTACTCTAGGTAGAAGTAGCAGTTGAGGCTTGCGTTAATAATTGATGGTGTAAATCTGCTACCTGCTGCTTAAGCGATAGTAAGCTTGTATTGTTATCTAATACATAATCAGCCGCACTTAAACGCTCTTCTCGAGTAGCTTGGGCATCCATAATGTTCTTTATTGTTTCTGCATCACTGCTATCTCTATTCACCGCACGAGTCAGTTGAGTGCTTTCGCTGCAGTCTACTACAACGACTTTGTTGCACATTGTAGTGAGATTATTTTCAACAAGCAGCGGTACAGAGAGTATGCAGTAAGCGCTTGAAGATTCGGCTATCAATTGCTGCATACGCTCCCGTATAAGGGGGTGAAGTAAGCTATTTAGCCAATTTTTCGCACTGTTATTGGTAAACACTAACTTGCGAAGTTGCGCTCTATCAAGAGTGCCATCGCTCAGCAATACACTGTCGCCAAAGCGCTCCACAATACGCTGCAACCCAATGGTGCCTGGTAACACCACATCTCGTGCTACTTCATCGGCGTCGACTACGTCAATGCCATGGGTTTTAAACAAATCGGTAGCTGCGGATTTACCGCTACCAATACCGCCAGTCAGGCCAACAACAAATGTGTTATTCAATTCTTTATTCTCCAAATACGTTAAATAAACACACTAAACCAATCAATCCACCCAATACATTAAATAATTGCTATAAAACCATATCAAGGTAGGTGGTAATAATAACGTCTTTGTATAAAAGCGTCAGCCAGCCAGCAACTGCTAAATAAGGCCCAAAAGGAATAGCCAGCGATTTACCCTTGTTTTGTATCATCATAATGGCAATACCAATAATGGCGCCCACAAAGGACGACAGTAAAATAATAACCGGCAGGCCCTGCCAGCCAGTATAAGCACCAAGGGCAGCCAGTAATTTAAAGTCGCCGTAGCCCATACCTTCCTTGCCAGTCACTAACTTAAACAGCCAATAAACAGACCATAAGCTTAAGTACCCAGCAGCAGCACCAATTATGGCGTCGGTAGTGCCAACAAAAACATCACTCGTGCTTAGCAGCAAACCAAGCCAAAGCAAAGGCAACGTCAGTTGGTCTGGCAGCAACATTTTGTCTACATCGATAAAAATAAGAGTAATAAGCACATAGGTAATTAAAATGGCCCACACGGCTTGGGAAGTTGGCCCAAAGTGATATGCAGTAAACGTACAGGCGATAGCAGTAAAAAGCTCTACCAGCGGATAGCGAGGGGAAATGCCGGTTTTACAATTGGCGCATTTGCCTTTTAAAAATAAATAACTGATTACTGGAATATTTTCCCACGCGCGAATGGTATGCCCGCACTTAGGGCAGGTGCTATCGGGCTTTACTAGGTTGAACGGGGCTGCGTTTACACTCGCAGCGGCGCCTGCGTTGGCAACACTCCCTGTCTCAGCAACATCATCTGAGTCAGCGAAATAGCTATCATATTCTGCTTGCCAGCTTCGCTCCATCATAATGGGCAGGCGATAAATAACCACATTCAAAAAACTGCCAACCATCAGGCTAACCAGAAAAACGAACACGTAAAAGAACTCTGGGTGGAGTTGGCTGAGGGTAATTATTGCATCCATTAAAGCAGTTCCATTAATATAATTCTGTTTTCAGCAACGTATTTACGCGCTACTTATACCTACCAGAATAAGAAAAAGCCCGCAAAAGTGCGAGCTAGTTATTTGTTATTATTTTGCGCAAAGAGACTTCACTCGCTGAATTAAAAAATTACAGCTAGCTCTTCGTACGAATAAAACTTGAGTAATTTATACCACGTTACCCATATCGAATATCGGTAGGTACATAGCCACAATTAGGCCGCCGATAACCACACCCAATACCGCCATAATCATAGGTTCAAGTAAGCTGGTTAAACCGTCTACCATATCATCCACTTCTGCTTCATAGATTGTGGCAATTTTACTTAGCATTTCATCTACAGCGCCAGACTCTTCACCAATAGCCACCATTTGCGTCACCATATCTGGGAATACATTGGTAGCACGCATGGCAACATGCATAGGTATACCGCCTGCCACTTCTTTGCGCATAAATAGTATTGCATCACGGTATACCGCGTTACCCGAAGCGCCAGCAGCGGATTCAAGAGAGCCTATTAATGGCACACCTGCAGCGAATGTGGTAGCAAGGGTACGTGTAAAGCGGGCAATACTGGCTTTCTTTAGAATTTCTCCTATGACAGGAATCTTTAAAACCGATTTATCGCATGAGTCGCGCAGTTTTTGACTCTTCTTGTAAGCCCGTCCAAACAAAAAACCTGCAACACCGATACCGATAGCGATAAAAATGCCATAATCTTGCACAAAACGTGAAATGCCTAGAACGAATTGAGTAAATGCGGGAAGTTCAGCGCCAAAACTACTAAATATTTCTTCAAATTGGGGAACAACAAAAACCAGAAGAATAGTGGTTACGATAAAAGCAACCACCACAACAGCGATGGGATAAAACATCGCTTTTTTAATCTTTGACTTTAACGCCTCAGCTTTTTCTTTGTAAGTAGCAATTCTGTCGTAAATTAGCTCTAGTGCACCAGACTGCTCACCTGTGTAGACCAAGTCGCAGTATAGATCATCGAAGTAGTTCGGGTGTTTTCTCAACGCTGAAGATAACGGGTTCCCCGCTTTAACTTCTTCGGTAATTTCGCCAAGCAACTTTCGCATTGACTGCTTTGCATGGCCCTGCGCTATCATCTCTAACGATTGAATAAGCGTTACGCCAGCACTGAGCATAGTAGCTATTTGGCGAGAAGTCACAGATATATCGGCAGCAGTTATCTTTGCTCCACCAGAGCCAAAAAGAGGCTTGCTTTGTTTTTTGACTTTATTCGCAGATATGCCCTGCCTGCGCAATAAGTTTTTCGCTTCAGATATTGAGGCTGCTGATATTTCGCCTTTGCGACCAGCGCCATGCCTGTCTTTTCCCTGCCACTCAAAAACGAATGCTGCTTTCACTTTTAGTTTCTCCCCAAACTAAAAAGGGAAGTGCAATGCACTTCCCTCATAAATGTCTAAAGAAATCTTCTTAACAAATTCCTTTTGATACGCACGATCCTGTTTTTGTCCATTGAATTGGAGCAACTATGCCGTTAGGCGTTAAAACATATGTTTCGCCACCTAACTCTGCAGATCCAGTGGCTGTGATAACACCGTTTTCGATTGTGACAGATGCAACACGACCAGCTGCACCCAATGCTGGTGGGAGGCCCAACGTACCAGCGTCCGCGTCAGCCAGCGCAGTAAATTCGCCTGTTTGAGCACTAACTTCGAACGCGGTTTTAAACGCAGTCGTTGCCATTACAACTTCAGTAAATTTAGATTTCTGTGTGTAAGTCTGATAAGCCGGCAATGCGATTGCAGCAAGAATACCGATGATTGCAACAACAATCATTAGTTCGATTAGGGTGAAACCCTTTTGGTTTGATAATCATTGAGCCTCCTCCCTATCAGCATAAACTAAGTTTATCCTAATAGGCGACCAAACCAAGGGAGAAAACTCAATGAACTTTTATACTAATACACATCCGTACTATTGTGGAATCGA
>NZ_JAPVOT010000020.1 GCF_027257845.1 Alteromonas sp. BMJM2 | reverse complement strand
AAGATCGATTCCACAATAGTACGGATGTGTATTAGTATAAAAGTTCATTGAGTTTTCTCCCTTGGTTTGGTCGCCTATTAGGATAAACTTAGTTTATGCTGATAGGGAGGAGGCTCAATGATTATCACGCCAACGTATGTTCACCATGACAGCTTAGGTAGTCCTGTTTCTGGAACAGATACCTCCGGCGTTGTTCAATGGAGAGAGCGATATACCCCATTTGGACTTACGCTCGATAATGCGGCAGCTAATGACGATAACGCAGGTTATACAGGCCACATTAAGGATAGTGAGACAGGCTTAGTCTATATGCAGGCACGATACTATGATCCAGTCATAGGTCGTTTTTATTCGAATGATCCTGTTGATGCTATGGGGCATGTTTTTCGCGGCAATCCAGTTCATGGGTTTAACAGGTATACTTACGCAAACAATAACCCGTACAAGTATGTAGACCCAGATGGCGAATTTGGGTTGTTGGGAGCTGCCATCGGAGGCGCGATTGGAGGGCTTTCATCAATAGCTGTTCAAGCATTTACTGGTGATAAGCAAATAAATTGGTCAACTGTTGGAGCTGCCACTTTAACTGGTGCAGCAGTGGGGGCAACAGGTGGATTGGCTGGTGCTGCCGCTGCTAAATTTGGGCTAACAGGTGCAGAGGCTGCTGCAACAGCGCTTATCCCTTCTGCGGGTGTTGCGGCTGTAGGAGGTGGATTGACGCAGATGGTTGAAAATACAGCCAATGGAGATCCTATTCAGCAAGATGTTGCGAAAGCATCAGGAGTAGGTGCTGCTGGTACAATAATAGGAGGTGTAGCGGGTGAGAAAGCTGTAAAAGCCCTAACAAACTCAACAAATTTAGGTCCAGCAGGCAGTTTGGCTGGTGGTAAAGCTACCGCAGAACTAGTTGTTACAGGCACTCAAGAAGCTATCAATCAAGCTGCTTCCAATACGTGTGTTGGAGAAGAATGCAACTAATTGTAGATTGTAAACAACTAGCTAATATTTCAGCGATTGAGATTGTATGAACCTTTACTTTAAATGCGTAAAATCTGGATTTAGCAATGCGAGCTTACTTTTTTTAGTATTTTTGTCAGTTGCAATTATTGTTGCACTGATTGACGATAGAAATGATGCAAGTTTTCTACTCGATTTGGACTTTTACATAAACATGATAAAAAGCCCTCTCATTGTAGGCATTTATATCGTTCTGGTGATAGTGTTTTCGATTTTATCTATTGTTAAGCTGAATAGAAGTAATTAGTAATTTTAGTCCTGCCTTTGTGCAGGACGTCGTTAAAAACTACCATACTAAAGAGACCTTTCTGTCTTCATTTAGCGTGATCATGTGGTTGTTTGGAGAAGTTCATATGGATTCAGGTCTATTAGGCGGTATTATCGGGGGAATAGTATCCATTGTCCTATGTAGCGTCGTTTCGACAAGAATTAGCCATAAATCAAACAATGGGCAACTCAAATTCGGGTTGATTGTATCTATCCTGTTTTGGGTTTGCTTATTTATTGTTTTAATTTGTCTTTACAGTTTGATTTTCACAGACATCAATTATGACAGGGATCTGTTTCCCATAATTGGTCTTATTGTGGGTTTCGGGTTAGCCGCTGTGTACTCATTTGGAGAAGCATATAGGGTTAAAGGTAGATTTAACTCTCAAACGATAGAGTTTCATACTCCTTGGACTGGAAGTAAAAATGAAAAATGGACTGACTTGGAGTCGGCCAAATTCAATGTTAGTGCGAATTGGTACACTCTAACCTTTACAAGCGGCGCGAAAATCAGGCTTTCAGCTTTAATGCAAGGTCATGGGTTGGTCATAGATCATGTAAAATCTTTAGGCTATTCCATAAAGTAAATTATGAATGATGTTTTGAATCCAAAGCCTCGCAGTCGCTGACCGAAGCTTGCGGGGGGCAAACTTCGATCAATAGTTAGACTTTGTTTTCAATTAATTTTGTAAAGGAGAGCATGTGAGTATACAAAGTGTGATTAACAGTATTTCTAACAGAACCTTCAACAGCAAAGGAATTGTGCGCGTCCCGTTTTCAACTGCTTTTATTGATGCTAATCGTGACAGCATAATTGACGGTTTCAAAAAAAACGGATTTGGAGGGGAGTTGCGTCTAGGCGGTGGTTTTGACGGTAATGGTAATGAACATGTTCTCTATGATCTGAATAAAATGGAACCCAGTGAAGCTTTACAATGGATAAAAGATAACTCTGACCAAACCAAGTGAGTTAAAAGCGCAAAAAGTACAATTTTGCAGGGGGAAGCGCCATTGAATCCAAAGCCTCGCTCTGTGCTGACCTGAAGGTTTGCACTTGCGGGGCTTTGTTGTATCAATCTAGATGGGATTAAAAAAAGATGGACAGTAGAATTAACATAACAATTCTAAGTGATCTGAATTATGAGAACCTGTTGGCAGAAATCTTAATTGATGGCAAATTTGTAGGACTAGTTACTAACGAACCAGATAAACCTGTTTGCTTTGAAATATCTGCGGGAGAACTTAAGTTTAGTGCGCTAGAACTCGACCTTTTTCAAAAAGCTTTGAATTTAGCAGAAAAGGAATTGCTTCAGGAATAGTGTTTAGTAGACGGTTTACCGAGACCACTAGTATAAATGGTGATTTGTATCAACGACATTGAACCTAAAACCTCGTAATATAGGAAATCCATCTATTTTGAGTTACTTCTAAGCTGAACTAAGGGCTTTTCTCAGTAGCTTTAAGGAAAGATAAATGATTAGGGAAATTCAAATCACACCACCATTAGCGACATATATTAATCAAGCGTCACTTACTGACCTTCGGACTATCAATTATATATTCGGAGCCAATGGTTCAGGCAAAACTACAATTAGCAGAGTGATTGCAGGTACTGATGGCTATTCACACAGCCCCCTTTCTTGGCAAGGGGATATTACTTTAGAGCGGATGGTATATAACCGTGACTTTGTAGAACGAAATTTCAACCAAGAAGGACCTTTAAGGGGGGTCTTTACCTTAGGAGAGAATCAGGTTGAAGCTGAACAAGAAATTGCAGGTCTTATGCCTGAAATTGACAAAGTTAACAGCCAAATTTCTAGTCTAAATATCCAATTGGATGGTGAAGAAGGGCTAGTAGGAAAACGAAAAGAGCTACAAGACCTTGAACCTGATATCACGAAAAAATGCTTTATACAAAAGCAAATCCATGACGAGTACTTTCAAGTCGCTTTCACGGGCGTAAGGAATAGTGCTGATAGTTTTAAAAATAAAGTGTTTACGGAAGCGGCCTCAAATACTGCTGATTTACTTACTTTGGAAGAATTAAAAGACAGGGCGCAAACTATATTTGCTGAAGGTGTTGAACGAGTTAGCTCTTTGAGTATCTTATCTGCAAGTAACTTAATCGAAGTAGAAGAGCATGAGCTGCTAGAAAAAGTAATTGTTGGTAATCAAGATGTCGATATTGCGGGCCTTATAGAACAATTAGGTAATAGTGACTGGGTGAAACAAGGTCGCCAATACCATCAACAAAATCCAACAACATGCCCGTTTTGTCAGCAAACCACAGACGGCAACTTTTCTCAAAGTTTGGATGAATTCTTTAGTGACGCTTATGACAAAGATATGGTGGCACTTCAACGATTAGCGACAGGTTATCAAACGTCAACTGACCAATTACGAATTGCAGTTCAATCCAATGTGGAACGAGGAAATCCATTCCTGAATGACGAACTATATTCTGCTGAAGCGCAAACTTTAGTTGAGAGGCTGAATGGGAATAGTGTTAGGCTGAAGGCAAAGCTGGATGAGCCTAGCAGAAAAATAGAGTTAGAGCCTATAAAGCCATTACTAGAAAAGCTTTGTCAATTAGTGGCAGAAGCAAATGAAGCCACTTCAGCCCATAATCTGACAGTCGCTAATCTTGCCACCGAAAAGCAAAAGTTAACTTCTCAGGTATGGCGCTATGTTCTCAATGAATTGGATGAAGACTTAAGCCAATATCAAACAGCTAAAAATCGGTTAACGCAGGCTATCTCAGGAATGGAGCAAAGCTTGCGTGTTAAGAATGAGCAAGTTAGAGAGCTAAATGATCAAATTAAAGAATTAGAGAGGCAGACGACGTCAGTTCAGCCAACTATTTCAGCTATAAATGACTTATTACTTAGATTTGGATTTACTTCGTTTTTACTTGGCGAAGCTGATGAAGGTCGCCACTATAAAATTATCCGAGCTAATGGAGAAGACGCAGCTCATTCATTAAGTGAAGGCGAAAAGACATTCATTACTTTTCTCTACTTTTATCACCTGATTAAAGGTGCGCAGGCCCCTTCAGGCATAATATCAAATCGTGTTGTTGTTTTTGACGACCCTATTTCTTCTTTAGATAGTGATATTCTCTACATCGTAAGCACCCTTATTAAGGGCGTGATGGAAGAGTCTAGAGACGATAACTCCCAGATAAAGCAAGTATTCATATTGACGCATAACGTTTATTTTCACAAAGAAATTAGCTTCAGCATGACCCGCCCTTCAGATGGAGCTTTGAATGAAGAAAGCTTCTGGCAAGTAAAAAAGCATGAGCAAGGCTCTACCGTAGTGCGATGTCAAAGCAACCCAATACGCTCAGCTTACGAGTTACTTTGGGAGGACATTAAATGTGGTAATATTTCGAGCGTAAACCTCCAAAATACGCTTCGTCGAATACTTGAAAACTATTTCAAAATTTGGGGTGGAATAAGTAAAGATGAGATTTGTGCGCTATTTGATGGTCGTGATAAATTAATCTGTCAGTCTTTGTTTTCATGGGTTAATGATGGTTCTCACTCAATACATGATGATTTATATATTAATCATGGCGACCAGACTAACGAAGCTTACTTGCGTGTATTTAAAGATATTTTTGACAAATCTGGACAGCTTGGTCACTACGAGATGATGGTTGGAACTCCTGACAATTAAAGCGATAATCTTTATCGAATTCAAACTTACAAAATAAGGTGAATTAATCTCGGCTTAAGAGCACTTCTATCGAATATCAACTTAATTTTCGGTAACAATGGACACCTATTTTCTAAGTTTTTTTCTTCATTTTGACGCTATAATTGTGCATAGGTTGTTGATTTCTTCATCACCAGCGTAAACCCTAGAGTAATAACGTTGATGATAAATTTACTTGTAAAAAAAGGGGCAGAGTAACCTTTATCTTTTCAATTAGCACGAACATGAGTTTTGAATCGATCGTCTCGCACTCGCGGGGCTTTGCTTTACTTTTCATTGAAACTACAATATGCATTGAAGCTTGGATAGGAGGTCATTTTGTACTCTGAGTTTTTACATGGTGGTTCTACAAAGTTTAATAATACGATTGAAGTTGACCCTAGCAAATGTACTGATTCTGGATATGGGAAAGGGTTTTGGTTAACTAAAAATTTTACTGTTGTTAGGCATTACGCGCTAGCGTCAAATAGCAACAACGTAGGCTATGTAACACGCTTTTTATTGAGTTTAACGCCTGAATCTATTCCTACTTTCGAACCAGAAGAATCAAGAATTTTAACTATTGGTCAACTATTGGAACAAAACCTAAAAGTAATAAAAATCTGGGAAGATGATCATTCTCCGTCTTATTCTTATCGAGTCGTTGATTTAAGTATCTTAGTTGATGTAGTGAATAGCGAATTATTGACTAAATATTGAGGATGTATTGAGAGTGCGAGTTAAACCGTAGCTCCCTTTGAATCCAAAGCCTCGTCCTCGCGGGGCTTTGTTTTGCACGCAATAAAAAACTAAGTAGCATAGCTTTAAGATTTAACGATACAGGGTTTAGCATCAATGCCATGTTTGTTAGCAAAAGCCGAAAGTTTTTTATCGTAAAATGCCATATCCCGTTTATATCGACAGAAGAATTTAATGGCCTCTTCATCCTCGTCATAATACGCCCGAATATCGTTTTTGCCTGCGTCGATGTTAAAGCCTCCGTCACTTAATCTGTGTGCAGCCTGTCCACCAACAAAGTACTCTTTGGTTAAATTTGTTAGTACGTTTTCGACTTCCTCAGGATTTTTCATCTGAAGTGAGGTATGGCAGTAAGGCATGAAAATGGCTCCGATTTTTTTCTCTGTATGAATATTATAGCTGATAACTTTTTTAAGCATTGCATCCTATCAGGGGGAGCTTGTTCCATGCTGATGATTTTCTTGTTCCACCTTAATAGTACTTAGTGTGCCATTTGGAGCTACGAGGTGTTCCATTTGGGTGGTAATTTATAATTATATATTCCCACAAAAAGAAACATGAACGTCGTGCTATCCGAAACAGTTAGAATCATTTAGGTGGAACAAAAGACGCGTGAAGATGGAACAACACACGAAGTGCAATTGGTTGTCAGTTTTAAATCATTTTATTTGAAGCAGGCGTGGTTATTAGATAAAACCCAATTAAGAGTTGCTGTGCAAATGTTGCTTTCAATTTCATCGTAATATTCGCCAGTTACTTTTTTACTGATTTTAGAAATCTTATCTAGGTCTGACGAAAGCCTCAACATAAAACGCTCGCGTTCATCATTTGATGATTCTGGCGAAAGCAGTTTGTTCATCATGCCTCCCATTTTTAGACTTTTCAGAACGCGATATTTGTAACCGAACAGAAAAAGAAATAGTACATAAGCGTATTGCTCAGCTGAGGTGGGCCGAGCATGGTTGCATACTCGAATCTGATTGAGTGCGATAAACAGTAATGCATTAAACGAATCAAGCGTTCTGGCGTTAAAGTATTTAATTCGTTGACACGTGTAAGACTGCTTTAGTGCGTTTAAAGGAGTTTTTTCAGCAAAGCGAAAACGACTCTTTTTCTTGAGAATGCTCCCTACAGAGTGTCCGTTAAACAAGCCAAGTGACACCTCAACCGATTTCCGCTGATCAATTAAGACCCACAATGGATGTCTGAGTAAATTAGCTGTCGGGTAAACAACGCTATCAAAAAAGCCGTTGATAGTGTTTTTTTGTGTCATTGCCCTGCCAGCAGAAAGTTTATACCAAAAGTTAGCATATTTATTTTGCGTGCTATCGCTAGGGTCGTAATTTTGCGATTCAATAAACTCTGCCATTGAAGAATACCCATAATCTTGCAAATGCGTTTGAATTGCGACCTGTACCGCTATAGACCGCATTGTTGAAGAGAGACTTAGGTATTGGTCTTTTATTTCCCGTCTCATCGCCTTATCGAGCGGGAAAATTGTCTCCCACAACCATATTTCATGCTCTTCAATAGATGATCTACTAATCATTCGCGTTATACCCTGCTTTAAAAGTCAGTAGCTTATTCTTAAATTAAAACAGAAGATTAAGTGCCATTTCTTCGTTATTAGTCTGAATTTTTCTGGTGAAAAAATCGACAATGATAGTTTTCAAATTAGAGTATAGGCTAATTGTCACCACTAGTAAGAAATGGAGGATGACAAACATTGAGTGACCAAGAACGAGAATTATTAGCCATGCAGCTTGAGCAAGATTTATTGAAGTTATACGGCTCACCAATTCTCACAATCGAGCAATTACAACGCGCTTTGAATTACCGAAGTGTTGCAGCAGTAAAACAAGCGATTCAAAGACAGTCATTGCCTTTGCACATATTTGAACTCCCTAACAGGAGAGGAAGATTTGCATTGGTGAAGGATGTCTGCGAGTTCTTAGCTACACAGGCATGCGCCAGAGAGGAATAAAATCATGTAAATGTAAAGGCTCGAAAATACATATTAACAGCGCAGATAGAACAAAAGCCCCAGAGCGGCAACTCTAAAGGGCTTTGTGATTTAGCAACGAATCGAAACTCGTAACTTAATCATTGTTCTCAAAGCGACATTTGTCAAGTTTCAATTCGAGGTAATTGATACTACAGGTCGCGTGCGCCTCTTTTTTATCTAACAGAGGACATTAGTAATGATAAACGTCAGTACTATACGAAATATTGTTAGGGCAAAGTTTGTGAAGCCCGACATTACCATCAGAGACCAAGCAGCTATTGCGGGAGCATCACCTTCCGCAACATTTCGTCTAAATAAACGTTGTAATAAGCTCAATATCGACCATATGTTGCTTGAGCAATTGAACAATCAAGAGGTATTTGAGGCGCTTCTCTATACTCGTCAACGAGAGTCAAATAAACGTGAGCCAGATTATAATGAGGCGTTACAAGAATTAAGTAAGGCTCGCGGCAAACGTAAATCCCGAACTGTTCTCTATTTGGAATATCGCGCAATTGATACTGCGACAGCATTAAGTAAAACACAGTATTTCAGAAAGCTTAATAAAGTAATGAAGCGCGTCAAGATTGTTATGAAGCAGCACCATAGTGCTGGAGAAACCATGTTTATCGACTATGCAGGAACGAAAGTATTTTATATGGTTAATGGAGAAAAAGTATGGGTAAAAGTCTTCGTTGCCGTTCTTGGTGCGTCCAAAATAATGTTTGCTTTTGCTACCGAGGGTGAAAAAACAGTTCACTGGGTTGAGGGAATGACAAGAGCATTCAAATACTTCGGAGGCTGCACTGAGGCCGTGATGATGGACAACGCTAAAGCCCTTGTAAGCGCACCGGGCCTCGTCGCAAACCTTGTTGATAATGTCAGGCTCTGGGGCGAGCATTATGGCTGCTTGATTGATACTTGCCGTGTGGGGCACCCTCAAGATAAATCGCTGGTGGAGCTGGGCGTTAAATTCATAAAACAGCGCGTCTTAGTCCCGATGTTGGATATGACTTTTTTTGATTTAGATGAAATCAATCAACATATATCACGCGAGGTAGAAAAGCTTAATGACGAGTGCTTTCAAGGGTTTGACCTTTCACGTCGAAATTTGTTTGAACAAAATGAGCGAGGTGCCTTGCGTCCTCTTCCCACCTCCCCATACGAAATGGTAACTGACCGTCAAATCAAACGGGTGAAGCCAGATTATCATTTTGAATATGACAAGCATGAATATTCGGTGCCACATGCGCTTGCTGGTGAGCAGTTAGATATCGTTGTGACGCACAATGAAATCGATGTGTACCACCAGAACCGCTTTGTTTGCAAACATCAATTGAGTCATCTCAAAGGCTCAGCCACAACAGTTCCAGAGCATATGTCAGCAGAACATCTTGCAGATTTTTCCTCTTGTGACAAAGAAGCCAATATTAAATGGGCTGAGGAGATAGGTAAGCCTGTGACGGCGATTGTAAATCACTGGTATTCACAGACCAACAACCCAACGTCACGTCCTATCGCTAAGCGTTGCAAAGCACTTATGAAACTGGTAGCGAAGCGTGGTGACGGTGTTGTGAACAAAGCGTGTGAATACGCGTTACAAAACGATATGGATAAACCCAATGAAATCGAGCTGATTATTAGTGCGCATAACGAAGAAGGCGGCTTCGAAAACCTGCCGTCTCGTGTTGAATCGCACGGAAACATTCGTGGCAGAGATTACTATGGAGACAACTATGATTCTTAAAAATAAGATAACGTCTAATCTGACAGAGTTGAAGCTCCACGGTATGGTTTCTGCGCTCAAGCATCAGCTTAGTAATGATAATTATGAGGAAAAAGGTTTTTTACAACGGCTAGATGAAATTGTTGTCGAACAATTAAATGTCACATCTAATGTGCGGATAGCTAGGTTGATGAAACAGGCGTCCATACGTTTTCCTTCGGCCTCGATTGGTGGAATAGACTATACTATACAGTAATGCCGTCACTGAAGCCTGCGCTAGTAGAAGAGCTAGCACAACTTGAGTGGTTAAAGAATCATCGACACATCATTATTACAGGCCCTACGGGAACCGGTAAAACAACCTTAGCAAGTGCTTTGGCTAATACTGTCATTACACATGGAATAGCTGCTTTCCATTGCCGTTTCAAAACTCTCATCCTCAACCTTGCAGCCGCCGAGAGAGATAGGCGTGCCGCAATCTTCAAGAGAAAAGTAGAGAAAGTACCGCTTTTAATTATCGATGATTGGGGCACTGCGCCTCTGTCGGTGACCGAACGTCATTCACTATTTGAGTTGATTGAGAAACGTGACCAAAATTCGTCCTTACTGATTACATCTCAATTTGCTGTCGTCGAATGGCATGATGCATTCGGTGATGCAACTGTAGCTGATTCTACACTTGACCGAATTGTACACAGTGCTCATAAAATTGCTCTAAAAGGCGAGTCCATCAGAAAGCTATTGGGATTGAAAGGAGGCTCGAAATGAACGTATCTTCCGCAAATCAGTACTTGGATGTTTTGGGGCAACTCAACCTAGACGAATTGAATATTCAGCAAGCATTTGACTACTATCGCGCACGTTATCAGCAAAGCAACTCCGCACAAGCGTTTGTGGCCAATAGTGCCATTATTGATGATGACATTAAACAACGTGACTTTATTGGTTATTGTGACCGCACAATGGGCAAACACATTCCGAAGACAAAGACTTATGAGGGCGCAGCAATTAGAGGAAGCTTACAACGCTCAGGGCTTGTCCGAGCTAGCGGACATGAATTGTTCAGAGGTTGCGTGGTGTTCCCCATGTACCATGAGAATGGCAATGTCATTTCTGCCATTGGCTATAGAGTGGGACGGATACGTTTTTCTGATAAGGCTATAGTTTATTGGCGCAAGCCAGAGCCAAATGCTTTTGTTGATGTGGGTATGTCATTTGCCAAAGAGCTAATCCGTGAACAAGCCTACCACTAGCCGCATCTGGCGATGTGCCAAGTACTATTTTGAGCTTTGCCTCGCCAAGGGGCAAAGTTCAGATACAGTACGAGGCAAGCGTGGCGGTCTTAAGAAGTTTTTTCTTTGGTGTATAGACCGCGATGTTACCCATATTGACCAGATTGATTTGGATTTAATGGATGACTATTCCGCTTTTTTAAATGCGTACAGGAAACCGCTAGATAACCAGCCACTTTGCCCAGCACAAAAACGAAACTTGCTTACGTTTGTTAAAACATTCGTAAAGTACATGCACATAAAAAAGCTGCTACCAACAAATCCGCTTGAAAACATTGAGCTTCCTTCAAAGGGTGAGCAAATACCCCGAGCACTTTATTCAACGGAAGAAATTGAAGTGATTCTGGAACAGCCGCTGCTGTTCGGGATTAGAGGGCTGCGCGATCGCGCTATTCTTGAAACCTTTTTTGCAACAGGTATCAGGCGAGGAGAACTAGCTAAACTCAATATCGATGACATTGACTTCAACAGCAGGTTGGTTCGTGTTCACGGCAAAGGCAAGAAAGAGCGGTTGGTGCCAATCAGTGTCCGTGGTTGTGAGTGGTTAGCATTTTACATTGGTAAAATTCGTCCAATGTTCGCTTTCATAGGTTCTGGTAAATCGTTGTTTCTTGCTAACAATGGAAAACGATATGTGCCGGGTAAACTGTCTGATATGGCATCACAGTACGTTAAACTCGCAGGATTCGACCGTACAGGCGCTTGCCACTTATATCGCCACAATACAGCGACTACGATGTTAGACAATGGCGCAGATTTACGACATATCCAAGAGATGCTGGGCCATGCCAGTATTCTCACTACTCAACTATATACGCATGTTAGTCGTAAAAAATTGGGTGAAGTGTATAACGCGACCCATCCATCGGCTGAAGGTGGTAGTGGGTTGTTTTAGTTTTCCCCGCTTGTTTTTTCGTCACGGAGGGCCTTGTTTCCAGAAACAGACTTATAAATTTGATAATTGTACGCTCTATCAATCTAACTCCAAACTAGTTATATTAGTTAAATAAGGTAATTTGTAAGCCCCAAGCTCTTGAATATTCATAATATTATGACAAGGGTTTACTTGTGTTCGAGCAGTCTTTTGATTCAAAAGACGTTAGATATACATAAAACGAGATAGAAAGAATAAATGGAATTTAGGGTAGAACTACAACAACAGACTATCTGCATCGACGGAAACAATGCACTATGGCACTAAGTATCAAGGCCTTACCCGCAAATCATGGAGATTGCTTCATTTTTGAAGATTCAACAGATGGTCATGTATTACTTGTTGATTGCGGCCTAAAAATCACATTTCATAACCATATTAGCAAGATAACGAGTAAAGCTGACACGTTGATATTGACTCATATCGACGAAGATCATATTTTGGGAGCTATTCCTTTAATCGAAAGTTCGCCGGAAAAATTTTCTACTGGCATCGTATATTTTAACTCTCCTAATTTACTCAAGCTAAAGAGTTCTAGTGGGAACATATCAGTAAAACAAGCGAGGCAAGTAGATAGTTTATTAGAGGATAAGGATATAAAGATATTAGGGCTTGAGTCCGGACAAGAATTGCAATTGAATCAAAATATTGGAATTCAGGTGTTATCCCCCAGAAAATCCGATTTGAAAAAGTTAGACAGTTCCAAATTTAGAGTCGGCTCCTCGACAACGAGAATATCAATAAACAGAAAACTAGCTAGCGCGATAGAGCTTTCAAAAAACAAAGACAATTATTTAAGTATCCCCTCGGATCTAGTCAATGCATGTTCAATTGCATTTATATTAAGGTACAAAAACAAGAGTCTTCTGTACTTAGGCGACGCACATCCGGAGGTTATTTGTGATCAACTTGAATTTCTCGGTTATAACTCATCAAATAAATTGCAAGTTGACATTGTAAAGCTTTCGCATCATGGGAGCTTCAAAAATATATCAGATCGTCTTATTTCATTGATTTCTTGTGACACTTTTTGGATCAGTACAAACGGGGGCAAAGGCAATTCTAGGCACCCAGATCCTTCAACGCTAGCAAAGCTGACTTTAAATATGGAGCGGAAAGCATGCGAAGAAATAACATTTTTGTTTAACTATCCTGTCCAGCAAATAGAGAGCAAAAATGGTTGTTTAATGTCCCAAGATGACCAGCGGGACCACAAGGTAATATTAAAAGAAAAAAATGAGGTTGTATGGTTATAAATACAATTACTCTTCTTGAAAAGCTGGCAATAACCATTGACTCAGATGATGGAGAACACCTCGGAAGCGGCACGCTTTTACGTATCAGAAACGATTTTTATGTATTAACTGCTGCTCACTGCCTTTTTGATAATGAAACTTTAGAACTCGATAGCAGCGTTCTTAAGATAAACAACAAAGAATACGGTCAAATTAATCTTGTCAAACAAGTTCTGGTAAATCCTAGCGTAGATGCAATCTTTCTCAAAGTATCGCCAGAGCAGGTTTTTAAGGGTTTCCCAGATATTTTATTTACGGATGATTATTTGTTTCCTAGTCTGTATTTCTGTTTTAGAGGGAAACCAAAAACCCCTAGCGGAAACTCATATACTGTATATAATTGCAGTGTTAACGGGAGAGGTGATAATGGCCTGATCAACTTATCTATTCCATCCCCTTTCTATACCGATTTTAAAGGTGAAACCGGAGCTGGCGTCTTAGATGGCTTCTCTGGAAGTGGATTGATAATAGAGAATCATCAACAGTTGTACTTTTGCGCAATGGTCCACTCAGTGAGTGAGGACAACTTTTGTGGAGTTGACTGCATAGCTATTTCAGACATTGAAAAAGTGTGTCCTGTAGAAATGGATATCGTGGAGGATTTGCCAGATACGTCTGAAACCGTTCAATTTGATGTGGATAAATTGCGACGAGAAATAACAAAAGAAATTATAAAATCTGCTGAAGATAGTGACAATGTTGCTGTTAAGAACCTGAAAAGGAAAATGGATTTATTTTCACCTGATTGGGATCAAGAAGAATTAGAGAACTTTATTTCAGATATGCTCACTTGGGATGTTTTGTATAAAGAAAAGGTAAAAGGAAATTCAAATTTTGAAAAGCTGATTAATGAATCAAAAGTTGTTTTGAGTGCTGGCAATAAAAAATATATCGTAAATTCATCTGCTGAAGGGAACAAATACTTTCATGAAATCAGAAAGGAATTTAGAGAAATCGTTAAAAGTTTTCTGGAGAAGCACGATGCTTGGAGTCGGTATATAAATACTGTTTCAAATGGAGAGATCGCGAAGTATCTGGCTAATTGCAACTTAGATTTTAAGGAGTGAATTGTGCAAGTAATTTTGAATGGAGACCTTAAAGATTGTCATCCTGACTCCTTTTATGTGATTCATCTGTTTATATTGTGCGCAGCACTTAAATATTGTTTAGGGACATCTAAAACAATGACTTTTAAAAAGTTATCTTATATTTTCGATAATGTCCTTAGAAAAGACAAAGAAAGTTTGAGTTTAAAGAAAACACTACTTCCGTGGGATATAGAGGGAGCTTTTCGGAAATCTCTTCTCCTTGCTAACTCTGAGAGCTATATCGAGATGTTGAGTAAAGACTCAATGCTAAACGTAGTTTTGACAGATGAAGGGTAAAAATTCATTGCTGAAGTTGAAAGTAAAGGTCAACTCTCAAGTTATTTAGAGCTAGTAAAAACAATAAATAAAAAAGAAACGGAATTTTCTGATTTTAGAATAGGATGTGCGCTGAATGAATATTGAGAGTGTAGACTTAGAAATTAAGTCTTATGGTAATGAAAAATTCGGCTTTAACTTTGACTTTAGGAGTGGACTTAACCTTTTAACAGGCGATAATTCTAGCGGTAAGTCAACGGTTCTATCATGTATTTACTACTGTCTAGGATTAGAGCAACTCATCGGTAGCAAAGGTCCTAGAACGCTATCCCCCGCAATAAGAGAAAGTTTTACCTACAAAGGGAAGATTTATAAGGTCGTTTCTTCATCCTGTACTTTAAAGATAAAAGCAAATGATGGAAATATTTACTCTTTAACTAGAGTCATTAAGACACCCGATACGACGAGTTCTTTGAATAAAGAGATTGTTATAGAAACCAACGGAGAAACTTTCGGGAAATATGTTCATGCCGTTAGAGATCATGATGAACATGGCTTTTACAGATGGTTAGCCGACGTAAACAATCTAGAAATTTTGGAAAACGAAAAAGAAGAAGGGAAAGTATCGAAGTCACTTTATATGCAAAATATATTTTCTCTTTCGTTCATCGAGCAAACAAAAGGATGGTCAGATTTTTTTTCCATGCTTCCTAGTTTTGGTATCAAGGATGTCAAACAAAAAATTGTAGAGTACTGCCTAAATTTGAATTCACTGGAGAGCAGACTCAAACTGGATGAGATATCTACTAAAAAAGAAGAATCTAAACGCATCTGGACGGAAAGTGTCAATAGGCTCAATCTTAAACTAGATCAACTCAACCTCTACATTCCGACTCTTAATAAGAAAACTGTATTAACCGAAAAAAAAGTAGTCTTGTTGGAACCATTAATTCTACTAGATGAACAAGAAACAAGCGTTCCGAAATATTTGGATAAATTGAAAGGCCAGATCAAGTCTGTTGAGGAATCTATTGATGCAAGTACTGCGTTCTTTGATGAGAATGCTAAAACTCTTCAGCAAAAAGAAAAGTTAGTAGCATCAATAAAAAGTTACGAAAAAGAGCATCGTAAAGTCTTTGAATTAATGGAAATGGAGAAGCAAAAACAAAAAGACTATAGCAAGATGCTCTCCGAAATTGATGAAGATCTAAAAGACTTCCAAGATATCAGATGGATTTCGTCAGATAGAACGTGGGATAAAGTTACGAATAGTAAATGTCCTGTTTGTGAGCAGGGGCTTGCTGAAATAAGTAAGAATAGTATTAGCGATGATAAGGTAGTCAAGACTTCTGAGTTTCTAAAATCACAAAAAGAGCTGTACCAGTCATACGTTAATGCTAGCTCAAGCGCAACAGAAAAATACAGAGCAGCTTTAGATTTCTACGCGAGCAAGATCAAGAGCAAAAGGAAAGAACTGGACTATTTCTCTAAGGATATTAGCTCTCCAACAGTGTTTGCTGTCCGTTCTGAAATGCAGCGTTTATCGGAACTAAATCATAGGCAAATTTCAGTTGAAGAGTTCAACAGTTACTTTGAAAGTGTGAAGTGCAAATTGAAAGAAATCAGCATCCAGTATTATGACTTAGTGGAGCAGGAAAAAGCTACAAAAGGACTCCTTAAAGAAGATGATACAACAATTAAATCATTTGAAAATTTGTTTATAGGCTATTTGAAGAAGTTTGGTTATCGAAGCAACGGCACAAACTCTATACATATAAGCAATAAAGGAAATTACCCCCTTATTCCCCAAATTAATTTGTTCGGTCAGGAAGCCCAGAATATCAGGTTTATATCTTCTGCAAGCGACTTTGTAAGATCTATATGGGCGTATTATATGTCTCTCCTAGTCTTGGGTAAGAGACATCCGGGATTCCTAGTTTTAGATGAACCGGGACAACACCAAATGAGGTTGGATAGCCTGATTAGTCTATTGGAGAGTGCTGCTGGTTCTGGTAAGCAGGTGTTAATGGCAATATCACAAGACAGAAAGTTTGATGATAAGAAAGTCAATATTAAGGAATTGCTAAATGACCTTGATGAGGAGGAATATCACCTACTTCACATAGAAGATAGTGACGGCTGTGTTGTTAGGAAGGGGCCATCGGCTAGCGCCAACCAAAGCTAAATTGAATCGGATGTATAATATTCCTTCTAAAGACTCTCAAGTCGATTGGAATGCCTTACCACCTGCCGTTAAATGGAAATCAGTTACTCTCTAGTTATGTAAAAAACCGGATCGTAGCTCGTACTAATTTATATGCAGGCACGATACTATGATCCAGTCATAGGGCGTTTCTACTCGAATGATCCAAAAGACGCCCTTTCGTTTTTATCTGAAGGCAAAATCCAAGGCTTTAATCGTTACGCTTACGTATTTAACAACCCATACAAGTACACTGATCCTGATGGCAAAAACCCTAGAATAGACAGAAGAATCAAACCTATAGCTAAGGCTGTTGCAGAAGCTCTTGGAGGTAAGAATGCTGCTGCAAAAGTTGAAGCTAGGTTTACTCTTATGAACCCTAGAGCTTCGGTTAAGGAAATGACTAAGGCTCTTGATACGGTTCGCTCTAAACCCACAATAAAACAGCAAGCTGAAAAATTGGTAGATGTAAACCAAGGTAAACACCGAGTAACGTTAACTTCACCGAGTCAGAAAGTAGAAATTGACTTGAAAGGAGCTTCACATGGAGGTGTGCCCACGCCCCATACGAAAACTTCTCCCAGAAACCTTAATTCACCAAAGCAACCAGCTTACAATACTAAGCAGACTGACCCTAAAGCGACAACTCAACAAGAAGTAAGAGCTGCGCGAAAGTATTTGGAGAAACAGAATGGATAAAAACTTTACTGTAGGACAGAGCAATGAATTAGTTGTAAATGATATTTTTTATGACCTTCATAATGTTTATCAGTTAAAGGATTTAACTTTTGACGGAAATGAATTGCGAATTCTTTTTGAATTAGATGGTAAAGAGCTGGAATTACCAAAGCAGTTGGTTTTGGTTTTTGATGGCGTAACATTTCTTCAATTTAGTGAAGAAATAAATCCAAAACGCTTCTGGGCGGTTGAAGAAATGGGCTATAAGAGCTTTGATGATTTTGATGACGATTGGTTAGCAACTGAACAGCAATCAGAATTCAAAGATCATCTCTTTATCAGATTAGTTGGTAACGGTTTTATAAGGGTTTACAGCAAGCACGCGAAATTGGTTGAATTGTAATTCATACTTTTGAATCCAAAGCCTCGCACTAGCGGGGCTTTGTTTTTATACTCTCAATAAGCCTAAATCCATTAACTTAGCTATACTGATAACTTACTGTATAACAGAAATTTTATTGATGAATAGTTATGGTTCGTAGTGTCGACAAATGTATATGCAGGCACGATACTATGATCCAATCATAGGTCGTTTCTACTCGAATGATCCTGTTGGTTGGACTCCTAAAAACCCTGTAATGTCGTTCAATCGCTATTTATATGTAAATAACAATCCTTATAAGTACACAGATCCGAATGGCGAGTTTCTTAATTTCGCAGTCAAGTTTTTAGCAGATGTCGCTCTAGGCGCTGCATTAAACTACGCAGAAACAGGCTCTGTAAACCTAGGAGGTGCTGTAGCAGATGCCGCAGCAGGCGCTCTAAACCCCGCTAAGACTGTTCAGAAAGCTAAGCGGCTAGCTAAGGTGATTAAGGGCGGTTGTAGTTTTACACCTGAGACTATGATTTTGACTAAAGATGGCTATAAAAGCATTATTGAAGTCAACGTGGGTGATATTGTCCTATCCAAGAATGATGAAACAGGTGAAGTTTCATGGAGGAAAGTCACTGATACATTCAAAGACTGGCATAAAGAAACCATTACATTTACAGTTGTAGATGAGAATGGCGTAGAAGAGTCGATTACTACGACAGCAGAACATCCTTTTTATGTAGATAACCAAGGTTGGTTGCCCGCTGGAGATGTATCAGAAGGTACTGTGATATCTGGCCCCAAAGCCGATAACAATATCAGTATTGTCAACATTCAGGTCAATAAAGAGCCTCAATACGCATACAACTTCACCGTTGATACAGACCACACATACTTTGTTGGCAAAACTAATATGTGGGTACATAATTCGTGCCGATTTCCCGACAGTAAACAGATGGCAAAAGAACTGGGAACAACAGAAAAAGACTTTCATAAGAACATCAAGAAAGAGATAAAAACTGACCTCAGCAAAGAAGTTAAGCAGACAGGGGCAAATAACCCTGATATCGGTGTTACGAAAGAAGGGAATATAGCATTGAAGAATGTTAAAACGAACAAGGTTGTAGAAACTGATGTACCGTTAGATAGCTATAAAAAAGAGTAGTCAATGTTTGAATATACTATTTCCTTCAAAGGAAAAAATTTTGATGCAGTGAATTGCTTTGCAACAACAAAATTACACGTTGAGAAAGTTTTCAATGCTGGTGAAACAAAACAAAAGATTGCAGGTAATTATGACTTTGGTTATTTGCGACTGTCTGGAGAAGACTTAGCGAGTATGCTGGAGGAAGTTTCTGACTTATATACTCAACATAAAGGCTACATTGATGAAGTAGAAGTGGAAGTAACATATTTTTACGGAAACCAATGTAACCTAGAGTTTTCTAAAAACGAAATCGATGCTCTAAACAAGTTGGAAGCTAATTTGTCTATAACGTGTGTTAAAGAGTAATTTGAATCCCAAGCCTCGCATCGCGGGGCTTTGTTTTTTTGCTCTCAATAAGCCCGAATCCATAAACTTGGCTATACTGGTAACTTACTGTATTACAAAATTTATTGATGATAGGTTATGATTCGTAATGTCGATAAATGTATATGCAGGCACGATACTATGAGCAATGAACCGGTTAAATACAGAACTTAATTAAGGGTATTTAAGTCACTGCTTTGAATCGAAAATGCTTTTTCTTTGTTTCAGCAAGCTAATTTCATTATGAGAGGTGACAAGGAACGTATCAAAGTCTTTGATGATTTCCGGGTGAGACATAGTAGATAGGGCATAGGTGTATCGATAATTTGGGGCTTTGCTCGAGACTGCAAAGTCATCTGTATCGTAGCCCAATTCTTTCGCGTAATGGTGCACAACGCTAAGGTTAACATCAAGTCCATCGACCATCCCCTTTGCTAGCATATGAATTAAAACCCGCATTGAGTTTTCGAATATAAACGTTGTGTTGCCAGTATTAACTCTCTCCCTCCAGTGCGAAGCGGGCACAAAGCCATACAGTGAACCAATCACCTTTAGGTTAGACATGGGAGTCGATTGATTTTTCTTTAAAACAACGGTGTCAGAGCGTAATTTAATGATCTCTTCACTGTATATTAGGTTATGAGTATTTTGATTCCAGAGTGGGTTGTCAGGAAGCCGAAAATCGATATTGTCGCGCTGATACCACTCATCAAAGCGAGTAATTGGAAGGTGTATATACTCAAATTCTATGCCACGCTGCTGTGCAAATAGCTCCATCACTTCGATTAAAAATCCGGTTTTATTACGCTCTTCTTTTTTTGTGAACATAGGGTAGTAGTCTACGTTCTCAATGCCAACACGATAGATTGGCCTTTCATCAGCAAAAGCATACGAAGTTAAAACGCCTACCAACGCAAGGCAACAAAGAAGTTTTTTTATTATATTTGTCATTAGTCCTGATAAACCATGTTTCAGCGTCATCATTAAAATTGTTATTATTATTTGGCAATATACATATTGGGATCGACGATAGCGTTCTGTCATTTTTAATTTGTGTTCTCTTGTTCTTGTTCTCGTTTTTTTACTTTTTCTTTCCACTCGTCCAGCTTCTCAAAATAGGCGTCCCACACACAGGGGCAGCAGGAGCCGCCGCCACAGCAGTCGTCTTTTAGCGGTTTTTCAGGCTCTGGTGGCAAGTTGTTTATGGTGTGCTCACTCATACATTGTTAATAATATGTTGGCTTTGGCTGATTATGTCGTGCTGTGAAAGGGAATTCAAATAAAAGGCCTCCATGTTAGGCATAGAGGCCTTGTTTATAGACTAATGAATTAGACTAGGTGCTTTGTGGCACGTGTTTATTTCACGCTCAGGCTCATGCCTCAGGTGTCGTACTGCCGTTTATTTTCGTATCGTTTGCGTTGGTTTGCTTTAGCGACGTTGCTGTGCCCGCAAGTAACTCACTGTTTCCGGTTATTAAGTCGCTTAATGTACCTTTTTCACCATCAACGAGACCCACTTCTCTTAGCATTGAATCGACTAAAGGGGCGTTGGCGCGATAGTTCAGTGCAGCTTGAGTGACTTGTTCTGCCAGCCCGCTGCCCGATGTGGCAACCGTATGACTTCCTGTACTAGATGTGCCTCCTTGACCATAGCCTTGAAGAATCTTAATACCTTCAATATTTTCAAGAGGCTTCACAGCTTGCGCAACCAATTCAGGCAGAATTTTCAGCATGGCTAATGATTTTTGTAGCTCTATTTGCTCATTTTTCAGCGTGTTCTCAGCTTCATAAAGCGCTTGCTTACCTTGCGCTTCAACCGCAAGTACTTTTTCATCTGCCTCAGCTTGAAGCATTTTGGCATCTGCCGACGCCTTTGCTTCTGTCAAAATAGCCTGAGCACTGTTTTCTGCGGCTTCTTTTTTAGCTTCTGCTTCAACAGTAATACTCACCGCTTCGCGCTCTGCTTCTTTGCGCGCATCAATAACTTCAATTTGTTTTTTCCGTTCTGCTTCAGCTACCGATCTCGCGGTCAAAACCGCTTCTTCTTTTTCTACTTTTTGTTTTTCGGCTTCTGCGGCTTTTGCACGCGCAGCAGATTCTTCTTCTGATTTGGTAGCTACCGCAATTTGCTTAATTTGCTCAGACACTTCAACTTCTTGTTGTTGACGAATTCTTGCTTGTTCAAGGGCTTGGCGCTTGGCTATTTCTTGGGTTTCAATTTCTCGAGACTTTTCAATTTCAGCGGCTTCAATCGCACGATTTTTGGCAATTTCAGCTTCACGCTCTTCACGCTCTTTCATTTCACGCTGTTTAGCAATTTCGGCTTTTTGTTCCTGACGCTTAAATGCAAGAACCTGCTCTTGGGTAAGTCGTGCTTCTTCTTCATCGCGCTTCACATCAAGAGATTGCTTTTCAGCAGCAAGGTTACGCTGCTCTATCAAAATGCGGTTTTCTTGCTGTATGTCGTTTGTTTCTTTGCGCTTTTCTTCAATTATTTTGGCCAAGCGCGCTCGGCCTTCGGCGTCAAAGGCATTATTTTCATTAAAAAACTCAAGGTCGGTCTGGTCAAAGCCAGTCAAACTTACCGACTCTAGCTCTAGTCCGTTTTTCTCTAAATCGTTCGCCACACTTTGCTGTACTTTTTGTACAAAGTCGGCTCGTTGCTCGTGCATTTCCGTCATGCTCATTTCTGCGGCAACGGCACGCAGCACATCAACAAATTTTGACTCCATCAGCTTTTTAACTTCTTCAGCACGAGTGGTTCTTGTACCTAGGGTTTGCGCTGCCATTGAGATCCCACCGGCATTAGGCGCCACTCGCAGATAGAAATCTGCTTTCACGTCTACGCGCATCCTGTCTTTCGTTATTAATGCGTCTTTTTGGGTTTTCTCTACTTCAATGCGAAGGGTGTTCATGTTCACAGGAATAATTTCGTGAACCACAGGCAGTACTAACGCGCCGCCATCTTTAATTACTTTTTCGCCGCCGAGTCCAGTTCTTACAAAGGCCGTTTCTTTAGTGGCTCTTTTGTATAGCTTGGCGAATATTAAACCTATAATAATAAGTCCAATAACAATTGCGCCGGCAACAAATATAATCGACGGCATATCAGTGGTTTGAATTGTATCCATACTTCTTCTCTTTTACGTTATTGATAGCGGGTAGCAAGCCAGCTGTGGGGATTTTTCTGAACTAATATTACCCGTTCACCTTTATCAAAAAGCTCCTCAGGTTCTAATGGCTCAACTAAAACGAAATGGGGTTGTGAAAAGCTATCAGTAAACTTGGCTTCTGCAGGGTTGCCTCTTGATGCTCGCCCAATAGTAATTTGCGCAACGGCTCCTACGAAATCGTCGCTGTGCATGGCACTTGTTTCCACACTCGGAAGGAGGTGAGCAATGATAAATACGGATTTGGACGTGATAAAAAGGCCCAAGATTACCGCGGCAGGCACCGATATAAGTTTAGGCAATGCCGTATTGAAAGTAAGTGAACTTATGCCATTTATAGTAATACCGCTTAGCCCGAAGCAGGTAAGAAAAACCACTAGCCACACAAGAAACGGCACTTTGTTTATGTTAAGCCAGCTTGCCAGCTCAGTTCCCATAAAACCATCGACATCAGTATCGCCGATTTCATCGCCAATACCGAGTAAGCTTAACCCAAATAGCATGCTTACCAGTTCCAGTACGGCTATAAAGGCTATGGCGGTTAGCGCTATGCTGAACCAAAGGTTTGAGGGGGATAAAAGAAGGTCTGTCATGTACATCATCCGTGATTGTGTTAACTTTTTATACCACAGCTTTAAATATATTCCAGTAATAAAAAGCAACAGAATGTAAACGACAACATAGTGAGTAAGCAGCGCTATGCATACTCACTCACTAGGCTAGTAGGGTATTAACGTGAGTTCGACATTGTCCTAATGGTTATGCTCTCCTTCAAGTGCACGGCCGTTCTGATCGTAGAAGCCACTTGCACCAGCTTCAATAAACCCTTGGGTGACCATTTTTGTGAGAAATGGGTCGGTATGATCATCCCCAATATCAGCATAATCAGTTGCCTGGTAATCAACCCGTTTAGCGAAAAAGTTGGTTACGTCTGCTTCATAATCTGTATTAGTTAGGGTCCAAGTGCGATGCATATTGCCTTGCTCAATATCAAAGCGCTGTATCAATCGTTGCTGTGGTAGCCAAACTAATGAGAAAGAACCTTTCGCTGTTTTAAGCGCGTAAGTGTCTTTTTGATTACAATGTTTACCTTCAGAGCTGACTAGCGTCATAGTATCGATAAACGTGTCGCTAATAAGCTGATAACGAAAAGAGAAGTCAGTCTCTTTTTTGCCGCGAATAGTTTCACCAGGTTGATATTCGATAGCGCGCTGGTGGCTATCAAAGTAACGAACCGGCTTAATCATTTTATTGCGAACCAGTGTGTAAACTTCAGTAATTTGGGTAGACGGATAATGGTGTGCCACCTTGTTGTCCATGCGCCACAACGACAACGTGCTCTCACGCACGCGGCTGTGCACATCGCCACCCATGTCGATATGTTGAGTATTTTTAATTGTATAGTCAGCTTTAACCTGTTTACCGTTTTCTTTGCACATTGCAGCAGTGTCATCGGCATTTACCGCGCGCACACTAGCTGTAAGGCTAAAAGCAGTGAGAAGAATGAGTAACTTTTTCATTTTCGCTCCAATGCTAAGAGGAAAGGCTGGCTCCTCTCGTACATGTAAATGGAAATGCAAATGGCCTTAGCTGGTAAGCTAAGGCCATGTTTTCAATTTATTTTCTATTGATTAAACATCACTTAAATATTGCCTAAAAATGACTTGGACAACACTTATTCCATCGTACTTTCTGCTTGCGACACATAGTCACCCGCGAAGTCCATTACATGGAAGATGATGCTTTGTTCATTAGTACCATTCACTAAGAATGCACCTGGGCCTTTGGCATAAATGCCAACGTCTTCGCCCGAGTGAGTTTCTGAGCCAAGTGGCACTAACGCTTCTTGGTGATAGCCCGGAGTCGTTGTATCTACGTCGGTGATATCTTTACGACCGGTGTCGGCTGCAGCTAGATAAGACGCGTCTGAGTTAGTCTCATCTCCCAAGTTTCTGTAGCCAAGACCATTGGTGTAACCCAAAGTCGTGTAAGGTGTACCGTCTGCGGCAGTTGCTGCCTCATCAGAGCCTACGTTGACTACTTTTCCAAGAATGGGGTTACCGCGTTTGGGATATCCCGCAATAGTGAACACGTGGCCGTGGTCAGCGGTAACAATGATAAGCGTGTCCTCATCATTAGTTAGCTCGTCTGCTGCAGCAACTGCTTCAGCAAATGCAATGGTATCGTTTAACGCACCGTAGGCATTTCCAGCGTGGTGAGCGTGGTCAATACGACCCGATTCAACCATTAAGAAGAAACCTTCATCGTTGTTATCGAGTACTTTAATGGCCGCACTTGTCATTTCAGCAATCGATGGTTCACCTGCAATATCATTACCGCGGTCAGCTTCATATTGCATATGCGATTCATTAAATAGTGCGAATACGCGCTCGGTAGTTTCTGTGTCTAAACCATCAAAACCTGACTGGTCATAAACGTAGACACCGTTAGTATACAGGTCTTGCCATTCTGCCGTTAAGTCGCGTCCATCTGTGCGGTCGCCTTCAGTGCTGCTTGCAGCATCAGGGCTATTAAACGCAGCGTCCCGTGGCAAGAAGTGACGACGACCGCCACCCATTACTACTTCGATACCATCAACGTCTAAACCGTCAAATTTAGATTCAAGGTTGGCCTCAAATTTGACCAACTGATCGGCAATGTCAGTACAGCCTGCCGTTACCGCTGCTTCAGGCATATCTGAAATGTCTTCCCAGTTGCGATCTGCAGATTTAGCATAAGTAGCAGCAGGTGTGGCATGGGTAATACGAGCCGTAGAAATGATACCCGTAGATTTCCCTGCAATTTCAGCAAGCTCTAGTGCAGTAACCAGCTCATTACCTGCTACCGTAGAGCAATCGCCGCGTTCAATGTCTTCATCAACGCCAATTACACCCACATCGGTCTTAATACCGCTCATCATCGCGGTCATTGTGCCCGCAGAATCTGGCGTTTGTGCATCAACGTTATAGGTTTTTGATAAACCAGAGAACGGGAACGCATCGAAGCTCAGTTGATTCTCTTCTCCCTCTAACCCTTTCATTTGGCCGTCGAGAATACGTGCTGCGGTAACGGTTGAAACACCCATGCCGTCGCCAACGAAAAGGATAACGTTTTTCGCCGTGCCGCGAAGGCTCTCAACCATAGCGTTAAGCTCTGCTTGGGAGTTAGCGGTTGCAACACTGACATTGGATGACGAAGCAGCACTACCAGAGGTTGCATTCATCCACACGCGTTTGTTGTTCTCAACTTCTGCTTGCCCATCAACAAACCAGTCGTTGTTTAAGCTAGTAAGAATTTCGCTGCTACCTACAGAGTCGACCCCTGGCACACAAACAAAGCTTGTCGATGTGATTTCAGCTTCTGCTAACGTGCCATCGCTGTCGCTGTCTAAACCAGAGTCGATGCGAACACCACTATTAGGGCAGTTTGCATCGCCCACAGCTAATTCTGTTTGTACAGTAAGGCTGTTTACGCCATTACTTCCGTCAGCACCCGCGGCGCCATCAACGCCATCCTGGCCGTCGTCGCCTTCTAAAGAACACGCAGACAAACCTGCGATAGCTACTGCAATTAAGCTTAATTTAAATACATTCATTTTCTTATCTCCACTTATTCGTTAACAAGGCCAAGGGCTTGATTAATTAAGTGGAAAACAACGTTTTGCTCTACCACGCCTTGTGCAAGTTGACTTCCAGGTCCTGTTGCATGTAATGAAATGTCTTCACCCGAATGCGTTTCAGACCCTAATGGAATGAGTGCTTCTTGGTGAAATCCTGGAGTTGTTGTGTCGATATTGGTTAAATCTACACGGCCAGCGGCATTATCTAACGCGTAGGTGGCGTCTGAATTCGTTTCATCGCCTAAGTCGCGGAAACCAAGACCATTGGTGTAGCCTAAGGTAGTGTAAGGTGTGCCGTCTGATGCAGTTGCTGGCTCCTCTGAGCCTACATTCACAACTTTGCCTAAGATAGGGTTACCACGCTTGGGGTAGCCTGCAATAGTAAATACGTGGCCGTGGTCGGCAGTAACGAGAATAAGCGTTTCTTCTGGGTTGGTATTTTCAACGGCTGTCATTACTGCTTGTTCAAAAGCAAGAGTATCGGTAAGCGCGCCTGCGGCGTTGCCAGCATGGTGGGCGTGGTCAATTCGACCAGACTCAACCATCAAGAAAAAGCCATTGTCGTTGTTATCGAGAATATTAATAGCGGCTTCTGTCATTTCTGATACTGAAGGCTCGCCTGCAATGTCGTTACCGCGGTCTGCTTCATACTGCATGTGCGATTCGTTAAACAAGCCAAATACGCGCTCTGTTGATTCGGTATCGATAGCGTCAAAGCCTGCTTGGTCGAACACATAGACACCGTTTTCATAGGTATCTTGCCATTCTGCTGTCAAGTCGCGTTCATCAGTACGATCGCCTTCTATATCGCTTTGTGCATCAGGGCTGTTAAAGGCTTCATCGCGGGGTAAGAAGTGACGACGACCGCCGCCCATTGCCACTTCAATACCGTCAATGTCTACGCCTGTGTAACGGCCTTCTACATAAGATTCGAAGTTAACAAGCTGGTCAGCGATATCTACACAACCTGCCGTTATAGCCTCTTCAGGCATATCTGAATTGTCTTCCCAGTTACGATCGGCTGATTTGGCATAGGTAGCAGCTGGCGTAGCGTGAGTAATACGAGCAGTAGAAATAATACCAGTAGATAAACCTTTAATTTCTGCAAGTTCTAGCGCGGTAATCACTTCGTTACCTGCCACAGTAGAGCAGTCGCCCCGTTCAATGTCTTCGTCAACACCAATTACGCCTACGTCTGTTTTAAGGCCTGACATCATCGCTGTCATGGTGCCAGCAGAATCTGGAGTCTGTGCATCTACGTTGTATGTTTTCACAAGCGCAGTATGGGGAAAAGATTCGAAGCTTAAGTAGCCTTCTTCACCAGGGTTGCCAGCTAATTGCCCTTTGTGAATACGAGCAGAGGTAAGGGTAGAAATACCCATACCGTCACCAACAAAAAGAATAACGTTTTTGGCTTTGAATTTATTATTCGTTGCTAGTTTCTCAGTCAATTTCGATTGCGCATCGGTGTACCAAGCGCTATTTGTTTGATGCTCTGGCAATACTGCAGCCTGTAGCCCAGCGGATACCGCCATTGCTAATGCTGTGCATGCTACTTTCCAGTTACGATTCATGATTGTTTCCTAAACGTTTTATTAAAATCGGTTGTGGGTAGACGTGTTGTAAAGCAAATAGCTATTTTCCATTGTGCCTTTGCTTTAACGCAGGCTGGAGGTTAGGCAGGATTAATGACATTTATTTGACAGATATATTGCTAAACTGTCACAACTGTCACATTACGTTAATAGAAAGTGAGCATTAAGAAAGGAAATTGAAAAATTCTATCTATTTATTAATCGTTTGCGAGAATGTGTAAAAAAGAATAATTAACAAAATTTTATTTTATGTTGTGGACTGACCAGTTTGTAAGTGTCAGATAAACTTACAGAAAGTTGTGATGTTGTAACATAACTTCAGATGGGGTGACCTTCAATACACTGCCTTGGTCGTACCAATCTCCAAGTACTATTCGCGTTGCAGATTTACCGTTTGCTTGAAGTGAGTGGATCTTAGGACGGTGCGTGTGCCCGTGGATCATTCGCTGCACACCCCATTTTTCGAGTGCATCAACCACTTCAGAGGGGGTTACATCCATTATCTCTGGCTTGAGACTTTGTTGATTTGCTTTGCTTTGGGCTCGGCCATTGCGAGCAACTCTGCGTCGATACCACAAAGGGAGGGCAAGCATGAGTCTTGGCCACCACCATCCGCGCGATTTTTTGCGAAACTTTTGGTAAGCCACATCTTTTGTGCAAAGCTCGTCGCCATGAGTGAGCAGTGTTTGAGTGCCGTACAGGTCGACAACTTCCTGTTCATTTAACAAGGTCATGCCCGCTTTGTTTAGCCAGTTGTGCCTTATCGCAAAATCACGATTGCCGTGAATAAAGTAAATAGGGCAATGCTGACTGACTTGCTTGAAAGCTTCTGCCACTGCAGTATTGAATGGGTTTACGTCATCATCGCCAATCCAGACTTCAAAGAGGTCGCCCAACACATAGAGCGCATCTGCATTAATAGCGTCTTCTTCTAAAAAGCGCATTAAACAGTCGG
This sequence comes from Alteromonas sp. BMJM2, assembly GCF_027257845.1. Lineage (GTDB taxonomy): Bacteria > Pseudomonadota > Gammaproteobacteria > Enterobacterales > Alteromonadaceae > Alteromonas. Next base: position 40,683 of record NZ_JAPVOT010000020.1, on the reverse strand, counting down.
TAATATCAGGTCTATCGGCGCTAAGGTGAAGGTCGGCAATAAAGTAAGTGAAAGGCATAGTGTGTCTTTTTTAGATTAAACAGGCCGCACCTAAAAGATGCGGCATTCGCTTTATTTATGAAGCTGTTCTATCAATATAGCGGCTGAAATCAAAGCGGTTATTTCACCACTTATCTAACTGCTAATTGATTAGCTTATACAACAAACGCTTTTTCAATAATTACTGGCTCTACCGGTACATCTTGGTGATAACCGTTGTTGCCTGTTTTCACGGCTTTGATCTTTTCTACAACATCCATACCTTCAGTTACTTTACCGAACGCACAATATCCCCAACCGTTAGCACTTTCGCTAGTGTGGTTAAGAAAGTCGTTATTGTTAACGTTAATGAAAAACTGTGATGTAGCAGAGTGTGGGTCTTGCGTACGTGCCATAGCAACGGTACCAACTTCGTTTGCTACACCATTGTTAGCTTCGTTTTCAATAGGAGCCTTAGTGTCTTTTTGCTCCATGTCTTCTGTAAAACCGCCACCTTGAACCATAAAGTTGTTGATTACACGGTGAAAAATAGTGTTATCAAAAAAACCGTCTTGAACGTAAGAAAGAAAGTTTGCAACGGTATTAGGCGCTTTGTCTTCGAAAAGCTCTAGCGTAATATCACCATAATTTGTTTTTAACGTAACCATTGAAGATGTCCTATATATTGACTGTAAAAATGTGCGCTAATGGTAGCGCAAAAGCGTTGTTTGGGGAAATAGCGACGCATAATTAAGCGGTCACAGGATGTTATTACTCATTTAGGCCAGTTTTGGCTTTTTATGCCAGTGAAATAGGGGGTTAAAAGCCTTACCATTATTTTTATACAGTGCTAAACTTTGCGCCCAAAATTGATATACAGGAAGACTCTTTATGCTACATCTTTACAATACCCGAACCCGTGAGAAGGCTAAATTTGTGCCGCTTGAAGAAGGGAAGGTGGGTCTGTATGTATGTGGTATTACTGTATACGACCTCAGCCATATGGGGCATGCCCGTACCTATTTAAGTTTTGACGTGCTGGTGCGCTATCTCCGCCATCTTGGTCTTGACGTTAAGTATGTGCGCAACATTACCGATATTGACGATAAAATTATCGCTCGCGCAAACGAGAACAATGAAAGTTTTGAAGCATTAACCAAACGCACTATCGGCATGATGCATGAAGACTTTGCGGCAATTAACCTGCTTGAGCCGGATGTTGAGCCTACGGTGAGTGGGCACATGCCCGAAATTATCGACATCATTGAGCGTTTAGTTGAAAAAGGCTACGCCTATCAAGCACAAAGTGGCGACGTACTATTTGATGTCAGCAAATATGAAGACTACGGCAAGCTGAGTAAACAAGATCTAGACCAGCTTAAAGCCGGTGCGCGAGTAGAAGTAGCGCAAGGTAAAGACGATCCCCTCGACTTCGTATTATGGAAAACCACTAAGCCCGGCGAGCCAGCATGGTCATCACCGTGGGGCGAGGGGCGACCTGGTTGGCACATAGAATGTTCGGCAATGAACTATAAGCATCTAGGCGCCCATTTTGACATTCACGGTGGTGGTTCAGATTTAACCTTCCCTCACCATGAGAACGAAATTGCGCAATCATGCTGCGCCCATGACAGCGAGTATGTAAACGTGTGGATGCATGCCGGAATGGTGCAGGTTGATGACGAGAAAATGTCAAAATCTCTCGGTAACTTTTTTACCCTTCGCGATGTGTTAAAAGAGCATGATTCAGAAACCTTACGTTTCTTTTTAATGTCTGCTCATTACCGCAGCCAATTGAGCTATTCGCAAGATAACATTACCCAAGCCAAAGCAGCGTTGGAGCGTTTATATACAGCGCTACGTGGTGTTGAGATTGATGAAATGGCTGAGTTAACACACGGTGGTTATTTAGCGCGCTTTGAAGCTGCTATGAACGACGACCTTAATGTGCCAGAAGCGTTCTCAGTGCTATTTGATGTGGCTCGTGAAATTAATCGCAAAAAAGATGACCCTGCTGAAGCGGGTAAGTTAGCATGTGTGTTAAAACGTCTAGGCGCTATTTTGGGTATGCTGCAAAGTAACCCTGATGCCTATTTAAAAGGCGGTAACGACAACGACGATGAAGCTGTTGAAATTGAAGCACTAATCAAACAACGCAACGACGCAAGAGCCTCAAAAGACTGGGCTGCCGCCGATGCAGCGCGCGATGCGTTAACGGCAATGGGCGTAGTGCTAGAAGATGGCGCGGGTGGTACAACTTGGCGTAGAAGTTAGTATAATTACCCTTAGCCGGCATGAAGTCCAATTAACTCCTGACAAGGACCAAGCGAATTTCTACATGAAAGCCTGCTGTTTAGCAGGTTTTTTTGTTCGTTTTCTGTGAGTAAGAATAGGATTTTCCTTAAGACAGCCTTAAGTTTTGGGTGTTATACTTTAAAAAAATGCAATAAACAGAGTACCATGCGAATACTTCTTGTTGAAGATGATAGGCCTTTATCTGACGCCTTATCACACTCTCTTCGTGCAGCTAATCATGCTGTCGATTGCGTTTTTCGTGGCAAAGATGCCCTTAACGCAGTGCTTGATGATCAAACCGACTTAATTGTCTTAGATTTAGGCCTACCCGATATGGACGGGCTCGACGTGCTAAAGTCTATTCGCCAGAAAAGTAAGTCTATGCCTGTCATCATTCTAACTGCCAGAGATAAAATCACTGATAAAATATTAGGCTTAGACGCAGGGGCCGACGATTATCTGCCAAAGCCATTTGAAATGGACGAACTGCTTGCTCGGTTGAGAGTTATTGAGCGCAGGCAGGGGACAGCCGCCACGTCGCTTGTCTCTGTAGGGCGAGTGTCTCTCAATACGCAAACATTAGAACTTTCTGTTGGCGACGCCTTGGTTGCGCTTCCAAGGCGCGAGTTAATGTTGTTGAAAGCGCTGATGGAGAACGCAGGGCGTATTCAGTCTAAGCAAAAACTAGAGTCGCGTTTGTATGAATGGGGTGAAGAAGTGGCAAGTAACACCATTGAGGTTCACATTCATCACCTACGTAAAAAACTACCTGATAAGTTCATTAAAACCATTCGCGGCGTTGGCTATTCAATACCGCAGGTAGAGAACAAATAATTGCGATCGATTAGGCGATTCCTCACTCTTATACTGGTGAGTTCATTGATACTTATCATCTTTAATGCGGCTATACATGGATATCGCTCGGCCATGTCTGTGTCTGCATCCTTGATGGATAATGAATTAAAAAGTGTATTGCACGCGTTAGCGTTAAGTGAAGGAAAATCAACAAGCGAATTGAAGGCGAATGAACTTGCTTTTCAAATATGGCGAGGAGAAAAGCTCGTTTCACACAGCGGCCTTTCGGAGCGTTTACCCATTGCCCGTTTTAATGATGGATTCTCAGACCAGAATTTTAGCGGGCAACGATGGCGAGTTTTTAAGCAAGCTATTGATGGCGAACTTACTATCATAGTTGCTCAGCCTCTGCACCATCGCGTGTTGTTAACAGAGTCGTTAACGATATCAGCAATCACGCCATTTCTTTACGCAGTGCCACTACTCGTTATTGTTATACTACTGGTTGTTACTCGGGGTCTAACGCCGTTAAAAGTGTTATCAAATAAACTGTCAGTTCGAAAAGGGAAGGATTTGTCTCCAGTGACGCTCTCGTCAATTCCCACAGAGATGATGCCGGTAATGGATACGCTGAACACCATGTTTGCAAGGCTTAACAGTGCGTTTGAGCGAGAACAACAGTTTGCATCCAATGCAGCACATGAATTAAGAACGCCATTGAGCGTTATGAAGATAAACCTTCACAACCTTGCCGAGTCGATGGTAGAGAAAAAAGACGCTTTGCAAAATATTCAAAAAGACACGGACAGAATGATTCACGTTGTTAACCAGATATTGCTGCTCAGTCGCACCAGTCCTGAGTTATTTAAGATGCAACTCGGCAGAGTGGATGTTGTTGCCATAGCTCAGAGAGTTATTACCGACCTGTACAGCAAAATTGATGATAAACAACAAGAAATAGGCCTTGAGGGTGAGGCTGCAATTTTAATGAGTACGGAATTTACGCTGTACACGCTATTACAGAACCTCATTGCGAATGCCTGCGCATACTCACCTAACGAGGCGGTCATTAAGGTATCTGTTTCACAAAATGAAAAAAACACTGTGATATGTGTAGATGATTCAGGGCCTGGTATTGACGCATCAGAGCGAGAAAATGTTTTGAAGCGTTTTTATCGCGACCAACACCAAGACAAGTACAAATCTACAGGCAGTGGACTGGGACTTGCTATCGTGGGGCAGATTGTGACCATGCACAAGGGAAGGATAGAATTAGACACCGCCCCAATAGGGGGCTTACGCGTTCAAGTAATGCTACCGAATCTGAGTGATGCTGAATGACAATTTTTTCAAAGCGCTCGGTGCTACTTTCTTGGTTTTTAGTGAATGGATTGGTGTGCGCTAATGCAAAGGCCGCGCTGCCTGAAGCAGTTATCGAGATTCGAAATCATCTTTTCATCCCTCAAAGCGTCACTGTACCTGAAGGGCAAAAAGTGCGCTTAGTTTTTATCAATCATGACAGTACACCAGAAGAGATTGACAGCTTTGATTTAAATCGAGAGAAAGTGATTTTTGGTCAAAGTCGAGGGGTTATTTTTATCGGTCCATTGCCCGCAGGAGAGTATGGCTTTTTTGGTGAGTACCATCCTAACTCTGCAGTAGGCAAAGTGATTGTCACCAACGGTGCTGACCACGCTATTGACGGCACGAGCGAGGGAAAGGCCCATGATTAACTCTGTTATATTGTTTATTCGCGACACCTTGCCCATATTTTTACTAGTGAGTTTGCTGTTAAGTCAGTCAGGGATGCGGCTGCTTCCTTTAGGCCTAGGTATACTTGTTGGACTTTTGTTTGCCTGTGGTTGGTATGTAAATCTTTCTTCGCTGTCAACAATAGCAGACGGCGCGGGGCTTGAGCTTATTAAAGTCGCTCTACTGCTTTTTGAATTGATGATGGTGTGCTTTTTTGCCAGAGCTGTAGTGGCCCAACATCAAAGAGCAAATTTGTGGGCCGTATTACTCGTGGTGGCCATCACCTCAGGCAATGCCATTCACTTTTTCATTTATTCGGTAGCTTATTGGTCGAATGAGCAAACAGATATGGGCCTGCTAATGGGCAGCATCATTGGCCTAGGTATTAGTTTGAGTTTGAGCATACTGCTTCATGCGATGGTTAATTCGATTAGATACTCATTACCTAAGCTGATTGTTCTGTGCGTGTTTTGTGCTGGGCAGTTTGCCGGCATTGTCACTCTATTAGAGCAAATCGACTATCTTAATGTGTCTGCAAGACTTTGGAATTCCTCAACATGGGTGGCGGATGGCAGCGAATATGGGCATTTACTCAATGTTTTGTTTGGCTACGAGGCTACGCCCAGTAGTGCGTATATGACTGCATATTTGGCTGCGGTTTTTCTGCCCATTTTATCCGCTTTTGTATTTCGAAAAGGCACTGGCATGGAAAAATACGAGGCACCATCATTATGAAAAAAATTATTGAAAGTGCTATTCGATTTGCGATGAGTTATGCAATGAACAAATCTGTTAAAAATTTCATGAAGTCTGGGGTGGCACGGTCACTTTTAATTATGCTTTCTTTCAGTCCGTTTGGCCCGGTAGTAGCAGATAATTTTGTGGTAGATAAAGTTTATCACCCCTATGTGTTGCCATTTGAACGTGAGTTTGAGTGGCGCCTGACATCTCGTCAAAATGACGAAGGTAACCTACTGATGCAGCGAATATCTGCTGGGCATGCACTCTCTGAACGAACAATTTTAGAGCTCTACGTGGTGGGCAGCAGGGACGAGAATGATGACTTTTCGGTTGCCTCTTATGAGCTTGAATTACGTTCTATGTTGACAGAGCAAGGGCAATACTGGGCAGATTGGGGATTGTTGTTTGAATTGGAAAAGCAAAATGATAGAAACGATTGGGAAATAAAAAGCGGTATTTTGACGGAAAAAGAATTTGGGCGTTTTTCGCTTACTACTAACGTAACCTTAGTTTACGAATGGGGCGAAACCATAAAAAACGAATTCGAAGGCGAATTTAAAATGAAATATCGCTATCGCTGGATCCCAGAAGTTCAGCCTGCAATAGAATTCTACGCCGCTGAGGACTTTATTGGCGTTGGCCCAGCATTTATGGGGATTCGTCGGTTCGATGGACAAAAGCAGCTAAAGTGGGAGTTGGGCTTTATCGCTGGGCTAAATGGTGACAATAAAGACCATACGCTACGCATGGTATTAGAATACGAGTTTTGATACGCGCAGTGACAAAATTATTTAAATAAATTGCAAATAGCATTAGGTCTTAAGTTTGACTTAATATTCATATCTCATAATCGGACTTAACAGTTAACAAAGTAGTTGTTTATGTTAAGTACCGAATTATCACAAGACAGTCGTTCTAGCGCTCGTTGCGCTAAGCACATATATCCTCGCCATGCTCTTGCGCAGTTATTCATAGGCGTTGAGTCATCGATGCAACGCGTTGAGCTTCAACGCCTTATTGCTCATGGTTTTGCCCGTTCTTACCACGCTACGCTTCAACATTTCATGCCTGTATTATTGGGCGTAGGTGGCAGTAAGCCTTTTGCTGCGTTAGGCGCGCGGAGCGCAGCGTCCCCTTTGTTTGTAGAGTCTTACATGCCGGCGCCAGTAGAAGACATATTGGCGCAGGTAAATCTAAACGTTGCGCGCAATCAAGTTGCCGAGATTGGCAATTTATACAGTCGCAACGGTAGTTTTACGCAACCGCTACTACTCCTTACAGCGCTTAGCCTGCAACAGCTAAATTATTCGGTGATTGTGTTTGCCGCAACATCATCATTACGAGATTTAATGACAAGCATTGGCCTACCACTCACCTATTTATGCGATGCGTCAAAGCACTGCTTGCACGATGAAGGTAAAGAGTGGGGGACTTACTATGAGACGAAACCCCAAGTGGTTGCGCTTCGCACCAGCGAAGTATCGAGACTCGTTGCCAGCAGTGAACCAGTGGCAAAAATGTTCGATTGTATGGCGCCACTTCTGCCTGAAATAACAAATGTATTTGAGGCCCATTTATGATCTTAGACCCTCATGTGTTTCAAAATGATGATACTGCACTTGTGTGGAATGGTGGCAGCATGTGTTATCGGGATTTAGATGCGAAAGTGACGCTAGTCTCTGAATGGTTGTTACAGCAGCCAGAAACACAAGTAGCACTCATTGCTGAGAACAGCGCAGAGTGGGTTGTTTGCGATTTAGCCGCACAAGAAGCAAATAAAGTGCTTATTCCTGTACCCGTTTATTTTTCAAAGCAACAGCGTAAGCATTTGCTTAACGAGGCCGGCATTGAATTATTAATAGCTGATAGCGGCAACACGAGTGAGTACACTGACCACAAAGGCGTAAGCCGAATTGAGAGTCCTTTTGAAACCCTGCAGGCTTATAAAGTGAAGCCTCATGGTCATCCTTGTATCCCTCGGGGAACGGGGAAAATCACCTTCACCTCAGGGTCTACCGGCCAGCCTAAAGGGGTTTGTTTATCGAATACTTCCCAGCGTAACGTAGCGAAAAGCTTGTCCAATGCAGTGGCGTTAAAGCGAGTTAAACATTTATGTTTATTGCCATTACCCACATTGCTAGAAAATATTGCGGGCGTATATGCGCCGTTATTAGTGGGCGGTTGCATTGTTCTACCTACTAGCACAGAGCTTGGGTTTAGTGGTGCAGCACTCACAAATCCAAACGCCATGCTCTCTCAAATTAATGAACATCGGCCCGAAACGCTTATTTTAGTGCCGGAATTATTATTATTACTTGTTTCAGCCTGTAAGAAAGGCTGGGTACCACCAACCTCACTTACCTTTATTGCCGTAGGAGGTGCACACGTGGCGCCAGCCTTACTTGAAAGCGCCCGCGCTTTGGGACTTCCTGTCTTTGAGGGGTACGGCCTCTCAGAAGGTGTATCGGTAAATACGTTGAACTTACCCGGTAAACATTGTGATGGCAGTGTCGGTGAATCACTTGGGCATAACACGCTATCTATTGAAAATAACGAACTTATCGTAAAGGGAAACATCTTTCTTGGTTACCTGAATCAGCCAGACTCATTTTATCCTGTTGAGGTGAAAACCGGTGATTTGGTGTCTGAAGAGGGGGGCTATTTTCACATTCAAGGGCGCAAGAAAAACCTCATTATTACTAGTTTGGGGAGAAATATCTCACCTGAGTGGATTGAGAGCGCGCTCACCTCAACAGGCTATTTTCAATATGCATTGATCGTTGGTGAAGGAGAAAAAGCCTGCAGTGCAATTTTAGTTAAACGAGACCGTACACTCACTGAACAGCAGATTGCACAAGTCATCGCATCTGTTAACCATTCCTTACCTGAATATGCGCGTATCGCAAAGTGGCATGCGCTCGACGTGTTACCAGAGAGCGCATTGTTACTTACTGCTAATGGCAAGCTCCGTCGAGAGCAGGCGCTACAGCATTTTCAATCAACTATTAGCAATTTACTCAACCAACAGGTTGCGTAATTAAGGAGATACCATGAAATTATTTGAAAGACTTGAAAGCGAAACACAAAATGAGCGTGCTTATTTAACGTCATCGCCTATTATTCGTCGCTGTTTCGAGGGCAATATTTCAACCGAAGACTATACTGCATTTTTGTCGCAAGCTTATCATCATGTAAAGCACACAGTTCCGCTGCTAATGTCTACTGGCGCTGCTTTACCAGAGAGTAAGGAATGGCTGCGTGAAGCTGTGGGAGAGTACATCGACGAAGAAATGGGCCATCAGGAGTGGATTCTAAATGACTTAGCGGCCTGTGGTGTTGATAAAGAAACCGTAAGACATAGTGCACCCGCTGCTGCGACAGATTTAATGGTGTCTTATGCCTATGATGCGATACGCCGTAAAAACCCGTTGCGCTTTTTTGGGATGGTATTTGTGCTGGAAGGCACAAGTATTGCGCTGGCCGATAATGCTGCGGCATCAATTCAAGGTGTGCTAGGGCTCCCTAAGTCGGCATTTAGTTATTTGCGTTCTCACGGTTCGTTAGATCAAGAGCATATTGTGTTTTTTAAAGACCTGATGAATAAAATTGATGATAAAGCAGAACAAGATCTCATCATCCACTCTGCCAAAATGTTTTTCCAACTTTACGCGAATATATTTAGAACGTTGTCGTGCTCTAACTTGCTTACGGAGGCAGCGTAATGGCCATCGCTTTTGAAAAGCAGGTGTGCCTATTAACCGGCGCATCGGGTGGGATAGGAGAGGCCATTGCCAAACAATTAGCAAGCCTTGGAGTCTCACTTATACTTACAGGACGAAATACCAGCAAGTTAGGGAAGCTTGTAGAAGTCTTGCCAGGCCAACACACTGTTGTATGTGCCGATCTGACACAGACTGATGATATGGAAAAAGTGGTGGCACTTTGTCGCGATAAATCGGTAACTATGCTGATTAACAACGCTGGAATCACTGAAACAGGTTCATTTATTAGTGCTCCACAAGGCGCTGTAGACTCTGTCATTGAGACTAACTTGATTGTTCCTATCACGCTTACACAAAAACTGATCCCCATATTACTGCGCGCACCTGACGCTCGCATTGTTAATGTCGGCTCTACATTCGGCAGTATTGGTTTTGCGTGTCACTCTTTGTATTGTGCCTCTAAATTTGGCCTGCGCGGGTGGACGGAATCATTAATGAGAGAGTACGCAGGGACAAATCTACATTTTCATTATTTTGCACCCAGAGCCACGCAAACATCAATTAACTCAGCGCAAGCTACGTCGATGAACCAGGCGTTAGGCAATGCTATGGATACCCCTTCTGATGTAGCTCAAGCGCTTGTTGACATGCTTTATAAGAAGCAGTCACGACGCTTTCTTGGCTTTCCAGAAAAATTGTTTGTAAAAATTAATGGTGCGTTTCCCAGCTTGGTGGATGCAGCGCTAAAAAAACAGCTTCCCACCATTAAACGCTATATGAAATCGCGTCAAGAGGAGAAATTATCATGAGATTTTTAAACGCTACAATGGCATCGGTGTTGCTTATTCTAAGTATGGCAAGTAGTGCCAATGAGGGCTTGTTGGCTATTCAACATGAATGGGCCGAAATAAACTATTCTGAGTTAGAAGGTGATGACAAAGTCGACGCTCTACTAGCGCTTGCAGATAAGGCAGAGTCTTTAGTAAAGCTGACCCCAGAAGGGGCAGAGAGCTTCATTTGGTTGGGAATTATTCAATCAACCACCGCAGGTGCGAAGGGGGGCCTCGGTGCGCTAAAATATGCAAAGGCAGCGAAGAAAAGTTTTGAAAAAGCACTGCGTCTTGATGAAACAGCGCTTCAGGGATCGGCAATGACAAGTTTAGGCGTGCTTTATCATAAAGTGCCGGGGTGGCCGATTGGGTTTGGTAGTGATAAAAAAGCCGAAATGCTGCTGACAAAAGCGCTTTCTCTTAATTCTGATGGAATTGACCCAAACTTCTTCTATGCAGAATATCTTTTTGATGAGCGTGAATATGACAAAGCGATGAAGTACCTAGCGAAAGCACAAGCAGCAGCGCCACGCCCAGATAGACCTCTTGCTGATAAAGGTCGCCAAAAAGAAGTAGAACTATTAAAACAAAAAGTACTGGCAAAGATGAACTAGCATTGTCGTTAAATTGCATGGCATCGGCTTTTACACTTTTTGCAGGAAAAAGCGCTACCTGAGCGTAAAATGAATTAGACTAAAATGCTCGCAAATTATCTGACTTCCGGTTATTTGCGAGCAGTTCAACAAGGCTAAGCTAATACACATAAAGCTAAACGCTTTTTTGATGGGCTTCTGATCAACCTTTATTTTCAAACTATTTGAGGCCGAATCAGCGCTTATACCAAACCAATACATTTAGCATTTTGTTATAACTGAATAGGGCTATTTAACTTCAAGCAATTCCACTTCAAATATTAGCGTGGAGCCAGGTGCTATTTTTCCAGCTGCGCTGTCGCCATAGGCTAGGTGTGAAGGAATGAAGAATTTATATTTATCTCCCTCAACCATAAGCTGAACGCCTTCCGTCCAGCCTGCAATAACACGGTTTAGTGGAAAACTAATGGGCTCACCACGTGCCACCGAGCTGTCAAATACAGTGCCGTCAAGCAACGTGCCGTGGTAATGCACTTTTACTGTTGATGATGCCGTTGGGTGCTGTGTAGCTTGTCCTTCTTGAAGTACTTCGTACTGAAGGCCTGAAGATGTCTCTTTTACTGCAATATTGGCTTTATTTTCTGCTAGAAACACGTTGCCGGCTTCAATGTTTTCAGTCGCAACTTTCTTGTTTGATGTGTGGCGAGTAAAAAAGAAAATGGCTAAACCAATCACGATAGCTAAAATAATAAACTTCATCAGTAGTCTTCTTTTATTTGTTGTTGTAAATAGGCGTTACAAAAAGAGATGCTAAACAGTGTAACACTCGTCATCGTTAACGCGTGTAATTTCTTATAAAGTGAAAAAAGCCCGTAACATCGACCTATAGAATGGGCTTTATAAGCTATTTGCTAAACCTATCTATAAGTAATCCAAACTGACTGCGGCTTCCTACTATCGTTACGTATCCCTTCTCAGGAAGCTTATCGAGCTCTTGTTTAGATAAGCAAAGGTAAGTGTCTTCAAACTCCCTTGTCTCAATAATTTCAATACGGTGTCGGCAGTATTTTTTACCGTCTATCTTTTTAAATGCCATGCTTTGGTTAACACTGTCTTCGCTTATAATACTATGCAAACTAAGGGGAACGGATTGGTCTACAAACACTAAGCAAGAAGCTAAAAATACGAGTGGCATTCCTGGGATGGCGAGTTTGCCCCGCCAGTCTTTCGTCACACGTTGGGAAAGCGTGTTGTCCATCCCTAAGCATAAAAACCAAAGCGTTATTAGGGTAAGAGATAGCAGCCAGAAAAAGGCACCGGTATTTTCTGTCCAACTTTTTGCCACCATAAATTCAGAAAACATTGGGATGATAACTGTAAGGAGTAAGGTAATGAACGATATAAACATTACTCGTGTTATGAGCAGTTGTTCTGACCATTTCACTCTTGCATGAGATGAACTGACTTTGTCATCATCAACAGCTTGGTGTTGCTTAGACTGTAAAAGCCGTTTTTCAGAGAGTGCAGCTTGCGCCGCTTGGTAGCGCTCAGGAAAGCGGGCTTTATCGACATTGGCAATAACGTCTTCGAGTTCTTCCACAGTATAAAGAGCATAGTCTGGTGTGTTGTCGAGCATGTTGATATATCCGTATCCTTGGAATGCTGCTGCAAGGTGCCTTTACCATTTACAACGTATTTATTTACTGAGTCTCTTTAAAGAGTCTCTATTTACAGGTTCTCTATTTACAAAGAATCGTTTTCATTTGAAACCGGGCCAGGGGTTGGTACGGTCGATTCTTTTTCCATCAAATGGGATTTCCAGCGCTGTTGCGATACGTGAGCTTTCACAAGTTCTAGGCATTCGTTTACCACATTCAATACTTCTTCATCGAGAGCATCAGCCGTGGGGGTGTAGTCGTGCATGCCCACAGCAATAAAGTGGTCAATACGATCAGAGTCTAGGTCGCTTAACAAATTAACTAGGGATGAGGTAACAATGTCAGTAACCGACTGCTCCAGTGTATTTTCAATGGTTTTACCTATGATGGGCAAGTAATTAAGAGACGATACTTGCGCATTGCCTCGCACAGCCTTACCAACACTCTTTCGTACGTGCTCTCTTATTACGTCACCGTGTTCATCGTTACTGATAGATTGCCCTAGGTGATTAATAATGCCGGCCATCCATTGAGTGATAACAGGGCGTCGTGGTGCAAGCACTTGGTTAGTAATATCATCAAGCAGCGGAGAGCCCGCCGAAATATCTTTTTGTGCATCGCTTAGTACTTTTACGACTATTCTGTCGCTTAACTCTTCTACAAAAACATCGTAGTAGAAGGTAAAGAACCGAAAGATAGCGGTTTGATTTAAGTCGATAATCTCGTATTTGTGCAGGCGGTGCAAAATAGACAATATGCGGAGAAAGCGAAACAGACGTGTGCCGCCCGTTGGGATAAGCCCAACAAGATCGTACCAATGTAAGAATGGGAAGAAGTACCAGCGCAGGTGCTCTTTTCTTACTATGGCTACTGCCCAGCGAAAACAAAACTCAGTAAAAAATATGCCTATGAATACTAAGTCGACAAGTAAAAAGTTGTTGTGTATGGGGTCGTAGGCATCAATAACGGCGGGGAAGTGCACGCCAAGCTGCTGATACACAAAATTAGTTGCGTATAGAGCATCAAATATGAGCCATGCTAAGTTTATAAACAATAAACCCAGCATGACTAAGTCTAAAATTAACCAAGGCGTTTCATGACTGTTTCGCAGATTTTCTCGGTTAATCTTTAACATGTCTCTATCCTGTAGATGTTAGCCTGGTAACGTCAACATAAAGCTTTAGTTTTTGTCCAGGTTGCAAATAGCGCTTCGTATTAAGGCTATTCCATTTGCTAATATCGCTTACTTTTACATTGAACTTATTGGCAATACGCGAGAGCGAGTCGCCGTTACGCACTGTGTAAGTCACCTTTTTGGTAACTCCAGCGTCGCTTTTACCCTCTAGCCACACCACCAGGGTTTTGCCGGGGCGCAACATGTCGCCAGGTGCCATACCGTTCCACTTTGCAAGCTGTCTTGTCGATACTTTATATTTTCGAGCAATGTCCCACAGCGTATCACCAGACTTTACGGTATGGCGAACCTTTTGCTTCGATTTATTGCTACTTTGAATACTCGCTAATCGCTGCTCTTGAGAAAGGGCATAGTCATCTAACGCTTTAAGAGCAACAGGTACCATAATAGCTTGGCCAATGCGTATCATTGACGAATCCAGTTCGTTAATCTGCTGAATGACCTTTATCGTAGTATGGTACTGATTGGCAATATTCCCTAGGCTGTCTCCGCTTTTAACTGTATGACGCACCCAATTTAGGCGTTCTTTTCTGTCTATTTTTGCCAATGCTTGGGTAAACGATGCTGCTTTTTCTACCGGCAACACAAGGCGATGAGGCCCATCCGGTGATGTAGCCCAGCGGTTGAACCCTGGGTTGAGGCCGTGCAGCTCCTTCAATGACATATCAGCAAGTTCTGCAGCAAACGCAAGGTCTACCTGAGAGCCGATATCCACTACTTCAATAACCGCTACATTTTCAACTTCTGGCCATGCGTAATCAAAGGCAGTTTTATTCTTCAAAATATCCGCAAGGGCTAGAAGCTTAGGAACGTAAGCACGGGTTTCTCTAGGCAAACCTAAATGCCAAAAGTCGGTGGGCTTGCCTGCACGTTTGTTTGCACGAATTGAGCGCATAACGCGCCCTTCGCCGCTGTTGTAAGCTGCTAGTGCATGCAGCCAGTCGCCATCAAACATGTCGTTGAGATAGGTAAGGTAGTCAAGGGCACCTTGAGTAGAGGCCACTACATCGCGTCTTCCGTCATACCACCACGTTTGCGGCATGCCAAAGCGTTTACCCGTACTTGGAATAAACTGCCACATTCCTGCCGCGCGGCCATGGGAATAGGCAAACGGATCGAAGGCGCTTTCTACAATCGGGAGTAACACTAACTCCATTGGCATATTGCGCTTTTCAATTTCTTCAACAATGTAAAACAAGAACGGCTTTGCGCGTTTTACCACGCGGGCCATGTATTCTGGGTGCTTTAAATACCAATCTCGCTGCGCAGTCACGCGGCGGTCATCCGGTATATTCAGTGAAAATGTATTGCTGGCTCGCTGCCATACGTCGGTAATTATCGCAGCCACTTCTACGTCTTCAGGGGCCGTAATTTCCGCACTTTCTTCTAACACATCATCTTTTGGGTGGATGACATCAATGACGCCGTCTCTTGCTACCTCGCAATCGGCAATGTCTTCTTCACCTAAATAGGTTTCAGCACATGCTTCAAGTGCTGCTTTCTCGTTTTGCTCTACGGCTACATTTTCACTTTCATTTTCGGTTAACTGACATCCTGAAAGCCCTAACGCCAATAGAACGGACGCAAGTGGGAACAACTTCGACTGCATATTTTGAAGAAACCTCTTTGTGTACTGCAAGGGCGTAATACTACGCTAAATGGCAAATATATTCACTAAAACTCATCTTTCCAACGTCGAACGGCGGCGAATACAGCGGCATCGTCCGTCAGTTCAGTATCAGCAAAACGCTGTGCAGCGTCCCTTACCGCTGGCTCATGTGAGCGCAAGAAAGGGTTTATCTTTTTTTGTTCGTCTAGTGTACTGGGCAAGGTCGGCTGGTCGTGAGAACGCTTCGTTTTTACCCAAGCATCGTAGTCTTGTAATTCGCTGTTGTTAGGCTCTACCGCGAGGGCAAAGTTCACATTCGCCTGCGTATATTCGTGAGTACAATACACCGCAGTGTCATCAGGCAGGCGCTTGAGCTTATTGAGTGAATGCAGCATTTGCTCTGGTGTGCCTTCAAATAATCGGCCACACCCGGCTGAAAACAGAGTATCGCCGCAAAATAATGCACCGTGACCGAAAAACGCGATGTGGTCGAGGGTATGCCCCGGTACTTCCATCACTTGAAACGACATATCTACAACCGGCAGGGCTACCGTATCGCCTTGCGCCACGGTTTTAGTTAGCCCTCTTATATGCCCGCCTCTTGGGCCTATAACGGGCAGACCTGCAATAGCCGAGACCAATTTGGCAATGCCACCTGTGTGGTCGCGATGGTGATGGGTAATAAGAACGGCAGCTAAGTTCAATGCGTGTTCGGCCATGTATTTTAACACTGGCTCAGCATCACCTGGGTCTACAACAACCGCATTTTTACCGTTGTGGATACACCAAATGTAGTTGTCGGTAAAGGCGGGTATTGGATGAACGGTTATGCCCGAAGGCAATGTGTCGATGCGCATAGTACACCTGCTTGTTTAGCTTCAATTATGCGTTACTATAGGGGCATGTGGTTTACAGAGCAACCGATGAGCGTGTGAAGTGATAATGAAAACGGCGTTTAGGTCAAAGCCACCGCGCTATCCCGGTAGCTGGGATGAATTTCCCGCAGGAGAAAATATTAAGTTGGCGGTGGAGCAGGTTTGCAATGAATATGCAGAGCGTATCTTTGGCTATCACTTTGTAAAACTCGGCAACTTAAGCGCACAAATTCAGCTAAACGATAGTCCAATTCATCATCGCATTAATCATACCCCCGACTTTACCTGTAGCGAACGGGCTAAAGACGACATGTTTAAGGCTGTCGCAAATGGTGAGGCTGACGAAAGAACAGACTCTGCAAACGAGAAATTTATTATTGGCCAAGCGCACAAACTGCCGTTTTCAGAAAACAGTATTGATGGACTATTGTTGGCCAACGAGCTCGATTTTGCCCAAGATCCTCACGAAATTTTGCGTGAAGTAGACAGGGTGATCACTCAAGACGGACACGTTATCATCAGTGGCTTTAACCCACTTAGCTTAGCTGGTGTCGCCAAATACTTGCCCGTAAAGCGCGATAATATTTTGCACGATGCCCGTTTTTTTACCACCTACAGAATGAAAGACTGGCTTCACCTTCTAGGGTTTGAAGTAATAGAGCAGCGGCAAATTCTTTTTTCCACGTTATTTTTTCAGCAGCGTTGGGAGGGAGCGGCCAAGCTTCAGCATTATTTATCGTCGTATTTTCCCTGGTGTAGTGCGGTGTATGTCATTTTGGCTAAGAAACGCGTATTCCCCATGACAGCCATTAGGCCAAAGCGAGCATTGAAACCCCAGTTTTCTGCCGTGGGGGCTAGTGCGCGTACCACATCACAGAAACAAAAAAGCCACGTTTAGCAACTACTTTGTAGTTGTCTAACCGTGGCTTATTGGCCTGTGTAGTTGCAAGGTTACAGCAACACGTTCTGGTTACTTAACGCGCATGGTTACTTAACGCGCATTCCGGGTTTAGCACCTTCATGAGGCTCTAGAATATAAAGGTCGTCGCCACCAGGTCCTGCGGCAAGTACCATTCCTTCACTTAAACCGAAGCGCATTTTGCGAGGTGCCAAATTCGCCACCATCACAGTGTGCTTACCAATTAACGCTTCTGGTGCATAGGCTGACTTAATGCCAGCAAACACTTGCTTAGTTTCGCCGCCTAAATCTAGCTCTAAACGCAGAAGTTTATCTGCTTTTTCCACGTGCTCGGCATTGGCAATACGGGCAATGCGAAGATCGATTTTGGCAAAATCTTCAAACGAGATAGTGTCGCTGATAGGGTCTTGCGCTAGCGGGCTATCTGGTGCAATAGCTGGCTGTTGTGGCGCTAGGCTCTCTTTAGAGTCGTCAATCATGGCGTCAATTTTCTCCATATCTACACGCTGCATCATAGGTTTAAATTTGTTGATAGCGTGGCCTGTAAGCACTGTTTGTAGCGAAGCCCAATTGAATTCGTCATTCAAAAAGCTCTCTGCTTTTTCCGCTAAAATAGGCAGCACCGGCTTTAAGTAAATTGTTAATAGACGGAACATATTGATGCCCAACGAGCATACGTCGTGGGTAAATTGCTGCTTAGACTCGTCTTTAATCGTTACCCAAGGCGCATTGTTATCAATAAACTGGTTCGCCTTGTCTGCTAGGGCCATTATCTCGCGAATTGCTTGGTGGTAGCGACGCTTTTCAAACTGTTCTGCAATACCATCTGCGGCATTTTGAAATTCAGCAATGAGTTCTGGCTCAATGACGTTGTCTGATAACTTGCCATCGAAGCGCTTGGTAATAAAGCTAGCGCAGCGGCTCGCGATGTTAACAACCTTACCTACAAGGTCAGAATTTACTTTCTGCGCAAAGTCGGTGAAATTAAGGTCGATATCAGTGACCCCATCACTTAGCTTAGACGCAAAGTAATAACGTAAATATTCTGGGTTCAAATGGTCTAGATAAGTACGGCCTTTAATAAAGGTACCGCGAGACTTAGACATTTTCGCGCCATTTACCGTAACAAACCCGTGGATGTTAACCCCAGTAGGCTTGCGGTATCCTGCGCCTTCTAGCATGGCCGGCCAAAACAGACAGTGGAAATACGTAATGTCTTTTCCGATGAAATGATATAGCTCGGCAGTAGAATCGGCCTTCCAGAAATCATCAAACTCAAGGCTGTTTTGGTCACAAAAGTTTTTAAAGCTGGCCATATAACCAACAGGGGCGTCTACCCATACATAGAAAAACTTGTTTGGCGCGCCAGGAATTTCAAACCCAAAGTACGGAGCGTCGCGGCTGATATCCCACTGCTGAAGGCCTTCTGTAAACCATTCTTGCAGCTTGTTTGCCATTTCTTCTTGCAGCGCACCGGAGCGTATCCACGTTTTTAGCATATCTTCGAACTTAGGTAAGTCGAAGAAGAAATGCTCAGATTCTCTTAGTACTGGCGTAGCGCCAGATACCACGCTGCGCGGGTTTTTAACTTCTGTTGGGCTATAAGTAGCACCACAAACATCACAGCTATCGCCGTTTTGATCTTCTGCGCCGCAGCTTGGACACGTGCCCTTTACAAAGCGATCTGGAAGAAACATTTCTTTCTCAGGATCGAAAAGCTGATTGATCACGCGTTTGCTAATGTAACCTGCGTTATCAAGGCGAGAATAAATCTCTTCACAAAATGCCTTGTTTTCCGGTGAATGGGTTACATAGTAGTTGTCGTAATCCACATGGAAATCAATGAGGTCTTGGTGATGCTCTGCGCGGGTGCGGGCAACCATTTCTTCTGGCGTAATGCCAAGCTCTTGCGCTTTAAGCATAACCGGTGTGCCATGTGCATCATCGGCACAAACACTGTAACATTCGTTTCCGCGAAGACGCTGAAAACGGGTCCAGATATCTGTTTGAATATGTTCAAGCAAGTGCCCTAAATGAATAGAGCCATTTGCGTATGGCAACGCACTGGTTACCAGAATTCGGCGTTTTTCTGACATAATGACGTTATTGATTCTTTGCGTTTCAAAATGGCTGCAAATACTAGCGGAAAACCGCGTTTTTTGCATTACGTAATTCAAACAAATCTTCAGGTTGTAGGGCAATTTATGTTCTTTTCTCGCAAAGCCGAACCGGTAACCCAAAAGGTTGCTGCTATTTTAGCCAGCTATTTCAGTATGGATGTAGCCGAAACGGCTTCTTGGTGTAAAGCGACGTCTACCGATGGCAACGCCGAGGGCGTGCATGTCACACTGCCATTTTGTATCGATAGCCAGTTACCCGTGCTACGCGATTTGGTGCTTGCTAAATTAAAAGCAGATTCAAAGCATGCGTTAACTGAGTCGCAGTTGTTTTTTTCAACCGAGATAACAAGCCAGCAAACCAAGCTGGCACCAATCACTAACATTAAAAATATTATCGCTGTGGCGAGCGGTAAAGGCGGAGTAGGGAAGTCTACCACCAGTATTAACCTTGCCTTTGCCCTTATGAAAGAAGGCGCCAAAGTTGGCATTTTAGATGCCGATATATACGGGCCGTCTATTCCTATTATGCTTGGTAATACCTCGGCGCATCCAGAAAGCGAAGACAATAAACACATGCAGCCGTTAATGGCATATGGATTGGTGGCAAACTCTATTGGGTACTTGGTACCTCAAGACGATGCGGCTGTGTGGCGGGGCCCCATGGCAAGTCGAGCCCTAACGCAATTATTAAACGAAACACTGTGGCCGGTGCTTGATTACTTAATTGTTGATATGCCGCCAGGCACGGGAGACATTCAGTTAACCATGGCGCAGCAGGTGCCGCTCACTGCCGCCGTCATTGTTACCACTCCCCAAGACCTCGCGTTAGCCGATGCACAAAAGGGTATAAGCATGTTTGAAAAAGTAGACGTGCCGGTACTTGGGCTAATAGAGAACATGAGTTACTACCAATGCCGAGCATGTGGAACCAAAGACTACGTATTTTCAAAAGACGGGGGTGAAGCGTTAGCCGAACGCCATGGCTTGCCACTGCTCGGACAATTACCACTGGATATTCATATACGTGAACACGGCGACGCCGGAACGCCCTTGCTCATAAGTTCGCCAGACAGCCCAATATCAGCAAGCTATCAAGAGGCCGCACGGGCTCTATCAATGCAATTAGCCCTTACACTCTCACCACGAGAAGACGGTAATAAACACATTAAAGGCAACCCCATAGGCATTGTGGGTAGTTGATTCTTGATGAGCTAAAACCTCACTTTGCAATTTTCTTAACGAAAGCGCGAAAAACACTCGTTCAGGCAGTTGATTGGACTGCCTTACATACGCATAATAGCCGCCTAATGAAATGAGGAATACATCATGCGTTTGTGTGACCGCGACATAAATCAATATTTACAAGAAGGCAAGATTGCCATCGACCCAACCCCTAATTACGATCAAATTAGTGGGGTAACGGTAGATATCCGTTTAGGAAATAAGTTTAGAGTGTTTGAAGAGCATCAAGCGCCTTATATTGATTTAAGCGGCCCAAAAGTTGAGGTTCAAGAAGCACTCGATCACGTGATGAGTGACGAAATTGAGCTGGAAGACGGTAAAGCGTTTTTCCTTCACCCCAAAGAATTAGCGCTTGCTGTTACGCTTGAGTCGGTTACCTTGCCCGATAACATTGTGGGTTGGTTAGACGGTCGTTCTTCACTGGCGCGACTAGGGCTAATGGTGCACGTAACGGCACACAGAATTGACCCCGGTTGGTCTGGCAATATCGTGCTTGAATTTTACAACAGCGGTAAACTGCCTTTAGCACTTCGCCCAGGAATGAAAATTGGGGCGATAAGTTTTGAAGTGTTATCTAGCCCAGCTGAAAAGCCTTACAACGCTAGAGTGGATGCGAAATACAAAGGGCAAGATGGCGCTATTGCAAGTCGCATAACCTCAGACGACCAACATAAGTAACCCTAAAGCCACGATTAATGTGGTAAAGGGTAGTGCGTTTCCCGTCATTTACTGGTAGAAATTATAATAGCGAACAAAAGCAATTATAAATGCGACAGGTAAATGGGAAGCGCAATGAACACCACGCCTCAAAGCGAAACTACTAAAAAGCAAGAAACTCATAAAAATCCATCGAATAACAAAAAGCCCACGCCCAAAAACCTCATTATTTTACTGGCGTTTGTTATCGCCAGTGTCAGTGGATTGGCATTGTGGTTTGTTGGGCAGCCTAAAGATATTGTCTTTACCGCAGGCATTACTCTATTTGTAGCCATTTTGTGGGTAACTGAAGCACTCCCAATTCCAGCAACCTCATTACTGCCCTTCGCACTATTCCCATTGTTCGGTGTACTGTCTCATAGTGAAGCGGCATCATCACTTGGCAGTCACGTCATCATGTTGCTAATGGCGGCGTTCATGCTTTCAAAAGCATTAGAACGTGCCAATCTTCACAAGCGCTTTGCTATTTACATGCTGCGGCTAACCGGCAGTGGAAGCCCTATGAAGCTGATTTTAGGCTTTATGATAACCACCGCAGTGCTGAGCATGTGGATAAGCAACACCGCCACCATTTTAATGATGTTGCCCATGGCAATTGCTATTATTAATGCAGTCGATAACCCTCGTTTTGGCGTGGCGCTTATTTTAGGTATTGCCTATTCTGCCAGCGTTGGCGGGGTAGGCACACCAATAGGCACGCCGCCCAATATTATCTTTATGAGTGTTTACGAAGAAACTCAAGGCATGGAATATAGCTTCATCGATTGGATGAAAACAGGCATTCCTATTGTCATTGTTGCGGTACCTATTATGGCATTGTGGCTTGCCCGCGGTATTAGCGTTGTGGGTAAAATAAACCTTCCTATGCCCGGTGAATGGTCTCATGCAGAAAAGCGGGTTTTAGCTATTTTTGGCACGGTTGCTATGGCATGGATTTTTCGCCCTTTTTGGACTGCGTGGCTAGGGGTTACTACTATCAGCGATAGTACTATTGCTGTTGCGGGTGTCGCGGCCATGTTTTTAATCAATAGCGGTAACGATTGCGGGCAGGTGGATGCCAAAGGCAATCGCGATAAGTTATTAGATTGGAAAACAGCAAATGATATTCCTTGGGGAATGTTACTGCTTTTTGCAGGTGGTATTTGTATTGCCAAAGCGTTTACTGCATCTGGGCTAAGCGTTTTAATGGGCACCTGGTTAACGGGCCTTTCAACATTACCGATAATACTGCTGGTGCTAGGTATTTGCTTATTTGTTACCTTTTTAACTGAAATTACGTCAAATACGGCCACGGCAACATTGCTAATGCCCATATTGGCAGCCGCTGGCGTAGCGGTAAGCGTAGATCCCAAGCTACTTATGATCCCCGCCGCAATTAGCGCAAGTTGCGCGTTTATGCTGCCCGTTGCGACGGCACCAAATGCCATTGCGTACTCAACAGAAAAGTTTGATATAAAAACCATGGCCCGAGAAGGCATTGTGCTCAACGTTATTGTGGCGTTAGTGGTTACTGGCGTGTGTTATATCACGCTGTCGTAGTTGATTTTCAAAGAAGTGGTTAGCAATTAAGCGCTTGAGAGCATTATTTGCTAATTGTCGTTGCATTGTTGATTATTTTGAGTAGACTTACGCACTCTTTCGGTCGGTGTGTGGCGCAGCTTGGTAGCGCACTGTCATGGGGTGTCAGGGGTCGGAGGTTCAAATCCTCTCACACCGACCAATCTCTCTTATTTTTCAATGACTTACCCCGCTCATTGATTGCTTGTGAAATGAGCGTCCCAAAACTGTCCCATAATTGTCACATTATACAGTAGTAAAAATTTCAAGTTTTCCTACCTGGTCATTAATAACTAACTTTCCGCTTCTAGCTTGGTAATCCTGTATCAATCGTGAAAATTCTCCTAAGTCGTAACTAGTTAATCCTGAGGTTTACCAAACAGGACATAACTATGACAAAGAAGACTCAGACGCGTGACTTGCAAATCACGTTCATTCATCAGTTCAAAAGAGCAACAAGAACAGCTTGGCCTGACAAATTTCGTTTATGTTGGTATTTCAATCCAGAAACACTGGATTATGTTTACGAACATAAGAACGAGCAATTTATCACGAATGGTTTTGTAATATCAGACGGTCTTGCAAATCAGCTTCCAGAAGAGTTCAGGAAGAAATATTTCGAGCCATCTGAGCGATGCTTATTGTTCTTATTATTCGAGCTTCAAATCGTCGATTTTATAAATTCAGATAACGTTGATGATGCAGAGTTTGAGAATGTTTTCGGTGTAACGAAGCATCGTTACTTTTCAGCCGAAGCAATTGATGAGTGGACTGAGCAGGTTGAATCACTTTAAGGGCTGCATTGCAGCCCTTTTTTAAAAAAGATTTGACATAGTTCGTCTAATCACACTTTGTCGAACTATTTTTTCAGCATGAATTAGGGTACTTAAATGTTCAATAAACCTAGAAGAGTCTGCGAAAAAGTTGGGATAAGCTTCCTTCACATCTTCTATACTGCTTGTATAAACTAGAGCTACTATTAAATTATTGTGTGGGGAAGCCGCAACACTTTCTTGATGAGCATACTTTTCTTGTGCTGAGTCAGAATCTCTTTGATTGAAGATAGTGTAGTCCAACTGACCGTTATCAGGATCAATCACTAACAGAATATATCCAGCTTCTTCGTGATCTTTAAGCTCGTCACCAACAATTTTTAAAGAATTAGCAAACGACGAAAATAACTTTACAACATCAAGTTTTCTAACTATTTTCGCTAACCTATCTAACATTTCGCCAGTATCAGCTTTTGACTGTTCAGACTTGATGAAATATCCACTGATACGATCTTCTAAACTGAGATTATGATAGTTCGTAACTTTATCAAGTACAGAAAATAAGCTTCCAACGAGCCGGAAGAAGTCTTCCCATTCCTTTTTTCCCTGATTAGTCTTTAAAGATTGATTGGTAAAAAGATCGATTATTTCAAGTGCAGTCGCCCAATAATGCTGCAAATATGTCCTGATCTGTACTTCTATATTTTTCAGCGTCTTATCTTTAGATGGAAACTGGCCTATTATGTGATAGCTTCGATACCCATCAGGTTTGGGGTTCGTTATGTAGTCTTTATACCGAAAGCGATTGTCTGAATATTTGAAAGTGCTATTTTTTCTAAGCTCTCTCGTTATTTTTCTGACTTTTTTTTCGCTTGAAACAACAGCCCTACATCCGCCTATATCTTGCATTTTTTTCAGCGTCATGTTTTCAAAACGTTGTAGTTTAGACACTATGGAAACGTATCTCTTTAAACGCTTAGCAAAAAGAGCGTCCTTTTCTATTGGAAGGACTACTTTTTGCAACAAAGTGAAGGCTACTTCTAATGAATCGGAGTGCTCGCTTCTCCAGAAAACGAGGACATCAAAGCAGTGGTTAAATTCGCTTTTATTCTCATAATTTCCGAATGCTAAGAACTTACCAGCTTTTGTAATTTGCTTCCCTGAAAATTTTGGTTTGCTCACTTGCAAAATATCGACTCTCATTACTCCAACGCGATGTCCAAAGAGAGTACACTTTAATGTCGGTAAAAAAAAGCACCCTCGCGGGTGCTCAATATTAGTCGCTTTCCAACTATCGCATAGCCAAATACGCAATAAACGCTAGAGCTAGACCGACCCCAAGACACCCAAAAGAAATTAGATATAGTCTATTCGATAGAGGTTGGTATACGATGAACTCTGGATAATCTAGCAGCAAAAACGCAAGGTTCCAGAGCGTATTAATTGTCGCAATAACAATTATTTTGTTGCTCAGCGACACCCACTTACCGCTCATTTTCAGGCACGCGATGAAAAGGCTTTCGTAGTATATTCTCATTTAATTTTTCTCCGAGTTAGTCCTGTAACTAACTAGGGGCTTTGTAGGCGAATTATTCTTCTACCTACCAACTCTCGTATCGTGTTGCTATCGATTCCTTAGTAGCTCGAATTTCTGCGAGCCATTCATCTAGTTTTTCAGTGGCCTTATTTTCCACGTCACAGCGCGTATCATATGGCACGTATGGTTCAAATGCGGCAGCTGCTGACTACTTTATGTCCCATAACTTTTCGGCTAGTGCTTCAGCTTGTTTTACAACTTTGCTTCTTTCTTTCCTGTCAATATCATGGTTTGAAATGATTTCTTGGCGAATGATCTCTGAATTATAAGCCTTGTCTCTACAGCATATTTCAATGTGAAGCGTACGTTCTAGACGTTGAAGACGGAAATAAGTAGTTCCTAGATTTAGGGATTTCTTTTTTGCGTGTACAAAATCGACATGATTACCTCATTTGTGATGAATTTAGAAAAATTCTGACAGAAAAGGGATACACAAAGCGCTGTAAACGGAAATTTATCTAGGACGGTGACTACATATTTATGTATGCAGAACCACAGTCTTACTTTCTTTAGCCATATTCTTCAGTCATATGGGAATAATATTGAAAGTGCGGTAAACCTCGACTGCGCTTTTGCTGGTTCGCGGCCAGCCGAGAGGTGCGGGCTGTAGATGATGAGCAATAATCATCGTGATTGGCGTTTGTTGTCGAAGCAAGAGAGGACACAAAAAGGGAGCCATCAGGCTCCCTACAGGTCAAACTGAGTGCTTGTTATTCAATCAGCCCCATTAGCTTTCCTGCTTCTATGAATCCGTCACGGCGGATTTGAATAACTCTGTCTTCCGTTGTTTGTGCTAGCTTTTCAAGTTCTTCGAGCTGTTGTAGATATGAATCTTTCCGAACTAACTCCAACTTGTCGTCGCCTAGCTGACGTTTACTGTTGAACATAAGTTCGTAGATAACATTACACTCTTGCGCTTTAAACTTTATGCGACTCGTTAGTAATGTCTGCTGATCAGCCGAGAACTGTGAGCGATTAGCCGAAAATAATCTCGAATGGGCTTTTTCGATCTGTGTCAAAAATCGTTGCCTGTGGCTGTACATGTAAACAAACTCATATAGTCCATTAATGTCTTGAAGCTCTTGTAGATATTTTGAAAGGATACCCTCTCGGAGCTTGCCGTTACCCTTATTCTTTGCATTCGATGTCTCCATCTCAATGGCGACAGTGCATCCTGTGTCAGCATCTACAACTAATCCATCGACCAATCGCGGATCGTTGCCCCGATTTTCAAGTAGTATCGCGAGGTCTTTCTCTGATGCGAAACCGGAAATCTGTTGACGTTTCGCTAAATCCAAAATCACTATTTGTACTGAAAGGTCATGTATCAGATTTCGCTCATTGATTCTGCTCGAATCAGAACGAAGGTGAAGCTCTCTATTCAACAGAAATTCAGCTTCTCTGATGCCCTGCGAGGTGAGTAAAATAAACCCCTTATCGATGTTCGCAAAAGAGCTGTGCAAGGTAATCAGCTGCTTTTTCTTCATGCGATTAACGAGTTTGTTCACTGCCTCTCGACTAAGTCCCAGATGGCGCTGTAGTACGCTCTTACTGGAAACTCGAAAAGCCCCGAGAATTGCCAGAACGGCATTTTCTCTTTGCATACCCAAAGTGCCTGGATCTGAAGCTTCCGCTATAAGGATATGCGTTAGTGATTTTTCAAATGCTCTTTCAACGTAGTTCATATTTTCTCCTGTGTTTTTACGTCGAAAGTAAATAGACTCAAGCGATGATAAATCGGCAGGGTGGGGCTTAATGCTATGCATTATGCCCGAGCTTCGCTTAGCTAAGCAGGCTGCTTAGCTAATGTATTTTCTAGTCATAAAATACAAACAACTTCGTTGTAGTAAACCTTCTGCACAGCAGAGCTGACGCGACTCGTCGCTGCTCTGCTACTTGCCACATTGTGGCGGCGACAGAAGTTTTACTAGGAGTCAGCTACCGCTGATTAAGCCTAACTTTCCCTTCAGTTGCTTCGGGAAAAGCGTTGCTGCGGATACACCTCGCAACTTTCGTATCGTTGATAATCAGGCAGGCACAAGTTGATTCTCAACTTGTGCCTGGTTTGTTGAGGCAAACGAAAATTAGGCTTAATCTGCGATGCTGACTCCTGCTACGTGAGCACCTGTGTTTCACACAAGAGCTCACTGCGCAATCGTTTTTGAGCTTTGCTCAAGCTGTTATTCAAACTCTGTTAGAGTTTGTTTTTAGTGCTTCTTCGAAGCAAGATGCGATTTTTCACTAGTCGCTTGAATGCCTTAATTTTAATTGCTATTGGACTTACGTATAATAAAGAAGTAAAACAGACAATTAACCCCTCTGGCAGAAGGGGAGAATTACAATGTGGAGGGAACCCAAAGATGAAAAACGTAAATATTGAGAGAAAGGTTGTCGAAGAGCCTTTTGTCGGGCATATAGATCTATCGATTGATATTCTCTCCACTTTTTCATTGGCCGCTCAGCAAAATTCTTACCCTATTTTAAAATCTGTCCGCGTAAGCTATCCAAAACACGATGAAAAATCGTTGCTGCCTTTAAGCTCGTTGACAGTAAAACTGACTGCAATTGAGGGGTGGCTCGGTGAAGAGGTTTGGCATATTGATCGGCTTGAGCCAGGGCAATCCATTAATATCAAGTTGAAAGAGCTTCGCTTTCCTTTCGAAAAGCTCTTCGGCATAACTGAACAGATTACACATGTTCTTACATTTTCTCTTCTTGATAACAAACAAAATGTACTCGCAGAGCAACATCCTAAACTAGAAATATTGCCAGCAAATTTTTGGGGTGGGGAGGAAAGACAACCTGCGTTATTAGCAGCATTTGTTAAGCCAAACGGCATTTATGTTGAGTCTCTAGTTAGACAATGTGCATTAGCTTTAGAAAAGGGTGGTTATGGCCGAACTGTAGATGGCTATCAATCTAACACAAGAGAAAAGCCTTACTTGATGCTTGCTGCGTTGTGGAATGTAGTTTTCAAAGAGAAGCTGGCATATGTAAGTCCTCCGCAAGGCTTTGCTAAAACTGGACAAAGGATTCGTTTGGCTTCCGACATAAGCAATTCTCGAATGGTTGCCTGCCTCGATTCCTCTTTATTGTTTGCCAGCTGCATTGAAGCGATGGGATTGAATTCCGTTGTTGCTGTGACAAAAGGGCACGCGTTTGTTGGTGCCTGGTTAATCGATGAGAAATTGCCGATTTTCACTAACGATGATCCGCAGGATATAAGAAAGCGAGTTGATAATAGGGATTTGGTTTTATTTGAAACAACACTAGTGACTAATGACTCTCCTGTCACATTTGAACAGGCAAAAGACCATGCACGGGAACTACTTTCTGAAGAGAACGAGTCAGAGTTTGTCATGGTTATCGATATTGCGCAGGCAAGGGCACAATCTATAAAGCCTTTATCAACAGTTGAAGAAGCCAAGGTAGAAAGAACATCAGAAGGAAGCTCTGAGGAGCTTGCTTTGCCAGTCATCCCACCGTTGCCGCCTGTCAGAAAAGATGAACAAGTTGTAGTTGAAGAAACGCCTGAGACAAGAATTGATTCATGGTCTAGAAAACTATTAGACCTGACAAAGAAAAATACCCTCTTGAACTTTAGCGACAGAGCTGTAGCTATTAAACTTTATTGTCCAAATATTGCAGTAATGGAGGACATGTTGGCAGATGGTACGAAGTTCAAATTTCTTTCTGCCCAAGAGAGTCCTCATTTTGACCCTAGTCGCGACAGTGAGATGTTTAGGCTTCAGACAGGGTCTGATGTCCATCGTGAGTATGCACTCAATCAAATTCAGAATAAGGTTTTAATTGCTAACCAGCCAGCCAAAAAGCTTGAAAAAAATTCCGTTGAATTGTTTAGACGCGCGAAGAACGACCTAGAAGAAGGTGGTTCAAACACCCTATTTTTAGCGCTAGGGTTTCTGAAATGGAAAGAGAACCCAGAAGATTCGAGAAGCTACAAAGCGCCGCTGTTGCTAATCCCTGTAAAATTAACTCGTCGAAGTGCGCGTGCAGCTGTTTATGTAGAACAATTGCAGGAAGAAGATCCTATCTTCAACCTCACGCTCATTGAGTTTCTCCAATCAGAACACGACATCAATTTGAGCGAGTTTAAGGATGAGTTGCCTGAAGATGACAGTGGCGTTGACGTCCCATTTGTTTGGCAAAGGGTTAGGGAGGCAGTTAAGGAGCAGCCAGGTTTTGAATTGGTCGAAGAATTGGTTCTCGGCTCGTTCTCCTTTGCAAAATACCTCATGTGGCGAGACTTGCGTGATCGACTCGATGATCTGAAAGAAAATCCGTTTGTTCAACATTTGGTTGATAACCCACGAGAGCCTTATTCTCAAGACAGCAGTTTCGTAAACAGAGAAGAGATAGACGATAAATTAGATCCAGCGGAGATATACACGCCGCTCAATTGCGACAGTTCACAGCTTGTAGCTGTTGATGCCTCTGCAAAAGCGCAAGACTTCGTTCTCGAAGGGCCTCCTGGTACAGGAAAATCTGAAACTATCGCCAATATAATAGCCCACAATATTGGTAAGGGGCGAAAGGTACTTTTTGTTGCTGAAAAAATGGCTGCTTTAAACGTAGTTTACCGTCGTCTTCAAAAGGTAGGGTTAGATCATCTATGTTTAGAGTTACACAGTAACAAGGCAAACAAAAGAGCAGTATTAGACCAGTTAAACAACGCTTGGCAAAAACGTGAAGGGTTGAATCCACGTACTTGGGAAGCGACTGTTGCTGACCTAAAGCAAAAGAAAGAAAAATTAAATAACTATGTAAGGGCATTACACCGAAAAAGTGAGTTTGGTGTATCACCACGTGATGCAATATCTTCAATCGCGCTAAACCTTGATTCATTAAAAATAAAGCTTGACTGGCCCCTAGATATAGCTGGCGCACCTATCAAGTCAGAAAGTGAACTGGATACGACACAAGAGTTAGTAGAACAGTTGGCTCTGGCTTTTTCCGATGTATGTGACCTTGATGTAGATGCATTCAGATTTGTCACTGCCACCGAGTGGTCTAACGTTTGGCAATCGAAACTTCTCATGTCAGTTGATGATTGGCAGCAAAAATTTCAGGCTACAAAAAAGAGCTTAGCCGAACTGTTACCTCTGTTTTCACTTGAGAGTATAGATCAAACTATTGTAAATCTTATTGCGCTTAAAAATGTTGATTACTTGGCAGACCTGGCAACTAAGCAAGACATCGCATTTGCCGTCGATATAGGAGCCAAAGAGCGTGTTGAGCTAATTTATGAGCTGGCAAGGTTAAAGGAAGAGTTCGATAACTCGCTCGATAAAATATCCCACGGTGTTAACAGTGAAAATGTATCTGAAGTGCCTATCCAACAGTGGAAGCAGTTTGCACAAGAAGCTGAATCTGGTTGGTTGAAGGCTTTTTTCAATAAGCGGAAGATCAACAAAGAAGCAGCTTCTCTGGGCATCACTAAAATAACTGACTTGTCTATCATCGATAAGATTGACCTTTGTCAGAAGCAGAAATCAGACATTGAAAGCAGGCTTGCGCACGTTGAAAAATATTCTATCTGGGAAGGCTGGACAACTACTTCTGAATCTCTTTTGAAAAAAGCAGAGGTGGGTAGTGAAGTTAGGAAAAGAATTTCAGAACTAGTGACTCTCGCTGATGATCCAACAGAAGTATTAATCCCTGTTAAGAAATGGTTTGTGGATGGAAGGGAGTTTCTAGAAGAATCAAAAGTATTTGCCACTGCTAATGCTTATTCAAAAGCTATTGACGCTTTCCTTGGTACGAACACCGTCCTTAGCGAAATAGGAGTGTCAGTAAGCAGCGATGAATCGCTAAATGTTGTTTCACAGAGCTTGGGAGATGTAACCGCAAACGCGAATAAGCTGAAAAATTGGTGTGAATGGCAATCAGCTAAAGCGCGAGCGGTATCGGTTAATCTTGAGATTTTGAGTTCAGCGCTAGAGAGTGGCTCGCTTAATCACGAGGAGTTGGGGCAGCAATTTAGAAGTGCTTTCTGCTATTGGCTTGCACCATTGCTAATTGACGCCGATCACGAACTTCGCCAATTCAAAGCATCTACCCATGAACAAACAATAGAGGCATTTAAAAAGCTCGATGAGCGTGTGGCTCAGATTACCAGTGATTATGTTATTGCGCTGGCATCTGAGGGCAAGCCTGTTAAGGAATCAAAAGATAATCCAAAAGAGTTTGGAGTCCTAGCAAAAGAGCTTCAAAAGAAAACACGACACATCCCAATCAGAGCCTTGATTAATCAACTTGGTGATTCGTTACTAGATTTATGTCCGTGCCTAATGATGTCTCCATTGTCTGTCGCGCAGTTTTTGCCTTCTGATTTTAAAGGCTTCGACTTGGTCGTCTTTGATGAAGCATCACAAATGACGACATGGGATTCAGTTGGTGCTATTGCCAGAGGCAAGAATGTTATTATTGTTGGCGACCCTAAACAAATGCCGCCCACTAATTTCTTTTCTGCGGGCGGAAATTCTGATGATCCTGATGAAGAAGATATGGAGTCAATTCTTGATCAAGCATTGGCAGCAAGGTTACCGCTCAAGCGTTTAATGGGTCATTACCGAAGCAAACATGAGACATTGATAGCCTTTTCAAATAGCAAATATTATGAAAATTCGCTGGTGACCTATCCATCATCAGAAACTAAAGAGTCGGCAGTATCTCTTCACCGTGTTAACGGTATTTATGCGAAGGGTAAAGGAAGAAATAACACCGTCGAAGCTAAAGCCGTCGTTGATGAAATTGTTCGCAGACTGTTAGATAAGCATGAGCGTAACAAGTCTATAGGTGTGGTAACTCTGAATACTGATCAGCAACGAACCATAGAGGATTTGCTTGACGATGCGAGACGGCAACACCCTTCCATAGAGAAATATTTTCAGGACAGTCAAAACAGAGATCCTGTATTTGTAAAAAATCTGGAGTCAGTTCAGGGCGATGAGAGAGACGTGATTATGCTCAGTCTTGCATATGGGCCAACTGAACCTGAAGCGAAAACGATGAGCATGAACTTCGGGCCGCTTAACAAGAGCGGTGGTGAACGCCGATTAAATGTTGCTATTACGCGAGCAACAACCGAGGTAGTCGTATTCTCAAGCTTTGACTCTTCGATGATAGATTTAAGTCGCACTAACTCTGTAGCTGTCGAGCACTTAAAACACTTCTTAGAGTTTGCTGAAAAAGGCCCAATAGCGCTTGCTGAAATAGCCTCTGCTGACCATGGTGTTGATCAATTCGATAGCGACTTTGAAGAGGCGGTAGCTCAAGCGTTGCGTGTGAAAGGCTGGAAAATACAGACCCAAGTAGGAGTTAGTAAGTTCAGAGTTGATTTGGGAGTTCTGCATCCTGACAAGCCAGGAAAATATATCGCAGGCGTTGAATGTGATGGCGCAACCTATCATGGCTCACCAGCTGCTAGAGATAGAGACAGAGTGAGACAAATCATATTAGAAAACTTAGGTTGGAATATTGTAAGACTGTGGTCTACAGACTACTTTGTCGATTCTGAGTCAGCGATAGAAAAAGTTGATGCTAAATTGCAGGAAATTCTTGAAAAGGAAAGAGAGCTAGACACACTGCATAAAGCAGAAGCAGAAGCAGAAGCAGAAGCAGAAGCAGAAGCAGAAGCAGAAGCAGAAGCAGAAGCAGAAGCAGAAGCAGAAGCAGAAGCAGAAGCAGAAGCAGAAGCAGAAGCAGAAGCAGAAGCAGAAGAAACAAATGTGCTGGCTCAAAGCGCAAATAGCGAGGCTGCTGACGAGAGCTTTTCTGAAGAAGGTGAAAAGGAAGTTTTACACAGCAAGACCTTAAATGCTGCCGACTATTTCAAACCTCAGTACAAAGAACGACTAACCTCTTTAGTCAAAGAAGTATTGTCGGAGCGCCCTGGAATAACACTTCACTCACTAGCTCTGGAAATAGCAAATCTTCATGGCTTAACGAGAACAAGTAAAAAACAAATAGATTATATTCGGGAAATAGTAGAGGCGTTTGCGGGCATCAATGAGAACGATGGATATTCGCCAACTTTATGGTTGTCACCCGAAGACCGAGTTGATCTTATTGAGTGGCGAGGCGTGGATGCCTTTGGCTATGAAAGGAAATGGAATGAGTTGGCATACGAAGAGGCACTCGGTCTTGCTAAATTCGCAGTGACGAAGAATCCAGGTTCTCCTGTCGATGTAATGTGTGATGAATTGAGGTTGAAAAGGCGACATGAAACAACGCTGTCTCAATTTAATCTATGGATAGGTGAGTTGGCTTAGCGAAGTGAGAAAAGCGCAGAAAATAGCTAAATATTAAAGGACTAAAAACATGAATGAAGTAATTTGCCCAAACTGTAAGAAAGCATTCAAGATTGACGAGGCCGGATATGCCGATATTTTAAAGCAGGTTCGCGACACTGAATTTGACAAAAAGTTGAAGGAGCGACTAGCACTCGCAGAGAAAGACAAAAACAATGCAATTGAGTTAGCGAAGGAAAAGTTCTCCGGTCAGCTTCGCGACGCGCTATCTGAAAAAGAGAGCGAAATCAGTAAGCTTAAAGCTGAGCTGGGCAATGCAGATTTGAATAAGTCGTTAGCCATTACTGAAGCATTAAAAGCCATAGAGAAAGAGAGAGACAGTCTCCAAAACGCACTCGAAAAGGCGAAAAGAGAAAGTGAAGCCAGCTCCAACCTAGAAAAAGCATCTCACCAGAGTCAGCTACAGGAAACTGCTGCGAAAAAGGATGCTGAAATCCAGGAGCTGAAGGCAAGGTTAAGTGCTGCTGAGAATTCGCAGAAACACGCTGTGGCAGAAGCGCAAAGTAGTGCTGAAAGAGAGTTGAACAAGCTAAAAAGTGATTTGGAGAAGGCGCAACTAGAGACAAAGCTTTCGGAGCAGTCACTAAAAGATAAGTACGAAACGCAATTGAAGGACAGGGACGACGCGATTGAGCGTTTACGCGATATGAAGGCTAAGCTTTCGACAAAAATGGTCGGGGAGAGCCTGGAGCAACACTGTGAAACTGAATTTAACAGGATTCGTCACACTGCATTCCCGAAAGCTTACTTCGAAAAAGATAACGATGCTCGTGGTGGAAGCAAAGGCGATTATATTTTCAAAGATCTTGATGATTCAGGTATAGAGTCTGTTTCAATCATGTTCGAAATGAAGAACGAAAACGACCAGACTGCCACTAAAAAGAAGAATGAAGATTTTCTGAAAGAGCTGGATAAAGATCGAAACGAGAAGCAATGTGAATATGCTGTGCTGGTGTCGCTACTTGAACCTGAAAGCGAGCTTTACAACACCGGAATCGTGGATGTCTCACATCGCTACCCAAAGATGTACGTAGTCAGGCCTCAATTCTTCATTCCTATAATCACTTTGCTAAGAAATGCAGCGCAAAACTCCCTCAAGTACAAGTCCGAACTAGAGCTAGTGAAAGCGCAACATATTGACATAACCAACTTCGAGAGCGATTTGGACGAGTTTAAAAAGGGCTTTGCTCGCAACTATGACTTGGCTTCGAGGAAATTCAAAACAGCAATCGATGAGATAGATAAAACCATTAACCATCTTCAGAAAACCAAAGACGCGCTGCTTGGATCAGAAAATAATCTCCGCTTAGCCAATAACAAAGCAAGTGACCTCACAGTTAAGAAACTTACTAAGAGCAATCCGACTATGGCTGAGAAGTTTCAGGAGATTGAGTAAAGCGTATCGCACATAGATGGGTGGTATATCGGTTGTCACTAGGCTTAATGCGAGAATCATTTAACAAATTTAAATTAGATGGAAAAGCATAGAACGCTTAAAAGAAGTAAAACAATATCAGAGAGCGCATCGAAATAACTTCAGTGAAAATTTGGTGTAACTTAGTCGTAAAGCCTTGAGCTGGCTTAATCGGGAAAATGCATAGTCATGGTAATAAATGCTAAAACACTCTGATTGGAAGCGTGCGTATGACTCAATAAGGAGTAAAAAATGGATGATTTGATTAATGATGAGTTGTTTTTGCAAGTAGAGGAGCACTTAAAATGTAGTGAGCAAAGTTGGCTTCTCGGCGCAGGAATAAGCTTTGACGCCAAAATACCGCTAATGTACCCCTTGACGAATAAAGTTAAAAAGGATGTGAAAGCTAGTCACAAAGAATTATACGACGATATTATTTCACCACTGTTCCAAGAGTTGCCGGATAAATGTCATATAGAGCATGTTCTAAGTCATCTTGGCGACTATGCAGCTCTAGCCGAAAGAAACAAAGATAAAAAGACCATTATTAATGGTAGTGAAATTGAGTTAACTACACTACAGAAAGTACATAGTGTAATCCTTGAATCCATTTCAAATGTGATCCGATGTGGATATGTTGAGGACAATGACGGAAATACAGTTGAGGAAGGTACTTCATCTGAGCCGATTGTCGATATCAAAGCACATCTAGAATTTATTGATACTCTATTTAACCACGCATCCGCAGGAGTTCATGAGCGAAGAAAAGTTGTTAATATTTTTACAACTAACTATGACACTCTTTTAGAAGATGCATTGGCATTAAATAAAGTATCCTACTGGGATGGGTTTGATGGAGGAGCTGTAGCCCATCGAATTCAGAAGTATGGTGAACCCGTACCAGCGAATGGACAACGTGCAAATTTAATTAAAATGCATGGCTCAATTGATTGGTTTCTTTGTGATAAGGGATATGTATGGAGAGTTAGAGACAATGACCTTTACCCGAAGGCAGATCGGAGAGTTCTAATTTACCCACAAGCTACAAAATACGTTGCCACTCAACAAGATCCTTTTTCTACACAATTTGACTTGTTCAGAAAGTCTCTGAACTCTTCCAATAGCAATATATTAGCTGTTTGCGGTTACAGTTTTGGTGATGATCACATTAACAACGAAATTGAATTTGCTTTATCAAAAGAAGAGAATAAAACCGTGTTACTGGCTTTCTTGGAGTGTAAGGAAGAAATTCCGCCATCCCTACAAAATTGGCGTACTAGTAGCTTTGGTTCAAGAGTAATTATCCTGTCTATGCACGGCTTATATATTGGGAATGTTGGCCCATTTAAAAGAGATGACAAAGACGATTATTGGTGGACGTTTTCCGGTGTTACATCAGTATTAAAGAATGGATGCGAGGTTTAGCTATGTTTACACCAACGGATGAGTTGAAAATAGGCCAAGTTGTTGAGGTGTCTGGAACCAATATAAAAGTTGAGATTTCAGATAAAATAGCCGAATTGTCCAGAACATTTAATGGACGCGTTTATCCTATTGGTCAAATAGGAAGTATGGTGAAGATTCACTATGGTCGTAAAATAATTTTTGGCCTAGTGACAATGCTCAGAATGCGATCCGAAGAGTTAATTGAAGCTGGTATGCCTGTGCCTGCTGATGCTGATCAGCGTGTAATGGAAGTCCAACTACTAGCAGAGGGCAGCTGGAATAATACAAAATTAGCATTGGCATTCAAGCGGGGAATTAAAACTTATCCTTTACCTCAGCAAGGGGTTTTTCTTCTAACTAATGAAGAAATATCTTTTGTCTATCGTTCTGCTGAAGGCACAAGAGATGATGAGGTAGACCCATTGGTTCCGTTTGCTGTTTACAGTGCATCGGAATCTACTGCCTGTAGAGCTAATATAAATAAAATGTTTGGTATGCATTGTGCGGTTCTTGGCTCTACGGGATCTGGTAAGTCAGGCACCGTTGCTGCGATCATCCATAGCGTACTATCGCATAGAAATAATGGGAAGGAGCTATCCCCTCAGATAGTGGTAATCGATCCCCATGGGGAGTATGGCTCCGCCTTTCAGGAAAGAGCTGTACAATACCGCGCCTACGACATAGCAACTGATAATGACGGTCAAGAAGAGATAAAGCTTCCGTATTGGTTAATGTCTAGTGACGAATTTACTAATCTAATTATTGGTAAAACAGAAAGAAGTGCCACTAGCCAGAACAATGCAGTTCAGAAAGCACTTGCTCACGCTAGAATGGTTGCCGCTGGGATTGTAAAGCCTAGTCCGAGAGCTTTTGGAACAAATGAACTAGATGATTTAGATAACCTTGATGACCCAAATCTTTGCGATGGCAAAGATACGTCAGATATTTTGGAGTTTGACCGTGATAAACCTAGACCATTCTGTCTGGAGGAGTTTGAAAGTCATATTAAATATATTCAGGGAGGTAGAAGAACAGGCACCGGACATGTAGCTATGACAAATACAGAGCTGGCAAAATCACCTGTTCCTTCCATATTGGATAAATTGAAGGTTCTTCGAAGAGATACACGGCTGTCGTTTATGATGAAGAATTGGGTACAGAATGATGATGAAGTTAAGTTGCATCAGGTTCTGAATCAGTTCATAGGGGCGCCCAAACAGGCTGGAAAAGATATTAGGATAATTGATATATCAGGACTGCCAAACGAAGTTGCAGGCCCACTTAGTGCATTAATTGCTAGATTGCTTTTTCAGTATAAAGTATTTCAGACCCTAAAAGAAAAAGAGCAAGATCCTATTCTATTAGTTTGTGAGGAGGCTCACAGATACGTTCCGGATCGTGGGGAAGCTCAGTACGCAGCTGCTCAGAGCGCAATTAGACGCATAGCAAGAGAGGGTAGAAAATACGGAATTGGCTTGATACTTGTAAGTCAGCGGCCAGCTGATGTGGATAGCACGGTTATCTCACAGTGTGGAACGTGGGTGGTCTTAAGATTAACAAATTCAGCCGATCAACAGCATGTCGCTCGATTTTTACCGGATGGACTATCTGGCATGGTTGGAGCACTACCAATATTATCCCAACAAGAAGCAATCTTCGTTGGGGAAGGTGCAGCTATACCTTCTAGGGTGAAAGTAAGGGACTTGAAAAAGGAACAGTTACCAAAATCAAATACGATACCATTTGCTCAGGGATGGGCATATGACCGACTAAGTATAGAAAAATTGAAGGAAATATCAGAGAGGATGTGCAGCTAAAAGCATTTTATTTAGATAGATTTCAAGCCGATTATAAACCGCTGCGTTGTTACCTTTGAATGTGCTTTTGAAGTCCTCTCCTTGTCTGTTTAAGAGGGGCTTACCCGAGTTAAATACCTGTTTTTCGCTGATAGTGTGAAAAAGAGCACCGTTTCGGTGCTCCAGTAAGGTTTTATGGCAAATATTGCCTGTTGATTATGTCACTCAATAGTCCCACCACATAAATACTGAAAATAATTACCAACCTTTCAGTCCCAAAAATGGATAGCTTGGATGTGCTTCAAACTGAGTTACCAGCTGAATTATCCAGACCGCGAATAACACGTCACCGATGATCAAACACCAATTTGTCATCCAACTCAGGACTTCCTTGAGGTATCTATATTCGTTTTGCATATGTCTCCTATTTATCTGTCTGACCTCACAGCTAACTAGGTTCAAGTAGGGAGAAATATGGACGCGCTCGCTTCCTCTTTAACGAGGCAATAAATAAGTTGTACTTGAGAAAAATTTCCTTAAGTTCGATTTAGATACTCCATCTACTAAAGGAAAGAATATGAGCCTACTTAGTCACAAACTCTTTGATCATTGCGACCTTGAGTCAGAGCACCCCGAGTTAATAGAGGATGAAATTGATATGCCAGTTATTAACCCTGGCTCTGGATTACCACTTATGAGGAAAAGTGTTATTGATGTCGGCGGCTATGTGCTGGGGGATGGGCCATCGGAGGAGACAGAAAGCATAGCTTCGCCAGTGATGTTGGAATGTAACCACACTTTTGACTCAGAACTAGACATTTTAACCTCAGCGGAGACTGTAAGCTCTTTCGATGATGATTTTTCGACTAGTTTCGATAGCGGGTTTATCGATGATGACTGGGTTTAAAAAACTATAAAAAAAGTTTTTTTATAGTTTTCCCAAATTATTCATGCATATAGCGCTCGGATACACAAAACCACGTAAATCCGCATCGAAAATTTAGACTTTTTTTATAGCATGTCCTTAGTTCAACAAGAAAGGCAAAGTGCTGTATGAAAAAATCCGTGTCGCGAAGTACATCAACGAATACCTGGCTGATGATCCTGTTTCATCTCAAACAGTCATCAACTGGATTAAGAACGGTGAGCTGAAAGGTGCCAAGCGTGGTGGTATCTGGATGGTTCACGTTGATGATACTCGTGAGTCAATGACATATACAACCCCTAAAGATGAGTGTTTCAACATGCTTATGGGAGCTAACTAATGGGTTTAAAGCAAATGGGACGCAAACGTAAACTCGAAAATGCAGATCTGCCATTGAGCCTTTACACTCGCCCATTACGCGGTGTGACTCGTTACTTTTATCGCAATGTTCTGGGCAAGGACACTTACTTTCCTGTTGAGTTTAAGCTTGCTGATATTAAGCAATCGGTTATCGAGTTCAACGAAACACATCGTAACAGTGCTGAAGCCTTGAAATATCGCGCAGATAAGTACAACGTGCGAGTTCATAAAGTGTGGCACAAGATAAAGCAAAACCTCGACGAAGAGAACGAAGGAAAATCTCAAAGTACGCTGAATACGTTTGATAATGATTGTGAGCGCTTTATCAACTTCTTCGCGAATTATTACACCAAAGAAATTACCCTAGAGGATGTTAATGAGTATTTAGATGAGTATCACTCAGGCGCGACCTTCAACGTCCGTAATAGAAAAATTCTCTTTCTGAGAGCCATTTTTGCTGAGTTTACAGATATGAGCTACATGGAGCGAAATTGCGCTAACGACAAAAAGCTCAAGAAGAAGTCAAAAAAGGCTAAATCAAAAACGCCAATTCGTATCTCTAAGTATGCGCTCATGATGATGGCTGACGAAGC
This sequence comes from Alteromonas sp. BMJM2, assembly GCF_027257845.1. Taxonomy (GTDB): domain Bacteria; phylum Pseudomonadota; class Gammaproteobacteria; order Enterobacterales; family Alteromonadaceae; genus Alteromonas. The sequence goes on along the minus strand of NZ_JAPVOT010000020.1, from coordinate 808 downwards.
TGAGCCATTTCTAAGAACAGCAATAATGCTTTCACTTCAAACTTGTCACGCAGTTAATGAGATTGTGAATCTGAAATACTCAGATTGTCATTATTTTTCGAGTCCGAAGGTCTATTGTGTGGAAAGTGGAACCTATCTAGAGCCAAACCAGGGTGCTCCTGAAGAACTTCTTGTGCATGGAATGATGTGGATTTCCAGAGAGAAGAACCAACATAGTGCTGCTTCAAGAGTTGAGATTCCAATTACAAACGAAATGATGGCTACGATTGAGGCTTCGGTGCAAGATTTAGGTGAGGTTTTTGTTAAAGGTACAGAGCCAAGCTGCCCATACATTGTTCACCGTAAAAAGCGCTATCACAAAGTCAATTATTCGAGTGATTTTGAACATCCTTGGCAGTTGACTCCTCGTTACCTAAGCAAACAATTCTCATAATTACGAGATGATATGGGACTTTATCTTGATATCGAAGTAAGAAGAGATCGTCCAGGCTTCCACGAGATTCGCTCTATCGCAATTTATCTTCATGATCAGCAGGCTAGGGACGAGGAAAATACGATGAATCGTGCAGCACATTCAGATTTAGGGATGACTCAGCACTACAAGGAAGGCCATGAAAAATTTAAACGAGTACCTCCATCCACCGTTTCTCTTTAATACTAATAGCCGCCGCAAATGGCGGCTTTTTTGTTTGCCCAGCGAAGCTGGCAAACCCGTCAGGTTGGAAGAAACCTGAATCACCCTGACTGAGGGGAAGATAATCTGAATGGCAAGGGCGTTGTTGGCCAACGACAGGGTCCGAAGGAAGCC
>NZ_JAPVOT010000001.1 GCF_027257845.1 Alteromonas sp. BMJM2 | reverse complement strand
ATATTAACTCCAGCCTATTTCACGGTATTGACCGACCGTGACGCGATTATATGGCGTCCCCTAGGGGATTCGAACCCCTGTTACCGCCGTGAAAGGGCGGTGTCCTAGGCCTCTAGACGAAGGGGACTGAAAATCTTCTTTCGAAAGCTACGCTTTCGAGATTTTCAGTAAGGCGAAGTGAGCCAGCGAACTGAGCGACCTTTTCCTTACCAAACTTTCAGTCAGAAGCTAAATATATTAACTCCAGCCTATTTCACGGTATTGACCGACCGTGACGCGATTATATGGCGTCCCCTAGGGGATTCGAACCCCTGTTACCGCCGTGAAAGGGCGGTGTCCTAGGCCTCTAGACGAAGGGGACAATAAATCTTTTCAAACGTAGTCGTTTGAATCAGTTACACCGTAGATTCACTAAATAAACAACGATGTAATGAGATATTGTCGCAACTGATTACACTCAATCCGAGCTCTCAGATAGCCTATTAAGTTACAAGATATTCTCTCTATCATGCTAGGCACGATGTGCAACTTGGTGGAGCCAGGCGGGATCGAACCGCCGACCTCCTGCATGCCATGCAGGCGCTCTCCCAGCTGAGCTATGGCCCCGTCGTGTCGTAGTCAATTTAATATGACTGTTCCGTGACAGCGGGGCGCATTCTAGGCATCCCCCCCTGCCATGTCAACGGTTTTTTTATGAATTTTCTCTGTTTGCTATAAAAGTAAGCGCTTTGTCGATTCTCTCACCAACTTTCTCTTTTGAGAGCAGGTTTAATGTCACGTCTAGCGAGGGTGAATTACCACTACCTGTGGAAGCTACACGTAGCGGCATGCCTACCTTTCCCATACCAACATCAAGTTCTTCTGCTGTGGCATTTATCGCAGCTTGAATACTTGCTGGCGTCCACTCCTCAAGTGCTAATAGCTTATCTTTCACCAACTCTAATGGCCCTCTCGCCACTGGACGAAGATGCTTTTTCGCGGCGTTGGCGTCAAATTCATCATAATCCTGATAAAAGTACGTCGAGATCTCCGCCAGCTCTTTGAGCGTCTTCACGCGGTCGGCTTGTATAGCAATAACCGATTCAAGAGAAGGACCTGCGGTTACATCCACATTCAACTGATCAAAATGCCATTTTGCATGAGCAGCAACGTCACTTGCTGGCATAGACTTAATGTAGTGCTGATTCAACCAAATAAGTTTCTCTGTGTTAAATGCGGAAGCAGACTGCCCTATTCCATCTAGGCTAAAGTGCTCAATCATTTCATCAAGAGTAAATACTTCTTGGTCGCCGTGCGACCAACCTAACCTAACAAGGTAGTTCAACACCGCCTGTGGTAAAAAGCCATCATCGCGATACTGCATTACGCTAACTGCGCCATGACGCTTTGACAATTTCTTACCATCATCGCCAAGTATCATAGATACGTGAGCGTATTCAGGAATAGGTGCGCCTAGTGCGTGAAGAATATTAATTTGACGCGGAGTATTATTGATATGGTCTTCGCCACGCACAACGTGAGTAATACCCATATCCCAATCGTCTACAACAACACAGAAGTTGTAAGTTGGCGTTCCGTCAGTACGCTGAATGACAAGGTCGTCAAGTTCACCGTTACTGATTTCTATGGTGCCGCGGACGTGATCTTTTATCACAACAGACCCTTCCTGCGGATTTTTAAAGCGAATAACGAACGGTTGCCCTTCTGGGTGGTCTGTTCTATCGCGCCATGTTCCAGGGTAGCGAGGTTTTTCACCTTTTTCTTTTTGTGCTTCGCGGATGGCATCAAGTTCTTCTGAACTCATAAAACACTTATAGGCTTTACCTTCGTTTAGTAACTTTTGAATGAGCTCTTTATATCGGTCAAAACGCTCTGTTTGATAAACCGGGCCTGTATCCCAAGTTAAACCAAGCCACTGCATGCCGTCTAAGATTGCTTGTTTAGCTTCTTCAGTAGAACGTTCAATATCTGTATCTTCTATACGAAGTACAAACTCACCGCCTTTGCTTTTCGCATAAAGCCAAGAATACAGCGCTGTGCGTGCGCCCCCAACATGAAGATACCCCGTTGGGCTAGGTGCAAATCGTGTTACAACCGACATGAATACTCTCTATAGTTAATTTAGAACTTATTTGCCCTTATTCTACCAGCGTAAGTGTTACGACAAAAGCCGCTTCATTCACTCTGCAGTATTTAATATTCAGGTGACATTCAACATGTAGCTATAACAATCATGGAAAATATATGAGTGTAACGGAGTGTAACGGACAGACACTCGTATTCGTTAAGCGAGCAAAATGGACAGACACTCACCTCAGTAGAGAATGTCATTTAATAATTGTTTGCGTTGCCCCTCTATTTGAGGCTGTAAGGAGGCTAAGAAGAAAACACCTCGCAAAAAACGATGCGTTTTTCATCAATTTATATAAAAAGCCAGCAAAATGTTTAATTTTCGCGCATACGGTAATTTTCTTTAATTTTATTGTTGACACTATCACGAGCAACTCTATAATACCGCCCCACTTGCCCAGGCAAGTAAACAAACAAGACGGACGCTTAGCTCAGTTGGGAGAGCATCGCCCTTACAAGGCGAGGGTCACTGGTTCAAGCCCAGTAGCGTCCACCACTCTTGCTTGTTGTTAGAATTGCGAAATACAGATGGACGCTTAGCTCAGTTGGGAGAGCATCGCCCTTACAAGGCGAGGGTCACTGGTTCAAGCCCAGTAGCGTCCACCATCTCCTTTTTTCCAATTCATTTATGCCGGACGCTTAGCTCAGTTGGGAGAGCATCGCCCTTACAAGGCGAGGGTCACTGGTTCAAGCCCAGTAGCGTCCACCACTTTCTCTTCTATCCCTAAATTGTCATAAGACTCGATGGTTCAACAACCTCAAAGCGAGCCACAGTAGCGTCCACCATCCTTTATATTTCCAACACCTCATAAATTCCGACTATTCAATAACCTCAAGCCGAGCCACAGCGACATTAGCCTCACCTTTAAACACACCTGCTAGCGCGTGACTCATTTGGATAAGTTACAACTCAGAACTAATGTGATAACTTTAATTAAGAAAGTTTGCAAAAGGGGTACTTACCAGTATGGTCGCAAATCACAGTGTAGAATTAATCTGTAGAAATATGCCAATCAAGGCAAATTCAGCCCTGCTCACAATCCTTGGAATTTGCTTTTTAAGCGGTTGTTCAAATGCTCAGCATCAGGCGAAAGTTGACGAGTTAAATACTGATTATTGCACTGAAGAAGTACAAAACAACTGTAGATTTATTGCAGCAGGTTTTTTAACACCCATGCAACCGAATGACGCCTTTGAAGAACAACTGAAACCTATACACGAAAGAGAAGAAATTATTGAACAAGAGTTTGAAGTGTTAAGGCGTAAGTGAAAGATGGCTCAGCACAAGTGAAGGTAGGCTGTTAACGCCTCACTTGTACTGAAGTTACTGTGCAATGCAGTGTGCGTGGCCCTTCAAGCAAACACAATATCGTCTCTAACAGCTTATTAAAATGATGGTTAGAAACTGTACCGTTTTACTCTTGATCCAACAACAAACATTGTATCATCTCCACGGCATGACGTGCGTTTATTCACGGCTTCTTCCGTGCAATTCCCCTCACCATTTTTGAGGCAGAATTCAAATCGAGTTCTCATCAACAATGGCCCAGTAATTACGCCTTCGTCAAGGTTAGACCAACCCCACTTAGGAATAACATTCATTGCTTCTTGAACAAAATGCTTCGCTGTCGCATCAATCACTGTCATTTTTTCTATTTCAAGGGATGGTGTGATCACATAATCAATTGTTGCACACCTCATTTCCCCTGCTTTAGCCGCAGCAACCGGGTAAAGCGGTGTAATTCGGTTGATTACGTCTGACTTTTCTTCGCTTGCGACTTGTTTAGCACTGTTTTTAGTCCCTTCCTGAGGTGGGACCTGTGTACTTTGACAGGCCGTCAAAGCCAAAACAAAACAACCTACGGTTAAATAGCGCATAATAACTTCCTTATTTTTGTCGACATCTTTGTTTATCGTTGCTTTTAAACTACTCACTGGCCCATCTAAAATGACAAATGGCGCATCTAAAAATTTGAGATAACACTAGCAATCAACTGATTAAAGCGGTGGGATGAACAAGATCTTTTTAGCTAAAACCATTAGCAGAGCATCATACGATGACAAGCAACTGTGTTACTTCAAGACACTATCATCAATGCTAGAAGTGTACAGATACCAATCACAGCTAATTCTGTATGCTTATAGTGACTTGTTTTCAAAACGCATGGCTTAAAAGTACTCGGTTAAAAAACTATCTTTGTGAAAGATATCTTATTTAAAGCTAACTGTTTGAGAGTAGAATTCATAAAGGTCAATTTTCGAGCATCTGTGCCGATAAAAAGCTATAGTGAGGGTTATAGGGAAATCATTGTCGTTGCCCACTGTCTTTTAACGCTTATCGTAAAACGCTTTTTAATGGGTGTTTTTAAAATTAACTATGTGGCAGGAATATGAAATATAGCTTAGCCAAAGATACTAAATTACTTATTGCTGAAGATCAGGTATTGGCCAAAAGCCATCTCCATTACGCGCTTGAGCAGCTTGGGTTTAGTAACATGGACTATGTAGACCGACCTTCCGCAGCAATTTCTTCGTTACAAGAACGCGAATACGACGCAATAATTTGCTCATACAACCTGCGTTCTGATCAAGGGGGATACTATCTGCTTGAACAGTTACAGTCTGAAAACACGCTCTCATTAACTAATGCCTTTATCTTCACGAGCGCAGATACCTCTGCAGAAGTTGTTCACGCCATCATCGAATTACAACCTGACGAGTTCATAGCAAAGCCGTTTTCAGTCAACGAACTCGATAGGCGACTATCGCGAGTCCTCTCTAGAAAAGCAGCATTGAGAAGTGTATATCGCTGCATGGATAAGAACGACCATGAAAAAGCGCTTTATGAAGTAGAACAGTTCCTGCTTCAGCCTGAACACGCTGAACATTTTCCGCTAGCAATGAAAATTAAAGGCGACTTGTTAATTCTTAATCAACGATTTATTGATGCACTAGCGTTTTACGACGCAATCATAAACGTTCAAGACTTCAGTTGGGCAAAGCTGGGGATTGCAAACTGCCTGTTAGCACTTAAAGAATTTGATGACGCAGAAAGAGAAATTTTACAGCTGGCGATGCGTCCAGACGCTGAGCTAGCGGCTTACGATTTACTTGCAAAGTTAAAGATTCAATACGATGCCTTTGATGACGCCCTAGAATGTACCAATCTCGCTTGCCGTATTTCGCCAAGAAAAGTATCTCGTCACCAGCAAGCCATCAATTTAGCCCGTATAACCCATAACTATGAAAACCAATTTACCAGCGCCAAACAGCTTGTACGGTACGCTCGTGACTCAATTCACGACACACCAGACATCTATCTAAATGCAGCAAGAGCTGGGGTAGATTTCGCGATGACTTCTGCACCTGAAGATATAAATAAAATCGTGAAGCAGTCTACAAGTTATTTACAGCAGTTGAGACAGGCTCATCCTAAAGCATCTCTCAATGACGAGTTATACGTCTTGGATGCACGGTTACATTATTTAAAGGATGATGTGACCAAAGCGCAATCGCTCTTATCAGGCTTTCATATCGACCAAGCACAACATCATTCTACAGAAGCGCTACTAGATAGAGCAAAAGCGCTACATGAGGTTGGGCTTAAAGATGAGTCACTGAAAATATTTGAAGCTCTCTCTCATCGTTTAAAGAGAAATGAAGAAAGCGATGATTTAATGTGTCGCTATATTGCACAAGAGCAAGCGGAGAAAACCGCTATTTCACTAAGCCCCAAAGCACTGAATAACTCTGCCGTTGCAGAGTATAAAAGGGGAAATCTAGAGCAGTCTTATTCTACGTTCTCGCAAGCCTTTAGAGTGATGCCTAAAAACCCTTCTATTGCATTGAATTACTTGCAAGCCATCGTACGTGCTAGAAAGTCTCGTGACGCTCTACCCGCTGACATGAAGCAAGCTATTAAATCATGTAGAGAAACGTTGGAGTCTGCTCAACTATCTAAAGAACAGTTATCACGTTACGAATCGGTCAAAAACATCTTAACAAACAGTTAAGTTTGGGTAATGACTGAACTGCAATCTACGTGATAGCTATAGCTGAGTCATCAAATCGTTCAGATACCCATTACAATGGCAATAGGTTACTTCGAAGAGCAATTAATTGGATTTATCTATCCACTTCTTCATCGTAGAAATAACAATATTGTGCTCTATGGGTTTTGTCAGGAAGTCATTCATACCGGCCTGCAAACACATATCTTTATCGCTTTTCATAGCATTTGCAGTCATTGCAATGATAGGAACCTCTCGATATTGCTTGCCTCCAACGCCTCTTCTTATCTGCCTAGTCGCCTCAAAACCGTCCATTTCTGGCATTTGACAGTCCATCACCACGAGAGAGTACACCCTTTCGTCGCCACATTTTTGTAGTAACTCAAGGGCCTCTTTGCCATTGCTTACGACATCTACATGAAAGCCTGCACTTTCCATTACGCTAGTGGCAACTATCTGATTAATCGCGTTATCTTCAACCAATAACACCTGAGTATTGTTGGACAATGTCGGCGTAGTTATTTCATCGTTATTAAGCGTTTCGTTTTCAGCAATGGACGCGCTTGCTATATGAGCTAAGGTATTTTCACGACCCGTGCTGAGCGAGTTTTCCGAAAGTGCATTACTTTCCAGCACACTCTTGAAATCGTTGGTTGATAATGGTTTGGGGAAACTAGCAAAAACACCTAATGCATTGCTCATTTCAGCGCTGTCGATGTCCTTTAATGAAGTCATTGTTACAACGCGTATATCACAAAAACGTTCATCATCTCTCAACGCATTGTAGAAAGTATTAAAGGGCATATCGGGCACGTCTTTATCAATAAATAACGTCGTTATAGGCTCTGAGCAGTCAAAGCTCTCCTCGCATTGTGCAAGGGCCTCTTTAGCCGACCCGGCGACTGTAGTATTGACACCCCACAATGTAAATTGCTTTTCGATAGCAGCACTATAAGCCCGGCTTTTATCGACAATTAGGCAGCGAAGATTACTTGTGTCTATGTGAGGCGCAATTGGTTGAGCGTCGCTTACTTTGTTAACTTTGCAGGTAACAATAAAGCAACTTCCCTCACCGAGTTCACTGGTTACGTGGATTGCGCCACCTAATAACTCGCACAATTTTTTAGTGATCGTTAAACCAAGTCCAGTCCCTCCGTAGCGACGGGTTGTAGACGCATCAACCTGGGTAAATGCATCAAAAAGTCGATCTAATTTAGGTTTCTCAATTCCGATCCCCGTATCACTAATAGCGCAGCGCATTATCAGACTCCCTTCATCTTCTGCAGGAAGCAACTCCGCCTCAATGCTTAATTCACCGAGCTCAGTGAACTTAACAGCATTACTCAATAGGTTGTTTAGGATTTGTTTTATACGGTTGGGGTCTGAATTAATTTTGGAGATGGGCACTTTGGCGAGGTCTACAACAACTTCTAACCCTTTTTCTTGTGCAGTATGGGCTATTGAATAAGCAAGCTCTTCAATTAAATCTCTCAAGTCAAAGTCCACAGATTCGATCTCAAGCTTGTCAGCTTCAATCTTGGAGAAATCTAAAATATCATTAATCAGTACCAGCAAAGAGTTAGCGCTTGAGTTCGCAATATCAACGCGGTGTGCTTGCTGTCTATTCAAGCCACTGTTTTTGAGTAGCCCGAGCATACCTATCACACCGTTAATGGGCGTTCTGATTTCGTGGCTCATATTGGCGAGGAATTCAGATTTAAGCTTCGTGGCCTCTTCCGCATCTTTTAATGCTGATTTTAGTTGGTGCGCCTGCCCCTCAAGAGAGGCGGTTTTCTCAGATACCTGTTGCTCTAACGCTTGCACAAAACTTTTTTGCTTAATTATTTCAGTTTGGTGAAGACGAGTCCGCAGATAGATAACTAGAAACACCAAACCTATTAACAGCATGCAGTAAAGAGTATATGCCCACCATGTTTTCCACGGCTCCTTCTCAACGTGTAGGTTAAGCGCTAATTGCCTCTTACTCCATTGACCATTTGGCATTAAGGCTTTTACTCGAAGTGTATAGTCTCCGCCCTTGAGATGTGTAAATGACACGTTGTTGTAGCTTCCAATTTCTATCCATTGTTCATCGTATCCATCAAGCTTGTATGCAAAATGAGATTTCGTCGATGATGAATATTCGAGCAGCGCAAATTCAAAAGAGAAAAAGTAATCTTCGTATGACAGATGAACATCAGTAATGTATGAGAGTGCTGTATCCGTACTCGCCTTCTCGCCCATAATATTAAACTCGGTTAAAACGATGTTTGCATCGGGTAATACATTTTGCTCTCTTTCGTCAGAAAAGTATTCAATGCCTCGTTGACTGCTTGTAAACAAAGTACCTTGGGCTGATTTAACTAAACTATTGGCGTAATAATTTTTACCGGCGAGCGCATTACTGCTCGTGTAATTAGTGGCAATTTTTTCATCAGGATCGTATAGAAAAATACCCTTATTTGTTGTGAGCCAAAGCTTGCCTTCTTCTCCATCTGACATTGAACGAATAACGGTTGCCGGCAGACCTTCTTGCTCATTAAACTGTTTAAAACTGTTTGTATCGGGTAGGTATCGATTTAATCCACTCTGCGTTGCAATCCATATGTCGCCATTAGTGCTTTGGTGAATATCTTCAACGATACTGCCAAGCAGAGTCTCGTCTTGTTTGACAGCGCTAAATGCCATGAAACTCTTGTCGCCTTTCTGCCACCGGCTAACACCTTGGCCAGTTCCCACCCACATATTTCCACTGCGCGCTTTGAAAATAGTGTGGATTTCAGGATGAGGAAGACCATCATCTTGGGTTAAGTGCTTAAATGTTTTGTCTCGAACGTTATAGATGTAAATACCGTTTTTATAAGTGCCTACCCATAGGTTACCCTCATCGTCTACCTCAAGGGCTCTAAACTCGCGAAAGTGTCGATATTCGCTATCGTCTTTTGGGTATTCAATTCGATCTATCTCGCCGGTGTTTCTATTGAGTTTAGCCAAATAGTCATCTTGAGCAACCCAAAGCGTGCTTGTTCCAATGACGCCGCTAACAGAGTCTTTTGCTGGAGTAATAGAGTCTTCAACGGGAGTAAAAGAATCTTCAACGGGAATAATAGAGTCTTCAACGGGAATAATAGAGTCTTCAACGGGAATAATAATAGGACGTTCAAGCACGCCATTTTGTGTGTAACCTTCAAAGCTTGTAAACACTGACTTTGACAACTGCTCGAGCCGCTGCTCTTTCACCTGCCACTTAAAAATTTCGGCATTGGCATTGACTATCAGTACATCGCCATTTTCATCAAGCTCAATACCGTTTGGCGCAACTAACGACTCGCTATTAATGAGTTTCACGTTTCGACGGGGCGATAGCTTGAAAATGCCATGCACTTCGCTGGTAATCCATTTTGTGTGAGTTTTATCTTCAAAAATAATTCTCAAACCATTGTCATAACCAAAATCCATTTTTTCTACTGTATTATCGCTTCCTGTATGGCGATACAACCCATTGGTTGAAACAAACCACACGTCGCCCTGATGATCTTCTATCATCGAGTTAACCTGTCCTAATGACTTCCCCTCTTGAGTAAGTTGAGGAATGAAGGTTTCGCTATGGGGTAAAAACAAAAAGGGGCCTTCCTGGGTAGCAACATAAAAATGTCCAGAGCGTGTCAGTAGCAAACTTCGAATTTCGTTGGCGCCTGTGGCAGTTTTATTGCTTTCATCAGGGAAATAGTGTGTCGCAGTAAGCGTGGTTTTATTGAGTAAATTCAAGCCATAGCTTGTTGCTACCCAAAGGCTCTCTTCATCGCTCTCGATAATATCCCAAACACGATTGTGCGACAGACCGGTGTCTTCTTCCTCGTCCTTTAGCACACGAAGGAACTTACTATCACCTAAGTACTTGTTGAGCCCTTTGTTATATGTTCCTAACCATATAGCGCCAGCACTATCGTGAAACAAAGACTGAATGCGATTTGAAGAAAGGGAGTTTGCACTGCTGGGATCATGACTAAACCGTTGAAATATACCGGTTGCAGGGTTGTATTTATTTACTCCTCCCCCCCAAGTACCTATCCAGATATTCCCGTCCCGATCTAACATAAGGTTACCGGCATCATTGTGTGATAACCCTTTTGCTACATCGTTGTTCGACTCAAACAATTTGACCTTTTTACCGTCGTAACGCATAACGCCATTTTCGGCTGTGCCAAACCACAAAAAGCCCTGTGTATCTTGAATGATTGAGTAAATTTCAGACGAGACAAAACCATCATTAGCCGTGAGTTGTTCGATGGAGTATTCATTAACGAGCTTATCCGAGCTAGATGGATACCCACTAGATACAAAGAAAAAAAACACAATTATTGCTGTTAAAGCTCGCAAGAAGAAAGCATGATGGGTCGTCATTTTTTGCAAATGTACGTTCTCTTGATTGGGTGCGCGAGCTAGAAATGTAATGCAAAGAAGATAGTCTAAATTGCTCCTTGTTTCTATTCTACCAAAGGCGCATTTCTCTATTATTCTAGCAGTGTGAACCTCAATACCGATTGTAATACGCAAAAAAGGTAGAAAAGAGGCCAATATTTGTCTTGGCTAGGTAGTATAGACAACGACTAACTCTTGAAAGACACTGTCTTTATATTCAAGCTCGTGGCTAAAGGACATACCTAGTTTTTTCATAATATTGATAGACGCATTATTGTCAGGGTTGGCGATGGCGGAAAATTTGTCGATACCAATATCGTATAAACTCTCCTTTATGGCATTTGCCGCTTCAGTCGCGTAGCCATGTCCCCAGGAACTTCGCTTGAATCGCCATCCCAACTCAATATTGTCGCTTTCAGGGGATTTTGTAAAAAAACCGAAGGGCCTAACTAAAACCCAGCCAATGCTTTCTTTGTTATCTTGCCTTTCTACGCGCCACAATCCCCAGCCAAAAGCAGGGTTAGAGTAGGCTTGAAATCGAGGTACAAAAATATTTTGAATGTCGTCTTTGGAAGATTTTTTACCACCAGTAATATATTTCATGACCAACTCATCTTGGTCTAATTCCCACAGAAAATCAGCATCCGCTTCAGTGATGTAGTGGTAGGAAAGACGCGCACTGTCCGCTATTTGCATATAATTCCATTTCTCTTATTATTTTTGCCGAATATATCTTATTTGTGTCATTATCCTAATCAATTTTAATGCACATTGTTTATTCTGTTGCTTTAAACCGCCCAAGGTTGATCCACCTCAATTAGCTTACCTTTTCAAGCGTAGGTTACGCCACACGTTCCTACCCACCTAGCATTGCCAAATGCTTGGTAGCCCCGGTTTTCCCTTCGTGCAAATAATGAGCAGCATGCTTCGTACCTAAAGCCTGTTGTAAAAATGTCACTACCTCCTTCACATCCCCCTTAGCGAGAAGGTCACGCATATCAATACCATTTTCACTGAACAAACAAAGGTGTAGTTTACCGGGAGCAGACACGCGTAGCCGATTACAGGTTTTACAAAAGTCCTTGCTGTAAGGCATGATAAGTCCGATCTTGCCCTTGTAGTCGGGATGATAAAACTCTTGTGCAGGGCCTGCATCGTTTCTACGAACGATTGGCTGCCACCCCATATTTTCAAGGGTTGCTTTTAAAGGCGTGCCACTTTGGTGCTGTTTGCTGAAAAATTGAGAAAGCTCTCCAGTTTCCATCAGCTCAATAAAGCGAAGCGTAACCGGCATATCTTTAAGCCATGATAAGAATCGCTGTAGTCGACTGTTTGAAAAATCATTAAGTAATACTGAATTTACTTTTACCTCTAATTCGGCGTCGATTGCAGCGTCTAACCCTCTTAGTACAGACTTCAGTTTGTCTTGCCCAGTAATAGCAGCAAACTGCCTAGGGTCGAGGCTGTCTATGCTTACATTAACCTGATCAAGACCCGCTTGCTTCCACTGAGATGCGTATTTTTCCATACGGGCGCCATGGGTAGTCATAGCAACTCTTTCTATACCCGGCGTATTTGCAGTGAGTTGGAGAATATCGATAAAATCACGTCGTAACGTAGGTTCACCGCCGGTGAGGCGTACTTTTGAAGTCCCCAAAATGGCAAATGCTTTTAATAAGGTGTCAATTTCTAATAGCGACATAAACTGATCGCTGGAGGGCCCATCATACCCATCAGGTAAGCAATACTGACAACGGAAGTTACATGCTTCGGTTACCGATAAGCGTAAATAATGAAACTGTCTTCCGAAACTATCTTCTAGCAAACTAACTCCTAATGCTTTTATTGCATCTTTACCAACAACCTATTCTGGCAAGATACAACGATGAAAAAAATTACACCAACGTGTATTGCTATATCTTATTCGCCAATTGGCTTCTTATGTACTCTGCACTGTCGTTACTTTACACTACCGGCAGCGTATATAAATAGTGTAGCGCTTTTCTTTACGTTAAATGAGACCGACATAATCTTAGAATCATTTCATTTCGTACTATTAAGCTACGTATTATTAAGTCACTAAATCGCCTTTGTAGCATGTGTTTAGATGTTATCGGCTTACATAGAAGCAAATTTGGACGTTACTGCAGTATAAAATGAGAAAAAATCGCTTACCTATTAATGATGATGAGCCTGTAAAATGGCAAGTACTGTCCCAACTCGTCCCCTATCTTTTTGAATTTAAACAACGCGTGGGACTGGCTATTCTTTGCTTAGTGGCCGCAAAGCTTGCCAGCATAGGCCTGCCTTACGTATTGAAGTACACCGTAGACAGTCTCAATGGCGATCTTACCACCCTTGCCGTGGCCGTTCCCATTAGCTTAATTGTGGCCTATGGGGTACTCAGGCTGCTCAATGTATTGCTGGGGGAAGTGCGCGATACATTATTTGGTAGAGTCACTGAACGCGCGATGAGACGGGTGGGCCTTAAGGTATTTAAACACCTTCACAATTTAGACTTGGGTTTTCATTTAAACCGCAGAACAGGTGGCCTGTCTAGAGATATAGAGAGGGGTACAAACGGCATTAGTTTCTTAATGCGTTTTATGGTGTTTAACATAGTACCAACGCTTTTAGAAATAAGTCTTGTTGTAGGCCTTCTTCTGTTTCAATTCGGTATCTCTTTTGCCCTAATTATTGTTATTAGTGTTGTGATTTACGTGGGCTTTTCTATGAAAGCTACCGATTGGCGAACCCAATTTGTAAAACAAATGAACGAGGCCGACTCCACAACTAATTCGCGAGCCGTAGACAGCCTACTGAACTTTGAAACTGTAAAATACTTCAACAATGAGCGTTTTGAAGCCAACCGCTACGATGAAGACTTAGCAGCGTGGGAAATTGCGCGTCGTAGAAATCGACTCTCTCTTTTTACGCTAAATGCGGGGCAAGCGAGTATTATCGCCATTGCCATGACCGCGATGATGGCCAATGCGGCCCTAGGCGTATTAAACGAGGAAATGACCATTGGTGACTTTGTCCTTATTAACGCGTTTACCATGCAAATTTTTATGCCTCTTAACTTCCTTGGCTTTGTGTATAGAGAGATTCGGGGCAGCCTTGCCAATATTGACAAGCTGTTTAATTTGCTGGCGCAAGTGCCTCAAATCAAAGATGCTGAGAATGCTGAGACATTAAAGACAACTAACCCTACCGTCAGCTTCAAAGACGTGCACTTTTCTTACGGCGAAAAACGTAAAATACTCAACGGCATCACCTTTACTGTGCCCGCCGGTAAAAAGGTGGCAGTAGTTGGGGCAAGTGGTGCCGGTAAATCGACTATTATGAAATTATTGTTTCGCTTTTATGAGCCTAACGAAGGTCAAATTTTGATAGACGGCAAAGACATAAAGCAGCTTTCACAAGATAGTCTTCGCGCTCACATTGGCATAGTGCCCCAAGATACTGTGCTTTTTAATACGTCGTTAAAAGAAAATATTCGTTACGGCAACCCAAAAGCCACTGATGACGAAATTAGCCAGGTTATTAAACTTGCCCATCTTGAAGCCTTTATCGAGAAGCTGCCAGAGGGACTCGAGACAACCGTTGGCGAGAGAGGCTTAAAGCTCTCTGGTGGCGAGAAACAGCGTGTGGCCATTGCTAGAGCACTGTTAAAAGGTGCCTCTATTATGATTTTTGATGAAGCGACAAGCTCCTTAGACAGTGCCTCCGAAAAGGCGATTCTATCAGCCTTGCGCGATGCCGCTAAAGGTCATACTAGCCTCGTAATTGCACATCGATTATCCACTATTGTTGATGCTGATGAGATATTGGTCGTTAACGAGGGTGCCATTGTGGAGCAAGGCACGCACGATGAGTTACTTGCTAAAGGCGGCGAATATGCATCACTATGGCAAACGCAACAGCGTAACAAACTTGAGTCTTAATCACTGGATTTGAAATAAATACATGGACCCGGAAAACGTAAAAGAAGCGATAAATCAAACCATGCCGTTCGGCAAATTTGCAGGAAGACGTTTGTTTTACCTTCCAGAAACGTATCTGGTTTGGTTTAACAAACAAGGTTTTCCTAGCGGTAAACTGGGAGAGCAACTTGCTCTAATGTACGAAATTAAATTGAACGGCCTTGAATCTATCGTTGAGCCTCTTCTTTACGACGATTAAGTAGAGACAAAACGTTTTTAGAAAAGCAGTGATAGAAAAGCTGTTGTAGAAAAGTTCCAACGAAAAAGAAACTTTATGTCAGTAAGACCCCGCAAGCAAAGGCGAGGCGAAGTCAACGCCCGCATTTTAAAAATTCATGAAGCCATGGCAGTGAAGGTGCTAAACAACCCTGAATTGCTTGAAGGCGTACGCGAAACCTTAGAGCAGCGCTACAACAATAGGCTCATGCGTTACGGCAGTTATATACTGTGGAGCAGCATTTTAGAAACCATCAATACCCCTGAGCTATTTAAGTCTTTACTGCTTGCTGATGACGAGCGTACGGCCAATTTGAGAAGAGAAACAATATTTACAGGTGTGTTGAGCGAGGAAGAGCGCCAGCATGTGCTGACAAGCGAATAGCATAGCGCTGATACCAGTCCACATAGATATAACCCACTCAGCGAGACTTAAAATGTTCGTAATCGCGGCGTGTTACCACAGGTGCTGTGGTTCTACATCAAGGTGACACTACAAAGCGTACGGACATTTTAAACTCAGCCTTCGGGAAGGTCTAGCAAGCTATACAAGAAAGTAAAACTCAAAAAAAAAAGCGCTCGCATTACATTTGAATGTAAATATGAGCGCCTTTTTTGATTTACGGTATAGCTTCTATGACAAGCTCAAACCTTATAAGATTTGGCTTTATAAACGTTGAAGCTAAAACGTTGAGGCTTAAGCGTTGCGCAAATGATCTGCCACTAAAAATGCCATTTCCAGTACCTGATCCGCATTTAAGCGAGGATCGCATTGGGTTTTATACGCTTGGGCTAGGTCTTCATCACTTATCTCGTAGGCACCGCCCGTACACTCCGTTACGTGCTGTCCCGTCATTTCTAAATGAATACCACCAGCATGAGTTCCTTCAGCTTCATGTGCTTGAAAGAACTGCTTAATTTCACGCAATATGGCATCGAAATTACGAGTCTTGTAGCCAGAAGACGCAGAGAACGTATTGCCGTGCATGGGGTCTGAACTCCATACAACATGACGACCTTCATTTTTCACTCTACGCAGTAAGCGCGGAAGGTTATCGGCAAGATTGTCAGCACCCATTCGCGTTATCAGTGTTAGACGACCGGGATCGTTTAACGGGTTTAATGTATCGATGAGACGAATTAGTTCGTCTTCTTCCATACTTGGCCCTACTTTTACCCCAATAGGATTGTGAATGCCGCGGAAAAACTCAATGTGCGCATGGTCAAGCTGGCGCGTTCTTTCACCTATCCATACCATGTGCGCCGAGCAGTCGTAAGGCTTTCCTGTTAGCGTGTCAGTGCGAGTGAGCGCTTGCTCATAGTTAAGCAGCAGCGCCTCGTGAGACGTAAACAGCGAGGTTTCATGCAGCGTAGAACTTGAATTGGCATTAATTCCAATAACGTTCATAAACTCTAAGGAATCTTGGATACGCGTGGCCATATCAGAATAGCGCTCTTTCAGCGGACTATTTTCCACAAACGCCATGTTCCAACGATTCACTTCGTGAAGGTCAGCTAGCCCACCCTGCGCAAAGGCGCGTAATAAATTCAATGTAGAAGAACTGCGATGATACGCCTCTAGCAAACGGTTAGGGTCTGGACGACGAGCAGCCTCGGTAAACTCAAAATTATTGATAATATCGCCGCGATAGCTTGGCAGAGTAACGCCATTTCGCGTTTCAAAATTTGAAGAGCGAGGCTTAGCATATTGGCCTGCCATACGGGCAACTTTTGTTACCGGGCATCGACCCGCAAACGTAAGTACAATTGCCATTTGTAACAGCACTTTAAATGTGTCGCGAATTTTCGGTGCATTAAATTCGTCAAAAGACTCAGCGCAATCGCCGCCCTGCAATAAAAACCCTTTTCCTAGGCTCACTTCGCCAAGCTGACGACGAAGCTCTCTGGCCTCAGCAGCGAACACTAATGGAGGATAAGTACTAAGGGTCTGTTCAACATTGCTTAACAAGGCACTGTCTTCATATTCTGGCTGCTGCAGAATAGGTTTCTGCCTCCAGCTATCTACTTTCCATTCACTCACCGGTACTCTCCTGAAAATGCGTCAGTGTACAAATATGTCTTTAAAAACATGCCTGTAAAAACATGCTTACGGACGCTAAAAAAATATTTGTATATTTTAACATACTTATTCGAGGGTGATAGGCGCGCAAACTTGAATTTCTAGAAAGTTTTTCTTCTTGCTTATTGCAAAATGACACTCAAACACGCTTTCTAAATTATTCTGAGTGGCCACCAAATGCGGAGCACCGCTAGCAATAATACGCCCTTTGTTCATCAGCCACAGAGAAGTGCAGTAATTTGCACTTAGCGCTATATCATGAGAACTCATAATAATGGTGTTGCCTTTAGCGCATAGAGCTTGGATAAGTGTCGCGACTGCATATTGATGTCGAATGTCTAGCCCTTGCAGGGGTTCATCGAGAATAGCAATGCCTTCCCCTGCTTCCAGCTGAGGCCAAATTTGTAGCAGTGCCCGACAAATCTCTACTCGCTGTCGCTCCCCTCCAGAAAGATGCGTAAGGGGCTTGTCGAGAAATAACTCTACTTCAAGCGCGCGTTCCAGCATAGCTGGAATAAGAAGATTATCGCGATGACTGTGAGCATAAAACGATAAGTACTCACCCACACGTAAGGCAAAGTTCGACTCCAACTGTTGCGACAACATGGTTCTCAGTGACGCTAACTCGGCAAGTGACCAAGCGCCTAGTGCTTTATCGCATAGCACCACTTCACCTTGCTCTGGAGTAATAAGACCGGCAATAACGGCCATCAAGGAACTTTTTCCCGCACCGTTTGGGCCAAGAAGGTGTATGCACTCCCCTTTTACAGCATGCAGGGAATCAACTTGTAAGCGGTTGGTGAGACTAATATTGGTTAAATGAAGCACCATACTCATCGCAGCTGACCTTTTAACAACGCCCAGATAAGCAGCGGCCCGCCAAGGGTAGCGGTGATCATCGACACCGGCAGAGTGATTGCTCTGGTAAGCTCTGAGCACAGTGCAACAAGCAGCAGCAGGGTTGCCCCGGCTAACGCGCACAGTGGCAGAAGAAACTTATTATTGTGTCCAATCAGTAAACGAAGAATGTGTGGTATTAACAGCCCCACAAACGCAATAGAGCCGGCCATTGAGACTGCAGCCCCTACCGCAATTGCACAGGCTATTAAACTGCGTTCGGTAAGCTGATGCACATTTACACCGCTACTTGTTGCAGCCACATCACCAGCATATAGCCTGTTGTAACTCCCTGCTTTTGCAAACTGGTACCACAGCGCTGCAATAATTAAAGGCCCCCCCACAAGCAATATTGGCCACGTGGTTTGGTACAAACTTCCCATTAACCAGAAGGTCAGATTTCTTAGTGAATTAGCATCGCTGAATAAGTAGAGCCAGGCAATAATTGCCCCGCTTAACGTTGATATTGCAATCCCTGACAAGATAACCGCGGTAGAAGAACTGAGCAGCTTTCTGGCCAGTTTATAAATAGTAAACGTGGTTGCCAGCGCCCCAACAAAGCAACCTAAAGGTAGTAAGTAGTGAAGATATGCACTTGCCCAATTCGGCGTTATCAGTAACAGCACCGCCGCCACAAGACTTGCGCCGCTGGTAATGCCAACAATTCCGGGGTCTGCTAATGGATTTCTAAGCACGACTTGTAAGGTAGCACCGCTTACCGATAATGCTGCCCCAACTAAGGTCGCCGTAAGTACAAGGGGCAGCTGAAGTTGATATAAAATATGTAGTTTTAGCGGGGTGGGTGAATCTGAGAACGCCACCACAGCGAGCACGCCTACCAACGCAATAACAAATAATGATGCAACCGCAACAATCGTTGCTTTAGGATTTATCAACGTATGCCGGCCTTGTTATTACATTGCGTTATTGAGTGAATTTTTTATATGGGCAACCAAACCATCCGAGGCCGACTCGATGAGGTCGAGCACTAATTCAAATCCTTTTTTGCCGCCGTAATAAGGATCTGGAACCTCTTTTTCATCTTCATCACAAAAGTCGAGAAACAGGCTTATTTTTTCGTGATATTGAGCGGGACACATACCATGCAAATTAGCAAGATTACTCTCGTCCATCGCCAATATATAATCAAATTTTTCGAAGTCACTCTCTTGAACACGACGACACTTCAAGCCTTTAAAACTGTAGCCTCGCTCCACGCCTGCAGCCTGTGAACGCTTATCAGGCTGCTTGCCAATGTGATAACCATGCGTACCTGCAGAATCAATGAAGAGATCTAACCCTGCCTCTGCCGCTTTATGTTTGAACACTGCCTCTGCTGTAGGAGAACGACAAATATTTCCTAAACAGACAAATAAAACCGATATAGATTGCTTCATTTACGTTCCTTTAACCTACGTAAGACTATCGATACGAACACCACAGCAACATAAAGTTCGCCGCACTAAACTTTAACGGCAATTTAGCGTACTCTTGCAGTAATTGACCTTACGTTAGCCAGCGTAAATTTATATCTATGATTTTGTGGAGTTTGTATGACCGCACATGCACTAATGCTTAGTAGTTCTCGTCAGGGTGACGAGGCATACCTTGAACATGCAAGGCCTCATATTCTTGCACACTTAGGAAATATTCGCGACCTCCTATTCGTGCCTTATGCGGCCGTAACCGGCACCTATGACGAATACGTGAATAAGGTCGCCGAGGCTCTGCCAGAGTGTAATGTCACTGGATTGCATACTGTAGAGGATCCAGTATCAGCCATTCATCATGCCAAAGAAAACGGTCAAAGCATTGTGGTTGGTGGCGGTAATACCTTTCATCTACTCTCAACCTTGTACGCCGGTGCGTTAATGGTGCCCATCAAGCATGCCATCGCAGATGCAACTCCCTATATTGGCTGGAGTGCTGGCTCTAATATATGCGGTCAATCGATTAGAACAACAAACGATATGCCTATTATCGAGCCGCCCAGTTTCGAAGCATTAAATGTGGTTCCTTTTCAGTTAAACCCGCACTACACCGATTATCAACCTGAGGGTTTTAATGGTGAAACCCGTGATCAACGGCTTTTCGAATTTACAGCACTGAACCCCACTACCCCCGTAGTGGCTATTCGAGAAGGTACCGCGCTAACGCTCACTAACAATAAGCTTACGTTAGTTGGAGAAAAGGAAGGTTATCTATTTTTAGGAAATGATAAATCGCCCATTGCCCTTGGGGCCGATCTAACAGATTTGCTTAATCGCGAGAGCTAATCTGTCGTCACTTGGTTGTTGGCCGAAAGGAATTTCGGCTAACAACGGCTCTGGCAGCATTGCTTTTAACGACGCTAGATTATCGCTGTAGCGGGTCATATTGCCAGTAATGTCGTTGGCTACCCAGCCCGCAATGTTAAGCCCGTCACGTCTTATTGCTTCAGCAGTAAGTAAAGCATGATTTAAGCACCCCAAGCGCATGCCAACCACTAAAATGACATCCATACCAATGGATGCCACTACATCAGATAAGAATCGGGTTGGCATGGTGTCATCACCCACATTCAGCGGTAAGCGCCAGCCACCAGCCCCCTCCATTAATAATAAATCTGGCTTGTAGGCTTGCAGGTTTCCCAGCCCCTCTATTATTTTTTCGTCGCTAAGCACTACTTTTGCTTCAACAGCAGCAATATGCGGTGCGATGGGCGGTTTAAGGGCAATGGGGTTTATCTCGCTAATTGGTAAGTCAATGCTGTTAGATTTCTGGATAGCAGCGGCATCTTCGTTTACCCATTCACCATCAACAAGGTCGCACCCCGCGCTTATTGGCTTATAACCAATCGCCTTATGCCCTAATTGTGACGCTGCTTCAAGAAGCTGGCATGTAACGTAGGTTTTGCCTACTTCGGTGTCTGTGCCGGTAATGAAGTATTGTTTCATGCATGTTTTTCCAATCTAAAATGGCATACCCGGTAAGTAAGTGGAAAACACGCTACTTTGCTATGGATTTTTGGATAAGCCTTACTCAATTTTTGAATATCCTGACGACTCAGCATTTTCTGTTGCTTGCCCGTTTCGCCCGCACCTATTCCTTTAACGGAACGAAGAAGCGACATCATATCGCTATGACTATCCACGTAATCTCGTGTGATAATTCGCTTTACCGCCAACTTCGTGTCGCGAAATGCAGCATACCAGGTAGTTCCAGTCGGTAAAGGAGTCGTTGCCGTAGGCAGCTGGGCGACTCTGCGGGCTCTGGTAAGCTCTTCAAATGAACCGGAAACCATAATAGCCAGCTCAGCAATGGCACCGTTTTTAAGCACTCGATGAATTTCTTTTGCTACGCAGCTTGGGCTATTGGCCCACTGCAGTGCCATCGATGAATAAGCCACATCAATCGTGTTGCTATCGAAAGGTAACGCTTGGGCACTGCCCTGTTTAAAAGTGAGATGGGGGTAGTTATTGCCCGCTAACGCTAACATGCCCTCGGCAATATCAACGCCAACGGCTTGCAACCCTCGATTGTTAAGCGATTGAGTGTGAACGCCTGTTCCACACCCAATATCTAGGGCAACACCATTAAGCCGGACTGGTAGGTTCCGTAACCCTTGCTCAGCAATCGAATGCTGAATAGCGGCTAGCCTGTCGTAGCGGGACGCCGCTTTTGAGAAGCGCTCGGCAACGGCTTTTTCGCTTATACCCATTCTAGTGTTTGAATCTACGTCTATTTTTATGTTTATACCCTGGCCAACTTTTGTATTTTTAGAGGCACTGCTTTTGGCAAGCGTGGTATCTGAGTGAATGCTTCTTGTAGCCTTATACGATGGATCAAAAATGTTTAATTTTGTTGCAACGTCAACGCCTATTTCATGAGCGGCATTAGCTTGTAGAGCGCTAACCTCTTTCATGATACTGCCTCATTCGCCAAAGAAAGCGCGTCAATTAACATATCGATATCTTGCTCAGTATGAGTGGCCGTTAGGGTAATACGCAGCCTGTCTTCATTTTTGGGTACCGTTGGCTGGCGAATAGCGCTCGCCCACATGCCACGTTTCTTCAAGGCTTCACTCAGCGCTATTGCTTTCTTAGGGCAGCCAACGATGATTGGCTGAATCGCGCTTTGAGAGCTAACGAGAGAGAGGCCGCTACTGGCTACTGCGTCTAGTCGCTCTTCTCTATCGCTCACGGAAGATTTTCCAAATTCTTGACCAAACCGAGCTCTAAAATGTTCGATATTGTTGCTTAGCATCTCTCGGCGCGATGTATCGGTGGCAATATTCGTTAGCGAATACAAGGTGGCAACAGCTTGCGCAGGCGGCATGGCCGTTGAGTAAATATAATGCTTTGAAAAATTCACCAAATAATCTATGAGTATTTGGCTACCCGCGATAAATGCACCGCCTGTGCCAATAGCTTTGCCGAAGGTTCCCATTACAATAGGCACTTGGCTTTGACTTAACTGTAGTTCCTCAACTGTACCAAATCCGTTTTCCCCATAAACACCCATTCCATGGGCATCATCAAGCATAAACCACGCGTGATGTTGCTCAGCTAACGCAGCTATCTCTTTTACAGGTGCTCGGTCGCCATCCATACTAAACACACCCTCACTGGCGATAAGCGTATCGTTAGCTTGCGACCCACCGCCAGACAGCAGCGTTGCCAAGTGTTCAACATTGTTGTGTCGAAACCGGCGAAGCGAGACCTTCTTTCCCAGTGACATTGCCCCTTCTAGAAAGGAAGCATGCATGAGCTTATCAGCAATAATAGACGACAATTGCGTTGCAGCTGCGTTTGCTGAGCCTTGGCCAAAAAGCGCCATACACACAGCCTGATTTGCAGCAAAGCCAGAGCTGAATAACAGTGCAGCTTCACGATTTAGCCCGTCGGCAAGGGTAGCCTCTAGCGCTAGGTGAGCCTGTGTGTGCCCTGTAACTAGCGGCGATGCACCGCTGCCCGCGCCAAATTGAGCAAGGCCTTCAACGTAACTTTGCAGCACGCCCTCATGCTGACGCATACCGAGGTAATCGTTGCTAGAGAAATTGAGATAATGATCGCCATTAATACAAATAACGTTGTCTTTTTCGTACTGCTGACACACGCGTTGACGCAGCAAGCCCTCTTGGGCTCGCTGAGTAAGAGCATCTTCTAACCAAGAAAAAGACATTAGGCCTCTGCGGTATTCGATTCGTTTTTCAAAGAAGCCTTAGCAGATTTTGGCTTACTAGCATCGTAAAAAAGTGCGTCAGCGTCGCCCTCAGCTTGCTGTGCAATTTCTTCTTCTAGTACTTGTTGATGGGCTTCGTCAGAAAAGTCGCGGGTCCTTTCCGTGTTGATGCCCAGCTTTTTAAACAGCATAACGTCTTCGTGAGTATCCGGGTTAGACGTAGTCAACAGCTTGCAACCATAAAATATAGAGTTAGCCCCTGCCATAAAACACATGGCCTGCATCTGTTCGTTCATTGCCTCTCGACCTGCCGATAAACGAACGTGAGACTTAGGCATCATAATTCGCGCCACAGCGATAGTGCGAATAAACTCGAAGTAGTCTAAATCTTCAACGCTGTCTAAAGGTGTCCCTTTTACTTTAACTAACATATTAATCGGAACACTTTGTGGCTGTTCAGGCAGGTTTGCTAGCTGCACAAGCATGCTTGCTCTGTCTGCTGCTGTTTCTCCCATACCAACAATGCCGCCAGAGCATACGTTCATGCCGGCTTCCCTCACATTTTCAAGGGTATTTAAGCGGTCTTCATAGGTTCGCGTAGTAATAATATCACCATAGTACTCGGGCGACGTATCAAGGTTGTGATTGTAATAGTCTAACCCTGCTTGTTTAAGCGCAACGGCTTGGTCTCGAGTAAGCATGCCAAGGGTCATGCAGGTTTCAAGCCCCAGCTTTTTCACCTCTTCAATCATGCTTACAATATAAGGCATATCGCGGTCGCGAGGGTTGCGCCATGCGGCCCCCATGCAAAAACGGGTAGAGCCTACCTGCTTTGCTTCTTTAGCGCGCTCAATCACTTTTTCGATTTCTAAAAGACGTTCTTTTTCAAGCCCGGTGTCGTAACGCGCGCTTTGCGGACAATATTTACAATCTTCCGGACATGCGCCGGTTTTAATCGACAGTAACGTACTCACCTGAACTTCATTAGGATTAAAATGCTGTCTGTGCACGACCTGTGCTTGAAAGAGTAAATCATTAAATGGCATTTCAAACAAAGCGGTTACTTCGTCTTTCGACCAATCGTTGCGAATTGTTGTCGTTTGTGCCTTTTGCGCTGAAGCCAGTGTCATAGACTGTCCTTTACTTGTTCTTTACTAAATGAGAATGCTGGCTTAGTCTATGCGTCATTACAAAGTTGTCAACTCTGACCATTTCAAAACATTTACCAACGGTTGAATTTTGAACAATATTGAATTTGATAAACAGCATATTTGGCATCCGTATACGTCTGCCGTAAATCCACTTCCCTGCTATGAAGTCACTGGGGCCAATGGCGCTGAACTGACGCTCTCTACTGGTGAGGTTCTTGTAGACGGCATGTCGAGCTGGTGGGCAGCAATACACGGTTATAATCATCCAGTGTTAAATAAAGCCGCTCACGATCAGGTAGATGCTTTTTCCCATGTCATGTTTGGTGGCATTACCCACCAACCAGCAGTGGATGTATGTAAAACCCTGCTACAAATGGTTCCTGCAGGGCTAGAACGGGTTTTTCTCGCCGATTCAGGTTCGGTGTCTGTTGAAGTGGCAATTAAAATGGCGATTCAGTATTGGGCCTGCCAAGGGCGACCCGAGAAATCACGAATTGTTGCACCTCGCAATGGCTACCACGGTGATACCTTCGCAGCAATGAGTGTGTGCGATCCGGTTAACGGCATGCACAGCTTATTTGAGAGTGTGTTGAGTAAACAGCTTTTCGCCCCCGCCCCTCAAACTCGTTACGGCCAGACCTTCAGCGAAGACGACATCCTTGTTTTAGAAGAGCTGTTTGAGAAAAATCACCACCAAATGGCTGCCTTGATACTAGAGCCCATCGTTCAAGGAGCCGGTGGTATGCGCATGTATCACCCTGAATATTTAAAGCGCTGTCGTCAGTTGTGCGATACCTATGATGTGCTGCTAATTTGTGATGAGATTGCCACCGGCTTTGGACGCACAGGAAAGCTATTTGCGTGTGAGCACGCGGGTATTACGCCCGACATTATGTGCTTAGGTAAAGCCTTGACGGGTGGCTATTTAACTATGGCTGCAACGCTATGCACTGAAGATGTGGCATTGGGAGTTTGCCAAGGTTCGCCGGGGGTGTTCATGCACGGGCCTACCTATATGGGTAATCCACTTGCCTGTGCCGTGGCCAATGCAAGCCTGTCAATTATCAATGAAAATCATTGGCAGCAGCAGATACCGGCCATTGAGAAACAATTACAGAACGAATTGGCAAAATGTGCAGACTTGCCAAGCGTAGCTGATGTTCGTGTGCTGGGGGCAATTGGCGTGGTCGAGGCCGTACAAGCAGTGAATGTGGCCGAAATACAGCGTCACTTTGTAAAGCATGGTGTGTGGATAAGACCTTTTGGTAAATTGGTATACATTATGCCTCCCTACATAATAAGTTCAGAACAGTTGAGTAGATTGACCCATGCTATTTATGACTACTTAAAATAGTTGCACAATCAGTTATTAAACTGCACATCACTAGTGCGCTGAAGTTTACATTCAGTAAGCATTTTATACCGAGTGCATTGACTTAAATTACAGTGAATGTGTTAAAACTCGCAGATACAGAGCAATGAATTTTGAGTGACATGAATATTAATAAGCCCGTCAATGCTGATGTGGTTCTAAACCATTTACTGTCGCATTTTTTATTAACTTGAGGTTGGACAATGATCACGCGCGTTTTAGATAAAGTTGTTTTTGCTGTTTTATTTATTGCTACGCTTCAAGTACCCATTCTTGCAGACCATTACAGACAGTACCTCAGCGGTTATTACGATGCCATTCGGGACGAAGTTACCTTATCGTCTGAATTAGCCAAGCAACATGGCTTCTCTTCTGTTGAGGCTATGTTAGACAGCCTTCAACAAAATGATGAAGCCCTGGTAAGAGATAACGCGTCCCAAAAGGCCCAGCGTTTCTCAATGATCAATTCATTAGAGCAAGGCATGCGCACACTTGAGTATGGTCACTACTTTGAAAAACTGACTTATATGGCTAATCCGGCTCAGTATTCTACATTGAACAAAGTGGTCGATAACTTTCGTCCATCCATTCCGTTAACGCCGGCCTCAGTCATTTTTAGCCTAGTGACAGCAATCTTGCTCAATCTGCTTATTTGGACCCCGCACTTTTGCTATTGCCAAGCTAAAAAGCTAAAGAACACTTCAAAACCCTACTCATATAAATAGGCTCATTTTATTTGTTATCCACCAGTTCCTTTGCTCTGCCACCCGGTCTTTTGCGTTGCCATCCATTTATTAATACAGAGGTGAAGTTAAAGGCTTAAATTGCAGGTTGGCACTGATGATGCATTAACCCTGATGTTAATGATGAAATCGTCATAACAGATGAATTAGATGAATGTTAACGAATGAGTATTCTCACCAGCTTAATCTGTGTTTCAGAGACGGTGCCTTACAGACACTGTGTTGAAACCGCACTTTAAAGACAGCAAAGCAATACTTCATTCGTATTTCATGGCCAAAGGAGAAACGACTATGCCAACTGATGCTCAAGTTTTAATCGGAAAAGTGTTGCAAATTAAAGACAAAATATACGCAAAACGCCACTCGATCCCCACCGATTTGCAAAATGAGTGGAGCGCACTTGATAAAAAGACAGCATGTTTTGAAAGTGACGCTTTATTTCATATGGCGGTAAAGGGAAAGCAAATGAATAAAACAATAAACTATTCAGGCTCAGTAAACGATCTTTCGCAATTGGTTTCACGCCTTAAAAAATTAAATAAGAAAGTAAATATTACCCAAATTAATCACTAGTAACGCTGTGTCTTGGGTATTTTTTCGATAAAGTAAAGCATCAATGCTAATTCATCTTATGCATAAGCAATAAACAGATTTTTATACTTTAACTACCCGTTGCAAAGATAGTTATACTTTAGTTGACACCAAACTAGCATGATTGCAATTGCGGCTTGTTTTCGACAAACTAGACTGCAGATAATAACTAATTTTGTAGTAAAACAGCATTGAAGTTGATAATTCGCAAAATTAAAGTCCAATCGATATGGTCCATAGCCATGTTTGCAGTTCTAGGTACAATTGTATTTGTATTGCCTACTTCTGCGAGCGAGACGATTGATATTACGGTATTCGAAGACCACAATCGCTATGTAGAGGCCTCCGAATCTTATGGTCTTTCGTGGAAGATATTTGAACTAGCGGCCGAGCAGGCTAATTATCAGCTACAACTGCAGCCTTCCTCTTGGCGAGCTTCTATAAAGCGAGTTCAAGACAGTAAAGTTGATCTGGTGTTTGGTGCATTAAAAACCACCAAGCGCGAAAAGTGGGCCTCTTTTTCATTACCTCTAATACCGGAAGGTTCTGCAATATTCACTCAACTAGATAATCCCGTTAATCATTTTGACGATATCGATTTAGAAAATAGTGTTATTGGAGTGTCAGCAAATTCTTTGCAGGAAACGTTGGCTAAAGAACTTGGATTTAAAAACATTTATTCCACTGGTAGTCGACCGCAATTATACGAGATGTTGAAAGGCAATAGATTAAATTACCTCTTCTTTGGCACCAGCATAATCAACTACTACTGCATTAATTTTGCTACATCAGAAAACTCTAAATGCATGAAGCAAGTTAGTGAAGAATACTACCCCAGCAGTGTTCACGCGCTGACATTATCAAACAATAGCGCAGCCGTTAAAAAGTTAAGCCGTATTAACCAAGCTCTTTTCTCCCTGCGACATTCAGAAAAATTAAAAGCTATATTCAAACAATATGCTGACTCGAAAAAATTGTATGAAGGTTGGCTTCACCGAGTTAACGCTCAGACACCGCAGATAGATTGATATCATCTTGACGCAGTCCAGCCAGCGAGCATCGCTTCTTCTGACTAAAGATATTACAGCTTCTATTGTAAATACTTCTTAATGTGGTCTATTTATTCATAGACAAAAGCTACCTATACAGTAGGAATTTGTTCTCATGCTCTCACTTTCGAGGATTTTACAATGTCGACAGGCGCTGTTAAAGCGTTATTCCGTAAGTACTTCAAGAAAATCTTCGATCGCAATAGTTTCACATCGAATCACTTCTCTACTATTTTTCTGTGAATTTGAATCCGTGGCTCATAGTTTGCAAACACCTTAATCACTATTATCGCCACTACAGATTAATTTGAATAAGCATATGGACATCAGGTTTCTAATTAAAGTTATCGCTCGAATAGGATATTCAGCGAAATGCATCGTGTATTGTATTCTTGGCGTCCTTACGCTTTTCGTTGCGTTTACCGCAACAAATGCAGAAGAAGTGACAAAGAAATCCGTCTTTCAGGAAATTTTGTATACACCGTTTGGTTCAGTCTCCCTTACCGCTGTTACTATTGGCTTTGCCTGCTATGTAGCATGGCGCTTAGCTCAGGGCATCACCAACCCTGGGGACTTAGACATGTCGAAGCCTAAAGATATGTTGATGCGCCTATTCTATTTCTTTTCTGCTATTGCATATGGCTCCGCAACCTATGTATCTCTAAAAGTGCTAATGTCCCTCCAAGATAATTCTAAACAGCAACAGCAGCAGATTGGCGATAGTATTCTTCAAACAACCTGGGGAGCGTTACTGGTGGGCGCAATTAGTGTGGCAGTTATTATCTTTTCCCTGATTCAGTTTAAGCATGTCTTCAAAACTGACTTCATGGACAAATTTGTCAGCTCCATGCCGAGATTACAAAGTAGAATAGTAGTGTGGTCTGGTCGACTTGGCTTTGCCTGTCGTGGTGTTTTGTATTTGATGGTTGGTGCCTTTTTTATGAATGCGTCTATCGCGCAAAAATCCGAAAAAGCAGGCGGTCTTCCCGAAGCGTTATCCACATTATTAGTTCAACCCTTTGGGCCATGGATGGTAAGTGCCCTAGGTATTGGGCTGATTGGTTTCGGTGTATTTTGTGGTTTCGAGGGTCGATATCGGAAGACAGATTAATTCCATAACAAACCACACTATTATCCACGCTTCACATTATAAGGACGGTACAATGAAGGAAAATCCACTGTTGCATAGGCATGACGAATACAAGGTGAAAACCAGAGATGTCCGAGTTGTCAGGCTGCTTATTGTTTTAGTCGCACTTGCTTCTCTTTACACTTTATATTTTGCTCAGTCGCTGATAATTCCTGTGGTTTTTTCAATGCTAGTTGCATTGTTGCTGAGCCCCCTAGTAACGAGGTTTAAACGCTTATATATACCACGGGCCGTCTCCTCAATGGTCCTATTAACCATGCTGATAACCCCACTCACTTTTTTAGCTTTCGAACTCTCCGAGCCTGCTGAACGATGGATGAAGTCGTTACCACTATTAGCCGAGGAGATAGCCGAAGAGCTTTCAGTTATTAGCAGCGTAGTTCAGGGTGACACTACCTTACAAGAAAACCAAGCAAACAATACGGCCTACCCGTGGTTTGAAAAAGAACCGACACAGAAAACTGAAGACTCGGCAGTAGAAGAGCAATTCAAACAAGGTAGCAGGCAAATGATTTTTGAAATGCTCCTTGCCGCACCACTTTTTCTCGCTCAGGTCATTGGCGCGGTTGTACTGACGCTATTTCTTCTCATTTTTGGGCCGCCGTTGTCAAAAGTAGTCATCAATGACTTTCCCATTATTAAAGATAGAAAGCGAGCCAGACTGCTTATAAGAAGCATCCAGCAGGCGCTATCTAACTACATTCTCACTATAAGCATCATAAATTGTGCGCTCGGTGTCCTTACGGCAATTGGACTTTCTTATTTTAATATTCGCGATGCTATTTTGTGGGGGGCCATTGTTGGCTTATTAAACTTTGTGCCCTATATGGGCTCCATCATAAGCGTCGGTATACTTTTGCTTGTCGGCACACTGCAGTTTGGATTGATAAGCACGGCTTTGCTTCCTGTTGGGATATTCCTTACCTTAAACATTATTGAATCTCAAATAGTAACCCCAACCGTTTTAGGCAAAAGCATGCAAATTAACCCACTGGTTATCATAGTGTGGCTGTTTCTCAGTGGATGGATCTGGGGTATGTTGGGTGTACTGTTAGCGGTTCCGATATTTGTATGCATCAAACTTACACTGCAACAGATGGAAGTCTTTCCCCACTGGCTGAAATTCATCGAAGCTCATGATTAGCTTGAGCTTCTATAGAAAACTGCCAACAAGATACCTATTATTTCCGCTCCTCTTTTGAGGAGCGCGTTGCTATTGACTCATAAGAAATTACATCGTCTACTTTCATTTTCGTTGCCTCAAAAAACGCATTTTTTAATACCGACACTACCGCTTGAAAAGTAGATATGTCGGTATTATTTAGCGTGCCCTCAATGGGTATTCGCGCTGCGACTAGCTGAGACTCGTCGTTTTCAAGTATCGAACTGAGAATGTCTGCTCCGCCCTCAAAAATAATGGTAAAGAGTCCGTCATCGTCCTTTTCCACATCTTCACGCCAAGAAAAAATACTTAAGTCGTAAACACCCGCCTTAGCATAACCGCTTAATTCATTGTTTTTTGACGCTAACTCCATGGCGCCATCTATTCCACCGGCCTCAATGTCAAATGGGGTGTATACATTGAAGACAGTTTGTATTTGCTTTACAGAAAAGCGTTGAACCTCCAGATTAAAATCAAAATTGGCCTGTTCGCTAAACGGATCTAACTTTCCTTCTATTGAGAGGACCGCCTCTCCCATTAAATCTCCTTCAGCCTCGACGCTAGTCACTAAGGTTTTTGCTAAATTTTGTGCGTTGGTAATGTTATTAATCTGCGCATTTATATTCGCAATATATGTGGGTACTTCACCCTTTTTCGTCTGATTAACCAAGGACACTTTGCCGTCGATAATGGTCAATCTATCTATCGAAAATACCACCAGGTTATTAGCGAGCCCTATCCACGTTTTTTCGTCTTTTACTCTCTCGTTTTGCTCTGGTGCACTAGTGTCCTTGTCATAAATGACTACCTCGGGCTGGCTAAACATCATATTTGTCACCAAATTCCCTTTTAATATGGCTGACCATGCCAAGGAAAAATCGAGAGTGTTAATAGCGAGGAGTGGCTTAGGAGACGATTGTTCGTCAACCGAGAAGATTTCAATATCATCAACTGAGTAGGCACCGCGATACAGTTGCAAATCCACATCGCCCACCTGCCCAGCTATGCCTTTGGTGTGCTTTATTTGTTGATTAATATAATATTGCACGGCATAAGGCGCGCCCACTCGTGCTACAACGAGCAGTAATACAAGTGCCACGACAGCCTTCAACCAGCTTCTTTTGTGAAGATTTGCTGCCACCGTATTATGCTCAGAAAAAGACATTTTATTATCCTTATTTATATTTATTTGTGTAAAAAGTGGCGCTACGTTGTGTAAATATCACACTCGCCTTTAGGTATCACTCGCCAAGATGAGCCTTTGTATTTTGTTCAAGCTCTATACTGAAAGCATATTAAACACTGTTTGAGAGCCTTACTTTGGTGAAAACACGGTCTTCGTTGAGCGTTCTTAATATCATTTGATAAAAGTAAATATTAAAAGAGGCCTTCAAAAAATGAGCCAACTCAAAAAGTAAGAAAGTCTATAATCACGTGGATCATTGTGCGCTATATAATGCAGTGGCTCGTATCCATTACGCTGGTGCACTACTTTCAAATCAATTGGGACAACCAATTGCTTTTTGGTCTCCAAATGTATTTTCTTTATTACAAAAAAGACCAGCATTTGCGATACTAGGCAACAGAAAGGGTGTCTTTTAAGACACAACTTGAACAGCACGTAGATATAAAATGTCGATTTAAGGAGTAAGTATGTTTTTAGCCTGCTTGGCTATTGCTATTGGTCTACCGGTATTACTGTGGAGCGCAGGAAAGTTCGTAGGCGGCGCAGCATCTGTGGCAAATCACTTTGGCGTATCGCCACTATTAATAGGTATGCTCATTATCGGCTTTGGCACGTCTGCACCTGAAATCATTGTTTCAATATTTGCTGCATTACAAGGAAATTCAGGTATTGCATTAGGTAATGCCTATGGGTCGAACATTGCTAACATCTTGCTAATACTTGGGCTTACCGCACTCATCAGCCCTATTGCAGTAAAATCGGAAATCATTAAAAAAGAACTGCCAGTATTACTAGGCATTACTTTTTTTGCTGCTTGGCAGGTACTCGACCAGCAAGTTTCAAAAGACGACGCATTTTCACTATTGGGATTATTTGTTCTCCTTATCTCATGGAGTATCTATCACGGCATGAAGGGCGATAAAGACGCACTCGCCGATGAATACAGTGACGAAATTAATGCATCTCAAGGCACGGTTAAAACTCATGTGATGTGGCTTATTGCCGGTTTACTGTTACTTGTTGCAAGCTCACGCATGCTGGTATGGGGGGCTGTTGAGGTCGCCACTTTCTTTGGTGTCAGCGACACGATTATTGGACTAACCGTTATTGCTATAGGCACGTCATTGCCAGAACTGGCCTCGTCGCTCATTGCTGTTAAAAAGGGCGAGCATGACTTAGCTATCGGCAATGTAATAGGCTCTAATATGTTCAACACGCTTGCCGTGGTGGGTATTGCCGGCACTATTCAGCCCATGGCGGTGAGTTCAGATTTCATTTATCGAGACATCATGGTTATGCTTGCATCCACAGTGGCTTTATTCATTTTTGGTATCGGCATTAAGCGCCAAGGAAGAATAAATCGCGTTGAAGGAGGCGCATTTTTGCTAGCGTACATAGCGTATACCTACTGGCTAATACAAGTGGCCTTTATTTAGGCACAACTCGGCTAAGGTGAAGCCCACAGCAACGTGGGCTAATTCACTGTTGTGGCCAGAGTAATCAAACTCGTGGCCACTATTATGGTTAAAACGATGAGGTTAACGCCAAAACTATCGTTTTTTCGGCGGCTCCTTCTCGCCCGCATTACAGTACTAACAAGGCTTAACACTAAGCACACGCGAAGCAGCGCAACCATGGCGTCAACATACGACATTGTCCATCCGGTTTGTCCTTTGACTCCCCAGTATTGCTGTACACCTGAGATGAACTCGGGGCGGGCATAATGAAACAAAATGAGCACTACCACTAACCCTGCCCAGGCTAAAAGGTTAAGCCCCAGCATAATTTTATAAAACAGCGTGTCAGCATGAGGCGTTTTTCTTCTGTCGTCGCTATGGTGCAGCGCCTTTGTATTCATTTTGTACTGATCATCGCCTTTCGTTGATAAAGAAACATTTTTATTTCCCATTTGTCACTCTGTTCTCTGGCATCCAGCTTATGGTTGAGTATACTAACGTGCTATTGGATTGTGGCATACTTCTCATTTAAAGCGCCTTAGCCATCGAAAATGCAGGTGAGCATATAGAAAGCCACGTTTTACTTTGTATTATTTTATCGGCAAAAAAATCCAAAACATTGACCAAGAACCATTTTTTCGTGCATTTTGCACACTGCGTTTATGTAACTAACACTAGTACATAGCAGCCAAGAAACAGTAAGACGGAGAAACTAACATGACGCACGCGCCCGTTGTTGACGTACTTAAAGGTAAGTACGCCGTTGGCGAATCGGTAACCGTTAAAGGTTGGGTGAGAACACGCCGAGATTCAAAAGCCGGTTTATCATTTATTGCGCTACATGATGGTAGCTGCTTCGATCCGGTTCAAGTAATTGCGCTAAACTCTCTGTCAAATTACGCCGACATCCAGCGCCTAACGGCGGGCTGTTCTCTGTCGGTTACCGGCACAGTAAAAGAGTCACAAGGTCAAGGCCAATCTCTTGAAATTGATGCGACAGAAGTTGACGTTATTGGATTAGTAGAAAACCCAGATACGTATCCGATGGCCGCTAAGCGACACAGCATTGAATACCTTCGCGAATACGCACACTTGCGCCCTCGTACTAACGTTATTGGTGCGGTAACTCGCGTACGCAACTGTTTATCACAAGCTATCCACCGCTTCTTCCACGAGAAGGGCTATTACTGGATTTCAACGCCAATTTTAACGGCAAGCGATACCGAAGGCGCGGGCGAAATGTTCCGTGTTTCAACATTAGACATGATGAACCTTCCTCATGACGACAAGGGAAATGTTGATTATTCTGAGGACTTTTTCGGCAAAGAAACCTACCTAACAGTAAGTGGTCAGCTTAACGTTGAAACTTATTGTACGGCAATGTCTAAGGTATATACCTTCGGCCCAACCTTTCGTGCTGAAAACTCAAATACCTCACGTCACCTTGCTGAATTTTGGATGATTGAACCTGAAGTGGCCTTTGCTGACCTAAGCGATGTGGCTCAACTTGCAGAAGACATGCTCAAATATGTGTGTAAGGCCGTGCTAGAAGAACTTCCGGACGATATGGCGTTCTTTGCCCAGCGCATAAAGAAAGATGCAATAGAGCGTCTTGAAAGCCTTGTGAGCTCTGAATTTGTGCGCATGGACTATACAGATGCGATCGAAATCTTACAAAACTGTGGCAAAACCTTTGAATTCCCAGTTGAGTGGGGCATTGACCTTTCATCAGAGCACGAACGCTACCTAGCAGAAGAGCATGTTGGCGCGCCTATTATCATGCAAAACTATCCAAAAGATATTAAAGCCTTCTACATGCGCATAAATGATGACGGCAAGACCGTTGCTGCAATGGATGTATTGGCGCCAGGAATAGGTGAAATCATAGGTGGTTCTCAACGTGAAGAGCGTCTTGACGTGTTTGACGCTCGCCTTGAAGAAATGGAGCTGTCAAAAGAAGACTACGCGTGGTATCGCGACCTTCGCCGCTATGGCACCGTTCCTCATTCAGGCTTCGGTTTAGGGTTCGAACGTTTAGTTGCTTACGTAACTGGAATGCAAAATGTACGTGATGTGATCCCCTTCCCTCGTACACCAGGCAATGCAAGCTTCTAAAAAAGAGTCGCTTACTGTTTATCTTTGAAGCCCGCTGTTGCGGGCTTTTTTGTTTACGCCAATTCAATTTCAAATGCTCAATACCATACCGCCATGTAGGGAAAACACAAAAGATACGTTATGCTTTAGCAATCTCTTAACAAAAATAATTTAAAAAACAATGTTAAATAGAGCTGCCAAACCCTTAGTAAAACTGGTTGAACGTTATCTACCCGACCCGTTTGTTTTTGTTCTTATTCTTACTCTCTTTGTATTTTTAGCCGCTGTGCTCATTGAGCAACAACCTGTTGTTACCGTTGTTGAACAATGGGGGAATGGCCTGTGGGGGCTACTCACATTTTCTATGCAGATGTTGCTGGTACTTGTCACTGGATTTATGCTGGCTTCTACTGCGTTCATGCGAATGCTGTTAGAAAAGCTGGCTCACCTTGGCAATACGCCGGGAAAAGCAATCCTATTGGTAACCTTGGTTTCACTCTCGGCAAGCTGGTTAAACTGGGGTTTCGGATTAGTTGTAGGGGCACTGTTTGCAAAAACCTTAGCACGAAAAACTCCCGTGGATTATCGATTGCTTGTGGCCAGTGCCTATTCAGGATTTTTGGTTTGGCATGGCGGTCTTGCGGGTTCAGTACCCCTTACCATTGCCACACCAGGTCACTTTAGTGAAGACCAAATCGGTGTAATTAGCACAAGCGATACCCTTTTCAGTGGGTTTAATATTGCACTGCTTTGCATTCTTTTTATTGTTGTTCCGCTGGTAAATCGGCTTATGCTGCCATCACATCAAGACAGCGTTATTGTCAGTCCAGACAAACTCACCGATAGCATAGAACAAGAACATGGCATAGAAAAAGAACGTGCCCTAGAGCAAGTAAAAAGCAATGAAAGGCCCGCTGATAAGTTAGAAAACAGTAAAATTCTGGGCATTCTCATTGGCGTTTTTGGGATAGCGTACCTTGTTAACTACTTTATAAAAGACGGTGGTTTAAACCTCAACATTGTGAATACTATTTTCTTGTTTTTGGCTATTGCTCTACACGGCACACCCAAACGTTTGCTGCAAAGTCTACAGCAGGCAGTGAAAGGCGGCAGTGGAATTATTATTCAGTTTCCTTTTTACGCCGGCATTATGGCCGTCATGGTACAGTCTGGATTGGCTGAAAGTATGTCTCAGTGGTTAATTAGCTTTGCTTCTGCCCAGTCACTTCCGGTGCTTACCTTTATTAGCGCTGGGATAGTGAATATTTTTGTCCCCTCTGGTGGAGGTCAGTGGGCCGTGCAAGCGCCAGTGGTGCTTCCTGCAGCAGCAGAATTAGGGGCTGATATCTCTCGCGTTGCGATGGCAGTTGCTTGGGGGGATGCCTGGACCAATTTAATCCAGCCATTTTGGGCATTGCCAGTACTCGCGATAGCGGGTTTAAAAGCCAAAGACATTATGGGTTTCTGCTTAGTCCAACTTATCATCACGGGTGTAATAATCGCCTTAGCGCTGCGCTTTTTTTAGTGGGCAAGTAGTTGACGTGTGTACATACCCAGTGAAGATAGTCTATTTATGTCTACACTAAGCAATTTTGTAGACACTAAATATCAATGCTTTATATTATTGATATTATACACAACGGATGTCGTTAGCGACTAGTATGGAAAATCCAGAGCAGTTAACAATAGTGTGCGACCAATGCCACACTAGTGTGAGTATTCCCACGCTTGCCCATCGTCAAAGAGCGACATGCCCTCGATGTGCCCATACGCTGATTTTCTTCAAAAAAAATGCCACTGAAAAACTGCACGCTTATGCCCTTAGTGCGTTAATCTTTTTGTTACTTTCGCTGCCATTTAATTTTCTTACCTTTAAAGCCAGCGGACAAAAACACAGCATCGATTTGCCAAGCGGTATCACGGTGCTGATTGAAAACGACTACCTTTCGTTGGCGATTATCACCGGGCTAGCCACTGTTTTATTGCCTGGATTGGTGCTTATTGGCTTGGCCTGGCTTTCTCTTGCACAGCTTAAACAGCAGCGGCCATTTTACCTATTCCGCTTATTTTCTTTCGTAAAAGCACTGCTTCCTTGGAGCATGGCAGAAATCTTTTTAATCGGTACTCTTGTGAGTCTAATTAAAATAAACGAGCTAGCCGATGTGACGATAGGGTTATCCTTTTACGCTTTTGTTGGATTTAGTGCGTTTACCACGCTGGCTATCATGCAGTTTGACCCGACTCGTTATGAAATGTGGCTCAAACAGGGAAAACCGCCTTCGCCAAAGCCATTATCCGCAGCCCAAGCAGACGCCAGCATTCAGCGCACGTGGGCATTGCTTATCACATCATGTATTTTGTATATCCCTGCCAATTTACTGCCAATTATGTATACTGAGCTCTTTGGGCAAGAAACCCCTAACACCATTATTGGTGGCGTAATTTCCTTATGGGAATCGGGGTCTTACCCCGTGGCTATTATCATTTTATTCGCCAGCGTCGTTGTACCGGTGGCGAAGATTTTAATATTAGCATGGCTTAATTATTCAGTTCAGCGACAGCGAACCAACTCGCAACGGTTGCGCACACGGTACTATCGACTTACCGAGGCCATTGGGCGGTGGTCAATGATTGACGTTTTTGTGGTGGCGGTCTTGGTTTCTCTTATACAAATGGGGAACACCCTATCCATTTATCCTGGCCAAGCGGCTCTCGCATTTTGTGCGGTAGTTTTTATTACAATGATAGCTGCAATGACATTTGACTCACGGCTAATATGGCAGCAGTGGAAGCAATTACCATGACCATAAACGATGCGAACATTAACGAGGCGACGGTAAAACCAACTTCATCAATATCTAGAATATGGTTAATTCCTATTTTAGTAGCACTCATCGGTGGATGGATGGTGTATTACCAGTGGACAAATCAAGGGCCGCTTATCACTATTGAGCTACACTCTGCAACGGGTATAGAGGTTAATAAGACCCCTATTAAAGTGCGGGATTTGGACATTGGCCAAGTAAAAAAAATATCGCTTAAGCCCGACCTCGACGGCGTGTTAGTTACCGCTAGAATAGACGCCAGCGCTTCCCACCTGCTTAATGAAAATGCAAAATTTTGGGTGGTTGCACCGCGCATTAGCTTTTCGGAGGTCTCAGGTTTAAATACACTTATCTCTGGGAGCTACATTGCCATGTCTGCCGATGACAATGGAAAAGAACAGCTTCACTTTAACGCCCTTTCTCGGCCGCCGGTTACCCCACCCGGTACGCCTGGTCTTCATGTTATGCTGCGAAGCGACGACGAATTTGCCTATAAACCTGGCGACCCTATTATTTATAAGGGGTTTAAAGTTGGCGAGTTTGAAGATGCAACCTTTAACATTGAAGAGCGCGTGGTGTATTACGATGCGTTTATCGAAGCGCCTTATCATAAACTTATCACAGTAAATACACGCTTTTGGGATGTGAGTGGCGTAAAGCTTCAGCTTGAATCTAGTGGCGTGAGTGTTGAAACTGGCAGTCTGGAAACCCTCCTTGCTAACGGTATAACCTTTGGTATCCCCGATGGTGTGCCAAAAGGTGAGCTTGTTGTAGAAAATGCATTTTTCACCATTTACGAAGACAACACGGCCGCTTCAGACGCGCGCTACAAAGTTGCCGCTGAATACCTGCTGTTAATTGATGAAAGTGTCAGAGGCCTCACTGTTGGAGCTCCAGTTGAATATCGCGGTATTGAAATTGGCAATGTAACGGGGATTAACTCGCTGTCCGCGATAGAGGGCAACATATTAGAACAAGACTACCCTATTCCAGTGCTCATCAACATTTATCCAGGCAAAGCTCGACAGCCCGATACCGAAGAGGGGCTGAGTGCCATTAAGCAGACTTTGCGTAACTGGCTAGAGCGAGACTTACGGGCCACCTTGAGAATGGGTAACGTACTTACCGGTGGATTATATGTAGACTTACAGCATGTGCCTGATGCAGCGGGTAGTGGCAAAGTTTCGATAGTGAATGGTTACGAAGTTATTCCTACGGTAAGCAATGAATTTACCCAGCTTACGCAAAAAGCAGATGCCATTCTCGATAAGATAAATCAGCTCCCGCTAAAAGAAATGGTGGCCAATGTGCAGTTAGCAGTTGAAGACATGAAGCTGGCAGCTGAGTCGGTAGAGACGGCAAGCACTGACTTCGACCTTCTGATTGAAGATATAGACGCCAAGGCCCTAAATGGTAATTTAAATCAAGTACTGGTAAGTTTAGACAGTTTACTGAAGAACTACAGCGATGGCGGTTTCAATCAGTCGGAAATAAAAGAGACGGTTGACACATTACAGGATACGTTGAGAAACATTCAGCCATTGCTATTAAAGTTGAATCAATCGCCAAATAGCCTTATTTTTTCAAAAGATGGCAATGACGATATTCAGCCTAAAGCACAAAAGAAATAATAGACTACTTAGTTTACAGTGCGATGAAATTACAGGCTTGGTTAATCCAAAAGTGTGTTATTTGAGTAAGTAAGCAGGGCACCGCGTTGAATACTCAGTAAAGATGGCAAACCGCGACATTGACGTATTTTTGATAGTTAGGGAAAGTGCGTGAAGGGACAAAAAGAAATGATAATAATAACAGGGCTCGTTTCAAAAGCTCATAGCCGTATTTTTGCTTGCGTTGCTGTATTAGTGCTATCTGGGTTGTCTGGCTGTACGAGTACTCAAGGGTCTCTCTCGTACTACTTACTTCATTCAGCTGTATCATCTAAACAATCGGAAGCGCTGTCACAGTCATCAATAGGCGTGGTAGAAAAGAGCACTCCACTACTGATAACGAGTATTACGCTACCCGATTATCTTAAGCATCGTGGGCTAGTGTATCAGGTAAGTGATACAAATCTTCATATTTCAACAACCCACCTTTGGGCAGAACCCTTTGAAGAAGGGCTACGCAAGACCCTTCGAGATCAGCTTGCCAATGAGGGTATTGTTATGCTGACAACTACAGGTTATCAAGCAGACAATATTGTTGAGTTAAGCCTTCACATTTCTGATTTCGTCAGTACCTTTAATGGCAACATTGTATTTAAAGGCGAGTTCGTTTTGACTTCTGAGCAAACAGTAAACG
The DNA here is from genome assembly GCF_027257845.1 of Alteromonas sp. BMJM2. Classification (GTDB taxonomy): domain Bacteria; phylum Pseudomonadota; class Gammaproteobacteria; order Enterobacterales; family Alteromonadaceae; genus Alteromonas. The sequence continues at coordinate 572,934 of NZ_JAPVOT010000001.1, read as the reverse complement.
GTCGCTATTCATTTTTTATTGAAACACAATTAGAAGAAGATGGGTTTTCTGCAAGTGTCATTGCCATGCGTAAAGCGCTTGCGGCGCTATCAAGTAATATTGCAGAACATACTAGTGATCAATAAGGCCAATGATTAGTCTTTTAAAAATATACATCACAAGTGGCGTAAAGCATCACTATAAAGATGAGACTAACCGCAGGATCATGGTGGTAAACCTATTTTCGGCTGTTGGTGTAATCATCACCTTCTTTTTAGGAATAAGAGCGCTAATTGGTCTAGAATTTCCGCTTGCCGCTATTTTGCTGACAGCGAGTGCTGTTTTCGCGCTTTCCCAACGCATTCAAATTCAATTTGGGACACGCCGCTCACGTACGGTGTCAATTACCCTCTTGATAACCTGTTTAATGGTATTAATGTTTCTTTTGCTCATAACTGGCGGTAAAGACAATACAGGCCCGCTCTGGATTTACTTGGTTCCCCCCGTTACGATGTTTTTCGCCGGTTTTACACGGGGACTTCTTGCCCTGCTTTTATTCACCATTGCCTGCACGTTATTATTTTTTGTTTTCGACGAGTCATTACTGATTGCACCCTACACCTACGCGTTTAAATCTCGCTTACTCTACTCTTTTTTAACCGTGACTTTCCTTTCGGCTTTTTACGAGTACAGCAGGCAGAAAAGTTATGACATCGCCTTAGATCTGTCCGAGCAATTTGAACAGCAAGCCAATCATGATCACTTGACTAAACTAGTCAATCGACGAGGTGCACAAACTGCATTGGAACGTGAGTATGCGCGAGTACAGCGAGGCGACAAGAGGTTTTCAATCGCTATTGCGGACATTGACAGATTTAAAAGTATTAATGATACCTATGGTCACGAGGCAGGTGACGACGTACTGCGCAAGGTTTCACTCATCTTTAGCGAAAGGCTGCGAAAGCAAGATATTCTCGCCCGTTGGGGAGGGGAAGAGTTCATGTTTATCTTTCCTGAAACAACAGCAGCTGAAGCAACACAAGTGTTAGAGGAGCTAAGAGAAATATTGAGCTTTTCTCCGATAGCAATAGAAGATAGCGAAATTCATATCACTAGCAGCTTCGGAGTTTGCGAAGTAACCTCAGCAGTATCCCTAGCCGATGGTATACGCCGAGCGGATATTTCACTTTACCGAGCGAAAGAATCTGGACGCAATAGAGTCACGGTATTCACTGCCAGTTAACATATCAGCTTACATTTTGTAATGCGGGTCAAATACCAATGACCGACACTACTCTCCCCCAGCCATCTTTTTTACATGTCATTACCTCTTGATATTTATGGTCTTGTTATAAGGTCATGTTTAGTTACAAATATAATAGAAAATGTATCTTTATAAACGCTAAACTGTAAGTTCTTGAGGCAAGCAACTAAATAGACTAAACAATGAAATTGATGAAGTTTTTATTACCCATAGGTATTCTTTTTCTTGGGTACGCTGGTATGAAAGGTATTGAAGCGTCAGCTGCCGACAATACAAGTGACGAAAAAATAGATACACGACCTACCGTCACCATCGACTCTTTGGTTCCTGAGGACGTAAGAATACAACTTACCTCTTACGGAGAGGTCGTCCCTCTAGAAACGACCAATCTTTCAGCTCAAGTTTCTGGAGAGGTTCAAACATGGAACCCGAAACTTGTCAGCGGCGGTTTAGTGCGCCGGGGAGAGACATTATTCACCATAGAGCCCGACGCCTACGAGGCTGCCCTTCTTCTTGCCGAGGCCAACGTGGCCAGTGCCAAAGCTCAGCTGATACAAGAAAAAGCGCAGGCTGACGTTGCCGCAAAAGAAGCGAAAAACATGCCCAATGCCAAGGTTTCGGACTTATACCTTCGTAAGCCACAAGTTATGAGTGCAGAAGCTGGTTTAAAGTCAGCGGAAGCTCAACTCAAGCTAGCTAAACGAGATCTAGAAAATTGCGAAGTGAAAGCCCCCTACGATGCCCTGATTGTCTCTCGAAATATCAGTACCGGTGATTATGTGACTCAAGGCTCGCCCGTGACTGTACTGAACAATATCGAGTTTGCCGAAGTAACGTTTCCTGTTGCCGGGTTTGATAGCAAATTTTTAGATGACAATTCTCTTGGCAGAGAAGTCGTCATATCTGACAACAACGCACAAGGTATATCGCTGAAAGGCGTCATTCATCGAGATACGGGTGTTGTAGATAATAACACTCGAATGTCTTATCTCGTTGCTCGTATTAACGACCCTTATGCCATTAATTCAAATGGGCCAGCCATAAAATTTGGCTCCTATGCATCGGTAGTGTTTGAAGGCAAAATGCTAAAGGACGTGTTTCGTATTCCTCAGGAACTAGTTACCAATAGAAAGTTATGGACACTGGATGAAGACAATAACCTGCATTCAAATAAGGTCAACGTGGTTCGCGAAGATCGTGGGGACTTTTTGATCAAGGGCGACTTCAACCCCAAAAGAGTAGTGATGAATCTGCCCGAGTATCCGCAAAACGGCATGGCTGTGAAAGTCATTGAAAACCTTTCCGACTCAGTGACAGCGAAAGCGAACTAAATTTAGGAACCGCCATGGAAACTCACAACAACACTCAGCAGGGCCTGATAGCCTGGTTTGCGCGCAACTCAGTTGCCGCAAACTTATTAATGGTTTTTATCATTATTATGGGCATTGCTAGTTTTCTAACCATTCAACGTCAAATGTTTCCCAACATTGAAATTAACTACATTACCATTAATGCAAATTACCCTGGCGCCTCCCCTCAAGAAATAGAAGAGAGTATCTTTATAAAGGTTGAGGAAGCCATAAAAGACATCACAGAAATTAAACGCACGGTTTCTCGGGCGTTTAGAGGTAGCGGCACCGTAAGTCTTGAGATTGAAACGAAGGCGGAACTCACCGATGTTCTCGATAAAGTGAAACTGCGAGTAGACGGCATCGCTACCTTTCCAGCCGGTATGGAGCCGGTAAATGTTTCGCAGGTAGAGTTTCAACAAGACGTCATTGAAATGCCTTTAGTCGGTAACCTTCCCCTTGCTGAACTGAAGAAAATTGCTAAAGAAATAGAAGATGAACTATTGCAGCTAGGCAATGTGTCTCTTGTGCAGATGTCGGCACCTGACGACGAAATTGCCATAGAAATAAAGCCCGATACGCTGAGAAAATACAATCTATCCATTTCTGATATCACCCGTGCAATCAATAGCTATTCGGCAAACATGTCAGCGGGACAGATTCGCACTAATGCAGGCCTTGTATCGGTACGTGTTGAAAATCAGTTTTACAGCGGTGAAGAATTTGCTGAGATTCCAGTGAAAATAGGCGCTGGCGGCGCTCGAGTGACCCTTGGTGATGTCGCCTATATTAACGACGGCTTTGTTGAGGGCGAAAGATACTTTAAATACAACGGTATGAATGCAATCTCAATGGCGGTTAAAGCCACAAAAACACAAGATACCATTCCCGTTGCCGAAACAGTGAAAGCTTATATTGAACAAAAAAATCAATCATTTACCGAAGATGTTCGCATCGAGGTATTGGTAGATTTGACCTATTACCTCAACGCCCGACTCGATATGATGCTGTCAAACCTAATTCAAGGCTCAATACTCGTTGCCTTTATGCTCACTTTGTTCTTACGCTTTAGATTGGCGCTGTGGGTAATGATTGGCCTCCCCGTTTGCTTCTTAGGGGCAGTAATGATGATGCCTTTGTTTGGGATCAGTATTAACATTCTCTCTTTGTTCGCATTCATTATGGTGCTTGGCATAGTAGTGGATGATGCTATCGTCATAGGGGAAAGCGCCTATACCGAAATTGAAAGCCAAGGCGGCGGCGTGGATAACGTTATTCGTGGGGCCAAGCGTGTAGCAACACCGGCTACCTTCGGCGTACTTACCACTATCGCTGTTTTTGCGCCTTTCACACTAAGTAGCGGACCTGAAGGGGCATTTTTCTATAACATCGCCGTTGTGGTGATTCTGTGTTTAGCATTTAGTCTTGTGGAATCGAAGCTGATATTGCCTGCTCACTTGGCGCATACTAATTTCTCACCAATTAAACCAAATAGCTGGCGCGCCAAATTCAACAAGCGCTTTCAGGGCTTTATTAACGGCCCATACAAACGCACTGTTGAAGCAGCGATTAACGCGCGATGGGTGGTGTTTATGATGTTTGTTGCCCTACTCATGATTAGCTGGGGACTGATAAACGCCAACTATGTGCGCATGGTACCAAACCCCAAAGTGCCTCATGACTTCCCCAGTGTCAGAATAGAAATGAATGAAAACGTCTCTGACCTAGCCACAATTAATGCACTCAAAATCGTTGAAAATACCATACTCAGCGTAGAAGAAGAGTTGATTGAAGAGTTTGGTACTGGCATGGTTCGCGACAGATTGGCGTTTAATAATTCCCGCAACGAAGGACGAATTCTCACTCCATTAGTAAATGAAGATGAGCGTCCAATCGATACCTTTGAGTTGGCTAGACGCTGGCGAGAGGCCATACCTGAAATTAGCGGCATGAAGTCATTCACGGTTATCGACGATGTTAACGGCGGTGGTGGTGATGACGGCGAATTCGGTTATCTTCTTTTTGGGCCCGATATTGATACGTTGAACGCAGCCGGCTTGAAGTTTATTGAAATGCTTCAGCAGCAGAACGGGCTTTTTGATGTCAGCTCTACTATCGACCCGCCTAGTAAAGAAGTGCAGATGTCATTGTTGCCCGTGGCTTATGATTTAGGTCTTACCCTGTCAAACATTGCATCTCAAGTTGGCGCAGGGTTTTATGGTGGCGAAGCACAGCGAGTAATACGCAACGGTGAAGAGGTGCGCGTTATGGTTCGCTACCCTGAGCTTACTCGCGAACGATTTGCCGATTTAAAGTATTCCCTCATTACTACCCCCACTGGCGAGGAAGTGATGCTTGGTGATGTTGTGGTTTTAGAGGAAAAACCAGGCATTAGCTACATACGACGTGAAGGTGGCTATAGAAGCGTTTACGTATGGGGCAATATTGACGAGGAAACCGTTGAGCCAAATGAAGTGGTCGAAGAGATTAAAGAAACCTTATTACCTCAGCTTAAAGAGGAGTTTCCTTCGGTGATGACCGAGCTTGGCGGTGACATTGAAGAACAACAGGCTCAACAAAATGAACAGGTCTTATTTTTCATAGCCGCCATGGTGATGGTGTATATACTTCTTGCTGTGCCATTAAAAAGCTACGGACAGCCGCTCATTATCATGTCGGTTATTCCGTTTAGTTTGACAGGGGCTATCTGGGGGCATTTCATTCTAGGGTTAGACCTTTCTATGATGTCTACCTTTGGTTTAATTGCCGCCGCCGGTGTTGTTATTAACGACTCCCTCGTAATGACCGACTTTGTTAATCAGCGACGCAGCCAGGGTTACAGCGTTAAGCAAGCTGTGGTTGAAGCAGGTACAGCCCGCTTCAGGGCTATTACATTAACCTCAATAACCACCTTTGTTGGCGTTTTACCCATAATGTTTGAGACTAGCCTACAGGCGGCCTTCGTAGTGCCAATGGCAGCCGCGCTTGGGTTTGCAGTTCTCTATGCCACCCTAGTTACGCTAATTTTAGTGCCATGCCTCTACTTAATCTTACTTGATTTGAGGCTGCCCTTTTCATGGATAAAGAGAAAAGTGTTTAGAAGCAGAGGCCTTAATTCAAGTGTGGATATAGGCTCCAGTGAACCTGCTGTTGATAGCAGTGGTCATAGTGATTAGCCTTTGGGCCTTGTTTAAATAGCGCACAGAGCGCTGCAAAAACGTTTAACATAGATAAAACGCCCTGAGCAAATGTCAGCCTTATTTTTAAGGTTGACGTTTTTTATAGAGTAAATAAGGAATTGCCATGAGTAATGCGCTAAGCATTCGCCAAGCCACGCCACAAGATATCCATCAAATTCGCCAGTTTATACTAGAGCTTGCGATCTATGAAAAAGCTGAGCACGAAGTTGAAGCATCAGAAGCTGACTTACATCACACTCTATTTGGCGAACAAGCCACAGCGCATTGCGTTATTTGTGAAAATAATGGTGCGCCAATTGGTTTCGCTGTGTACTTCTTTAACTACTCTACGTGGCAAGGCAAAAATGGGCTTTATTTAGAAGACCTTTATGTCTCCCCACAATCTCGTGGGTTAGGTGCTGGTAAAGCCCTACTTCAGCACCTTGCGAATATTGCAGTAACATCAAATTGTGGTCGCTTTGAATGGAGCGTACTTGATTGGAACAAACCGGCTATCGATTTCTATGAATCACTGGGTGCGAAAGCGAAAAGTGAATGGTTAGGCTACAGAATGGATGGCGATACTCTCGTAAACTTCGCAAAAAATGGGCAATAAAGATCTATTGAATTAACTGGCCACTGCGGTTGGCGATAGTAATGACATACGCACTCAATTGACACAGTTGTGGTCAGCGTTTATTGCGAGTTGTGCATTTTAAGCCGAGATTTGACAGTGGCTTATTGATAAAGATGCATTGGCATCAGCGTGTACAGAACAAAAAATTACGCATAGGCGCCACATCGCAAACCTACGTTGAGTATCTGCATAACACTAAGGCGACAATATTTTTGGTAATTCGCCGCTTGTCGTCTTCACTCAATGTGTCTTCTATCTTAAACAGCTGCGGCCAAAAACACTGCCCTTTAATTAAGCTGTCTATCTCATTAACCACTTGCTCTAAGTCGTCAAACGACATTCGACCATCTGCTTTACCCGCTTTAAGCCAGCGATGTAACGACGACTCTTGCGCTTTAAGTTGCGCAACTTCGTCTTTCAGCTTTTCTGGTTCGTAAAAAAAATGCCCTATGGCAACGCGGGCTAACTCTAAGTGACCCTCGCTACACATAAACGTGACTTCTTGAAAAACAAGCTCTTCTAACTGCCCGTTGAGCGGTAAATCACACTGATACTCAACGCCAATATTCACCAAAGCGCTCTTCCATTGCTCTTTGATTAAATGCATCACCAATTCTTCTTTTTTCGAAAAATGGTTGTATACCGTTCGCTTCGACACCTGCGCTAGCTCGGCCAGTTTATCCATACTGGTGCCGTTAACCCCAAACTCTTGAAATGCTTGAGTCGCGGCTTGAATAATCGCTTCGCGCTTTTTATCGCTTCGCTTACGTGTAGTGTCGGTCATTTAATAAAGTCTTAATGAATATTGACACCCATTTTACACTGAACAGTTTACTTTTCAATGTGACCAAACTAAAATGCACTCATTAGTTTACTTTATGAAGAAACTCTTGTCGGTATTCCCTGTTTCTTCTGCTCCCATTTACTTACTTAATATGGATTACAAAACACTATGTCCATGATGCGAATCTCTCGTACCGCTATTATCACAGCCCTCACCTTTTTCACACTTGCTGCGTGCACGTCTGAAAAAAGTGAAACATCAGAACCTGACTCACCACGCTACGTGAAGCTTGCCGATGTGAGTAATATTCCAAATTTTGATGAGTTTACGTTTCCGGCAGTGGTATCTGCCGTAAAGACCGTAGATTTGAGTTTTGAGGTTTCAGGGCGCCTAATTCAAACCGACCTAGTCACCGGCAACGATATTGAAAAAGGCAAACTACTTGCAACCATAGACAGAAAGCCCTTTGAACGTCGCATGGAAGAATCCAAAACTCGCTTAGAGCAATCTGAGCGTGAGCTTAACCGCATAGAAAAGATGTTTGCACAAAAACTAGTGGCTCAAAGCACATTAGATTCGGCAAAAACATCGTATGAGCTAGCAATGCTAGACCTTAGAAACGCAGAGCAAGACTTAAGCTACACACAGTTGTACGCGCCCTTTGATGCCAAACTGTCTCAGCGTTTGGTAGAGAATAATAGCTTTGTTGCAGCAGGTACGCCTATTGCTCGCCTTCAAGACGTGTCAAAAATATACTTTAATATTAATGTTCCTGAGCGTTTGCTTACCGCAAATTTAGGCCGTGGTATCAAGCAAGCTAGCGCCACACTTGCCACCAATAGAAGCCAATGGTATCCGGTTAGCTATGTAGAACACTCTACTCAACCCGATCCGGTATCACAAACCTATGAAGTTGTTTTTGCCATGGAACCTCGCGATGAATTACCGCTAACACCAGGCGCTCGCGCCATTGTTAAGGTAAGCCTGCAGGGCTCAATGTACCCAGAGGGCCTTGTAGTCCCGGTTAAGTCCTTGGTGGGTGATGAGAACAATGGGTTTGCAGTGTGGATTTTTGATAAAACCACCAGCCGCGTTAACAAGCAAACGGTGAACGTAAAGCATATTGAGAACGAGCTTGCCATCATCGAAGGCGATATTAGCCTGGGTCAGCGAGTTGTGTCTGCTGGTGCAACGAAAATGACTGCTGATATGAAAGTACTTCCCTATAAAGGAGAGAAGTAATTCATGGATATAGCACGCTTTTCAATTGATAAGCCGGTTAATGTCTGGCTAATGGTGGTGATACTGCTTTTAGGCGGCATTTTGGCAATGAGCAAAATAGGACGCCTAGAAGACCCTGCATTTACAATTAAACAGGTAAAAGTGTATACCGCTTACCCTGGTGCAAGTGCACAAAAAGTAGAAAGAGAAGTTACAGAGCGATTAGAAATTGCTATTCAGCAAATGCCTCAGCTGAAGAAAGTAAACTCGGTGTCATCGCCAGGCCTATCTGAAATTACCGTTGAAGTTAAAAGTACTTACAACAGTGATGTGCTGCCGCAAATATGGGATGAGCTAAGAAAGCGCATCCGGGATACGTCAAGCTCCCTTCCTACTGGCACTCAAGACCCCGTTGTATTTGATGACTTTGGTGATGTGTACGGTTTGTATTACGCCCTAAGTGCACCTGACTTCGACACCCGTGAGCTTCGCGAGTTTGCACGTATTATTCGCCGCGACCTTCTTACCACAGACGGCGTGGCCAAGGTGAATGTTACTGGTGTACAAAACGAACAGATTGTTGCCTACATAGACCCCTATCAGCTTGCCGGTTTAGGTATTTCCTTCCCAGATTTAGCCTCACTGTTTCAAGATAATCTACGCCCATTTAACGGCGGCCGGGTGAAAGTAGATGAAAAAAATGTACGCATTATTGTTGAGCGTGCTCCCGATAAACTAGAAGAAATATCTAACTTATCTGTGGTGATTCCAGGTACTAATCGCTCGTTACGTGTTGCAGATATTGCAACGCTTAAGCTTGAGCCTGCAGATATTCAATCGGTATTAGTGCGTTACAATGGCGCCGAGGCATTAACGCTAAGCGTGTCAGCATTAGCAGACGTCAACATTGTAGATGTGGGCGAGCGAGTTAATGCCAAAGTCGACGAACTATTAAAGCAACTACCGGTGGGAATTACCCTTACGCCTATTTACGACCAAGCCTCGGTGGTTGACGAATCGGTAGACGGCTTTATCACCAATCTTGTCATGTCGGTCGCCGTTGTAACTCTTACCTTGTGCCTGTTCATGGGCTGGCGCTCAGGCGTTGTGGTAGGAACCGTATTGCTTGTTACCGTGTTAGGTACAATCCTTATTATGTGGCTAATGGGTATTCAGCTTCAGCGTATATCGTTGGGCGCAATGGTTATTGCCATGGGCATGTTAGTTGATAACGCCATTGTGGTAGCAGAAGGCATGATGCTGAGAATGGCCACGGGCACAACGGCAAAAAGTGCAGCAAGCTTTATTGTGAAACGAACTCAATGGCCATTATTAGGGGCAACAGTGATAGGTATCGCCGCATTCTCAGGCATTGGTTTATCAAATGACGCCACCGGTGAATTCCTCTACTCACTGTTTGCCGTAGTACTCGTGTCGCTTATGATCAGTTGGGTGCTAGCCGTAACGCTAGTTCCCGTACTAGGTGCTTATTTTTATAGGAAAGGCATGTCCCAAGGTGAAAACGACAAGCCAACTGCCATGCTTAGTGCTTTTAAAAACGCACTATTAAAAGCCCTTGAATTTCGCTGGATAACCATAGCAGCCCTCGTCGTTATTACCGTTGTGGCTTACGGCAGCTTTGGTATGGTGAAACAAGGCTTTTTCCCACCGTCGAATGCGCCTTTGTTTTTTGTTCATTATTGGGGGCCACAAGACCGCGACATTCGCGCTACTGAAGAAATAGCTCAGCAAGCTGAAAAGCGCATTCTTGGTATGGAAAATGTCACCGCGGTTACCACCTTTATAGGCCAAGGTGCGGATCGCTTTACTTTGACCTATGCCCCAAAAAGCGCTAACGAAAACTATGCATTTTTCATGGTACGGGCAAAAACACTCGATGCTATTCCCTCTATTCAAGAGAATCTTGCAGATAAACTTAACGACTTAGACTTTGATGCAAACTTTTATATGGAGCGCATGCAGTTTGGCCCTGGGTCGGGCGCAAAATTAGAGGCTCGCTTTTCAGGTCCTGATGCAGAAGTGTTAAGAGAGTTGGCAGAGCAAGCAAAGGCGCTGTTCTTTGACGATGAGCAAATTATTGATGTGCGCCACAACTGGCGAGAGAAAGGCTTTGCCATTAATACTCAATACGACAATTACAACGCAGGTATTGCAGGCGTTTCTCATTCTGACTTTAGCCAAACGGTGCAATATGCAAGTAGCGGCGTACAGCTTGGAACGGTGCAAGACGGCGACTATGCGTACAGTATTATGGCCAAAATGGGTAAGGCAGAAGACACTGAACTTCAGTCTATTCGCGAGTCACAGGTGTGGTCGTCACAGCAACGCCAATATGTGCCATTCACACAGGTGTCAAAAGGTCTCGAACTCATTACCGAAGAAATGCGAATTCATCGACGAAATCGCCTTCGTACGATCACTGTTGAAGGTGAACCAGGTCCTGATGAAACCGCTGCAAAGGCATTCGAGAGAATACGTCCTGTGGTTGAGTCTATTGAATTGCCGCCAGGCTACCATCTTGAATGGGGTGGTGAATTTGAAAGCTCTGGAGATGCTCAAAAAGCGTTGGGCGCTGGGCTACCAGCAGGCTTTTTAGTGATGTTTATCATATCAGTGCTTCTATTTGGTCATGCTAGACAGCCGCTTATTATATGGCTAGTAGTGCCAATGGCCGTCGTAGGTGTGGTTTCTGGTTTGCTAGCAACCGACATGCCCTTTGGCTTTATGTCGCTACTTGGCTTTTTAAGCTTGTTTGGTATGCTGATTAAAAATGCCATTGTATTGATTGAAGAGATTGATCTTCAAATTGAAGAAGGGCTAGCCATCAGAAAAGCCATTGTAGAAGCCACCTTAAGCCGTGTTAGACCCGTCGCATTAGCTGCTGTAACCACTATTTTAGGTATGGCGCCGCTGTTGTTCGACCCATTCTTTGCGGATATGGCGGTTACCATTATGGGTGGACTGTCTTTCGCTACCGTGCTAACGCTTATCGCTGTACCGGTTCTCTATAGCCTGTTATTTAAGGTAAGCTACCGTAAATCTTAAGAGTTAAGTAACGGCTAAGAGCGAAAGCGATATACAGTAATAAAGCGGCCAAAGTTCCTGAAGTGCCCCCAGCTAGTGGACTGGCCGCTTTTTTGTTTTCTGGTTGTTTAAAAACGCACTCTCGCCAACCTATCGCAGCGTTACCGCTTCGATTCAACACGCTGCTGCATAAAGCGCATCACATCGCGCCAAGACACCATACCGACAGGCTGAGACTTTTCATCAACAATGGGAATACAGGATATTTTGTTGCTATTGAATAGCTCAATAGCGGTGAAAATTGATGATTCTGGAGACAGCGTAATAACCTCTCGGGTCATTATCTGATGCGCCCTTTTGTCCAATGTTGCTCTATCGGCCATTCGCTCACTGATAGTATCAACAAAGGGGCTAACGGCTTTTAGTAAGTCTCTGTCCGAAATAATACCCTGTAGTTTGTTGTCATGCACCACCACCAAGTGATGAAAGCCCGTTGCAGTAAACAGTTCGCGCAAAGACTGTAAGCTGTCATCCATATAAACGCTTACCACGCGTTTAGACATTATATTTGCAACACTCATATTTAAAGCTCTCGTTGTTTTATTTTAATTTTTTGATCCGATAAGTTTTGAGCATAAAAAATGTATCTAATACATACAAGGGGTACTGCCTCTCACGTAAAGCTCAATAAATCAAAGTCACAAATGAGTAAAAAATAAAGTAATAAATCGAAAGGATTATGTATAAAAACCCGCTAGTAAGCGCCCGCAATAACCCTTAAACTGCGAACATAAAAATAAAAACGACAGGCACATAGCAGTGTGTGCTTTGCATACTGCAACAGAGGTTTTCATGCGTAATTTCTCGATTAATGAAAGCCCGTACTTATCATTTTAGCAACAAGGGTTCTCAATTCAATGGCACAACAAAAAGTAGGTTTAGTGGGCTGGCGCGGTATGGTTGGCTCAGTATTAATGCAGCGCATGCAGGAAGAAAACGATTTTGCGCATATTGAGCCCACCTTTTTTACCACCTCACAAAAGGGCACACCTGCCCCAGTTTTTGGTAAGGGTAACGCTGGCGAAGGTGCTAATAACGGAAATAGTGTATTAGAAGATGCCTTCGATATCGACGCGCTTTGTCAACAAGATATTATTATTACGTGCCAGGGCGGTGATTATACAAAGGCCGTTTACGAAGACTTACGCGCAACAGGGTGGAATGGGTATTGGATAGATGCGGCGTCTGCACTTCGAATGAAAGACGATGCTATTATCGTGCTCGACCCCGTTAATAACAATGAAATTGCTTCTGGCATCGATGCTGGAATTCGCACCTTTGTGGGCGGCAACTGCACCGTCTCATTGATGTTGTTAGCACTTGGCGGTCTGTTTGAAAAAGATTTAGTTGAATGGGCATCGCCAATGACCTATCAAGCTGCATCGGGTTCTGGCGCTAAACACATGCGAGAGCTTATCTCGCAAATGGGCGCTATTTCTGACAACGTAAAAGCCAGCGTTGAAGACCCAGCAACCGCCATTCTTGATATCGACCAACAAGTGGCAGAGTTTATTCGCAGCGACGATTACCCTAGTGAACAATTTGGCGTACCGCTAGCGGGCAGCCTTATCCCTTACATCGACTCTCAGTTACCATCTGGGCAAAGCCGTGAAGAATGGAAGGCGCAAGCTGAGGCAAATAAAATATTGGGCATCAGTAACACTGCGCAAAAAGAAATACCTATCGACGGTATCTGCGTTCGAGTCGGTGCAATGCGTTGCCACAGTCAGGCCATTACCATTAAGCTTAAAAAAGACCTTCCTGTAGAGGAAATAGAAACCATTTTGGCATCACACAATGAATGGGTAAAAGTTGTGCCTAATGATAGAGACGCCACTATGCAGGAGCTTACCCCTGCCAAGGTAACCGGTACATTAACCATACCTGTTGGTCGAATTCGTAAACTTACAATGGGGCCAGAATATATTTCCGCTTTCACCGTAGGCGATCAGCTCTTGTGGGGTGCCGCAGAGCCACTACGCAGAATGCTGCGCATAGTTCTGGAAAAGTAGCACAAAAAAATAACCCACTGCGCTCTTTCTACCCAAAAGCACGTTAATAATGCCAGTCGAAAATAGCGACTGGCATTTTTTCAGCGTCGCTTTAGCTTCTCAACTCAAGAAAAAGTTTCTTCTACTCTCTTTCCTATGCGCTTTCTTACTCGCTCTCTCGCTTATTTGCTAGTGCGCGGCCCGCTTAGCGCCCAATATACGATACATCGCTCAAAAATTACGACAAAACGGCCTACTTTGAAAACAAAACATACCTATATTAACACTAAGGAAAGGCACCCTACCCTTTTGAGCTGGAGTTTTACTTTTGAATTTATTATTACTGCTTCTTACGCTTTCATTATTTGTACCCGAAAATGGTACCGATGACGCGTTAGGCAATGATGTTTCACAAGTAAATTATAGCGAATCCGTTTCACCTTATTCGTCCGCAGAACAAGCAGGCGACTATGATGACATCGACGACACCTCTGTATTAAATTACACGTATATCGTCAGCATTCAACAAAATAACGCTAGTGCTTTTGCTTGTGTTTACAACGATGTTGCAAGCTGTCCGGCACATCTCATTAGAGCCCCACCCCAACGCAGTTAAACAAAACCGTTCATCTCATTTTAAAATTTGTTTACTACATTAAGGGGAAGGTAATGCATACCTTACAACTTCATAAAACTGATGCAGCAGACCGTCTTGCATGGCCTGTAATTGAAAGCAAAGTAACTTTAACCTCATCTGCAATGTCCGTATTTACCGACTTCAAGCAGTATATGCCGCTGGTAATTGATGAAAATGCTCTGGCCACAAGAGTTGAAAATATAATGCGTCAATCACACGTTCGAATGATGTTAGTGGTTAATGCGAGTAACGCGTTTTCAGGCATTATTACGTCTCAAGACGTTCATGAACAGCATATTGTAAGGCAAGTTGCTGAATTACAAATACCGAGAGATAGCTTAGTGGTGCGTGATTTTATGCAAGACAAAACGTCGCTAATGTCATTTGATTATACTGAACTAGCAAAATCGTCGGTGGGTGACGTTATTGAAACGCTAAAAGATTACGGCCAACATCACTGCCTAGTGCTCGACAGAGGAACTCACGAAGTTCGGGGGGTAATCAGCGTTAGCGATATTGCTCGTAAACTGAAGGCTCCTCTTGATGTGCAAGACAAGCCAACCTTCTCACAGCTCATTCGCGCCCTTGCGGCCTAATATTTAAGGGAAAACAGCGCGTTCAATCGCTTTACAATTGTTGCGCTGTTTATCATTCCTAATGCGGCCTCATGTCGGCATTAATTCTTCTGCTGATAGATGGGGTGAGCCTGATGCGCTTTGCTCAGCCTGCTTTATCAAGGCTGTAATGTGGCTATTAACAGGTGTTTGTATATTCACCTGTTTTCCTAAACGCACAATTTCCCCGTTTAGAAAATCGATTTCAGTTGGCCTGTTGAGCTGTAGGTCTTCATACATGGAAGAGCGTGCTTGAGGGTCTATTTTTAGCGTAGAGGCAGCAACCAACTTAAAGAGGCCGTTTGGCAGTGACAAAATATAGGGCATCAAAGATGGTATAACCTTACCCAATCGCGCTGGCGTAATTCCTTTTGCCTTGAGAACGACCAAGGCTTCTTTTTGTATCTCTGCGACTACTTTTCGATAGTCTCTATTGCCTAGCTGTTGCTGAAGTGGAATACCAGAGAGTGCGTTAACCGCGTTATTAAGGTTAATAATTAACTTACCATACTGGACGCTGGTCAAATCGTCATAAGCATCAACGGGCAGTGTTGCATTGTGTAGCTGCGTGAGAAGTGCCTGGCAAACATCATCTTTATTTTCTATTGCCAAGCTGCCTTGAGTGCCACAGTGAAAATGCCCTCGCCCTTGATAAAAAATATTAAAAGGCACCATCCCTTTCAGTACCGTTTGGTGCAGTGATGCTTGAAGCAACTCGCCATTGCCAACGCCGTTTTGAAAACTCACCACTACCGCATTTGGGGAGGCATATTGCTTTATCAATGCCGCTGCACTCTCTGTGTCTAAGCTTTTAACGCACAGCAATATGAAGTCGGCTGCAGCAAGTACATCGTTATCTGTAGTGAAATGAATATCACTTGCGCTTACCGTGCTATTTCGATGTTCCCAATCGGTTAATCGCAACCCGTGCTGCGCAATATCGTGTTGTAAGCGGGCTCTTCCCACCAGACTTACATTGGCCCCAGCGGCAATTAGACACCCGCCAATGTAGCACCCCACGCTGCCCGCGCCGAGTATGACTATTTTTGTTGTTTTATTATTTGTCATTAGTTTCAAATCCAGTAGAGCATTAATTGGTTGGCGCTACGTAATCGGCACTTTTTGCTAGCCTGCTACGACCTACTAATACGATGAGCTAGTACGATGAGCTATTAACTTCAATCATCTAAAACATCTTGATTATCGGCCTAAGCATGCATGCAGTTAATAGCCCACCCTTATTGTTCTGCAATATAAGTCAGCAGTATGACAACACATTAGATAGTTAGGTTGCTCTTAATCCATCAAAAAGTAAACACGCCAGTTGCCTGTTTATAGGTTTACTCTCCTTTGCAACCGACGAATGAATGAGCGCATTTTTTTGAGAGTAAAGTAAAAGAAAGCGAAACAAACAAAGTCGAAAAAAATGTACGTATACTTTGAAAGAGAAGAGGCATTTAACGCTAAGTCGGCCTCACCAATAAAAGACATAGGGTTAATAGAAAACGGGAGGTTTAAATAACTAAGAACACTGTATTGAAGAAGTTTACTGCATAGTGTTACACCAAGGAGAAGAATGACTCCATCGAAAACGTTGTGAGCAAAAGATATGTTTTTCATAGCGCAGACCTAAAATGTATAAAACTCTGCCAGTAATAGCGACAAGTGAAACACGTTATTGTGATGCGTATGAGCATAGTGCAAATGGCTGTTGATAAAATACTGTACCCCAGCCCTAAAATAGCACCGTTAGAAAGTATCGCTAATTATTACCGTTGGATGATGCTTTTATCGCAGAAGATATTTACCCGTTGCACTTTCGGATATCTACTCACGTATAGAGTACCGCGACCTCTGTTTTGCACTACTGATGTGTCTTTCAATACATTTGTAGTAGCATGTCGTTCAAATCAAACGTTTTTAAAGAGGCGCCAATGTTAGATGATCAACAGGATAAAACTCAGCAACCCATTCAAACCGTGAGCGACCTTGCAAAACACCTTGATTACTCCTTTCTCAACAGCCTTGTTATGGACCCAGATGCCACAGCAGACGGCAGTGAGCACAACCCGAGGCAAGTATTCTCAGGCCATTATGTACCGGTAACGCCCACCCCAATAGCTAACCCGAAGTATGTCGCTCATAGCCACACTTTCTTTGAAGAATTGGGGTTTGATAATAGCTTGGCACGCACCCCTGAATTTATGCGTTTGTTTTCTGGTGATATGTCTTCACTACCCTCTGAGATCAAGCCTCATGGATGGGCTACCGGCTATGCGCTGTCAATCTATGGCACTGAATATGTCCAGCAATGTCCATTTTCAACGGGCAATGGGTATGGAGATGGGCGAGCCCTTTCTATATTGGAGACCGTAAATAACGGAAAGCGCTATGAAATGCAGTTAAAGGGCGCAGGAAGAACACCATATTGCCGAGGCGCAGACGGCAGAGCGGTATTGCGCTCCAGTGTGAGAGAGTTTTTAGTACAAGAGCATATGCACGCACTAGGTGTTCCTACGTCTCGTTCCCTCAGCTTATTTATGTCTCAGTCGGAAACGGTAGACAGACCTTGGTATTTGGAGGGGTCGAACTCCCAAGATCCCGAAGTGATGGTGCCAAACCTCGTGGCCATATCAACCCGCGTTGCTCCTTCATTTATAAGAGTAGGTCAACTAGAGCTTTTCGGAAGACGGGCGAGAAGCAATCAACATCCTTTGGCTTTGCAGGAGCTAAAACTGCTGGTTGAACACTTAATTGAGCGTGAGTATAAGCTTGATATTGATACGAGCCAGCCATTTGAAGCTCAGTTAGTCGCTCTTGCTACTGCGTTTCAAGACAGACTCACATCGCTTGTGGCGCACTGGGTTCGAGTGGGCTATTGCCAAGGTAATTTCAACAGCGATAATTGCGCGGCGGGAGGTTATACACTGGATTACGGACCGTTTGGGTTTTGTGAACTGTTCGACCCCGCTTACCAACCATGGACGGGTGGAGGTCGCCACTTCTCATTCCTTAATCAGCCCGTTGCAGCAGAAAAGAACTTCGGCATGTTTTGCCGTGCAATTGAGCCATTGCTCACCGACACGTCGCAGGAGCTAGAGGCACTACGCAATATAAACGAAAATTTCGCCTCGGTTATGCAGCAAAAAATGAACGCCATGTGGGCAGCAAAACTGGGGCTTGCGGCTTATAATAATGAACTACTGCTTCAACTTTTACACTTAATGATGCGCACGGGTGCAGACTATAACCACTTTTTTAGAGAGCTATCTCACCTTCCTAGTGATGTTGAAGCGCTAACGACGAGTTTTTACGCACCACTAAAAGAGGATATGGTTGCTCAATGGAATGAGTGGATTCAAAATTGGCGAGCACAGCTTGCAGAGTCGTCTGAAGAGACAGGTAAAGAGTCAGATAATGTTGACGAATGCGCGAGAAGAATGAAGCTTACCAACCCAAAGTTTACGTGGCGTGAATGGTTCGTTGTGCCAGCGTATAAAGAGGCAGAAGAGGGCAACTTTGACCGCATTCACGCTTTGCAAGACATGCTTACCAAGCCATACGAAGAACAGTCAGAACATGCGCAAAGTCAGTATTACCGGTTGCGCCCTAGAGAGTTTTTTGGCGCGGGCGGCATTTCTCATTACAGCTGTTCTTCGTAGAAGAATAGCTGTTTGGGTAAAATAGACCATAGGCACTTCAATCACTTTATTCAAAGTTTTAGTTCAAGGCCTTATTTTAAAAGCCTATTTTAAGAGCCTGGCTCAGCAGTCTGTATGACATTGAATTTTAAATCACAGCATAGCCAACAGCATCTCCAATCTTTACCGACAGTCTTTATAGTCAAGCTACATAAACAGTTGAAAAGCCCAATTTGAGGGCTTCTTCCTTGGCCTTCCTTGCAGCGCTTCCTAGCCGAATTCTTAACCAATAAACTTTACGCATCAGAAGCATGAACTACTATGTAAGTGAGGAAAACTCATTGAGTGCCTGCACGTTGACGCCGTCGCACTGATAAATTTCACCGCTATGAACATCATCATTCTTTATTGATGACAGTGTGTAGTTTTAATAAAGGGAGAGTGTAGTGCTCGAAATCATTTTCAACGGTAGCTTTATGCCACACGGACACTGTCTGTTGTGGCGTTGGGATTTGCTGTTTCTACATGTAGCAGGTGATGCGCTCACTGCAACATCTTACGCATTGATCCCCATTGCGCTGATACATATCGTTCGTAAACGAGATGATTTAAAGTTTGATCGCCTTTTTTTACTCTTTGCTGGCTTTATCAGCTTTTGTGGCATTACGCATTTTTTAGGGCTAGTAAATATCTGGCACGGATATTACTTTATCGAAGGCCTGGCAAAGCTCATTACAGGAATAATTTCAGCGGTGACCGCGTTGGCATTATGGAAGCTTACACCTACCATTGTTGCGCTTCCCAGCTCCGCTTTACTGGCGCAGCGCAATAAGGAGCTGCTGAACGCGCAAGAAGAACTAAAAGAGATTAACCTTACGCTGGAGGCAAAGATAGAAGAACGTACACGAGAGCTTCATATTCAGGCTAACACCGACCCCTTAACCTCTATTCTCAATAGACGGGCTATATTGCAACACTTAGAAAATGAAATTAGTCAGTGTGAACGTCACAACCAACTATGTTCAGTACTTATGCTAGACGTAGACTATTTTAAAAAGATCAACGACAGCTATGGACATCAGTTTGGTGATGATGTGCTAGTGATGATAGCCGACACCCTCACACAAACATGCAGGCAAACTGATTATGTTGGCCGCTACGGCGGTGAAGAGTTTCTTATTGTATTAACTCAAACTAATGAGCAACAAGCCAAAGATTTGGCCGAGCGGATAAGAAAAAACATTTCTGCATTATCATCGTTTTCGCCGCTTTTATTACAAAGCGAATGTTCAATAAGCTGCAGCATAGGCATAGCAACACTCACCGAAGATCACAATATCCATGCACTAATAAAACGTGCAGATGAGGCCGTGTACAACGCAAAACATGGGGGTAGAAACCGCGTGGCAACCTCAAAATAAAAAAACGCTGTCATCTTAGACAGCGTAATTAACAATTCGGTTATTTTGCTTCAACAAAGCGCTCTTCTAAGTAACCAATAATTGCTTTAGAGTCGTACATCCATTCAACGCCCTTTTCATTTTCGATGCGAAGGCATGGTGTTTGAATTTTTCCGCCGCCCTGTAACAACTCTTCTCTATACGGCGAACCTTCGGAAACATTTCGCTTTTGAATGGGTACATTGTATTTATACATTGCTCTGCGCGTTTTGATACAGAAAGGGCAACCAAAGAATTGGTACAACGCTAATTTCTGACTTTCTTCAGCCACCTGCACTTGCTTTTCTGGCGAACGCTTTAGTTTAGTGCCGCGGGTAATAACATCGAAAAACGCAATGATGGCACCGAGTAAGTTGCGAATAAGGTTTATAAAGATTTTCATTTTACAGCTCTACTAACGAATGATGAAAAGACCGCGCAATTGTACTACTTAGTGCACCTGTTGATAATTAAGATCAGGAAATTTATTAGTGTTCGCAATGCTAGAATTCGTATTCTCAAAAAAGATTGTTAATTTTTTATATCGATACGCCGTTCTTGATGGATACAAAACGAAACGCACTTACCTCATTTATGGCCTTTTGATGAGCAAACAGCATATGCAGAGGAAAACTTGTGCTAATGTGTAACAATGGGGCGTGATATTTATATAAAAAGAGAAATGATGAAAAAGCGGTATTTATTACTTTGTTCGTTAGTGCTTGTAGGCTGCTCTGTTACTCCGCCAGAGCTGGGTATAAGCGGTGAATCACTTAAAGACTGTCCTGTTACTCCTAACTGCATTAGCAGTATGAACAATGGCTCTGGCGATATGGCACCAATTCTATTCAGCGGTGCAAGGGCAGACGCAAAGGAAAAGTTGCTTAGCGTTATACATTCACTACCTCGAACCACCGTAGTTGAAGAACGAGATAATTACTTGAGGGTGGAGTTCAGGTCGCAATTATTTGGCTTTGTCGATGATGTTGAGTTTTTACTATCACAAGCACAAAGTAATAAAACGAAAATTGACTTTAGGTCGGCATCACGGCTTGGGTTGTCCGACCTAGGTGCAAATAAAGCGCGAATGAAAAGGGTTACTGCGCTGTTTGCCAAGTAATACCTTTTCCGGTTTTTTAGGATAAGGTAATTCAACTAGATTAATGGCTGACAGCTTTCACACCAGTATATCCGGCGTCCATTCCGCTGCCCTTTAATTATTGGAGTAACACACTCTCTACATGGAAGTTCCTCGCGATTGAACACCATAAACCGAACGCTTTCATAGCTTCCCTTGGCTTTTGCAAGCGCGGTGGCCATACTCGTTGGCACTGTATGCCCTCTTGTTTTATACGCTCGCTTACTTACCGCTATGGTTTGTTTGGCTAGTGCCTCTATTTGCGCTGAGGTTAACTGCTTCGGTTTATAGTCAGGATGCACGCCTGCGGCAAACAGTATTTCACTTCGCAAATAGTTACCAATACCCGCTACAAAATGCTGGTCGAGATACAGCGCGCTTAAACTGCGGTTGCAGAAGCGCGCTGAAAGCAGTCGTTTACTGAGGGTTTGCCACTTTAAATTCTTCTGAAGTATGTCTGGGCCAATCTTTGTCAAAAATGGATGGACGAGAAGCTCCTCAGGCTGATAAATACCAATATCGGATGCACTATAAAGCAATGCGCTCTTCTCCTTGGTGTGTAGCGCTAATCGCAGGGAACGCTTGGTAGCAGGTAACTCGCCTCTTTTTGCGTTCATCCAAACGCCATAAAGTTGATTATGAGAGTAAACCGAAAGCTGATTATCAAAATGAATAAGCATGGCCTTACCTCTCGTCTCTACCTGCTCAACCCGTTGGCCTTTAAGCTTGGCAGCGCCTTGAGTTAGGTGAGGCAAACCAACTTCTATATCTTCTATCTGCTGACCTTCAATAACCTTAGCAATTTTATCTGCAGCAAGACGAATTTCTGGACCCTCTGGCATTTCACTAAACCCCTTTACGGATAACAATAAAACTAATAATACTAGGAATTTACGTTTGAAATCTGTGAGGGGATTTTTATTTTTTGGTTGTTTATAAACCAAGGTTGTTCAGACACAAAAAGGCCCCGTTCTTTTCACAGAAACGGAGCCTTCAAGATTATTTGGCGGGCCAAAAGGGATGAATGTGGGCACTGGACAATCAAAATAAAACTTCCTATTAATCAGTAACGTAAGTTTTTTAGGGTATCAGGGAAATCTAAACCTTCTGATACCCTAAGAGTAAACAGTTAATACGGACAAGAAATTTAAAAGCCTTTTTCCAACGCAGCTTTAGTTATCGCATTAAAATTTATTCTTTCTTGAGATAATCCAGCTTTACTAAACTTATATCTAAAGTAGCTTGAAGTATGATCTTCATGTGTCGAAATCAAAATTTGTCTATCTTTAAATTGATGCCTCAGTAAATCAATAAAACCAGCTACGTTTATCTCATCCATCGTTTGAACAGGATCATCTATAAGAAGTAGTTTATTTTTGGCATACTTGTGATTTAGAGCAATCGTAAAAGCAATTGCTAATGAAGAAAGCTGCCCTGAACTCATGGAGTAGATGACATCGTGATTAGAGTCTGGATCTTCTGTGAACGAAACCGATTTTCCGTCAGACTCTATGAAAATACCCAACCCATTTTGAAAGTTTTGTAATAACCTCCCTGTATAAATATGAAATAGAATTTCAATAGATTTACTAATGGACGTTATGTACTCACTGACATTTTCTTTGTACACCTTAACTAAGTCGCCTAATTTAGAATAATAATCGCTCGCCTTTTTAAATTGTTCTTTTCTTTCCATTAACTCTTGGCGGCGGCGGCGAACTTCTTTAGTCTTTGATTCATTGAATTTATAATTTATATAAGCAATTTTGTCGTCTATTTTTTCTTCTGTTAGAAGCTTTAACTGTTCTAACTGGTTTTTTAGAATCACATTAAAAGTGTCTTCCAACTCAGGAAGAATCAAGTCTTCTGATACAGGTTTAAAACTTAAAAGAACTCTATTTTCTAACTCTTCTATTTTTAAGGGTTCAGCTAAGCTAAAGCTCTTAGCATAGAGGTCATCAAGTAAAATCCCCTTACTGTTATACACCTCTTTTAATGATTTCAGCTGCTTAACTTGAGACTCACTGAGTTTACATATCGCTTGTTTGAACTCAATGCTGTCTTCGTAATTTTTTATTATCTCTAATGTCTGCTCTTTTATGACTCGCATATAAGATTTTTCAAAATCATTTATGGCGGATTGAATTAACTTACCGTTCGCATCCAATAGGGAGTCCAAAGCTGCTTTTTGCTCATCAAAACTTTGAAACAAAGCTTCGGCGGTCATCCAGTCGTGGCCGCACATTGGGCATTCATGTGGAGTCTCGTTGAGATTTTCAAAATGAGCTTTATAAGCATTTTTAAGCTGTTCTCTGTTATTTAGAAGCGAACTAAGGCGCTCATTTGCCTTGTTTGAAACTAGAAAGCTGTCGTTAATTTCTGCGCTTTTATTTAACATTTCCTCAGTATCAACTGGCTTTGACAAAAGTTGATTTAGCGTATTTGATGGAACTATGCGGTTCTTAATCACAAATACAGCACCTTTTTCCATTTGAGCAACAACCTCCTTCGCTTGCTCAAAAATCGAATTATGCTTTTTAAATTGAGGAATGTCGTCTAAAAACATCCCATATCGCAGCATTATCGAAGGAGCTTTACCTTTATAAAAGAGTTCCTGTTGTAGTTTTCTGTTGTATTCTATAGCCCTTAATTCTGGTTCTATTCTTATTAAATTTTTTATCTTTAATAAGTCTCCATTTTCTCCAACCCAATTACTAAAATTACCAGGGGTAAATACGATCTCTTCACGATCCCAAGGCTGCTCAGACACCTCTAATAATTTGAAAAACTTTGTTTGCTTTACGTCGGCAGGTGTCGAAGACTTTTCTAAATCAATAATTTCCTGTTCCATTTGACGAAGGTTGGTTTTTATAGTCGGAGTTTGTAAAGGTTGGATAGATTTTCTAATTTGCTCAATTTTTTCAATTTTTGCTCGATATTCAGAGACGTCGAAAAGGTGATCAATCTTCTGTTGCTTATCTGTAGCCTTTGTTTTTAAAAGAGCCGTATTTTCCTCTTGTTCGATATAATGGAACAGCCCGTAGTTTCTTTTATAATTTTTACCCAGCAACTTCGTCAAAATTTCACTTTCATTTTCAAAGTTAATAGGTTCACCATTTTTTAAAACTTTAAAATCAAAAGTTGCTTCAGAAATACTTTTTAATTCCCATAGTGAAGAGCAGCTCGCTCCTCTTTTTAAAACTACCTTATCCCCCTTTTCAGTTGTAACGCTCAATTCAACAAGAAGGTCATCGAAAGACTCTGCTTGATTATTTAGTAGTGGATACTTCTTCTTCTGCTTTTTCCCATAATGAGTTTTATTTTCAATATCAATGTATCTTTGAACTTTGCCAAGAAAAAGCAGTTCTAATGCATCATAAAATGAGGTTTTCCCGAATCCATTAGGGCCATCCAATAACGATAAGTGGCTCGATGTAAAATTTAACTCGAATTCTTTAAAAACTTTAAAGTTTTTAATTTTTAGTTTATCTAACTTAAACATCCTGTTCGCCTTCATTTTTCGTTACTAATAGTTCTAAAAGCTGTTCTCCTGGCAAATCTAGAACTTTATTCTTGAGTGCCGAAACAATTGTATCAAGTTTGGATAACTCTTCATTTTTAGAAAGCAGGAAATCATGCGAGTCGTATAACTGGGTAATGTCACCTGATTCACCATCTGGAATTGGCAAAAAAGTGAGCTTGATTGCAATTTTATAGAGAAGGTTTTCCCAGCTGTCTCTGTTTGTTTTATAGTTATTAAAGATCTCAGACGATAATAAACCTTTGGTGAAAAGTTGCTCTATACCATTCTCATGAACTTCATTTTTAAAATCATCAATCTCCTTTTCGGTATAATACAATACGTGTTTTTTAAAAAAATAAAGGTCTTCTTCTAATAAATTCAATCTAGATAAAGTAGAACGTTCTACTGTGTCAACTCTCCATAAAAGAAGTAAGTTTGTATTCTTTTCCATAGAGTTACTTGAACAGTAGGTTTTGCAGTCATAGAGCAACTTCGATTGAGCGTCATGATCCAACTTTTCTGGATTACCATCTATAACAATCCAATAGTCTTCAATATATTTCGACTTAAAGAAAAAAAACTTTTGATCAGCGATTTTTTCATAGCCGTAGATATTGAATAATTCTTCCATAAACTCAATCATTTATAATTCCCTTCGCGTCATTCAAAGAAATGAGAGATATTTTTTTTGCTTCATTAATCTTGTGATGCTTCATAGAGTCCTGCTCTTCATTTTCGGAGAATGCACCAATTGCAAGAGTGGAAAATATTGAACCTTTAGTGATATCCGAGGTAATAAGACTTCCAGATTCATATAGAAAGTCTACAGATTGGTCTAAAGAGTTCCTTACAATGTCTGTACAAAGCTTTTCTGAAAGGCTATTCCCTAAAGTAATGGCCGTTGGGTAATACAGTTCGCTATTTTTACTCCAAAAAAATAGTGGGTCTGTTGGACTTTTATAGTTTACTTCAGCTCTTATAAGCTCTTTAAATACCTCTAAAAGTCCATATCTAAAATCCTCTGAATTTATAGTATTATCTACTAACTCATCTAAAGATCTAAATGATGCTTTTCTATGAGGCATAACGCCTTGAATGAATGTTCTTAAATCTGCCACATCTAAGATATTAATATGAGATAGATAGTTGTTTAGGATAACTAACTTGTCATCCTCTTCTGCTAATTTACCAGCTTCAACTTCTTCTATACAAAAGTCATTAAAATACTCTCCGATCTTTTTAATTAGAAACCAATGAAAGTATTCCTCGCTGTCTATACTGTTCATATTTTGAACGACCATAACTTCAAAGAAACTATCAAACGATATATCGGATAACTGAGCAATGTGTCTGTCAGTAATTGCTGGGTTTTTGCATTCGATAATTTTGTGATGCACGTGAATTATGTGCTTAATTATCAAATCTTCTAAAATCAACCTAGTTTTTTCTATATAGCTTGAATCAGTGTATTTATATTCTGGTTGTCCAAGGGTTCGATAAGTTTTAGCAACCTGCTGATTGTTCCATGTATCTACTTCGTCGAGTTGACAAAACGAGCTTTCATTGCCTTGAGATGATTTGTACTGATATAGCTTTACTGGATCGTAATCGTCTTCATAATCGTCAGGTAAATCTTCAATTTCTTTCGCCACATGAAAATATGCTTCGGCAATACCTTTTTGTTGTGCTGTGTCACGTTGGTCATCAAACGCACCACTATATGAACTAAATCTCGTTGCTTTTTTTGCTTTAACTTGATGCATAGAGCGATAAGAGCCATCAAGATTTTTGATCGCAAAATCATCAAGACTTTCTATTTCCAATTTAAAGCTACGCGCGTCGTTACCAAGGTTTTCCATTAGCTTTAAGCAATGCATCAATGCAATCTTTCCTTGATATATATATCCACTACAAGAGGAAATCGCCGTGTGCGGAGGAACTTGAACCAAATTTAGTCTCCCTACTCTATTATCCTATTGAATCTTATAATAAAACCATAATAAATTCACTAATATAGTAAACTACAAATTGTATTCAGGGAAATGTAGAGTTGATGAAATAAATAACCATCCAAATCTAGCTAAATTAGTTCATCCGACGACTGAAAAATTTTCGTTGCCGAATGTTCTGAGCATCCACTTTACATTACGGACGTTATTAAAACGTTGTATGGGTGAAAAAATATCGCTTACTAGAGGAGCCTTAAAGTTTACAGTTATCTCTTCCACTATAAATATTATTGTGGTGGTCGTTCAATGTTAATTGGAGACATTGTGGCATTGTAACTGATTGCCTTATTTGCGAAGACTCAAACAATCACTAATTAATCTTGCAATTACTTCCACTATCTCTAAATAATTATTAAATCGTTTTTTTCCATTCAAACCCCGTAGCTTGTTCTTCTCTGCTTTTATGTTTTGATACGCGCTTACGCTTCTCATTTCTTTTTGTTAACAAAGAGGATGACTTAATTGGTGGCTCTGGCATAAAGTTATCTATCTCATGTAACTTACCTAAGGCACGCATTACAGCCAGTACCTTCAACATACCAACGCTTCGCTTACCGCCTTCCAAATTCTGAATTGTTGAAACATTTACGCCAGCCTTATCTGCCAATTCTCGTTGCTCTATTCCTTCATTAAGACGTGCCTGTAAGAATCGGTTGCCTATTATTTTTAAGATAGCGCCATTATTTTTTCTATATAGATCCATAAAAATGTCAATCTCCAATTTTGTTCCTGAACACTCACATTATAGTGAATAAAAACACTATAACGTCATAATTCGTCATCAATAATGCTTTTTTACAATATTATTTTGGTGTTTTTCGTTATTTTTGAGGTCTGATTAAGCTTTAGACTCAAGAAAAATATTAATATATTTACTTGCGACATATTAAAACCTTACTAAACTAAAATTAGGTTGTTGCGTTCAGTGCATTTTATTGAGTCGTAAAACCTAGAAAAACTTGGCTTTACTTCTTAAAAATCAATGCTCTAAGCGCTCCTTGAATTTTAACTAAAAATTTTGGGAGGTTTCAAAATGACCTACATTTCGTCTTTATTATCCTACTGCTTCTCTGTTATTTGATTTAATCAAAGTGAAAATTAAAATCACTCTTGACACTACAACATCCGTAGAAGTTTCACTTAATGAATCTTTTATAGGTACGAATTTGTCAAAAGATGAGGAGCAGGTCTTACGAATTCTTATTGAGAATATTCTGAAATCAGAAATCGAAACAGACCTAGATGATAGTAGTTAGTGAAGGCAAAAATAAGGAGTATTGAATCCTGCACCTAGAAGGAATATAAAATGAGAATATATAGCTACAGACGCGTTAGCTCTGGGAGACAAGTAGAAGAGGGAGACTCTTTAGACAGCCAGTTTAACGCAATAACAGAATGGGCAGAACGAAATGGTCACGAAATTGTCAAAGATTTCGTAGATGAAGGCGTTTCAGCTTTTTCTGGTAATCGACCACAATTTGATCTTTTGTTAGAGGAGTCTGTTGCAAATAAAGACCATATAGACGGAATCGTAGTTTACAACTTCTCTAGATTTGCCCGTAACCAGATAATACGCCTAACAGCGGAAGAGAGACTGGAAAGGGCTGGAGTAAAGCTCTTCTCCGTCCGAGAAGAACTCCCTGAGGACGATGACCTCGCCTTTCTTCTAAAAAACATCATAGGTACAGTAAACGAACACCAAAGTAGACAAAACTCAAAAACAGTAAAAGATGCACTTAGAGAAACTGCAAGAAAAGGTTATTACACTGGCGGAGTTGTACCATTCGGATACAAAGCAATAGATTGCCCTGAACTGGATGGAAATAAGAAAAGACGAACTTTAGTCATAGAACCAAATGAAGCTGAAGTTGTGAGTAAAATATTTGAACTTGCAAGCACAGGAACTAAAGGAAAAGCGTTTGGAGTAATAAACATTGCAAAAGAATTAAATAATAAAGGGATGTATAAGAAGAACAAAGCTTGGACCTCGAACGATGTTCACAGAATACTCACCAATACAATTTATTATGGTGATCTTGTTTTCCAAATCAAAGAAAATACCAAAGTAACAGAAAGAATAATCATTAACGTACCATCCATAATTAAAAAAGATCTTTTTGATTTAATTAAGGAAAAGATGGAGGCTAGACGACCTTCAAATACTGAATCCAAAGGCATTCGTTCTAAATCTTTATTAACAGGAATATTAACTTGCAAATGCTGCGGTGCTAATTATCGCATTATTACTGGTAAATCTGGTAAGTACGAATATTACAAATGTCGAAATAAAGTAATAATTGGTACTTGTGCTGACAGCCCTAATTTCGCTAAGAAAGAAATTGAGGACGCGATACTTGATACTTTAGTTAAAGAGATATTTAACAGCTCTAGAATAGAGTTAATTAAAGAGTTGGTAACAAAAGTGTACAAGGAGTTGAAAACAAAAAACAAGGGCAAAGTCACATCAATATCAAAGAAAAAGCAACTAATCGACAACAAGATATTTAATCTGTGGGACCAAGTTAGTGAGAGTAAGCTTAAAGTAGATGAGTATTTTGAAAATCACATGAACCTTTTAAAAAGGCAACATGAAACATTAGAGCAAGAATTAAACGATGTAAAACGGGCGTCTGAGTTACCTATTTTAAAATTTGGAAGAACAAAAACTAATGAATTTTTAAAACACCTTAAAGCTGCATTTTTTGAAAATAGAGATGAAGAGCTAATAAAGTCTTACCTGCTGGCCGTAGTAGACAAGATGGAGGTGTCGCGTACGAGGATCAAAATTACAGGACAGAACGAAAAGTTAATTAGCCTAATTTCAAAACAAAAAATGGACACCAAATTGGTGCCCACTTCCGTATCAATATGGCGGAGAGAGAGGGATTCGAACCCTCGTAAATGCGAGACCAATATAAAATCAATATTAAACAACAGCTTAAACATACATCAACAACGCTTTTTGTACCAGCTTTTTGTACTAGTATCATAAGCGTAAATGTTCTGCTTAATTTTCATTTTGTGATTGATTCGATATTTTAATAAATATATCTTCAAGTGCACCTAGCGATCTCTCAGTCAAATTATAAATTAACGCATCATTCTTAATGGATTTTGAAAGTAAATCCTTAGGTACAAACTTTAGCGCCATAGCATTTGATTTATCTTTATTAAAAACCCTATTGTCTAAAGGGATAGCGCTTTTTAACTCTTTAGGTCTCCATGATTCTGGAAGTTCTAAGATGATGCTCTGAAAGATAGTATAGGCTTCGTTGAGCTCTTGCTTATGGAGGCTATTGTCTTTGTTGAGCCCAAACTGGTCAGCAAGCCAATTAGTTAAAAGGTACCGTCCGTCTTCACTCTGAACAATGGGTCTCACAATATCACTGTATGCATCTATATTAACGGGAATCTCTGATTTCCTATCGTCTTCTTGAACGTTTTTCTCGAAGTCTTTCCATTTTGCACTGCCCGTTTCGTCAACAATTACAGCTTGAAGAGTAGCTATTTCTTTGTCCTTTTCCACTATGATGTCGCGATACTTAGATTCAGTTTGCCTAATTAAGTTATATATCCTTCTTTTGTCATCCTCATCTAACGGGATTTTTCCTTCAAGTTTCATGCTAGCTTTACGGCTTATGTATTGTTGAATGGAATTCCAGCAAAATTCTGATGACTCAGATAGAACAGGAAACAAGATTATGTAAACAGATGAAGCTATAATGGGATAAATCAATACATCATGGAATGAAAGAAAGTGCAGCTCTATGTAATTTAACTTACGCTCGACTGTATGGTCACCTAACAATAAGAAGTATAAAAACTCCCAGTTAAATATCAGCCAAGAAAACAAAAAAGCACTACCAAACTTAGAACTCACTCTGCTTTTTACTAAATGAGTTAAAGTATCAATGAGATTTCCTGTAGATTCTGAAATTGACATTGGGCTCCTCCTTGTTTAATTCCTTTTCAGCAGCTTACATTAACGTAAATTTCTTCACTACATAAGTAGTGCAAGGCTAATATCCCTGACTTTCAATATAATACCCACTAGGTATACCCAAACAGGTATAGTCATCAAATCACTATCATGTACCTATTTGTATTGACTTTTATTTATGGACACATCATTATCCACCACCTCTTAGAATCAAACAGGTACAGGAAGTGGCTGATTTAGCATACATTAGGGTTTCTACTACAGACCAAAACACAGACCGTCAGTTGTCAGACTCTGGACTCTCTTTCAAGAAGCAATTCATTGACCGCTGTAGTGGTGGTACTACTAACCGTCCAGCACTAGAAGACCTTAAGGAATATGCTAGAGAGGGTGATACCGTCCATGTTCATAGTATTGATAGGCTCGCTAGAAACCTCGTAGACCTCAAGACACTCGTAACCCAATGGAACTCAGACGGTATTAACGTAAAGTTCCATAGAGAAGCTCTGTGCTTCAATGCTGGTGGGTCTGATGCTATGTCTGACCTGATGTTAAGCATGTTAGGAGCTGTTGCCCAGTTTGAGCTATCAATGATTCAAGAGAGACGTCAGGAAGGCATAGAGAAAGCCAAGCAAGCTGGCAAGTATCGTGGACGTCCAGTTAATAAATCCAACCACCTGCGCATCCACACACTGCGTTCAGAAGGTGTATCGCTTCGTAAGATTGCCTCTGAGGTAGGTGTGTCATTATCAACAGTACAACGGGCTCTAGCAGCCTCTGAGAACGCTTAATGAACCAATACATGTCAGATAGTAGCTTTACTGACTTAGACCCTAGAGAACTAATCTTAGACCGTTATATGCAGGCTCGTGACCCTGAGCTCATCAAGAACAATAAGGCGAGAGAGGCGCAGATAAAGAAACAAGAGGAGCAAGACAAGGACATACTAGATGACCTACTAAATGGTGGAGAAATAAAGCTCCCAATCGTTGTGTTTGAAGTCGATGGGAAGCTATATGTTGTGGACGGATTCCATAGGACTAAAGCTTGCCTTGCTTACCTCAAGAAGCACCCAGACAGTTACCTTAAAGTTAAAGCTAATCTAGTCAAGAATCGCACCTACCAAGAGGCATTCATAGAGGCTCAAGCTATGAACCAAGGTCATGGCGTGGGGGTGTCTAAAGCAGAAGTAAATCAGTCAATCTTTAGGTCTCTACTAATACAGCGTAAGTTTGAGTTAAGCGTTTCTGACCTTCAAGCCCTTTTCACCTGTAGTAGAGGTCATGCCAACCATGTACAGAAGGCTCTGAAAGCCTGTAGTGAAGCATTAGGTGATGACGCGTGTGATATGTCCATTGATGTTGTTAAGCTCATACTCATGCTTAGGCCTCGCTTAGAATCTAAGTACGACCTCACTAAGAGCGCATGGGACTCAAAAGGAGTACCGCGGATAAGACGTCTAGCTGATGCCTACTCTGGTAAAGAGCTTCCAATTGAAGATGATCAAGACGTTATCAAATATCGCACTGCTGCCCTTGAAGCAGACCTATTGAAGCATATTGATAATTACGGCGATGGTATCTTCAGAGAGGCACTGCGTAAGGCTGTTAGGGGGAGAGGCCTTGGTGTCACAATCACTAAGAAAGCCAAGTGGGAACAGGATCATGGCTACTCTGAAGATGAGCAGTATTTACAGGAAAGCGATGAATACGAGAAGTCGCAATTAGAAGATTATAGGTTTTAATCAACATTAATCATCACCCTAAAGCCATGGTATATAAGGGCTGGACATGAGTTAAAGCCTAAGTGTACACATGTGTACAACAGGGACTCTTAATATGTACACAACAGTTTAATACCCCTACAGTTTCACCGTACTAAAACGTAGAGTATGTTTTAAGAAGAGTCCCTTCATTTCTCTTTTTGCTAGGTCTTGTCAATAACTTCAAGTAGCTGACCATCTAAAGTAACTTTAACCCTGATAAAGTTCTTCACTATCGCTCCAAATCCATTTGTACCGCGATAAACTGTTTGCACGATGAGGTGGTCCCCCTTATCTGAAAAGGTCGTTTCTACGTGCTCATAACTATCTGGGTTGTGCATACTTTTTTTAATAACATACTCTAGCGCTCTGTGTGAGCCATCCCATGCATTAAATTGTGCTTGTATGCGGTCTGCTCGTTTTTGATTTGCTTTACGTAGTCGTTCTGCTTCACCAAAACGCTTGTCGTACTGTTCAAACTTGGAAGAATATAGTGTATTTTCAGGATGCATCTTTACAAGCTGTTCATAAAGATCACGATTTTCTTCTAGCCTCGTTGCTGGAAGTTTTTTTAGTTTACTCAGAATACTTTCAGTCGCCGTTTCAATTCTTTTTTTCTCTAGAGCAACATTGACCATGCGGTGAAGTTCTTGAACTTCTGTGTCACCAGTTAGAACATATTGGAAAAGCATGTTACTCACGGCACTATACTCTCCATTGTCGAATGCTGTATTTGCTTCATTCATGATGGAGTTTCGATGCTTTTCAAAATAATCAATCGTATCTTGTTTTGCCTTAGCCTCAGCTATACTTTGCGCTAGTTCTCGCTCTGCTTGACGCTCTCTTGAAGACTCTCTGAGCATTTCTGTAGAGAAGTAGCCTGTAATAAAAAAGAGAGCTATAAGTGAAATTGCCCTTATCTTTACTGGGATTGAAATATGCGTTTTAGAGAATGCAAAGTCTCTCACAGGAGGTATAAGTAGTGTTGACATAAGAAGCAAAGCTAGTCCAGATACAGGAGCACTGAAAACAGTTACAATACCAAGCAGAAAGAAAATGACACCAAATAACCAATTAAGCACAAGATAAACGTAAGACATATTAATTCCTTTTAGTCGTCTTATGATGTTTGAAACGCAGTGTATTGCGATCAAAAGCAGAGATACGAAATTATACTAAAGCATAATACATGTCCACTCTCTAGAAAATTGCGCAAACATAAAATCCAGCGATAAGACACTTATCTTCGAGATACAGTGAAAAGTAAACTACGTTTTAAATGGATATAACGAGACGACGCAATCGTAGTCAAAGGGGACACCTCGCCCCCTCCCCCCTCACTACCAAATGTTGTCAATAAATTCTATCGAGGTTTAGTTTAGGGAGCTTATCAATAGCTTCCTTTTTGGCTTTTAATGGTACAGGACCGCAGTAGCGGCCACCTTCAGATTTTGCTGCATGCCCTGTAATTGAATCACTCACACTATCTGAAACACCTAAGACTCTCATTTCTGTCTTAAAGGCATGTCTAAAGGCGTGTGTGGGTTGACTGATAGCAATACCTTTTGTTTTAACTTTAGCACTCCACCATTTACTAAACGCTCCTGAATACTTGCCGTATGTGCCAGAAGTGAGACCTGAAAACAACCTTCCCTTTGCTCTATCAACAAACTCTAAAAAGCCTAGCTCTAGAATATGTTCAGGTATTGGAATATGCCTTAAAGAGGAATCAGTCTTGATGCTCTGACCTTCACCCCTACGAATATTTAAATAATGAATACCGTTCTCGTCGCACCCTACATCAGATTGATCTAACTGCGCAATTTCAGACAATCTAGCACCCGTATACCTACAAAGAAGAGGAATCCAGTAACACGCTAGCCCATATGTATGGTTGAGAGATGAGTCTATAAATAATTCATCAGAAAATAGCTTAGTAATGTCGTGATTTGAATATCCTCTACCAGTAATATCAGCTTCTGTCTTTTTCTGAGTATTCTTAACGGATACACCAAATGTAGGATTAAAGGAAATTAGTCCCAGTTCTACCGCGTATGTGAATACAGGGGATATCTGTTTTATTGCATTTGCCACTGTCTTTGGCGATAAAAGCTTTGCACCACTAGTTTCAGCAAATCTAATTTGTATGGGTATAGGCATACTCTTGACAGCTTGCGTCCTATTTTTGGGGAGCTGTAATAACGTATCCCTATACTTAGCTATGTCACTCTTTGAGATACTTGCGATATCCTTATCACCAAGTATTGATACAAAACGCTCAACCTTAGCTTTTGTTTCATCTAGTGTCTTTAACCTAGATTGATTATCTTTGTTCTGAAGTAAATCTGAGGCTCTCCAATGCTCATAGATGTTAGATATACTGTTCTCTATACCAAACGTATTACTAGCTGAAGACTCACTTTCAGCGGTCACATAAAGTGGTTCATGGGCAAGTGACATATCTCTTGGCTCATGGCCCCAATTCCCTCTATGACGACTCAAACATAGCTTTTCTAAATCAATCAAGTGGCGGTGAAAAGCTTTGGCTAAATTAATATATGAAGTACTCGAATGAGGAATACATAAGCCTTCTAGCTTCAATTGTGGGTCAATGAACTGAGACAACTCTTTGGCAAACGCTTGTAACTCTGAGGTAGACGCTCTCAGTACTTCTGAGCCTTACAGCGAGAGTGTATCTGTAAAACCAAACCAATGAGGGTCTCTATTGATATCAAAGTCCATCCCTTGTGAGGAACCGCGACGAAGGCCTTCATTTTCACCGTTATGATAGACAAGAGAATTATCAAAGCTGTCTGTTCTTTGGACCTTTTCTCGTGCAGAAACATACCAACGGTTAGCAATTAGCTGACAGTCTCGCAGGGATAGTTCTTGGGTAGCCTTACCTTTAAGCATTAACTCTGCATGGTCCAATTGCTCATCAATATCAGCCAATAATGGGATTATTCGCTTTTTTGCTTCACGTAAATCTTTAGTACGTAATGACTGCTTAAACTCACGTTTCCCAATGATGGGAATTAGGTGATGGGGAACACCTTTTCTAAGATAGTATGTACCTGACTTGGGATGCTTGAACGGAGAACTCATCTTACTCATTTGTACCAACCTTTTGTACCAGTTGGTCCGCAAGGTCGATTCTCTAAACCCTAGAAACAACAAGGCCCTGCGTCATGCAAGGCCTCGATGCTATTTGGCGGAGAGAGAGGGATTCGAACCCTCGTTAGGTTTAACCCTAAACACACTTTCCAGGCGTGCGCCTTCAGCCACTCAGCCACCTCTCCAAATTTTTTATCAAGGACGTTTCAACAGTGAAATTCCTTGAGCGCGCGTATAGTAGGTAAACCCGCGGCTATTATCAAGAACTTGCTTAAAATAACTATGCAAATGCTTATAAAACAGACTATTTACTACAGGCCGCCCTTTGCTTTCAGTTCAGCTGAAAATTGTAGCATGCGATCAAGTGGAATAAGCGCGTCAGTGCGAAGTGAGTCATCCACAAAAATTTCATGTCCATCACTTCCCTCGGTTAACGACGCCTTAATCGCCTCTAACCCATTCATTGCCATCCATGGGCAGTGAGCACAACTTTTACACGTAGCGCCGTTACCGCCCGTTGGAGCCTCAATAAACGTCTTATTTGGCTCTAACTGCTGCATCTTGTAGAAAATACCTTTGTCGGTAGCGACAATAAAGGTGTCATTGTCCATTTCTTGCGATGCTTTAATCAGCTGGCTTGTTGAGCCAACTGCATCTGCCATGTCTACAACACTGGCTGGCGACTCTGGGTGCACTAACACTGCGGCGTTGGGATAAAGGGCTTTCATGTCGCTAAGCTTTTGCGCAGAAAACTCATCGTGAACAATACACTCACCCTGCCACATTAGCATGTCAGCACCGGTTTGCTTGGCTATGTATGCACCTAGGTGTCTGTCTGGGCCCCAAATTATCTTTTTGCCCTGACTGTCGAGGTGCTCTACGATTTCTAACGCTATGCTTGAGGTTACTACCCAGTCAGCACGCGCTTTTACTGCAGCAGAGGTGTTGGCATACACAACAACTGTGTGGTCTGGATGCTGGTCGCAAAACTCACTAAATTCTTTTGCTGGGCAACCGATGTCTAAGGAGCATGTTGCCTCTAGGGTAGGCATGCGCACTGTTTTTTCAGGGCTGAGTATTTTAGCCGTTTCGCCCATAAAGCGAACGCCAGCTACAATCAGAGTTTGTTCTTCTGCGTCACGCCCAAATCTCGCCATTTCTAAAGAGTCGGCAACACAACCACCGGTTTCTTCAGCTAATGCCTGAATTTCGTGGTCGGTGTAGTAATGGGCTACAAGCACGGCGTTACGCGCCTTGAGTAAGGCTTTTATTTCTGCCTTTAACTCGGCTTTACGTACTTCTGATAATGGCTGTGGTTTTGCTGGGAACGGGTAATCCACCTGCTCCACACGAAATGCTACTGACATTTACCTACATCTCAATTGCGACAAGGGTCGCGATTATACCCAAGTGTCATAAAAATTACACACTACATGATCAACAATAGCGCAATAAAAAGTTTTAACGCTGTAAGCTGTCCGCTATTAACGTCTGCTACTAAACGCACAAGTCGTTTTAATTATCACTATGATTACTAAGATCAGAAATTTTGAGATCAAGGAGGCTTTAATAAAGAAGGTCTAAAGAGCCAACGCAATGAGTACAATGAACAATAACTCGTTGTGGTATAGCGCCGCTAAAAGTTGAATTGGATTTCAGACTTAGGCTATCAGGCAGTTTGCGTGAAAAGAGCAGCTTGGGTGAAGACACTAACGTGCATGAAAACACATTGGCGACTTTGAAAATAGGCTACTAGGAGTTGGCTTTAGATTAACGCTAATTGAGAAGTGTAGAAGAGAGAATGGTGGGTCGTGCTGGATTCGAACCAGCGACCAATTGATTAAAAGTCAACTGCTCTACCAACTGAGCTAACGACCCATTCAATGACACAATATATATTTAACGAAAAAATAGTATAGCAGCTTAAATGATGGTGGGTCGTGCTGGATTCGAACCAGCGACCAATTGATTAAAAGTCAACTGCTCTACCAACTGAGCTAACGACCCATCATTTGAAGCTTGAAAAGAAGTGGTGGGTCGTGCTGGATTCGAACCAGCGACCAATTGATTAAAAGTCAACTGCTCTACCAACTGAGCTAACGACCCATCTTTTCGGTTGTTGCCTGTGTCTAGGCAACGGCGGCATATAATACTCAGATTTTTATCTGACGCAACCCATAATGCCCTTTTATTTTGATATTTTCTTTAAAACAGGACTAAGCGGTCAAAATGAAAACAAATAGCTGAGTATTTGTACCGCACAACCCGATGTTTAAATGAAAAAGCTCGAGATTACGATTTTAAACACGAGCAAAAAAAATGTTATTTAACCGTGACAAACTTACACCGCTGTTTAGATGGTAGAACAAAAAGCCCCTTTAAAGGGGCTTTAATTATTACAAGTTGTTTAACCTTGATTCTGCTAAACGTTTAGCAGATGAATCGGGATGTTCGTTCACCACTTGCAAAAATAGTTGACGTGCCGATGCACTATCGCCATTTCTTTCAGCAATAACGCCAAGTTTCAACAGCGCATCAGGTCGCTTCGTTGAACTTGAGAACCGATTAACCACAATATTGAATTGCTCGCTTGCATCGCTCCACTGCTGCTTGTTAAACAGCAACTGTCCAAGCCAATAGTGCGCATTTGGCGCATATTCACTGTTTGGAAAACGCGCGATGAACGATTGGAAAGCAGGTATTGCCTTGTCGTACTCTCGCGACTTCAATATGAGGTTAACAGCACTCTCATAAGCTTCGCTTTCTCCGACCTGCACAGGCGATGCTGGTGCCGATTCCGGCACTGTGCTTACCGCACCAGAGGAGCTCGTGCTTGTTAACGCGCCACTTTGCTTGAGGGCCTCTACCCGTTTATCTATTTCTAGATAGAGCTCTCGCTGGCGTTCCAGTACTTTTTGAAGTTCATTGGTATTAACCTCAACTGCACCGCGAAGCTGGTCCACCTCGTTTTGCATATTATCTAGCTGAGTTTGCATTCTATGCTGCATCTCAGTTCGGCTTTTTACAATACGCTCTAGCACAACGATACGCTGTTCAAGCTCGCTGCCGCCATTCGCATTAACGACAGGTGCCTGTGCGAAGCCAGTAGAGGCTGTGAGGGCGGCACATAGCGTAACGCCCCACTTAATGGTGTCTCTTACTGAAGCTGCCATTAGCGGTATACAACCACTCCGCGGCGATTTTGCGCGAATGCATACTCAGTTGAACCCATTACCGCCGGCTTTTCTTCGCCATAAGAAACAACCGTAACTTGGCTGCTGCTTACACCCGCGTTTAGTAGGTAGGTTTCTACCGACTGAGCACGACGTTCGCCTAGAGCAATGTTATATTCTGGCGTACCGCGGCTGTCTGTGTGGCCTTCAACAGTAACCTTCATGGTAGGGTTTTTCACCAAGAACATAGCGTGCTTGTCTAAAAGGCGTTGAAATTCTGGTTTTATGCTAGCACGGTCAAAGTCGAAATAAACCGTTTGATCGTTTTTGAGCGCTTCCATTTCTTGCTGCACCATTTCTTCTTGGCGCTTCATACGCTGGGCGGCTTCAGCTTCAACACGTTGGGCTTCCGCTTCACGAGCTTCAGATTCTGCTTGCGCTTGCTCTTGTGCCATACGGTTGCGTTCTGCCGCTAACTCTTCTTCGCTAGGTCCTGACGAACATGCCATCATTGTCACTACTGGCAAGGCGATAATGAAGCTTTTCATCACTTTATTCATTTGCATCCTACTAATCCTTAATTTTATTGTTTAGTCGTTAAATTGTTAGAACAAAAATGGTGACCAACTTGGCGATTTTACTTGCCCATTGGCTGCTGGTAACCTAGCTTTAAAGCGCCCGTCTAGAGAAACAAGTGACAACACTTGCTTGCCCTCGTGAAGGGTACTGTAAATAATCATGCTTCCATTCGGCGCTACACTTGGCGACTCATCTAAATACGTTCTGGTAAGAACTTGCAGAGAGTCTTCGTCTAGCATTTGTTTGGCAATATGGTAGTTACCATTCGTTTGATTCACTACTACCATTTGTTTACCGTCAGGCGTTAAAGTTCCGCCAAGGTTCTGTTCGCCAACAAAGGTAACTCGCCTAACTTTCCTTGAATTTAAATTTACGCTATATATCTGAGGTTTACCACCCCGTTCCGAGCTAAAAATTAGACCACTGCCGTCTGGAAGCCAAGCTGGCTCTGTGTCAATAGCTCTGTTGCGCGTAATTCGACGCAAGTTTTTCGTCGCTAAATCCATAATGTATATTTCAGGATTTCCGTCTTTTGACAGCACCATGGCAAGCTGTTTGCCGTCTGGCGAAAACGCTGGACTACTATTAATTCCTGGAAAATCAGTAATACGCGTACGCTCACTGGTATAAATATTTTGAATAAATATTTGCGGTCTTCGGTTCTCAAAGCTCACGTACGCTAGGCGCTCACCATCTGGTGACCATACTGGCGACATCAATGGCTCTGGAGATGAAAGAAGCCTGGTTTCGTTCTCACCATCGTAATCGGCAATCACTAATTGATAGGGTTTTTTAACGGTTTCCCTATCGCGAACGATCACATAGGCAATTTTCGTTAGGAATGCCCCTCGAACTCCGGTGAGCTTCTCATACACAATATCGCTGACTCGGTGAGCATACTGACGAAAGTCTCTCGCACTTATCGACGCTTGGCGTGCCAAAATAACGTGTTCATTGCTTGTAACCAATGCGCCGTCTTTCAGCACTTTCGCTTTTCCACCATCAAGTTGCCCTTTTAAAATATCGACAAGTTGATAAGACACAATGAATTTATCTGCGCTTTGCTGTTCAATGCTACCTACTAGTACGGTATCAACCCCAAGTGTTGCCCATGCAGTGTAACTTACCTCTTCTGCCGTCTCTGGATACTGGGGCATGCTGTCTACCGAGATAGGATTAAACTTACCGCTACGCATTAAGTCAGCGCGAACAACTTGTGAAATATTCCCAGGAGGTGCGCCTTCGCCTTTCCACTTAAACGGGACAATACCGATAGGCCTTGCACTATCCACCCCTTCGGTAATGACAATCTCCAGAGAGGCAAATGCATTTGCACTCACCGCTAAGGAAATCATTGCTATCCATAAACCTAGTTTTTTCATACCGCTATAATTCCACTTTTAAAGTTATATCTTTCAACTGCTCGTAAACGTCGGGGGCATCAGATACGGGAAGCTTATCTGCACGTCGAACTGCGCTTTCTGCCGCCCGGCATAATGCGTCATTGCCATCTAAAACCCGAATACTGGTCACAAAGCCCG
Source organism: Alteromonas sp. BMJM2 (assembly GCF_027257845.1). Taxonomy (GTDB): domain Bacteria; phylum Pseudomonadota; class Gammaproteobacteria; order Enterobacterales; family Alteromonadaceae; genus Alteromonas. Next base: position 532,315 of record NZ_JAPVOT010000001.1, on the reverse strand, counting down.
TTGTCGCTAGCCGAATATTCAGTCTACACACTTTTCCGTCAAAACTATCGTCTGAGTACAAGTTCCGTTTTATGGTTTGCTGTATCAATGCTGTATACCGCTCAACTTCCGTGAGAACTTGTTTTTGACGCCTTTGTTGCTGTGCAGCGCGCTCTTGAGCAAGTTGCTCTTGCATAATCCTTTCCATTTCTGCTTGTTCAGCAGCTTCTTTTTGTTTTTTTAGTGCATCTTCTTTCGCTTTTGCCTCTCGTGCTTTGCGCTCTTTTTCTTTTTGAGCGGCTATTCGCTCCAGTTCTTTTTGTCTTTTAACCTCTGCGGCCTGAGCTTCTCGTTTCTCCCGAGCTCTCTTATCTGCAAGGGCTCTCTGTCGTTTTTGCTCGGCTGCAGCGGCGGCTTTACGCTGTTTCTCTGCCTCTTCAGCGCGGGCTTGTGCCTGAGCCTGAGCTTCTACTCGTTTTTTATCCGCAATAGCCTGAGCATCGATAAACGTAGCTTCTATCGTGGGTGCATTGCTAGGTAGACTTGGAAGAGGATCGGGGGAAAAACTGACGCTAATAAGCAACACCATAGCAACCACGGCATGAACCGCAAGGGACTTATAAAGCCCCTGTTTTTCATTGGGTTTTGACGCTACCCTTTCGCTGCGTCTATTCGCAAAGCTGTCAGCACTGCCCTGAGAGCCGCCCAGCGAGCTGCCCTGAGAGCGACTTTGGGTACTGTTTGGTTTAGATGGGTTAGACATACGGTGCCTATTCAACCGGGTCGGTCATTAAACCCACCGACGGCACACCAGCTTGCTGCAGCAACACCATTAGCTGAATAACCTCATTGTAGGCCACTTGCCCGTCACCTTTCACGACCACAGGCGTGTTAGGCGATTTTTGAAGTTGGGCACTGACAATAGCCCCAAGCTCTTCTTCACTAATTGGCGACTCTTGGTCGTCACCCACATTGAGGAAGTACCTCCCCTTCACATCAACCGACGCGATAATAGGCGGATTATCTTCCTGCTCTATAGGGTTTGCACTTGCTTTCGGCAAATCCACTTTTACCCCTTGAGATATTAAAGGCGCAGTCACCATAAAGATGATAAGTAGTACCAACATAACGTCGATGTAAGGAACCACATTGATTTCTGATACCGGCCTACGGCGTTTTCTCACATACATAGCAACAACCTCCGCGGTAACGCTTAAACCTGATGTGCTTGGGCAGCAGCCTGGCGATGAAGAATTGCTGAGAATTCTTCCATGAAATTACCGTAGCTATTTTCCAACTTTTCAACTTGATGGCTGAAACGGTTGTAAGCAATAACCGCAGGAATTGCAGCAAATAAACCAATAGCAGTAGCGATGAGCGCCTCTGCAATTCCTGGCGCCACCATCGCAAGGGTTGCTTGCTGTACTTCGCCTAACGCGATAAACGCATTCATAATTCCCCATACCGTACCGAATAGGCCAATGTATGGGCTAATCGAGCCTGCCGTTGCTAAAAATGGCAGGCGACTCTCAAGCTCTTCTACCTGACGAGACATAGATACTCGCATAGCGCGGTAAGTGCCATCTACAATACCGTTGGTTGGGGTGTTGGATTTACGTAATCTCACGAACTCTTTAAAACCTGAACAAAAAATGCTGCTCATGCCGGTAAGGCTGGCTCTTGATGATAACTCTTGATAGAGCTTGTTAAGATCGGCACCAGACCAGAACTTATCTTCAAATTGGCGCATTTCAGAACGTGCCGCATTAAGGGCTTTACTGCGCTGAAAGATAAAGGTCCATGATGCTACTGAGACGCTTAGCAACAACAGCATTACAAGTTGAACAATGAAACTTGCTTGTAAGAACAAGCCGATAAATGTGAGATCAGATGACACGCGAAATTTCCCCTAACAAAGTACGTGGTAGTCGTTTTGGCTTCATAGTAGCCAAGTCGACACAGGCAACTTGAATATCCGCAGATACCAATTTAATGCCGTTGTTATTATTTATGAGTTGTTGAAACGTCATACTAGCGCCTTTCAATTCTACAACGCGAGTCTCAATACTCAACAGTTCATTGAACCTCGCTGGCGCATAGTTATGCATCTCAACGCGTTTGACGACAAAAGCGATAGATTGTTCCATTAAAGTGTCTTGCTCAAACCCTAGGCCTCTAAGCCACTCAGTACGCGCCCTCTCCATAAACTTAAGATAATTAGCGTAATACACGATACCGCCAGCATCCGTATCTTCGTAATACACTCTTATTTGATGTTGGTGCATAACTATTCCTTTAACAATAAATAAATTCATCTACAAGGCAGATTAATAGTGGTTAAATTGCGATAAACAACATTTTAAAACAAGCCTTAAGACAGCATCAAGACTGAGCTTTAATGTTTTAACAACCAACACATAACATTCAATTAACGCATTAGTTTTTCTAACTCAAAAATGTAATTTTACTCAATTGTGCAATTTCAATAGGTCTCTATAATGCATCGCATCAGTCGCACAGAGCGTGATGGTGCCTAGCACGGTCATGCACGAGTTAATCTCCTGTTAGACATGAGTTCCCTGGATTTATTTCCTTCAACACTTGTTGTTTTAGCCCGCTCTATGAGCGGGCTTTTTTTTGTCTTGAATTTCCCTCAGCTATTCGCCGATGTGCTTCGTTGAAATGCTTCGAAACAGAAATCGCATCAGTTGCTTCAATCGCCTTATTGCTCAAGGGTCAAAAGCTGGCGTTTAAACGTTACCACCAGCTCTACTATTCAATTGCACAGGCAGAAAGCTCTTATTGCTCAGGAGTAAAGCCAAAATGAAGGTAAGCACGCTGAGACGCTATACGACCTCTTGGCGTTCGCTGCAAAAAGCCTTGTTGAATAAGGAAGGGTTCAATCACATCCTCGATAGTTTCTTTCTCTTCTCCGATAGCTGCAGCGAGATTATCTAAGCCCACAGGACCGCCATCGAATTTTTCTATAATGGCCGAAAGTAATTTTCTATCCATATAGTCGAAGCCTTCTTTATCTACATCGAGCATATCAAGGGCTTTGGCCGCGGTGTCTGCACCTACTGTGCCATCAGACTTAATTTCTGCATAATCCCTTACTCGTCTAAGCAGACGATTAGCAATACGAGGCGTCCCCCTAGCTCGACAGGCGATTTCTCTGGAGCCTTCTTCGGTCATCGCCAAGTTAAGATAGCTGGCGCTTCTAGACACAATAGTGGTTAGGTCTTTCACCGAATAAAATTCTAGACGCTGTACGATACCGAAACGATCTCGTAATGGAGATGTTAGTGAGCCAGCACGGGTTGTTGCACCTACAAGCGTAAATGGAGGCAGGTCGAGCTTTATTGAACGAGCTGCAGGCCCCTCGCCTATCATAATATCGAGCTGATAATCTTCCATTGCAGGGTAGAGAATTTCTTCCACTACAGGGCTCAAGCGATGTATTTCATCGATAAAAAGAACGTCATTTTTATCGAGATTAGTTAAAAGCGCGGCTAAATCACCCGCTTTTTCCAAAACCGGTCCAGATGTGGTTTTAATATTCACGCCCATTTCGTTAGCGACGATATTTGCTAGGGTTGTTTTTCCAAGCCCAGGAGGGCCGAATATTAAAAGATGGTCAAGCGCATCTTCTCGATTGCGTGCAGCTTGGATAAAGATTTCCATTTGCTCGCAAACGTGAGGTTGCCCCGTGTAGTCATCCAACATTTTCGGACGAATAGCGCGATCAATTACTTCATCTTCTGTACTGGCGTCCGGCGTAATGAGTCTGTCGGCTTCTATCATAGTTCGTCTACTTTTTAATAAAATGGCTGCAGTATTTTTTATACCGCACCGTTATTACAGGGCCGCTTTTAGCGCTTCACGTATCAGGGATTCACTTTCCATACCGTCTTTGTAAACGCTATCCACCAACTTACTGGCTTGCGCGGGTTTATAACCCAGAGCAATAAGTGCGCTTTGCGCTTCTTCTCGTGCGCTGTTTACAGCAACTATGGTACTACCAGAGAGAAGGTCGCTACTAGGCGCGGGAACAGCCACACTTTGCATCTTTCCAAACTTAGCCAACCGGTCTTTAAGCTCAACCACTAAGCGTTCAGCGGTTTTTTTGCCAATACCTGGCAAGCTAACCAATGCAGAAACGTCTTCATTTTGCACGCTAGCCAGAAACTGGGGAGCCGACATTCCCGATAAAATAGCCAAACCGAGTTTTGGTCCAACACCATTTGCCTTTATTAGCTCTCGAAATAACCCGCGCTCTAACTTATCGGCAAAACCAAACAGCAACTGAGCGTCTTCACGAACCACAAAATGGGTATAAACCACAACTTCATCACCTACTGCAGGCAGTTGGTAGAAGCTCGTCATAGGCATGTGTATTTCGTAACCTACACCGGCTACATCTACAAGAATTTCTGGTGGCTGCTTTTCAGCCAACATACCGCGAATTCGTCCAATCATTTATCTTCTCTTTGTGCGCGCTTGAATGCTTAAAAAGGATTGGTTCTAGAAAATTAACGCAAACGACCGCGAACGGTTTTCCGAGCTTGGCCTGCCATATTGATCAGGCTTTGTTCGGTATTAGCATGGCAAAGTGCTACAGCAAGTGCATCTGCCGCATCGGCCTGAGGTGTCCCACTTAAGTTCAGCAGGTGTTTCACCATATGCTGAACTTGTGTTTTATCAGCGTTACCTTTACCTACCACTGCCTGTTTAATTTGCCTTGCGCTGTACTCGGCAACAGGAAGCTGAGATTGGGTTGCCGCCACTATTGCAGCGCCCCTTGCCTGACCAAGCTTTAACGCAGAGTCTGGGTTTTTAGCCATAAACACTTGTTCGATAGCAAACTGCGATGGGTTATATTGGCGAATAATGTCGCCCACGCCGGTAAATATATTTGCCAAACGAGAAGGTAAATCGGTAGTGCCTACTCGAATACAACCGCTCGCCACATATACCAGCTTACCCTGCTTTCGCGCTATTAAACCGTAGCCTGTGATCCTAGAACCTGGATCTATACCCAGTATAACCATTAAGCCTTACTCGGTACAAACAAAGATACCGCCTCTTTGTTTGAAGGAGACCATAAGCGTGCTAACGCCTCATCTTTTGATACCCATTCGTACTGAAGATGTTCTGTAAGGGCTATCGGTGCTTTACTACTCACTTGAAGGGAAAATACATGTTCAGTGTTATGAAGCGTACCCGGTGGGTAGCGGTGACGCCATCGCTCACGAATAACGTATTGGTTTTGCTTGTTGTGATTGGTGATAGTCAAACCTAAGGCTTTGGCATCAATACCGGTTTCTTCAGCCACCTCTCGATAGGCTGTTTCGATGGGCATTTCGCCCTCTTCTAACGCGCCAGTGACAGATTGCCAAAAAGACGCATCGTCCATTCTTTGCAATAACAGCACTCGGTGGTGTTCATCAAACAACACCACCATCGCTGATTCTGGCTTTTTATAGGCCATAAATTAAGATTGCTTCTTCACCGTCGCAATGGCCAAGTCTTCAAGCTGCTGCGGATTAGCTGGGCTTGGTGCCGATGTAAGTGGGCAAGCCGCAGTGGTAGTTTTAGGAAACGCCATCACATCGCGAATAGAAGTAGCCCCTGTCATCAACATGACAAGGCGATCTAAACCAAAGGCTAAACCGGCGTGAGGCGGAGCACCAAAACGAAGGGCATCGAGTAAGAAACCAAATTTATTTTTCGCTTCTTCGTCGTCTATTCCTAAAATATTGAACACGGTAGACTGCATATTCTCATCGTGAATACGAACCGAGCCGCCGCCTAATTCAACGCCGTTAAGCACCATATCGTAGGCATCAGACAATGCGCCAACCGGGTTGGCTTTTAGCTCTTCAGGCGTTAGCCCGCGTGGTGCCGTGAATGGATGGTGAATAGCGTGAAGCTGACCATCAAATTCCTCAAACATAGGGAAATCAACAACCCACAGCGGCTTCCATTCGCCCTCTAGCAATTCAAAGTCTTCGCCTAATTTTAAACGAAGTGCGCCCATGGATTCTGTCACTACGGTGTAATCATCCGCACCGAATAAAAGAATGTCACCCGCTTGAGCACCTGTACGCTGGATAATAGCATCAGTCACATCTTCGCTTAAGAACTTAAGTACTGGCGACTGCAGGCCTTCTTGCCCAGGTGCAAGCTCGTTCACTTTAATCCACGCTAGGCCTTTCGCACCATAGATTCCAACAAACTTGGTGTACTCGTCTATTTGCTTACGGGAAAGCGTTGCACCGCCAGGTACACGAATGGCGCTTACACGGCCTTTCGGGTCGTTAGCTGGTCCACTGAATACTTTAAATTCAACCTTCTCTAGTAAATCGGCAACGTCGGTAAGTTCAAGAGGGTTACGCAAATCAGGCTTATCACTTCCAAAGCGCTTCATCGCTTCTGCGTAAGTCATTTGAGGGAAATCGCCAAGGTCTACGTCAAGCATCTTGTTAAACAAGTCGCGGATCATACGCTCGGTAATACCCATCACGCTTTGCGCATCGAGGAACGTCGTTTCGATATCGATTTGGGTAAATTCTGGCTGACGGTCGGCACGTAAATCTTCGTCTCTGAAACACTTTACTATTTGGTAATAGCGGTCCATGCCTGACATCATTAGCAGTTGTTTAAATAGCTGAGGCGATTGAGGTAGTGCGAAAAACTCACCTTTGTGCGTACGACTTGGCACCAAATAGTCTCGCGCGCCTTCTGGTGTCGCCTTTGTAAGAATAGGCGTTTCGATATCTAAAAAGCCTTCTTCTTCTAGGAAGCGGCGAACTGCGCCAGTGACTTTCGCTCTGAACTGTAAACGCTGGCTCATTACCGGGCGACGTAGGTCGAGGTAACGGTAGCGCAAGCGTTGCTCTTCAGAGTTTTCTTGATTCCAGTCAAGAGGAAGTACGTCAGATTTATTGATAACTTCAAGGCCCGTGCCTAAGATCTCAATTCCACCTGTGCGCATTTCTTTATTAATCTGTCCTTCTGGACGAGCGCGAACTTTACCGGTTAGCTTTACACAAAACTCACCGCGAAGAGTATTAGCAACAGAAAGTACATCAGGTAAATCAGGGTCGAAAACAACCTGTACAATCCCTTCTCTGTCGCGAAGGTCGATAAAGATGACGCCACCTAAGTCACGACGTTTGTTAACCCAGCCACAAAGTGTGACTTCTTGCCCAATGTAAGTTGAATCGATGTTCCCACAGTAATCTGTGCGCATGGTCGTTGACCCCTGATAATTTTCTTGCTTAACGTGATGATTTGCGTACTTTATGGCACTGAACTAATGCTCTACACTGACGCCTCTTCTGAGAATTCATAAAACTATATACGAAATAGCAGCACGAGGGAGTTATAAGCACTTTTGTTATTACAGAAGCTCCAAAGAAGCTATCACGTTTAATGTATTAGATTTAAGGTCGCATAGTATAAACAAATGCGTCGTAAAGCCCAATGACAAATATGAACAATACCGCAACGAATATGGTTAACGCCCAGCAAAACTTACCGCCTGTATTCATTGGGTTGCCCATGTGGCAGCATAGCCATTGGCCAAATTCATGGTTTGCCTCATTTCCCAAGGCACAAAGCCAGCTAATCCATTACGCCAATGAATGTAATACCGTTGAGGGTAATACCACTTTCTATTCCCTTCCCGATGCAGATGCGGTAGCGCGCTGGGCAGACTCAGTGCCCTCACACTTCTCCTTTGCTTTCAAATTCAACCAGCAAATCACGCATGTAAATCAACTACGGCATTGTGAAGATGAAATACGGCAACAGTTGTCACTGCTCGCCCCTCTCAAGCACAAGCTCGGCGTGATGATGGTTCAATTACCCGCTAGCTTTGGTCCTGATAAGCTATCTGTACTCGATACATTTTTAAGCCTTATTCCCACATCTGTTGCCGTGGCAGTAGAAGTGCGACATTTGCAATTTTTTGCTAAGTCAGAGGCTGAAAAAGCGTTTAATCAACTGCTGATTAAACACAAGGCAAACCGCATCATCATGGATACCAGAGCCCTATTCACAGGACCCGTGACCAGCGAGATAGTAAGAGAAGTAAGAGGTAAGAAGCCCAAAGTGCCAGTGAATGTTATCGCTACCGGCCAAAAACCCGTTGTGCGCTTTGTGGGCAACGATAGTGAAGAAGACAATACCGCGTGCCTTCGTCCCTGGGTAAGCAAAATTCATCAGTGGCGTATTGAAGGCAAGTCTCCCTACTTCTTCTGTCATCGACCTGATAATAAGGATGCGCCGTGGTTGGCGTCTTTGTTTATTGCCATGTACAACGAAAAACATACAAAATCGCCGCTACCAACACTTTCTATAACGAAAAACCCTAAGCAAGACACGTTGTTTTAAAACATACCGTTTTAAATGATAGTGTTTAAAAGCGATTGGCATTAAAATCGCAAAACACTGTGTTGTAACAACCTAACCCCTAAACTCCACACTCTTTTGCGTTTAGCTACACAAAGATACTACCGGTAAATAATGTAATTATGACTGACGTACACCCACAACCTTCTCACGAAGAAGAAAGACTTAAAGCGCTTTATAAATTGGATATTCTGGATACGCCACCAGATGAAAGATTAGATGCTATTACTAAGAATGCTCAGGATTTTTTCAATTGCAAAATATGTTTGGTCAGTTTAATTGCAGATGATAGACAGTGGTTTAAATCTCGCCAATGCTTAGATGTTACAGAAACTCCACGAAATGTCTCGTTTTGTACCTATGCCATCGCGGAAGAAGAGTACCTTATCGTTCCTGATGCGCTTGAGGATGACAGGTTTGCGAACAGCCCCTTGGTAAAAGGGGCGCCATTTATCCGCGCGTACGCGGGTATAATATTGCGCTCTACAAATGGCTATGAGCTAGGCACTCTGTGCGTTATTCACGACTCACCCAGGCAGTTCAAAGAGGTTGATATTGCCATGCTGCGTCACTTCGGTCTTCAGGCTGAATCTATTTTAAGAGAGAGCGAAAAAGGCTAAGGGACTTTAAGATATTAATACATCGCCTGGGGCTATTTTGCCCCACGCGATTTTACTCCAGCCGATATTGCCCCAGCCGATTTAACCCTAGGCGATGGGGCTCTCATTTCACAACGCTTCTTTAACGAAAGTCAGCAGCGTCCAATTCGTGCTTTTTCATTAACTTATGCATATCGGTGCGATTTCTTCCCGCTAAATCTGCAGCTCGAGTAACGTTGCCGTCGGTCATTTTAAGCAGCTTAAACAAATACTGTTGTTCAAAGGCGTCTCTTGCTTCAGTAAGCGTAGGCCAGCTTTGCTTTGTCGCAGATAACGCTTGTTCAACAAGATGTAAAGGCACCACAGGAGTTTGCGTTAACGCCACGCACTGTTCAACCACATTCACAAGCTGGCGCACGTTACCAGGCCAGGAAGACGTCACCAACTGTTGCATAGCGTCATCAGAAAATTGGCTTACTTCAACACCATGACGCTGTGCACTTTGTTGCAATAAAGAGCGTGCAAGCAGCGGAATATCTTCGCTGCGAGACTTCAGTGACGGTAATTTTAAATTAACCACATTGAGGCGGTAATAGAGATCTTCTCTAAATGTTCCAGCCTCCATTTCTTTATGCAAATCTTTATGGGTCGCTGATATGATTCGAACATCGATATCGACTTGTTTGCTGCTGCCCACGGGACGAATCTGACGCTCTTGTAATGCGCGTAGTAACTTAACTTGCAGCGTCATTGGCATATCACCAATTTCATCTAAAAATAGCGTACCGCCATCAGCTTCCTTAAAAAGACCCGCATGAGCAGTTACCGCTCCAGTGAAGGCTCCTTTTGCATGACCAAACAACTCAGACTCAAGCAGGTTCTCAGGCAGCGCACCGCAGTTAATAGCGACAAAAGGCTTGTCACTGCGTTTGCTCGCTTTGTGAATAGCATTAGCCAAAAGCTCTTTACCTGTTCCACTAGCCCCGCTAATCAGTACTGATACTTCTCGCTGTGCAATGCGATACGCTTGATCTAGCACATTCAGCATGTCTGGCGAACGGGTAATAATTTGTTTTGCCCAGTCCCCCGGCTTAACTGCCTGTGATTGGTTAAGTGCTTTTTGCAACAGAGCGCGAAGCTCTTCGTGTTCCACAGGCTTAGGTAGAAAACCAAATACGCCGCGCTGCGTAGCCTCAATGGCATCGGCAATGGTGCCATGGGCGGTCATTAAGATAACGGGAATATCCTGTCTAATACCCATTATTTCTTCAAACAAACTCAATCCGTCTAGACCCGGCATCCGCAGGTCACTTAGCACAACATCGAAACTATTGCCCTGCAGCTTCTTAAGTGCGCTTTGCCCATCTTCCACAGCAGTTACATTATAACCTTCACCTTCAAGCCGAATCGTCAGCAAGCGAAGTAGGCTTTTATCATCGTCAACCAACAATAAGTCAGGATTGTTATTCGCCTTTTCACTCATTGTTGTGTACTCCTATTTTTATCCATCAATGTCGCTTCTATTTGTAATAATTCTTCAAGTTTTTTTCGCAGGCTATCTATCTCGTTTTGCAGTGTTACTAATTTTTCACCACGAGAGGTATTTTCTTTTTCCAACACCACTAACGCAGATTCAAATTGCATTAACTGATTATTTTGAGCGCCTGCGATCACATCAATAACGTTGCGACTTTGTGACGTTAATTTTGGTAATATTTCATTAAAAGCTAATTGCGCACGTAACTTATCCTGGTAGGGAGTATCATTCATAAGCGTAAGGATATAGGCGTGGAATCGGTCATAATCACTGTTGGTCAATGTATCTAAAGTCTGCTTTCGCTGCGACCACGGCTGCGCAGATGCATCTACCCACAGCGCGACCCAATGCTTCACATCACAGTTATACAAAAAATCATCCGGCGCTTTTTCATAGAAGCAAAAAGTGCCGTCAAGCGCCGTTTCGGCATGTATTTCTGAATCATCAGGTACTTCTTTCTTCACCTTTGTCAGACTTTCGCAACCTACTAAAAAGAATACGGCAATAAAAAAACAACTTAATCTCATTTTACATTTCCTGTTGCGCAATGCTTATGCTGCACGCTCTTCACTTTGCGTGCTTTTTATTTTATATGCTTTCTATTTTGAGACTTCTGAGCTGCGCCTTCAATCTTGCGCTAGAGAAACCCGAAAGCAGACATCCGCATAGTCTACCTCTACCACTTGAACATCGCCATGCATAAGTCGCGCGCAATCTGCGACAATCGATAAACCAAGTCCCGTTCCGATAACATTGTCATTGCGGGGTTCACTACCCCTTATGAAAGGCTCAAACAGGGTTGTTACTGATTCTGGAGAAATCGGCTTTCCATGATTGGCAACATCCAGAATTAGCATGTTTTTAGAAGAGTTGCCCTGCGTGCTCTCTTGCATATAGACCTTAACAAAAATAGGCCTACCAACTGCGCCGTGAGCAACTGCATTGGAAATTAAATTATCAAGCACACGACGAAAAAGTTCCTCATCAAGCAGTACCTTATCAACGCTCACGTCAACGGCAATCTCTCTGTTTTGAATAGCCAGTGCATAATCTTCTATGCAGGCATCAATGAGAGTCCGAGGGTTGTATAGCACTAGCTTCGGCTGAGCCTGTTGAAGTAACAGATTATAATCTAACAGTTTTTCTACCAAAGTATTGAGTCGCTGAGTACTACCACTGAGTAATGACAATACTTCTCGCTGGTTATCATTTAGATCGCCAACCACATTTTCTGATAGCAGACTGCACCCTTCTTTGATACTAGCTAAAGGCGTTTTTAATTCGTGAGCTGCATGGCGAAGTAACGCAGTTCGAATATGCTCAAGTTGTTGAAGGCGGTCGTATAACCAATGCAAATCTTTCTCTACATCGAGTAATTCTTTGGGGGCATGACGAGTTAAAGGCGGCAGCTCGCCTTTGCTGTGGGCTAATATACGAATGATTTTTTTAAGATTATTGACTGGATTTACAATAAGCTGACTGCCTATCAATATCAGCATCAAGGAAACACTGACCAACATAGCAGTAGACCATGCTTGCTTGGCCTGCATAGCGTTCAAATCACTCTGCTGTAACGCCACGCGTTCGGTAATGAGCTTTTCTACATCTTTTCGCAGCTGCTTTACGCTGTCTTTAATAGTGGCTAAATAAGCGTTTAACAACAATTGGTCTTCAATGCTTCGGTAGTCGGCAAGTTGATCGATTTGAGTAGTTAAGAAGCTGCAAACCTCACTATAGCCAAGCCCCTGACACAAATTATCTGCCGCCAGTGCAAATTGCTCTAACGCATTGTCTGATATCGCCGCTACTCTCTCACTCTTTAGTACTGAATATTGACGGATACTTCTTTCGACATCCACCACTGCACTATCAAGTTGCTGAACATCGCCCACTATTTCAACGACAAAACGAGTTTCCAACGTTGTCATCTGACCAACCTTGGCAAGGTCGCTTTGGCTTTGCCACAAAAGCGCAATCAGAGGGATTAGGGCTAACACAAAGCTACCTAATGTTAATTGCCTTAACGAACCTAGCTGAACTATCCGCTCACTTAAGGAAAACTTGTTAACCAGAACCCTACCCTCTTTATTTTTCTGCTGCTTTGCTACAGCTTACGTTGATATCAGCGCAAGTTAGTAGTCACTGACATAACTAATTCTTATTGATTGTGCTACTGGTTAAGCGCGGCAGTAACACCATTGTTGGTTTCGTCTGCTTTAGGCGTAAGCTTACTTTTTGCCAATTCTGTTACTGTAAGCTTGCCATCTTCATCGTCATCAATTAAACCAAAATTCCGCAATAATTCTACATGCTGCACAGCTTCTTTAAGTGAGATAAAACCATCATTATCTTTGTCTAGCTTTTGCATAAGTATATTGGCCTGACCAGCGTTTACTGATCCGACAACCCCCATTTGTAACAAAACAAATGTCAGTAATGTAATACTAATTCTACTTGAAATTTTCATAATGAATCCCTCGCAATAGATACCAAGTTCATACTAGCTAGCTCATTACGCTTTGACTTTGAAAAGCGCTTAAGATGAATAGCGTAAGGCGTCAACGTAAGTGTAAATAATCTCTGCGTTTATGCGTCAAATTAGCCAACATCAGTGGTTGTTACGCTAGCACTTATATTACATAGCTAGATTCGCGCCACTTTATATAAAAATACAAATAGTGCTATTTATCAGATGCTTGAGAAATTAAAAGAATTAACAACATAGATTTGTGTTGCTGATTAGAAACACTTTTATTACACGATTCTACGACTTAAATTGATTTTCATCGTAGAAAGGCGCCAAGCTGAGTAACGTTTTCAACGGAACCGGTTTACTAAACATAAAGCCTTGTACGTTATCGCAACCATGATGTCGTAGGTAGTCCCACTGCTCATAGGTCTCAATTCCTTCGGCACACACGGTCAGAGACAAACGTTTTGCTAAATCGATAATCGCACCGGTTACTAACCTGCTGCGCTCAGAGGTTTGCAGCTCCATAACAAATTGCCGATCAACTTTCAGTGTGTCGATAGTAATTTGTGTTAAATAACTCAATGAAGAATATCCCGTTCCAAAGTCATCTAGGGCAATGGAGCACCCCATATTACTCATTCGCCTAAAAAACTTATTAGACAGCTGGAAGTTCTCAAGATAGGCGCTCTCTGTTACCTCAAACTCCATATTTTCAGGATTTACATCGTAAACATTTAACGTGTTGTATATGTAGTCAAAAAGCTGTGCGTTTCTGAGATCGTGCCCGGATAAATTAACCGACACTTTAAAATTCTGAGGAGCCCAGTGTTTAATATCGGGAAGGTCTATGCATACACGCTTAATTATCCACTGTGTAATGGCAGTAATCTTGCCTCCCTGCTCGGCAATTGGAATAAACTCATTGGGCATGACAAACCCAAATTCCGGATGTTGCCAGCGAATAAGGGCTTCAGCGCCAACAATATGACCGTTATTGTCTACCTTCACTTGGTAATAAACGATAAACTCGTCTTCGCGCAACCCCTGTTCTATGCCATTTGCAATCTGAAGCTTACGTTTATGAGATTCCACCATGTCTGGCGTAAAGAGCGTGTAACTTCCTCGTCCCCTTGCCTTAGACCTATACATTGCTAAATCGGCGTTACTCATGAGGTCACTAAGCTCAAAACCTGCATCACTCGCTTTTGCCACCCCAACGCTTATTCCTACGGTTAAAGAAAGGCCCTGCATTTCAAAAGGCTCGTCAAATGCAGCAAGTAGACGTATTGCTAACTGCTCAGCGGCATAATCGTTTACTTCTCTATCTGGAAGAACGATAAACTCGTCACCGCCTAAACGGGCAAATAAATCGTCATTGCGCAATAGGCGCTGAACTCTGTCAGCAACTTCAATCAAAATCAGATCACCCGTTTCATGACCTAATGAATCGTTAATGCCTTTGAATCCATCTAGGTCAAAGAACAACAGCATTATGTCTTCGTCGTTCCGCTTTGCACGGGCTAACTCAAGTCTCAAATTATCAAGCACGTATTGTCTGTTAGGAAGCCCCGTTAAGCTGTCGTAGTTAGCTAGCCTCGCCATGGTTTCTTGTTGATCAAACAGCGTCTGCTTTTGTTCAAAATTTATCAATAGCTCAACCTCAATAGTATCAAGCAAACTATTGATATTTGACCCCAGTTGACCAAACTCGTTTTGCGAAGAAATAGAGCTTCGCAGTGCATAATCTTTTGTTTCAAAAAGATCCTGCGTAAACCGCTTAAGCTCAAACAATGGCGTAATAAGCCGATGGGTAACCAACAGACAAATCCCAACACACAACAAACCAATGGCAAAAATAAGAAAACCTTGGCGCACTAGTGCTCTTGAACTTTGTACGGGTACAGCAGCGCGAGCGTCAGCATGAATAACTACATGACCAAGAGGATAAGTACTCGTTCCCACAAGGTTGTGCGTAGTAATCACGTCGGTGGAGTGAAATGTTACGCCATAGGGAATGTCGCGAGGCGAAGAAGGAATGGAAGAACCAAAATCAGACTCCTTTCTCAGCACTACTGACGTAATTGAATCGTAGTTAGTATCGTAAAGCGTAGCTGATATGAGGTAGTCATGCTCTCTTACTGATTTAAATATTAACTCATATCTGTCTACATTATCTGACCCGGTGTCGGCAAGTACGCTCAATTGTGACGCCAAACTATTGCTAAGTGCGCTGATATTGTTTTCTACTACCTGTTCCACCTGTGAATTGTGTTCAACCTTGTTGATCACAAATACAGCGGTAGCAAGCGCAGACATCGATATTGCTATTACAATACCCATGGTTAATTTTATCGATTTAAACACCAACACAACCTTGTTAGACGAAACAGTAACGTAATGGACGGCAGATGAGTTTACCCGCTAAAGGGGTAAAATAATATGTGAAGAAGCGTAAAAGACAACTCTTTTAACGCCATATTTGGCGCAATATTCACTAATAGACAAGGCTCAATCGTCTGCCTGGCGCTCCTTTACATCCAATTTTGTTTTGATAAATTGACTGTGAGGCACATAAAGTAAATCTGCGATTTGCCTTATTGTACTCTCCTCAAGAGGCGCCAAAGTTTTGTCTGCATATGCTATGGTCCATAGGCTGCGAATGATGTTTGCTTTTTCTTCACTCCCACAGTGTTCGTTAACTACTCTGGTAAACTGAACCACATCAATAGCATCTTCAGATGTTTGATTCCCTTCTTCTAGTAAGAGGGCCAGCGCTTCATCGTCAATATTTACATGCTTTTTGAGTTGCTGTTGATACGCTTTTCGCTCGTCTTCTGTGACTTCGTTATCGGCATTCACTATTTCGCTCAATAGCGCTGCCGTTGCCAGTTCAAAAGAATATGCCGGTTTCTGTTCTTTTGTTGCATCTTCAAACAAGGTTAAGAATTGTTTAAGCATCGTAGCTCCTGTTGCGATTTTTGTACTTTTAACCTTAACTGCATAACAACGAAAGAAGTTATCGTTTAGTGGTCTAAAATTAGCGCTAACAAGGGCCTGTTTCGAGCACACAAGTTACTTTGCGCCCTCCGTCTTCAAAACCCACTTTTGAGCACAAAGCATGCACCATTGCTAAACCTCGACCAAATGACTCGTCATTATTCACATTTTTTAAGCTGTCCCAGTCAAATCCATTCCCACTGTCTACCACTGAAACTTGTATTTTTTGTTCACTAGGTAAAGACTTAATTCGTATTATTATATTAGCCTCATCAAGCTTTTTCAGTGCTGCTTCTCGCAATTCATAATAAGCATGAAAGCCTTCGCTAGTGCTTTTCATTTCTGAATTGAGTTTTAGGACACCATGCTCTAAAGCGTTATTGAATAATTCGGACAGAACAGTATATAAAACTGAACGTATACTTTGAACTCCTTCACACTGCCCTGCTATCTGTAATACTCGTTGCAATACATCGGGCTGCTTTAATAAATCAGCAGTCAGCGCGACTTCATGGGTAGATGGCAAGCCAAGCTGACTTTTCACAGTTGGTAGGAGTTGGATTGGCTGGGCAGAAAAAATGACAGCAGAGACATCATCGTCAAATGAATCATTTACATTAAATAATAAAGCACTCTCGTATAACGCCTGTGCAGTTATGACTTCATTATTAATGAGTTTTGTCTTAATAACATCATTAATACCATCCTCTAACAGCATGTTTTTCTTGCTATCCATCACTTCTATCAAGCCGTCGCTCACAATAATTAACTGCTCATTATGAGCTAAGTGAACCGTATCACATGCCATGTCAAATTCGTCATCATCTAAGATACCAAGTGCCATATGCCGAGAGGGCCGCTGTCGTAACTCAGATGCCGCTTTTCCAGTAAGCATTACGGCAGGCATGCCACCTTGCCATAGCGTTATATGCGAGCCTGTCGAGTCAATCTCTCCAATTACCGCTGCCATAAACATATCGTGGGGAAGAAACTTTAGTAAAATATTGTTCAGCTCTCTAGCAACTTCAGCCACAGTTACGCCTTGCTGAGACATTTCCTGAAACGCTCTAGTGACCGGTAATGCACCCACAGCAGACGCCAAGCCGTGCCCTGTAAAATCTCCAACGACGAAATAAATGCCGCCGCTTGGGCTTTTCTCGCACAAAAACAAATCGCCATTGAAGCTATCTGCTGGTTTTATGCAGTAATCAAAATAGGAAAGCACCCGGGGATCGTTGACTATTGCATTACTGAAAATATGCTCAACAATAGCGTGTTCGCGAGCGACCCTTTGGTTGAATAGTAATAGCGCCTTATTTTGCTGCTCTATGCGCTGACTCAACGCTCTGATTTTTAAGTGTGCTCGAATTTTGGCAATAAGAATGTGTCTATCGAAGGGCTTAGTCGCAAAATCATTACCGCCAACTTCTAAGCACTTAACAAGGCTGGCTTTATCTTCTAGTGCGGTGATAAAGAGAATAGGGAGATATTCCTTCGACGTATGCTTGCGTAGCTGAGGCACTACATCAAAGCCGCTCATATCTGGCATAATAACGTCGAGTAAAATGAGATCTGGCGATTCTGATTTGAATTTTTCAATGGCCTGTGAGCCATTTTCAGCCTCAATACAATCTTCATAGCCCTCTGCGTTAAGCATATTTAAGAGCAAAATACGATTGATTGGCTCATCATCGACAATAAGAATTTTCATAGTACCTATCCTTAACACTAGAGAGTTCACCGACATTTATTCATGCGCTGAAACACTTTATTTCCTAATGCAGCAGTACTCTAATTGTCTAATTCAGTAGTACTCTACCTTCTAGTACTTAAATTTTTTGTGCCTTCCTAGCGAAGTTTAAACTTTTTGTCGAAACGTGAAATTTCTAGAATTTTACTCACCTGTGGGCGAGCATTTTCTATGCTATACGCGTAGTTGCCACTCTTGAGCGACTTCTGCATGTTTAACAACATACCTAACGCTGAGCTATCCATATACTCTGTAATTGATAAATCCACAGCGATTTCTTTCGTTTTATCAGGCAGGTCGCTATAGGCATTTCTAAATTCCTCAACGTTACTAAAGTCGAACTTTTCTCCCACCCTTATAACTAAAACCTCGCCGTCTTGGCGATACTGCGATGTGATTGTCATTGAGTCTCCAATGTCATTTGTTAAGAAAAATTTCATCATATGTCATCAATTTTGCTATCCTTGATGGTAGTACAAGATTGCAATAATTTCGCAGACATTCTGGCATTCAGCATGACAGTTTTTCTGGGAAATAAAAGGTTAAGTTTAAAGTTAGAGGCAAATATGCAAGATTGGCAAGATGCACTTTTGGTTTACAGTACTGAAAGCGGTAAAGTCAAACCGGAACAGAAGCCCCATTCTCGCTCAGTGTCAGAAGATGGTATCGTTCGTATTCACCGAGAAACAAAGGGCCGTAAGGGTAAAGGTGTGTCTCTTATCAAAGGGTTAGACATGCCACCTGCAGACCTAAAAAAATTAGGTTCAGAACTCAAAAAGAAGTGTGGCTGCGGCGGAGCGGTTAAAGACGGCGTTATTGAAGTTCAAACCGATGATCGGGAAAAACTTCGCCAGTTGTTAGAAGAAAAAAATTATAAGGTAAAACTTGCAGGAGGATAATGTACATCCCTCCTCCTTTTTCATAAACACATAACAAAAAGAGTCTGAAATGGAAAAGCTGTCAATTTCTGATTTACATATTATTTTGGTAGAGCCTTCTGATACACAGAGGAAGATAATCACTACCTTATTGCTTAAAGAAAGTGTTAAGGAAATTGATCCTGTTAGTACATTCGGTGAAGCAAAATCAGCCATCCGCGCACACGGCGCCGACTTGGTCGTTAGCTCAATGTACTTTGAGGACGGAACCGCCCTGGAACTGCTTAAATTCATAAAAGAGAGTGATGAGTTTAACACTATCCCATTCATGTTAGTTTCAAGCGAAAATCGAATGAGTAAGTTAGAAGAATTTAAACAGGCCGGCGTTGCAGCTATTCTGCCTAAACCATTTGAACCGCTTCACCTTTCTAGAGCACTAAATGCAAGCCTTGACCTTATCAATCACGATGAGCTTGACTTAGACCTGTTTGATGTACATGACGTGAGAGTATTATTGGTAGACGATAGTAAACTGGCACGCAACCATATTCGTAGAGTGTTAGAAGGTATGGGATTACAACGAATTAAAGAGGCCGAAAACGGTGCTATGGCGTTGACATTTATCAAAGATGAAGCTTTCGATTTGGTAGTAACCGATTACAACATGCCGGAAATGGATGGAAGAGAACTATCTGAATTCATCAGGTTCAACCCAGAGACAACGCATATCCCAATTATAATGGTTACATCAGAATCTGCTGACAGTATGCACATGGCAAACATTCAGCAAACTGGCGTGAATGCCCTATGCGATAAGCCCTTTGAGCCTACAGAAGTAAGGCAGATGCTTTCGGCCCTATTAAGTCACTAAACTAATAGGTTTTTATCACTATATTGAGCTATTGAATGAGGCGATAGCTCAATTATTGCTGGTAAAGCTGTGGTTTCTAGCTACTCCGCCTCCCGAATCTAACCTTTAAAATTTATTTCAACTTTTGCGAAGAAATAATTTACGTAGCTTGTAAAAAAGAATTGACAGATATAGGTAATACACTTACATTCGCAATATGAAAACGAATAAAAAGCACGTAGCCATCTTATTTTTTGCGTTTACATCCTTTAACTAGGGGGGCGCAGCTACATGCATAAGAACCTCCCTTCAGGGAGGTTTTTTTTTACAACTTTTAAAGTCACAGATTTAGATTTTTATACGGGAATATTATGTCAGACAATGCACTAGATGCTGTTAGGAAGCGTATTACTGCGCTTGACAGTGAATTATTAAACTTATTGGCTGAAAGAAGAAAACTCACCAACGAAGTAGCCGAAACAAAAATCAAACATCACATCCCCGTACGAGATCAAAAACGTGAAGAGCAGCTTCTCGTACGTTTAATTAAGGAGGGACAGCGAGTAAACTTAGACCCTCACTATGTAACGCAACTCTTTCATGTGATCATTGAAGACTCAGTGCTTAATCAACAGGCTATGCTTGCTGAACGGGCAAACCCAGGCAGTACCTTACCCCTCAATCGAGTCGCTTTTTTAGGTGATAAAGGGTCATATTCCTACCTTGCTACCCAAAAGTATTTTTCTCGCCGCCCTGGTGAGTTATTAGAGATTGGGTGCCAGAGCTTTGCTGAAATCATCCACAAGGTAGAAAATACTGAAGCTGATTACGCCGTATTACCTATTGAAAACACTACCTCAGGCAGTATCAACGAAGTTTACGACCAACTCCAACACACTCAATTGAGTATTATTGGTGAACTCACGCACCCTATTCGCCATACTCTATTGGTAGGTACTAACACTTCAATTGAAAAAATTAAGACACTGTATGCTCACCCTCAAGTTTTTACACAGTGCAGTCACTTTTTAGCGGAGTTGGGCAACGTGGAAGTAAAAACCATGGACAGTACCTCTTCTGCAATGCTTACGGTGAGTGATTTAGCGCGTGATGACGTGGCCGCCATTGGTAGCGAAGCAGGTGGAAACCTTTATGGTCTTACAGCGATAAAAAGTAATTTAGCCAATCAAAAAGAAAACCACAGCCGCTTTATTGTTGTGGCAAGAAACGCAGTGACTGTACCGCTGCAAGTTCCGGCAAAAACCACACTTGTTATGTCAACAATTCAAAAGCCGGGTGCGCTCGTTGAAGCACTACTTGTATTGCGAGAAAATAAGATAAATATGACGAAGCTAGAGTCTCGCCCCATTCCAGGGAACCCTTGGGAGGAAATGTTTTACATTGATGTTGAAGGCAACGTGGAAGATGGCCCTGTGCAGATCGCGTTTGCTTCGCTACAAAGCATTACTCGTTATATTAAAGTACTTGGTTGCTATCCTAGCGAGGAAATAAGCCCTACTAAGGTGGCTGCGGCAAGCGCTCTTGCGCAGTAACTAAAAACCGCCGTGACAATCATAAGGTTATTGATTTCGCGAAGACCAAAAAAGCGAGGCATCAAACGATACCTCGCTTTTTTATATTGATTAACTCAAAAACCTTTTATGCCTACTGAGCGAGATTTTATTTGTCTCTCAATAGCTGCCCATCGTCAGCTTTCAGCAATAACTGTTTACTATCCACTAAACATTTTTTTGCATAATCGCCAAACCAGCCGCCAACTTTCATAAACTGCTCAACAAACCCTTTCTTATCACCACTTTCTAACAGTGATAACGCTAATCCAAAGCGCTCGTAAAATCTTCGCAATAGTGCAAAATTATCGGGGTTATTAAAAATAATGTCGGCGTATAACTGAGGAGACTGAGCAAACAATCGTCCAACCATAGCCAATTCTAAGCGATAGATAGGCGAGCTGAACATGGTCAGTGAGTCTAAATTGGGGTTTTCACCTTTAAGATGTTGGCCATACACAAACGTGTTGAAGTGGCGCATAACCTGTATATATGCCATAGCCTCATCGTGCTCTTTTGCGCTAGAGTTGTGAACAGTCGCGCCCCAGATTCGCATTTGCTCTATTAACCACTCATACTTATCACTGCCGCGACCTTTACACACCACCACCACCTGCTTAATCATACCCGGGGCGTCAGGCCCAAACATGGGATGTAATCCCACCACAGGCCCTTTGTGAACACCAAGCATGGCGTTTAGCGGCATTGCTTTTATACTGGTAATGTCTGCAAGAATACAGTTATCAGGTAGCATGGTTAAGCGCTTTATAACCGCTTCGGTTAAATTGATAGGTACTGCCACAATAACTAGTGAAGCGTTTGACAACAGTGTATGCGCGCTTCCATTTTCCCAGTCGTCTTTTTCAACAACGCCCACGTTGTATTTACTGCGCTGAAACAAACTAACAAACACTCGTCCGAGTGCACCCCCACCACCAATAACAACCACATTGTCAATATCTGGTTTCACGCAGCGGTATTCATTGTTTTGGGTATGATAAGATTCGCGCATAACGCGGCGAAGAAGATCTTCGGTTAAATCAGCAGAAACGCCCATTTCTTCAGCTTGTTGTCGCCTTGAAGCAATAAGGGCTTTCTCCCGTTCGGGAACGTAAACAGGCATTCCCGCTTGCGCTTTAATCTTCCCTACTTTGGTGGTGATTTCATTGCGCTTTGAAAGCAGTTCAACGAGCTGGGTATCCAGCTCGTCGATGCCTTCGCGCAGTGATGCCAATTGCTGTGAAAAATCGGCCATTGTGGTTTATCCTTGAATCAAATGGCACTAGGGCGTGTTGATCTTTGTTGTACGAGTTTTGGGCTAAATGGAAGCATTTTAATCGCGAAACAGTCCTGTAGGCCTAGTGGGCTAAGTCAAAGGGCCCAAATAAAAAAGCGGCGACAAAGAGTGAAATGCTTCCATAACGCCCCCTTCGGGCAGCGCCTGTGAGCTATTTACTCTGCGTTGAATGGTTTCGATTTAGCCTGCTAGACCTTCAACCATTCGCCTTGTCTAAATAGCTCACAGACCGCTGCAAAAATGTACAGCAAAGATCAACACGCCCTAGCAATTTGTTATGCTACTGTGCGCTTATTTTGACGTAAGGGTAGCACAGTTATCAATTTATCTCTGGTTTGAGATATGAGGTTTTCAGTGCTTTCCCAATCAATACAGCCATCGGTAATTGAAACACCATAGTCTAACTCCTCGTATTTCTTACCTTCTGCTTTTTGATTGCCAGGCTTTAAGTGACTCTCGAGCATAATGCCGATAATAGATTGATTACCCTCCAAAATTTGATTGACCACATTTTGCGCAACTAAAGGCTGACGACGGTAATCTTTTGAAGAGTTAGCGTGGCTGCAATCAACCACTAAACCTGCCGTAAGATTCGCATCTTGCATCTCAAGTTCGCACTCAGAAACGCACACTGAATCGTAATTAGGCTGCTTCCCGCCACGAAGAATAATATGCCCATCTGGATTCCCGCTAGTACCAATGATACTCACTTGGCCTTGCTTATTAATTCCCATAAAACGATGGCCTGACGCAGCTGACTTAAGCGCATTGATAGCAATACCTAAACCGCCGTCTGTGCCATTTTTGAAACCCACTGGCATGGATAGGCCACTTGCCATTTCTCGGTGAGTTTGCGACTCTGAGGTACGCGCACCAATAGCTGACCAGCTAAATAACTCAGCGAGGTACTGGGGGCTGATAGGATCGAGTGCTTCGGTTGCAACCGGAAGCTCTAATTCTGCTAACCAAATTAAAAGTTCTCGGGCTTTGCGTAAGCCAGCTTCAATATCGAACGTGCCATCGAGATGCGGGTCGTTAATTAAGCCTTTCCAGCCTGTCGTAGTACGAGGCTTTTCAAAATAAACGCGCATCACAATAAATAGCGTGTCTTTACATGACTCATGAAGTTCTTTTAGCTTCAACGCATACTCTTTGGCCGCTTCCACATCATGGATTGAGCATGGACCACAAACCACAAGCATACGGTGGTCACGGCGATGAATGATATCTGAAATAATTTGGCGTGAATCTGAGATAGCCGCTAACGCTTTGTCTGAAACAGGCAGTTCAGCACTTAACGCATCAGGAGTAATAAGCACATCTTCTGCACTTACGTGAACATTATTAACAGTGTCCTTGATCATGGAAAGCTCTCTTAACTAAAAAATGAAAAAAATTATTAAACGCCAAAAGAGTATGCAACCTGCATGTAAACCTTATTGTACAACCAGCTTTTTCTATATTTCTTTAACGTCGTTGACTTTTTAACAATTAACCACTAGTGAAGCAAGCAATAACGCATAATACTTTGATCTAGGTTAGATGCGAAGATAATGAATGGCCATAATGGGGTTTTGTCATCCACTGCGAGCATTTATTGACCAGTTGTGAGCTTATGGGTTTTCTGTGTTTTGGGATGCTTTTGAGATATAAAGCATGGCGCTTTAGAGAGATGTGATGCTTTCTCAAACAGTATGGGTTGCTTTACGAGGAAATTGGCCTGATGAAGGGCTCCCGTCGTATGAGTATAAATTCAAAAACTAAGTAGACTATATGGACTCCCTCACACAAGCGGCATTAGGTGGCGCAGTTGGTTATGCGGTACTTGGAAACAAAATGGGTAGAAAAGCGGCTTTATGGGGCGCAATACTTGGCACCGTTCCGGACTTAGATGTTTTTTTACCCTACGAGGGTGCCGTTGAAGCATTTACCTACCACCGCAGCTTTAGCCACTCGCTGTTAGTTCATTTGCTTGTTAGCCCATTAATTGTGTGGTTACTCACACACATTCACAAAGGCACATCGACATTCAAATACCGTTGGTTTTGGTTGGTATTTTTGTGTTTATCTACCCACGCAATTTTAGATAGCTGTACGGTTTATGGTACTCAGTTGTTGTGGCCCATAACCGAATACCCCTTTGCCATATCGAACATATTCATTATCGACCCATTGGTCACTATTCCGTTACTTGTTGGCTTGATAATGGTTTTATTGCCCAAGATTCAAAACATAACAAAAGCGCGAGCCAATGCATTCGGTATACTTGTAAGTTGCATCTATTTAGGTTGGTCACTTATAGGCAAACTTATTATTGATAACAACGTTGAATCGGCGTTAGCCAAACAAGGTATTCAGTCACAGCACTACATGAGTACACCTGCGCCGTTCACTACACTGTTATGGCGTATCGTGGTAGTCGCTGAAGACAAATATTATGAAATCTATACCTCTGTTTTTGATTCACCCGATGATGTGAGTGTTAGCGCCTACCCTACCGCCCCTGAACTGCTCAGGCCCGTTCAATCCGAGTGGAGCATAAAACGCTTACAATGGTTTACTAAAGGATTATATTCTGTGCGATTACAAGATGATGACATCATTCTCTCAGACTTAAGAATGGGCGTAGAATGTGCTTATGCGTTTAACTTTAAGGTCGCCGAACAAACGGATTCAGGCGTTGAGGTGGGTTCATTTGAAAAATTCAGTGAACGGCCCGACTTAAGCGACATACAGTCTATTTGGCAGCGTATTTGGGACCCGTCGATTTCATTAGCACCAAGTGCAGACCAGCAACCGTCTTGCTAGTAATTCGTGCCCGTAACATGAGCCCATAACATGAGCCCATAACATGAGCCCGTAACGTGAGCACGTAACGTAAGTTCGCTCTTCTGCGTGGTGGTTGCCTAGCGCCCCGTAGTGCAAATTTACAATAAGACTGCAATGGTTTGCATGCATCAATGAATAAATATCATTAGGTTAAATTTCTCATTTGCTTTTATTTGTAGAAGAATACGGTTAACAATAAAGTAAAAGAGACCGCCAATGGAAAATATAGCGTTAACTTACGATGGTGACGTGGCTATTCTAACGATGCAAAACGGTGAAAATCGACACAACCCCGACTTTGCTCAGGACATGTTAAACAGCTTACAGTGCGTTATCGAGAACACCTCGTGTAAAGCGCTGGTGATCACATCAAGTGATGAAAAGTGCTTTAGTTTAGGTATTGATACCGCTTGGTTAATGCCTGCAATGAAGGCGCAGCAGTTTGATGAAATTAAAGCGTTTATGCATAGTATGGATGACGTATTTAAAACCCTACTGTTGTTTCCCCTACCGGTGATCGCCGCCATTAACGGTCATGCTTTTGGCAACGGAGCTATTCTTGCTTGTGCATGTGATTTTCGTTTTATGCGTTCAGACAAAGGGTTCTTTTGTTTTCCTGAAGTCGATTTATCTATCCCCTTTTTACCCGGCATGATTGAATTTGTAAAAAAAGCCATGCCTTATTATCGTTTTAACGAGATGAAACTGTCAGGCCGGCGCGTGTCGGGTATTGAACTCGAGCAAGACCATGTCATAGCAAAAGCCTATGACAGCCGAGAAGCGTTAATGCTTGGTGCAGTTAAATACGCCAAAACATTTGATAAAAAGCGGGCTATCTTTGGTGAACATAAAAAACGCCTTCACAAGCATATTATTCGCGTTATCGACACAGAGAACAACGCGCTTATAGATTCGCTATCACTTATAGTGTAGGGCGCTCATCTCCAATACACCCTCGGTAATACGTGTTTCTCGTTATTTTCGGTGGGGTTTATTCAGACACAAAAAAACCCGCACATGGCGGGTTTTTTCGAAGTTAACAATAACGCAAGAATTAATAATCTTAGTTAAGCTTCTCTTTGATACGTGCAGATTTACCTGAACGCTCACGTAGATAATAAAGCTTAGCACGACGAACCGCACCGCGACGTTTAACTTCAACAGAAGCGATTTGCGGGCTGTGTGTTTGGAACACACGCTCAACGCCTTCGCCGCTAGAAATCTTACGTACGGTAAAAGACGAGTGCAGACCACGGTTACGCTTAGCGATAACAACACCTTCATAAGCCTGAAGACGCTCTTTGTCACCTTCGGTAACGCGAACTTTAACAATTACTGTGTCACCTGGACCAAATTCAGGTACATCAGTTTTAAGCTGTGCTTGCTCAATTTTTTTGATGATATCTTGACTGACTTTGCTCATCATATCCTCTCGTCCTAGTTAACTGTCATCTCGCCGCAGCTGCGCTTGGAATAATTCAAGCAAACGCATCTGCTCCTCAGTCAGAGCTAGGTGATTTAACAAATCAGGGCGACGTTGCATAGTTCTACCTAAAGACTGCATCAGTCGCCACTGCCTAATTTTTTCGTGATCACCACTTAATAACACCTCGGGCACCTTTTGACCTTCTAGTACTTCTGGCCGCGTATAATGCGGGCAATCCAAAAGACCGTCTGTGAAGGAATCTTCTACTGCTGAGGCTTTATGCCCTAGCACGCCGGGAACTAATCGAGCAACTGCGTCCATTAAGACCATCGCCGGAAGCTCTCCACCGCTTAACACATAATCACCAATGGAGACTTCTTCATCTACATGGCTTTCGATTACGCGTTCGTCGATTCCTTCGTATCGACCGCAAATTAAAATTGTGCGTTCGATACTGGCCAAGCGTTTAACGCCAGCCTGATCAAGGGGTTTTCCTTGGGGTGATAAGTAGATCACCTTACTGTTTTCACCGCCAATATTCTTGGCAGCGTGTATCGCGTCAGTTAGCGGTTTTACCATCATAAGCATACCGGGTCCGCCTCCGTAGGGGCGATCGTCTACTGTACGATGGCGATCATGAGTAAAGTCACGGGGGTTGAAGGTATCAACCGATAATTTACCAGATTTAACTGCCCTACCTATTACACCCTGTTGGGTAAATGGGGAAAACATATCTGGAAAAAGGCTAATAACTCCGAACCACTTTTCCGGTGTCACTTAAAACCCCGGGTCCCAGTCAACTTTAATGACCTTCGCTTCCTTATCTACCTCGTGTACGACTTCGTCGAATACAAAAGGCACAAGTCTTTCTTTTTGACCAAAGGCATCGCCTACATTAGCTTTAACGTGAATAACGTCGTTAGCACCTGTGTTAAATACCTCTTTCACCACACCTAAGTCGTAACCTTGCGTAGTTACCACTTTCATGCCGGTGAGCTCTCGCCAGTAAATGCCATCGTCGCCCAAGTCGGGAAGTTGCGAAGCGTTAATGTAAATATCCAAGTTTTTGACGCGTTCAGCATCATCTCGGTTCTCTACACCCTCAATCTTTGCAACTAGGCTTTTGCCGTGCGTTCGCCATTGATCAATCGAACATTCTTTTTCTTCACCAAGAAACCAAGGCGTGTACTCGAAAATGCCCTCTGGCTTTTCTGTATAGCTGTTGATTTTGACCCAACCTTTAACGCCGTAGGGCGCTCCAATTTTGCCAACAATCACTTTGTCAGACGCTAGACTCATCTATACTCACCAGTTAAAACAGCTTACGCTGCAGATTTTTTCGCTTCTTTTACCAAGCTAGATACGCGATCTGATAAGCCCGCGCCTACGCCAACCCAGTAATCTACACGTTCAAGATCGATGCGAAGACGTTCCGCTTGACCTTGTGCAGTTGGGTTGAAGAAACCGATGTTTTCAATGAAACGACCGTTTCTTGCACGGCTGCTATCAGCAACCACTAGTTGATAAAATGGACGCTTTTTCGCGCCACCACGCTGTAAACGAATAGTAACCATAAAATGCCTCGAACTCGTTGTAGCGTTACCGTTAACTTAACCCCTCTTGTCACGCGCAAAAAGTAAGCGCCTGATAGAAGGCTGGCGAATTATACGGATGTGGTGTTCGAATGCAAGTAATAATGCGGGATAAATGGGATTTAGCGGGCCTGACATGCCGGTCTTGCGGCCCGCTTGAATTTGGGGTCAAACTTACACGTTAAGTAATGTGGTGCACTAAAGGTCTACACTCACTTTTGAAAAAGATACGCGATCTATTTTGGGGTGCCTTGTTTTGGGGGGCCTTGTTTTGGGGTGTCTTGTTTTGGCGGTCCTTGTTCGCTTAATCGATATATGAGCACAGCTGCCTTGTGAATGTTTTGAGCAAATGTAGACATGTCAGCAACTTCATCTTTCGTGTGGCCGCCATCTCCCATCAATCCTAAGCCATCTATAGCCATGTCGACATGGTCTGCGGCAAATGAAATATCAGCCGCCCCTGCATTGCGGGGGTTTACTGGCGCAATCGGTCCGTAGCCTAACGACTCACTCACGTCGCTATACATTTTTAAAAGGGCGTAATTTTGTTCGGTTGGCGCCATTGGTGGATAGCCTTCAGCGAAGGTAAGCGTTGCCGACGTGCGCGCTAAATTGTTAGTCACTATGTCTTGCATCACACGCTTTGCTTTAGTGAGCTCAGCTTGGGTCAGTGTGCGAATTCCACCTTTTACAGTCACCTCTTTGGCTACCACATTTGTTTTTCCAAAGCCTTGGACAATAGAATTTTCGGCATGAACCTCCACTTCGGTTCCTCCCGCAATTAACCCTGGGTTAAAGGTAATGTTACCAACACCGGCTAGTTCTTCTCGAAATGTGTTTAAGATACGCGCAGTTTCAAAAATAGCCCCATAACCTATGCTGTCGGTAAATATTTGAGAAGAATGAGCAGGTTTACCCGCTACATCCAACTGCCACCCTATTGAACCCCTCCGAGCAACTACTGCGGTTTTAATATCGCCATCAGCATCTTCAAAACCCAATGCGACGTCTGCCCAAACAGCTGCATCAATTAGTGCTTTTTTCGATAATGAAAGTGGACGCCCACTACTTTCTTCATCGCCAGTCATTACTACTTTTATGCTCACCTTATCTAGCAGGTCGAGTGCTTTGAGCGCCTGCAGGGCGGCAATAATTATCACATCGCCACCCTTCATATCTGTAATACCAGGGCCGGCAATATGAGTCTCATCTAAATGGCGGTACGTCTGAAATGCATCATCTTTTGCAAATACCGTGTCTAAATGACCAATCATCAGTATTTTCGGCCCTGTATTGCCGTAGCTGGCTACCAAGTGCCCTGCTCGATTAAACTCGGCGCCATCAACCCACTGGGTGTCAAAGCCCATTGCATCAAATTCAGAGCGATAAATAGCGCCAACTTTTTTAACACCGTCAAAATTCATCGTGCCGCTATTAATATTCACCGTCTTTTCTAACGTTGTCATTGACTGCTCAAGAGATTGGTCGATGTACTGCGTGATTTTTTTCTCAGTTGCAGTATCTGCCATACTGGTATAGCTAATTACGCACAAAAAACTTGTAGCGATTGTTAGGCTAGCCACCTTTTTTATTTTTCTATTCATCTTTGGTGTCATCTTTTGGCATCCTTACGGTTAGGTGAAACAGTCAACCCACCTTTTTAATATAAGCGATTAAATAGGGTGAGTAATAGCATTTACTGTCATCATACACCTTCATTATCATTGTGATTGCTAAGCGGCAACGGCTCCTTAAACGTAAGCGTGCGATAAGGGAATGGAATTTCAATACCGGCTTCGTCTAAGGCTTTCTTAATTGCTGTTACAACAAGGTCCCTACTTTTGTGCATATCGAGGGGTCGTGAGTTTGCCCACCAGCGAACGGTGAAATCAAGAGACGATGAATTGAATTCACGGGCGTAAACTTCAACACCTCGCTGTTGATTTATGTCGTCGAGGCCTTCTAATGCACTACGAATAACTTCACGGGCACTATCGACATCTTCACCATAGGCAACGCCAACAACAAGATCAAAGCGACGAAGTGACAGGTCAGTGAGTACATAGACGGGGTTTTTAAACAGAAAGCTATTGGGAACGATGATGAGCTGATCATCCGTTTTGCGAAGATAGGTTTCTCTAACCGTTATTTTTTCAACTTTCCCTTTAATGCTCTCGCATTCAACAAAATCCCCGATGCGCATGGGCTTGCGCAACATGATTAATATGCCCGCAAAGAAATTCTCGAAAATATCTTTAAACGCAAGGCCTACTGCTACAGAGCCCAACCCTAATACAGTGAGTAACTTCGCTGGTGTGAGGCTAGGAAAAATGATGGTAATGGCAATAAGAAAACCTACAGTCCATATGGTTACTTTAATAAGACTGGCAAATAATTCGCACAATGAACGGCGGATTTTCGAATTTTTTAAAGACCGCTTTAAAAAGGCAGTGAGCATTCGAGCCAGCAGCCATGTGATGATGAGAACCACGAGTGCAATAGCAAGTAGCGGAAGTAACTCTACAAACCCCACCCACATTCGCTGAACTTTTTGAAATAGTGGCTCAATAAAATTCACCAAGATGCTCCATAAATGAAAGGTTTAACACAGAAGTGACTGAAACCTTATTAGTTTTTTGTAGCATAAACTAAACACTTGCAACACCCAAGATTGTTTTAGCGCGGGTTATATTCAACATGTATGCGAACCTGAGACAACGCTGACAGCAGCAAACAAGTCCTTTGATCCTAAAAGCGGCGCAACGAAAAATTAGCTTATCGAAAAGTGGCTTATCTACTAGGGCGTGTTGATCTTTGCTGCAAAAACGTACAGCAAAGTTCAACACGCCCTAGGGGCTAACTCCCATCCAACTGATTTACTGCAAATGTAGTCGCATGTACAAATCAACTGGAGCCATTAACACGTATACTCAATTCTAATGCGCCGCATGTGGCGATTGCAGAGCACCTTAAACAAACCCCCGAAGTATTGATAAAGAGGCTATTTTGACGACTCCACTTGATGAAGTGTCCACTAAACAGGTTTTGCATTGGATTGGCTCTCACTTAAGCCATTACAAAAAAAGAGTAGCGGGTGCAATTGTCGCCCTGCTCACGGCCGCTATTGCTTGGCTAATGCTTGGCCAAGGGATCAAATATGCTATCGACAACGGGTTTGTGGACAACGCCTCTGACACGCTGAATCAAGCAACCGTTGTTGTACTAGGTATAACCTTGTTAGCCTGTATTGCTACCTATGCTCGTTTCTATTTAATGACATGGCTAGGTGAGAGAGTAAGCGCGGATATAAGAAACCAAGTTTATTCTCATTTGCTGTCATTGCCCCCGTCGTTTTTTGCCGAATTGAGAACCGGTGAGGTTATCTCTCGATTTACCAGTGATACCACGGTTATCCAGACAGTCGTTGGTATGAGCCTGTCAATGACTCTGCGTTCTGTGATTACATTCATGGGAGCTCTGATTTTAATGGGTATATCGAGCCCCTTGTTAACGCTGTGCGTTATTGTGGCAGTACCTGCGGTATTAGTACCTATTAAAGTACTTGCTCCACAAGTCAGGAAGTTTGCCAAAATTAGTCAAGACAAAGTGGCAGACTTAGGCTCACACATAGATGAGAGTCTTCATGAAATCATGACAGTGCAGGCTTATACGGCAGAAAATAAAGAACGCTCTCATTTTGCCTCAAGAGTAGAAGCTGCCATGGGTGCCGCTGAACACCGAATACATTATCGCTCGCTGCTTATTGGCTGCATAATGTGTTTAAGCATGACGGCGATTATTTTTATCGCATGGGTTGGCGCACGCCAAGTGCTAGAAGGGCAAATGTCCGTCGGTGAACTATCCGCCTTTTTGTTCTATGCGGTAATGGCTGGTGGCAGCGTCGCTACAATAAGTGAAGTTATAGGAGAAGTGCAGCGCGGCGTGGGCGCCAGCGAGCGTCTTTATCAACTTATCCAAGCTGAATCAGATATTCAGCCCCCTTCAAGTCATACAGACAATGAAAAAACGGTTGCCACATTCGCGGAAAATGCGTCTCCTGCAATAAACATCAACAATGTCAGTTTTAGCTACCCTAGCAGTAAAGCACTGTTTACTAACCTCAACCTCAATATCCGCGCTGGAGAAAAACTGGCGCTGGTTGGCCCTAGCGGCGCAGGCAAGACGACATTATTTCAGCTTCTTATGCGTTTTTATGAGCCATCATCGGGCAGCATTGAGTTTAACGAAACCAACATCAACAACCTGCCATTAGCGCAATTACGTAATCAAATAGCGGTAGTCACTCAAGAGCCTGTGGTATTTGCTCGTTCTGTGATGGACAACATCCGCTATGGAAAACCCGAGGCTACTGATGAGGATGTGGTTAAAGCGGCAAAACTTGCTTTTGCCCACGAGTTTATTGATGCCCTCGATAACCGATACGACACCCAGCTTGGTGAACGCGGAATTAAATTATCGGGTGGGCAAAAACAACGCATCGCCATCGCCCGAGCTATTTTAGCCGACCGACCTATTTTACTGCTTGATGAGGCAACCAGTGCCCTCGATGCCATGAGTGAGCGAATGGTTCAACAGGCAATTAACCGCTTAATGGAAGGGAAAACCAGCATTGTGATTGCTCATCGACTAGCAACGGTTCAACACGCCGACCGCATTGTTGTAATGGATGAAGGAAGCATAGTGGCCACTGGGGATCATGCCTCTTTGATGAAAAGCGATACCTTGTATAGGGAATACGCTGAACTGCAATTGCTTAGCTGAACCGCCTATGGTGCTATACGGTATGAATCTGTACTAGCCAAAAGTCTAATTAATAGACAAAAAACTTATAACTAATGGGTTACAAAATGAACAAGTCAGTGGTTCGCACAATGAAGACATGGATTGGTCTTTTTTCTTTATTTTTGTTTATGCCGTTCGCACACGGTCAATACATGGGTGACCGACAAGCCAAGTTGGTTGTAACAAAACCTATCGAATTCATGAACGAGACTCGCAAGGTTGAGGCGGTAGGTAGCGCTGAAGCAGTGCAGTCTATCGTGCTTTATTCCGCTGTAGCCGACGAGGTTACTGAGATTAACTTTGTGCCTGGTCAAAATGTGGAGGAAGGTAAAGTACTTGTTCGCCTTGACGACCGCAGACAAAAAACCGCAGTAAAGCGCGCTGAACTTACCCTAGATGACGCCCAGCGTACCGTCGAACGTCTCGCATCGAGTTACAAAAAAGGTGCAATTCCGGTTAACGAACTTGACCTTGCCAAGACACAGCGTGACTTGGCCCAAGTAGCCCTCGAAGATGCTAAAACAGATTTAGAAGACCGTCGAATTGTAGCGCCTTTTGATGGTGTCGTTGGCTTTACTGACGTGGAAGTGGGCGACCGTATTAATGAGCAGACGATGATCACCACGCTGGACAATCGTAGCAAACTGTTTGTTAACTTTAAGGCCCCTGAAGCAGCCCTAGCAGTATTGCTAGACGGTCCGCAGGTTACCTTGGAGCCGTGGAGTGATAAAGAAAAAAGCGTGAAAGCAGAGATTGCGCAGGTAGATTCGCGTATCAATGAAACCGACAGAACACTACGAGCACGAGCTCTTTTGGACAATTCATCCGACCAATTCAGACCAGGCATGAGTTTTCGAGTAAATCTTTCCATTGAGGGCGACCGATTTGCCGCAGTTCCAGAATCAGCTTTATTATGGGGTGCCACTGGTGCTTACATTTGGCTTGCGGTAGATGGCAAAGCACAAAAATTAGACGTAAGTGTTCATCAACGCCTTCGTGGCATCATTTTGGTATCGGGTGATATCACTAATGGTGACACACTCATTGCTGAAGGTGTACAGCGCTTGAGAACTGGCCAATCTATCACTACCGAAATAGCTGGGGGACCAGCCGGTGAGTGATAAACAACTGTCTTCACAGGCAAACGACCTTCCATCGCTAGCGATAAGACGTCCAGTACTTATTGTTGTTTTAAATTTGCTTATCGCTATTGCTGGATTTGCAGCGTTAAGCGGTCTTGAGGTTCGCGAACTTCCCGATGTAGATACGCCGCGAGTAACAGTAACGGCAACATTTCCTGGTGCATCACCTGAAACGGTAGACGCAGAAGTAACCAGCCGCCTTGAAGGTGCGGTAGCGCGGGTAAGTGGTGTAAAAAATATTTCAGCGCAAAGCGAAGAAAACTCGGCCCGTATTCGTGTTGAGTTTCGTCCTGGTGTTAACTTGGAAGATGCAGCTAACGAAACCCGTGAGTCAGTAAGTCGCGTACAACGACAGCTTCCCGAAGATGTTGAGCAAGTTGCCATTATTCGCGCTGACAACGACGCTCAAGCTGTTGTGAGCTTGGCCATATCGAGTAAAACCCTTGATATGGAAACACTCACCGAACGCGTAAATACCGATGTCGCCCCCTTATTTTTGAGTATTCCAGGGGTTGCTGATGTCAATATGCGTGGAGAACGAGAACGGGTACTCCGAGTGTCTGTCGATCCACTGCGATTAACCAGCTTTGGACTGTCGATGAGAGACGTGTCCGACGCGCTTGTTTTAGCTCCGTTTGACGTACCTGCTGGCAGTATTCAATCATCAGAACAGGCTCTTATTGTTCGAGCTGACGCAACATCAGTATCAGCGCAGGATGTGGGCGATATCGTTATATCGGGCGACATT
This sequence comes from Alteromonas sp. BMJM2, assembly GCF_027257845.1. Taxonomy (GTDB): domain Bacteria; phylum Pseudomonadota; class Gammaproteobacteria; order Enterobacterales; family Alteromonadaceae; genus Alteromonas. The sequence continues at coordinate 497,426 of NZ_JAPVOT010000001.1, read as the reverse complement.
CGGGTTAACGATGTAGCAAGCGTATATTTTGGCCCAGCAGATTCAACCAGTATGGTGCGATTAGACGGCATGCCGGTTATTGGCTTGGGAGTTATTCGTCAAGCCAGCTCTAACACCATTGAAATTTCTGATGAAGTGCTTGAAATGGTGAGTGATTTAGACAAGCGCTTTACCGATATGGACATTGTAGTTACGGCTGACGATGCCGAATTTATCCGAGACTCGGTGAAAGAAGTGATAGTGTCGCTAAGCCTCACCGTAGCGCTGGTTATTGTTACGTTACTTGTCTTTATTGGCTCGTGGCGCGCAACGCTCGTCCCCGCCCTATCGATACCAGTATCATTAGCTGGGGCACTTGCCATCATTTGGGTAATGGGCTTTTCCATTAATATTTTGACCTTGCTGGCACTTGTACTTGCTACCGGTATGATTGTTGATGATGCTATTGTCGTGTCAGAGAATATTCAGCGCCGTCGCAGCATGGGCCTTGGCGCAAGAGCAGCCGCGGTAATTGGTACGCGAGAAGTGTTTTTTGCAGTAGTGGCAACAACCGCAGTGCTAGCATCTGTGTTTATTCCCATTGCATTTTTGCCATCAACAGCAGGTAAACTCTTTAGAGAGTTTGGCGGTGTATTAGCAGGTGCCGTTATTATTTCGTCGTTCGTTGCCCTTTCATTGGTGCCTGCGCTTACTGCCCGTCTTGCAGTCAAAAAGCCTAAGGAAAACGGCAAAAGCTTTTTTAACGCCACCTTTGGCCGATTTGGTAACGCGTGTCTTTCGCTGTATCAATCATCGCTATTAAAAGCGCTGAAATATGGTTGGGTTGTGGGTGTATTAAGTCTAGCAGCCGGCGGTGGCGCCTATATATTATCGGGTAATATCGATAATGAGCTACTGCCTAGTGAAGATCGTGGAACTATCCGTATTTTTGCTCGTGGACCTGACGGTGCCGGACTTAACTTTATGGATAGACAAGCCGAGAAGATGGAAGAGATGCTCCTTCCTTATGTGGAAAAAGGCACAATAGATTCTATGTATACCGTGGTTGGGCAATGGGATCCGAATATCGTCTTTATTACCGCGCCCCTGAAGCATTGGGACGACCGCGATATGTCGCTACAAGATGTGGTCAATGAGATTCGCCCAGGCCTGCAGGCTATTCCTGGCGCACCTGGAAACGCATTTGGTGGCAATAGTTTGAATCTTCGCGGACAAGGCGGCGGTTTGGAAATGGCGCTAACCGGTGATACCTATGAAAATATTTATCAGGCAGCCCAGGCTTTTGCCACTGAAATAGAAACTAAACTACCCTATTTAGGCCGTCCACGGGTGAGCTATGACCCTACTCAGCCACAACTACGTGTGAATATCGACAGACGACGTGCTGAAGAGCTTGGCGTGCCGTTAAATGATATTTCTAGTGCACTACGCGCCGCGGTAAATGGCGATGACATTGCCGATTTGAACGTAGGCGACCAATCTATTCCTATTATGCTTCAAACCAGCAATAGAAATACAATGGCGCCTTCAGATCTGACTAACCTTTACGTGAAAAGTACTGATGGCAACCTAGTTCCGCTATCGAGCGTAGCCTACATAAGTGAAGAAGGTGTGGCAGCGGAATTGGAGCGTCAGGCCCAACGCAGAGCCATTGAGCTTGAAGTTGAACTGCCGGAAGATAAAGCACTGAGTGATGTGGTTGAAGAAATACGAGCTATTTCTCAAAATGCATTACCAGACGGTATTGGCCTTATCTTTTTAGGTGAAGCTCAAACCTTTGAAGAAACATCTAAGCAAGTTGCGCTTACCTACGTTCTGGCATTTGTTATTGTGCTACTGGTATTAGCTGCACAGTTTGAGAGTGTTAACAGTGCAGTAGTGGTTATGCTTACCGTTCCCTTTGGTATTGCAGCGGCGGTTTATGCATTGTTCTTAACCAGCACGTCAATAAACGTTTACTCACAGATTGGCCTAGTCATGCTCATTGGCCTTTTGGCGAAAAACGCCATCTTACTTATTGAGTTTGCCGACCAGCTTCGGGATAAAGGGTATTCTGTTTACGATGCTATTGTGGAAGCAGGCACGGTACGTTTAAGACCTATTATGATGACGCTGGTATCTACCATTCTAGGCGGACTACCGTTAATCTTGTCCACTGGCGCTGGTGCGGAAGCACGAAATGCTATTGGCTGGGTGGTATTTGGCGGCCTAGGTATTGCGGTTGTTTTCACGCTATACCTCACTCCTGTGCTGTATCTTGCTCTAGCCCGATTTACTAAGCCGAGAGCTGATGCCAGTGACCAGCTTGAAAGGGAATTAGAGGAAGCTCAGCCACATACGTAAGTGCCAATAGCGTAAAAACAGCAAATAAAGCTTAGCTAATTGAAAGGCCGTTCTTGAAGAACGGCCTTTTTGCATTCATAGGTTTTACTTAAGCGAATATCGGCTGACCCACTGGCCTATATATTCACCGCTATGTTAGCGGATACATTAGCTAATACACCTACTAATACATTAACGTATATTCTAGCTACCGTGTGCTAGCACTGAGTACTAAAGGCTGCAAAAATCGCCAGCAGACACGTCGCTGGTAAATGCCACTATGCTATCTATCATCGCATCAAAGTAAGGGTTGTAGGTAAGCCTAGCGTAAACACGGTTGGCATCGTCATCTTCATAACCCCAAGGTCCATACCATACGTCTTTACCTTTTTTGCCTTCTTTACCTTCTTTACAGAGCGCTTCTGATTCACTCCCTTGGCCGTTATCACAAATTCTAAATGTGCTTTGCGTGCCGTACAGCGAGTTTCTATCTGAAAACAACGAACTCATATGTGAAGCAGCGCTTATACGCTTCTCTGGCAGACGCATAGACTGCATAAGCAGCTGCCCGGACATCGATGGATTATCGACAAAAACGTCTGGGGCTTCCTCGCCCTGCCAAAGTAGACACTTTCTATCATTGGTAAAGTTTTCTTTAAAGCGTTGGCCAACATGTTGTGTATCTACAACACTGTCTTTTTCTGCCACAACCATTAATACGGGGACGTCTAATGATGTTGTTTCCCCATCGCGGCCATCAAATCGGCGCGCAAGTGCGTTTACGCTTTCTTGATAGGCAGCGAACCCTGGCATGGCGGTAGAATTGTAGCGACTTGGATTGTCTTCCTTCACTACATTCGGCCAAGGGTAAAGCGTATCAATATAAGGAGCTAGTTTAGATACGAAAAAACGAGATTTAAACGCTGGGGAAAAGTGAATCATCCCATTAATATCATTTCTATCAAAGGCGCTAATAGTGGTGAGGTTAGCCCCTGTTGAAAATCCACCCACATAAAGCTGCTCAACCGTAGAGGCAAACTGCTCAAGCTGAAAATCAGTTTCTGCTTGCCATTGCGCGTAACTTACCGAAAGCATGTCGCCAGGTTTTGAACCATGCCCAGGTAATAGCATCACGCGCACTCTCACCCCTTTTTCACATAGGGTGGCGGCTAGCTCTCTAAAAAAATACGGCGAGTCGCCTAAACCATGTACGAGAAACAGGCCTTTATCATTAACTGAAGTGCCGCACTCAAACGGCATATTCATCGCAATTTCAGCGCCTTTATCTGTTCCAACAAAGCTGCGATTGGCGCTCAAATAGTTAAAGACTTGCTCTTTATAATTATCAAAAGGAGCAACCTTGATGGGGAACGGTTGGTCACTGGCATTAAAGCTGGGGTCAATTTTAGCCTCGTCAAAGGAGTGGCAGCTCGTAAGCAGCACAAACAGAACCAATGCTGATAGGCTATGCCCTATTTTCATTTCGCTAACACGTTGAGGCATAAGCACCACAAAAGAAGGAGTTGTTGTACCGCTGTGCCTTTAATACACAGCGATACGATTTATGCATAGTTTTACTTCTACTGAACAGTCTCATTACCCGAGACAAGGGCTTTTGCGAGCACTTTGTGCGTAAGCAGTGAGAGAAGCTCGGTTTCAGCTTCACTTCGCTCGCCATCAACACCTGTTATGGCCATTGCCACCTCAAGAGTTTTATCAGCGTCAAAGGAAAGCGCATTTTTTAAACTGCGCATATAAGAGACTGCGTCTCCCGTATCTATGGCTTTACGAGTTTGATATATCGTGTCATTGAGAAAAGCTTCTGGACAAATTGGGCTCTCCCAAGAAAGTGAATCCACAATGTCACTGAGGTAATCTTGCTCTGATAATGTCACCACACCATCTACTTGATAGAGCAAAACAGAAAGTTGGATAAGGGCTTGGTTAAAACTTTGTTGCTCTGATAATTGCATAACATCTTCCTCTTCGTACTGTACGCACCAGCACCACAACGATTCTACATCCTGTAGAAATATAATTTAGAACATCACTTGGTCACACTGACCAAGTCAACGTAAGCGCTGCTATCACTGTGAATAAAGCTACAACACTGTGATGACAGCATGATTACGTCTACTTAAATTATATAGCTCACTACGTGAACTTTTTGTAAATATTTTTTTAAAATAGAGACGCCACTGAGTAATATCAAGCGCTTGCCATCAAATATTTTTAGGGTTTAGCGCAAGCCTAATGTGATATCACTAATATAAAAATTACCGGTGTAAATCTTATCGTTCATGCCGTGAGGCTCTAAAGCAAAAAACTGCTTCTCTTCATCATCTAACGCCTGATAACCACCAATCACTTGGTAAAGCCATACTTCAGGGTCGAACTCGAGCTGCTGCTGCTCGTAATAATCTAAGGCTGTCTTTGCTTGCCCAGAGTCAATAACGTCACAAAAATAAGCTTCAACGGCTTTTTGCAAAGGCTCTTTCTCAAGAGATAGGGTAGCTTGTTCGGTAACATCAATATCGGCGGGCTTACCGTCATCTTGCGTTCCGCGTTTTTTGTGGATATGCGTAAGCGTTGCCACCATGTCATGGTAATCACTCTCATGCTCCACGTTGTTTACGTCAGCGGCCGCCTGCGAAATTGTGGCAGCACTGTGATTGAATAACACCGGAACGTTGGTCAGGTTTGCGTAATTGCCTGGAGCGAAATCGGGCTGCTGCTCCATATGCAACAGAAAGCCTTTAAGAAGCCGGGTTCGGCCTTGAAATTCTCTAAATCGGCCCAGTAAATCAAGAAGTCGTGCCTGCACAACCGAGAGTTCTTGGGCTGCTTTCGAAAATCGCTGCTGTAGCGATACCACCAGCAAATGCCTGAGCTCACGATTTGAGCCAGCAATCTCACTCAACTCATCAAATCGGAAACATTCAAGTTGCGCAAGTAAGTCGGTAACTTGTTGTTGTGCTAACTCATTCTCTCGAATTTTCGCGTCTACAGAAGACACGTAGCCAAACTCATTATTAATTCGACTAAACATTACCCTTACACTATTACTCAGCGTTTCCGACAGCTGATAAACGTGCTCTGTCAGGTCGCTCATGTGCGCGGCAGCTTCGTTGAATTTATTGTAATGGAGTGCTTCTTTATAGTGTTCAGTCAGCGTTTTTAAACTCGCGAGTGATGCCCCAACGTTGGCATTTATCGTACGGTTTCTCTCGTCTTGTAAACTGCCCTCTAAAAGAGTGCGTACAGCACTTTTCAATCGCAGTTCACTTTGCGCTTCTGGACGCCACAGCACGCCAAGCTGGACGAGTTGCTCAAGTACTTTGCTGCTGTGATCACGCTCTTTTACAGAACCGTTAATATACGCTTTCATAATAAGGTCGCTGTGGCGACCTAGTGCATTAAGCAACTTAGTTCCGGCTTGAAGTAATACCTGGCTCATATCAGGTTACCTTGAGATACCGCAGCCTCCGCTTGCTCAGACAGGCTCAATGCTTCAGTTTCATCAATAAAGCGTAAAGTTTCATAAAGGTGTTCAATCTTGCCGGTTCCCAAATAAATTTGCTTATCTGGGTTTGGCTTAATTAAATAGCCTAGCTCAGTGAGGCGCTTAAACACCTGCTTAAGCTGGCCGTCCACGTTAACGCTGGTAGAGCCAAACATTCGGTAACGAGATATCTTCTCTAATTGCTCGCCGTAGGCGGGCGTATCTTCAATGCTACCTTGCAATTCGTTAAGTCGAATAGCGCTGCCCATAGTAATGGGCATATCAGATTCATTGGCCTGCTGAACTAATAACAACCACTCGATAAGAGGCACTAAATTAGACGCCGTATCTTGGAACTGCTGCGTAAGCACTTTGCGCTCTTGCTCACCAATAGTGGAATAGCTGGCAAAAAACACTTCGCCTTCTGCTGTCGTAGAAAGAGTGCGATTGAGCAGCGATAAATGCGGCTCTAACTTTGCCGCGTTGTCTCGACTTTTAAGAAATCGCCATGCTTCCTCGTCGGTAACTTGGCAAATAAAGGCCCCTTGCAACAAAGCGCTTAACACGCGTCCTTGTTCTGTCATCATAACGACGGCTCCTGTGTTACTGCATCACTGTGCTTTTTGGCTTTTATACGCGCGGCTATGCTGCTCGCTTTTGGTTGAACCACTTGTAACTGGCGTGTCACTTTATCGATAAGGTATCGGTTCTCAAATAGCGTGAGTACTTCTGACTCTGGATTAGGGAATGCGCCCACTACACTGATATTGTTGTTCTGACACGCATCAAATATCTTTTTCACGTTGCTTTGGTGCAGCGTGCCCAGCTCATCGATTGGCCAATGTACGGTTGCACCCGCGTCTTGACGCAATAAACGAGTAAATGCCAATAAGAACTTACATAAAATAAGGTAAGCCATTCCGTGACTGGACGACTCATTAAGCTGGCGGTCGGTGCGAATAACTAGGTCGCTATTTCCTTCCCGCAAATGCAGCTCAATATCGAGTAATTTGCTGATACCGCCAGACAGTGCGGCTCGCCCTAAAATATCAAGAACCCTGCGCATGCTTTGGCCATACTCTTCTTCAGGCAGTTCATTTGCCCCTTCTTCCATCCAGAATTCATAATGCTTTCTGAATTGCTCAAGCTCTGGCCAGAATTCAAGTTCACTGATACGAGAACGGATTTTAACGGCGGAGTCTGACACGCCATCGAGGAACAGCTCTCCATCCACTTCTTGGGTAATTCGACGACTTTGAGACACGATGCGCTTATCGATATCTGCCAACACAAAGTAGTACTGAGATAAATCGGCGCCAAAGATCCGGCCCTGCTCTCTGAGCCCTTGCAGCTTTTGAGGCACGATAACGTTAAGTAGCTGCGATAGATGAGACACCATGCGTCGATGATCAAAACTTTTCACGCCATGCGCGTTAATCGTGGCGCACTCTTCTCTTGCGCGTTCCCACGTGTCAGAGAGCCCTGTGCCGGCCTGCGCCGCAATAAGCTGGTCAAATCGTTCTACATAAGCGCGAATATCACTAAGTAGATTGTCACGCTCTTGCAGCTGACTTTGCACTTCTGATATGCGCTGGCCAATACTCACTTCGTCGTGCTTAATCTCAGCAGTATCGTCGCTAGCTTGCAGCGTGAGCTTAGCCAACGACTTGCTCAAGTTTTTAACTTGCTCTAGGTGCTCGGTGGTGGTTTTAAGCGTGCTTTCTAGCTGTGTGTGCTGCTCTTTAAGCTGCTCTCTTTTTGTTTTGTACGCACTTTGCTTGCTCGCGAGGCTGCGTTCAGACTCGCCAAGCGCTTTACGTGCTTTAGACAACCCTTCTTGCCACACCACTTTTTGCTTGGTGAACACATTGGTATACCAGCGCTCGTAGTCTGAGACTTTGTGACGGTGAGTTTCTGTACGCGCAATATCGTCTTTTAACTGATTAATCAGCTTTTTAAGCTGGCCAATTTCGTCTACATCTACGCCGCGATTGCTCAGTTCACTTTCCAACCAGTACTGCATATCTTTACGGTCTTGAGCCGCGCTCTCTCTCGCCTTCCGCATGTCGCTGTCTAGTTGAGATAATCGAGCATCTGTATCTGAAATAAGCTGTTGCCAATGAAACTTATGTTCCGTCTCAGCTTCTCTTTGCTGATCGTTAATTTCATCCCGGCTTTCTTCAAACTGAGCTTTAGCTTGCTTCTGGCTTTGTTGATTGGCGTCAAGTTTTGCTTTCGCCTTTTGCTTTCTCTCTGATAAGGCTTGCTGATACTCGCTAAGCACCGTATCTCTGTCTTGTTGTGCACGCTTACGGCTAGCTTCAGCACTTTTAACTACATTGTCTTTTTGCGTAAGTGATAGCTCAGTATTGCGCACATCCTCATTGGCCTTGGCCAATCGTTGCTCACATTCATTTTGTGCAGCCAGTGAAGCTGTCTGGCGAATTTCAGCATCTTTAAGTTGCTGCTTTAACGCTTGCTCGGTGGAGGCATAATCCGGCGTATCTAGCTCATGTAAGGCTAATTTCATTCCCATGAATGTATCAACCTGCTCCTCCATAGCGGGAGCCAAGTCAGTGCGGTCCAATAGTTCAGGGCGAATTACTTTGCCTAATGAAATTTCCCAATCGTCCACATTAGCTCTTAGATACTCAAGTAAAGAGCCTTCACCTGGATACAGCAAACCGTTGATTTTATTAACCGACTTCTCTTCCTGTTGAAAAGATGTCCGGGCTTTATCTAATGCTTGTGAACAGGTTTTACGTTCCTCACACGCTTTAGAATGAACCTGCTGCGACTGTCGAAGTTCTGCTCGAGCGGTGTCTTCATTAATCGACGCTTCTTTTATCGCAGCATCTAAAATATCAAGCTGAGATTGCTCAAACTCGTTATACCCTGCGTTACTCAATGACGCTTTTAACTCTGCTTCATGTACTTTGAGCTCATTAACGTTGTTTAGATACTCACTATTTAGCCTGTTTAATTGTTCGCTGTAGTCATCGCGAATGTTTGCCAATGCCTCACGCTCACTTTGCTGTTGCGAAGACTTATGCTCTGCAGCTTCTTGCCTAGCAAGAGAGAGTTCATCGAGCGTGGCTGATAGCGATTCACCGAGTTCGGCCAATCGCTTATTGTATGCTGATTCTATATCTTGATGCTTTTCTGTAAGTAGTGCGTAACGACTTACACTCAGCTCTTTTTTGCTATACCACTGAGGTAAATTACCCACATCTTCTTTGAGTTGCTCAATGTCTTCTTCTTGCCACTTATCAAATTCGCCTTCAACATTTTCAAGCTCAATCGTATACTTTTCCACGTCAGCACGTGCAGAAGATATGACTTGATTGAGGTGATCCCGGTTATCGCCCCACTCGCTGTCGGTTTGCTTGCGCTGAAAGTTATTTTCATCAAGCTCGTTTTTCGTGGTTTCCACGCGAGCTGACAGGTAAGTCTTATCCAATTCAAAAGTATGTTTCAGGGTTGCCAGCTGTAGTTCGGTGCTACTAAGCGCCATGTCCGCTTGCTCAAGCCTGGAAAACTCTGGCCTTATTTTATCGAACTGCTTAATAAGGTGGCACTCTTTAATCCAGTCATCTACACGATTGCGACTTAGACCTGACGTTGGCGGGGTTACGCCGTCTTCTTCTAATATGGCTGCGATCATTGCTTTGATCGTTTCCATCTTGCCTTCTTTAGAATGCACCGCTTTAGCGAGTTTTTCGATATGACGCATGTGCTTAGATGACTCGCACAAACTAAACAGCTTGGCGTAGCCGAGTACTTCTCGTGCAGTATTACTTTGATTTAGCACGCCATGGTCATTTTGGATAATTGCGCGGAAGTCTTTGGTGTTGAGTAAACTCGTTACCATAACGTTGTTGCGCTTCATCGCACGCGCTAGCTCAGCACTACTGACACTGGCGTGTTTGCCGCTCTTTTGTTCAATCAGATAGTCACTGATTTCAAAGGGCTTACCGATGAGACGATAGTTCACTCCGGTGCCATTTGAACTTAACACCGCTTGGCATAAATCTCCGTCTGCACGGGCGTATTCGTAAATAATAAAACTAGAAAGGCGAGGCAGGTACCAGCGCTCGAAGCTGTCTCTTGTCGCAGGTACAACACGGCTTGGATATTCGCCATAAAACACGGGAATAAGTCGTTGAAGCGTTGTTTTACCTGACGCATTGGTACCACAAATATTTGTGTGTCCATCAAGCTTGAGTTCAACGACACCCGGTAGATGCGTGTCGATAAGAATAATTCGTTTTAAGCCTGCCATAGAATTCCTGTTTCAGTTTTATAGTAAAAAACCTCAATAATTGGCCATTATTGAGGTTTTGTAATTCATCAAACGCGTAAGCCGTTATCGTGGTGGAAATCCGCCAGGACCACCGCCAAAACCGCCTGGTCCTCCCGGACCACCAAAGCCACCACCTGGTGGGACCATACCTTTCATTTGGCGCATCATCTTCTTCATACCACCGCCTGACATTTTTTTCATCATCTTTTGCATTTGCGTAAATTGCTTTAATAGGCGATTCACGTCTTGAATTTGCGTTCCAGAGCCCGCGGCTATCCTGCGTTTTCTGGAGCCTTTGATGATATCAGGGCGAGCGCGTTCCCCCGGTGTCATTGAGTTAATGATGGCTTCCATCTGATTGAACTGTTTGTCATTGGCTTGATCTTTAATTTTTTCAGACATGCCGCCCATGCCAGGAAGCTTATCAAGCATTCCCATCATACCGCCCATGTTCTTCATCTGTTCAAGCTGATCTTTAAAGTCAGCTAGGTCGAAGCCTTTTCCTTTCTGAACTTTTTTAGCTAGCTTTTCAGCTTTGGTCTTATCAACCTTGCGCTCTACTTCCTCAATTAAGCTAAGTACGTCACCCATACCTAAAATACGAGATGCTATGCGCTCAGGGTGGAATGGCTCTAAGGCATCAACCTTTTCACCCATACCAATAAATTTGATTGGTTTGCCGGTAATATGGCGAACAGACAGCGCAGCACCCCCTCGCGCATCACCATCGGCCTTAGTTAAAATAACGCCTGTGAGCGGTAAGGCATCATTGAATGCTTTGGCCGTATTAGCGGCATCTTGACCGGTCATCGCATCGACAACGAACAGGGTTTCGATGGGTTTTACAGAACTATGCAGTTCTTGTATTTCACTCATCATGTCGCTATCGACGTGCAGTCGACCAGCAGTATCCACTAGGAGTACATCGTAAAAGCCCTTCTTGGCTTCATCTATTGCACTTTCTACGATATCGATTGGCTTTTGAAGAATGCTCGACTGGTGGAAGCCCACATTCACTTCGCTAGCTAGCATTTCGAGCTGTTTGATTGCCGCAGGACGATAAACGTCGGCACTCACCACCATCACTTTTTTCTTTTCGCGCTCGGTGAGGAATTTCGCCAGCTTACCAACTGAAGTAGTTTTACCAGCACCTTGCAAACCAGCCATTAAAATAACGGCGGGAGGCTGGGTGGCTAGGTTCAGCTTTTCATTCGCCTCCCCCATAACAGCTTCAAGTTCAGATTGTACAATCTTAATAAAAACCTGACCGGGCTTGAGGCTTTTACTTACCTCGGTACCGACGGCTCTTTCTTTTACTTGAGCAACAAAAGATTTCACTACCGGCAGGGCCACATCTGCTTCTAATAGTGCCATGCGCACTTCGCGCAATGTCTCTTTAATATTGTCTTCTGTAAGACGCCCCTTGCCACTTACATTCCGTAATGTCTGGCCTAGGCGTTCAGATAAATTCTCAAACATAGTATGAAACTTCTTTTGATTTCAGACGCAATGTCCGTATTGTATCGTAAAAGGCACAGCGAACGTACCCGCAAATGCGTTAAAATTTACGCCTTGTTTTTGCTGTATTATTTGAGCGTCTGACCTTTGCAAAAATTGACATCAAAGGTCAACACGCCCTGGCCACTCGCCGCTATTTTATTACTTAATAAGTGGTATTGAAGCAAACAAAATCAAGGAGGTGGTTGAATTTAGCCTAAAGTTGCAGTATCAATAGCGACTTATTCGGTGACGATTCACCCACGTATCACAGGAAGTATAATGAATACGCTTTTCGCCATTTCCGCTGCGCTACTCTATACCTTGGCCGCAGCCGTTTTAATTGGCAAATTTGTACACCACGAAGGCCCTAATAAACGCCTTGCACTCTCTTTAGCCAGTTTAGGGGCTATTGCTCATATTGCTTTTCTTATCAGCGTGATCATCATTGCCCCTGGCCAGAATATGAGCGTAACCAATGTACTGTCTTTGGTATCTTGGCTCATCACCGTTTCAATGCTGCTCTTTGCCCGTTCCATCCCTAACCTCATTTTGTTACCCGTAGTATTTGGGTTTGCCGCCCTTGCTGTGCTGTCTGCGGCTTTTATCCCTGTTTCTTACATCATGCACATAGAATTACAGCCGGGTTTAGTGGTGCACATAAGTTTATCCTTATTTGCCTATTGCACCCTTGTTATTGCGTTTTTATACGCGCTTCAAATGTCATACATCACCTACAGACTAAAGCAAAAGGGGGCTGCGTTATTACACTCTTCGCTCCCTCCCCTCATGCTAGTGGAAAATATTTTATTCAAGCTACTGCTTGCTGGAACATCACTGCTTACCGTCTCATTACTTAGCGGATTTGTTTTTTTAGAGGATATGTTTAGCAAGACTTACGCGCATAAAACGGTGTTATCCGCCGCAGCCCTCGTTGTCTTTTTAGTACTGTTAATTGGACAAAAGTTACGTGGCTGGCGCGGTAAACAAGTCATTTTAATGACAATTACCGGCGTGATATTGCTCACACTAGCTTACTTCGGCAGTAAGCTAGTACGAGAGTTCTTGCTGTAAGCCGTTATCGGGAATACCATTGCGCGGTAATTTTACGAGCGGATTAGCGCCAATAACAGTTTATTGCCCTTTTTTTAGCTTGAAACCCTGTCTTCAACTTATTACATTTGAAGGCTAGCATTAGACAGGAAGCCACTTTTTTGGACGACATATCAACGAGTACGCTGTTTATTGCGCTCGGCGTACTCATATTACTATCTGCATATTTTTCGAGCTCTGAAACCGGGATGATGTCGATAAACCGCTATCGACTCAAGCACCTTCAAAGTGAAGGCAACCGAGCAGCAATGCGAGTACAAAAACTACTCGACAGGCCCGACCGACTCATCGGCCTAATACTCATCGGCAACAACCTAGTAAACATAGCGGCGTCATCATTGGCCACCGTACTGTGCATACGCTTGTTCGGTGACTACTGGGGCATTTTAGCGGCAACCTTTGGTTTAACACTCATATTGCTTATCTTCGCAGAGGTCACACCAAAAACACTAGCCGCGCTTTATCCTGAAAAAATTGCCTTCCCAAGCTCTTTAATTCTTTTGCCGTTATTGACGGTGTTGTACCCCTTCGTTGCAGCCATCAATGGCATCACAAATGGCATACTTGCGCTTCTTCGTATTAGCCCGGCTAACGGCAATGACGATTCGTTGAGCAGAGAAGAACTGCGCACCGTAGTGTTTGAAGCCGGCACGATGATACCTAAGAAACACCAAGATATGTTGGTGAGCATACTCGACCTTGAAAGTGTGACTGCCGAAGACATTATGGTGCCAAGAGCAGAAATATTTGCGATTGATATTAATGATGATTGGAAAAAAATTCAAAAGGCACTAACACATGCGCAGCACACTCGCGTGCTTTTATATCGCGATAGCGTGGATGATGCTGTGGGCTTTGTTCATGTGCGGGATGCGCTTAGGCTGCTTTCAAAAGATCAGTTCACGAAATCAAGTTTGCTACGTGCAGTACGAGAAATCTATTTCACCCCAGAATCTACGCCCCTGCACACCTTAATGTACAAATTCCAAGCAGAAAAAGAGCGCATTGCCTTAGTGGTTGATGAATACGGCGATATCATGGGTTTAGTCACCCTTGAAGATATCCTTGAAGAAATTATCGGCGACTTCACCACCAGCATGGTGCCCGATCATAGTAAAGAAGCGCATGTGCAGCAGGACGGGTCGGTATTAGTGGATGGCAGTGCCAACGTACGCGAGTTGAACAAAGAGATGAATTGGAACTTGCCTACTGAAGGCCCGAAAACATTGAACGGTTTGCTACTAGAGTACTTGGAAGAAATACCGGAAAATAAAGTAAGCGTTAGACTTGCAGGTTACCCGTTGGAAATTGTAGACATCACGGAGAACATGATTAAAACCGTGCGTGTTATGCCAGAGTTTTATAGCGCTGAGAAAAACAACACTTCTATTTAAACCTTCACAACCCGGCTGCTTCTAGTCGGGAATGTGTTTGTCAATGCACTTTTGACAGCCCCCCTTTTGTGATGAGCAACCTTACTGTGAAAAGCCTTTTAATCGGAAAGCTTTTCATCGGCGATTTTTTCAAGCATCAATCGCTGAGCTCTTTTTTCAAGGGCTTTTGCTTTTGCTGCTGCAACTTTATCTGACAATACAGACAACTTTGCAATGATAACCTGCGTCTCCTCATCTTCACGCAAATCAGCCTCAGCCATATGGGACTGAAGTGAACGTTTGAGGAGCTCAGGAATAGACTTACTATCCATTTCCCAACCCTTCGATAAATTACACACTGACACTCTCAAAGTGTTTATCGGCGGTAGCGCGATTAACTTAACTAATCATCAAAGAAAAACTAGCCTGTTGGGCTAAGGTAATGTGGATAAAGCAAATAAAGACTAAATATTTCGCATGAACTCAGAATTGGCTAAAAATTAAAAGCCTTGGTAGTGAGTCACCAGCGTACCTTTTAAGCTACTTAATGAATATTTAACCACCGCTATTGACGCGGTAGCAAAAAGACTTGTGGTGTAAGAGCTGCAAACTTCATCTACCAAGTAACTGACAAAGGGCATATGGCTGACAATTAAGAGCTTTTTGATGGGGCGTTTAGCGTTGACCGAAGCGTGGATTCTAGCGTCAATATAGTCGCTTACAAGCTTTGGCGAGCCTTCTGGAGTGATATCCTCATTAATCTCCAGCTTATCGCTTTTAATTGTTGAAGATACCTTCTCGAATGTTTGCCTAGCACGGCGATAAGGACTCACCAATGCTAAGTCTACCATACCGTCAGAACAGTATTGCTGTGCGAGCCACTGGGCAGCTGACTGACACTGTTTTTGCCCTACTTCCGTGAGTTGGCGACTTTTATCATCTAGCCGAAGCGATTCGGCTTCTCCATGACGCATAATAAAGATATAAATGTCATCGTTGCTACTTTGACCTGACATAACATTGCGCATAGTATTAGTGAAGATAGTGTAAAGATATCAGAGACATGATAATAGGACTAGCGCTAACCGTTGAATAATGGTTATTTTAATCATCTATTCGTATTGCTATGTATATTTAAGCCCTTTCTCCAGCAGTCGGGAGTTAAACAACGCACAGAGATGACATGAAAAACACAATCAAGTTTGAAAATGCTCATCATATAACGCTGCCAAATGGGCTGCGTGTTATGGCTTGCCATACTCCCGATGCCAATGAAGCACATATAGCAATTGCAGTGCGCTCTGGACATTTTTACGATCCACATGATTGCCAAGGGCTCGCTCACTTACTTGAGCATATGTTGTTTATGGGCAGCAGACACTTTCCAAAGCCTAATGCCATTAACGACTATATTGAACAACACGGTGGAGTACTCAATGCGTGGACCGGCACTGAATATGCTAACTATCATTATAGCTGTCGAGCAGGTTCTCTTGCCCAAACTCTTCCCGGTTTTGCCGACATACTTCGCCAGCCATTGTTTGAGGAAACATCCATTAGCAACGAAGTAAAAAATATTCATGCCGAATTCGAGTTTAAGAAGAAGGACGATTTAAGGCGCCTTTATCAAATTCACAAAGAAACCTGTAACCCCGAACATCCCTTTTCAAAGTTTTCAGTAGGAAATAGCGATACGTTTTCAAAACATACCGCCGCCGAGCTTAAGCAACGCCTCAAGGCAATGCACCGTGAGCGTTATTGCGGCAACAATTTGTGTCTTTGCGTAGCTAGCCCTATGCCGATAGAGCAACTCGACGCATTAATACATCAGTGCTTTGGCAGCTTTCGCTCTGGAGCCCTCGCTGGCGATCAATGGCCCGTGCTCTATCGCGAAAGTGAATTGGGCATTCAAATTAATATTCAGCCTTTGCAGTCAGCAAAACGCATGATTGTGACCTTTTCCCTTCCGCCGTTACAAAACGACTATGAGTGCAAGCCGCTTAATTACATAAGCCATTTAATTGGTGATGAAGGTGAAGGCAGCCTCTTAGCCTTTTTAAAAAAGCGTGACTGGGCATTGAACCTCATTGCTGGAGCGGGGATCGAAGGCGACGGTTTCAAAGATTTTAACGTGAGCTTTCAGCTTACTAACGAGGGGCTAGACAACAAATACAAGGTGCTGCAAGCCTTATTTAGTTACATTGAACTGATTAAACAGGCGTCGAGCGATGGGTGGCGATATCAAGAAAAGGCGCAGCTTGACGCGCTTGCATTAGAGTATGAAGAAAATGTAAAACCCTTGAACCTAATTGCCGAGTATGCGCAGCATCAGTTCGTTTTCTCACCTACAGAACTGAACAAGTTGAGGGCAACAATAGGCAACTTCGACCAAAACGTAATCCTAAACGCATTATCGTATTTCAAACCGGCTAACCTTCGCTTAAAACTTATTTCTAAAGATGTCCCTGTCAATCAAACTTGTGCGTTCTACGAGGCAAAGTATAGTGTTGAAAACATACCTTCTGAGGTTATAGCGTCATTAAATTCACCATCGTTACTAGATGAGCTTGAACTTCCCCCGCCAAATCCTTATTTAGGCGATGAATACCAACTTGTGCTTCCAGAGTCAGGTTTTCATATTCCCAATAAGCTTATCGATAAAAAAGGCTATCAATTTTGGTTTGCGCAAGACCAACAGTTTCATAGCCCTAAAGGGGATATTTATATTTCATTTGATGCCAAAAGCTTTTCTGACTCTCTCACCGCAGTGGCTGCCAAACGAATTTGGTTAGGCGCGCTTAACGACCATCTACAAGCAAAGTATTATCGAGCTGAAATTGCGGGGCTACATTATCGTATTTATGGACATCAAGCGGGATTTACACTGCACACCCGAGGCTTTACTAATCAACAACCTTTACTTGCCAATCAATTGATGGATGCAGTGATTAATTTTATTCCCGATGAACGGGCGTTTTTGCACCATAGATACTTACAGGAACAGGCACTTCATAATTCGCTGTTGAATAAACCTACAAACCGCTTATTTTCAAGATTGAGCGTGCTTATTCAGCGTAATACACAAGCGCCAATTGAGCTTTTAGATGTGATGTCAGACGCTAGCTACGAGGATATGCGTTTGGCTAGGGAAAGCGCATTTGAGCATTTTTTCGCTGAAGCTTTTATGCATGGCAATTGGACTCGTTCTGAGGCAAAGCAGTTTGCACAATCAACGTACCATTTATGCAAGCATTCACAGGGTAGCCCGCTGTCTCGTGCTGTATCAAAACTTCCAGTAGGCGAAACGCTTTACCACCAGGTAACGTGTAATCACGACGATGGGGCGGTTGTCCTGTACTTACAAGCCCCTTCAGCCAGTCTATCTGACACTGCCTTGTGTATGGTATTAGAGCAGATGCTGGCCGCACCATTTTTTAACTCTTTACGCACTGAGCAGCAATTAGGCTACATCGTAGGCACAGGCTATGTACCGCATAACCAACATCCCGGTATTGCATTTTATATCCAAAGCCCTGAAAAAGGTCCAAAACCGCTTCTTGAAGCTATGACTACATTTTTATATCAACAGCTACACGAGATAGAGTTCTACCGATTCTATTGGCCTACTATTCAGGAAAACCTCCTAAAGCAGCTTGAAGAACGAGACCTCACCTTATCAATGAAGTCGCAGAGGCTTTGGGTGAGCCTTGGCACGCAAGACTTAGAGTTCAACAGACACTTAAAATTAGCGGAGTGTGTAAAAAAGCTTACGTTTGAACACATTCAAGAGTTTGCCGACCAACTGGCGAAAAGAGAACGTTGTGGTGAAATAGTGCTCTATTCAGACGGCAAATTTGACCCAATGTCTGTCTCTGAAAAACGCTCTATTAATGGTATTGCCGAATTTAAACAAAAAATTCCATATCATTGATAAACAATTCTTTGATCTTGCCGATAACATTGCATACTTTTCGACTGACTGGCTAATAAGTAAGCCATTGTTTTCACTTTGATAAAAAACCCTTGTAGAGAGTACCTTAATTCGGCATATTTATTCTTCTAGTTGTAAGGGATGAAACTAGGACACTGTGAAAATAAAATATAAAAATAATCGGCGTAAGCCAAAGGTGTTTAGGTGCGTTCAACCCTATTTAAAACTGTATCCATTTTTTTGTTGCTGCTCTCAGGGTTATGCTCTTCAGTTCACGCGATAGAAGTATCCGACCTCAAATTTACGGAAATAAGCAAACGCCAAGGCTTATCAGACACTGCGGTGTTAGACATAGTTGAAGACAATAAAGGCTTTATATGGCTAGCTACCTCAAACGGTCTTAACCGCTATTCTGGCTACGAAGTCAAGCAGTACCACCCTTCAGATATCGACGCTAATTCAATTCCATCGGGTTTTATCCAAACTCTATTTTTAGATTCAGACGGCATTCTTTGGCTTGGGACGAATAATGGGCTAGCGAGATACAAGCCCAATACCGATAACTTTGAGGTATTTAACCGTGAAAACTCTATTATTAAGTCGGAATCAATTACCGCAATTAGCGAATCTCAAACAGGTAACATTTTGTTTGCTGATGAGAAGTTTCTTTATCAATTTGATAAAAGCGAGAACAATATCACCTCTGCTATTCAGATATTTGATGAAAGAACTTTTGTCAAAGTCATAATGGACGAGGCCAACCGCACCTGGATTGGATCGAATGAATTTGGTGCAAAAATTCTCGACAAAGAGACCGGGGAATTATCGAGCTTAAACAAAGTAAATCATTGGGGAATTACCGTTGATTCTGCTGCGTTACACGACATAAAGATTATTAACGGTAACTACTGGCTAGCAACTAAACAAGGTATAAATATAGTCAATGCCCGCGGCAAAACAATTCTAGTTAAAAATGGTGCTGACTTAGGTTTTGAAGGTGACCTCAACGTTTTAAATATCACGGTAAATAAAAGCGATATTTGGGTAGGCACTACCTCTGGTCTCTTTGTTTTAAGTGATGCTGCTGTACAAGAAATAACGCCTACTACTGAACTCCAGTCGCTGCATTTGAATTCAGACAACTTTGAATCGACGGGTTTCCCGGCAGCAGTGATTATTCGGGTAGCTGTAGACAGAACGGGGGTAGTGTGGGCAGGTACCTTTCGACAGGGAGCATTCAGATACCACCCTGAATACGCTAGTGTTAATTACCAACCTGTCTACAACTCCTCTCGCCAAACAGATGATAATTTTGCGACAGTATGGGCACTTTCAGAGAATAATACTGACGATCTAGTTTTAGTAACTCAGGAACGAGGGCTTGCAAAATTTAATAAATTATCTGGAAAAGTTAATTACTTAGTTCACTCCGATGAAGACAGCATTCAAACAAATTATTGGGACTTGGCTATCGATGCTCAAGGATACTACTGGGTTGCCACTTCCGATGGGCTAATTGCTTTCAAAGAAGAAAACGGGACTTTTGTAAAAGCTGCACATCTATTCGAAGGCGATATTATTGACCACATTCATTATCATGATGACATGATATGGGTTTGGCATGAAAAGCTCGCTACACAATATATTGACACTAGAGCTTTAACGAATCCAAACAAAGCAGTGTCATCCACTAAATTATCCATTGATGGACTTCCTGCCACTCTCATACCT
Organism: Alteromonas sp. BMJM2; assembly: GCF_027257845.1. GTDB lineage: Bacteria > Pseudomonadota > Gammaproteobacteria > Enterobacterales > Alteromonadaceae > Alteromonas. The sequence continues at coordinate 477,654 of NZ_JAPVOT010000001.1, read as the reverse complement.
ATATTTACAGATAGCCTAAAACGCCTTTGGTTACGTGACGATAAAGGCATTACTGTAGTATCGCCGTTCTCAAATGAGATTGAAGCCTATATTACGCAGAGTGATGGGTTAAATTCCCAAGTCTATTCTATCTATGAGACTACAGAAGCGTTTTGGTTAACCACTCGTTCGGACGGGGTTCTTATGGTCGACAAGGATTCTTTCGAAATTGTAAAGCGGCAGGTCAGAAATGATAGAAATGGATATATCATCTCTTCTATTGGGGTTCGGCGTAGTATTTGGTATGCCGATGCAGCAGGGGTACATCAGATTGCTCTGCCTTCGCTAACCCAAGAATCTCTTATTCCGTACTCTGAATTGAGTTACAACAGCCTAGGTGAGTCCTCGGTCTTTGTTGCACAAGATGACTCAATATATTTTGGAGGAAGTAAAGGCTATAACAAAATTTCAAAAAAGCTGAGGAGTTTTCAGGGTAATAATCTACGGACTTCAGCGCCACAACTCTCGCAATTACACGTTTTTGGAGCGACAAAGTCAGACGACAAGCAACAAAACTCAACAGGTAATGAATATCATGCTAGTGCTGACCGCCAAGATGTACATTATCGCGAAGAGGTTCTATTAGCTCATGATGAAACACGATTCAGCCTCTCTTTTGCATTAGTAAATCCTGTTTATCCTTCTCAAGTGTCATATCGCTATCGTCTTAGTAATTTAGACGCAAACTGGATTTATATCGACGACGGAAGAGTTGCTCAGTTCAACAATATCAGCTTTGGTCGCTATACCTTTGAAGTCCAGGCGAAAGAACCCGGCAAACAGTGGTCAGAAAGCCGCTCTTTGGACATTGAGATTGAGCGCCCGCCTTGGCTGCACGCCGCAGCGCTAATCTTTTATGGGTTAGTTTTAATAGTCATTATTGGGTTTCTGGCTAGACAGTTTCAGATTCGAAAAGCCAATCAACTGGCGATTAAAGAGTCTGAAGAACGATTGAAATTAACGCTTTGGAGTTCTGGCGATGAATTATGGGATTGGGATGTTTACAGCGGTCAGGTGTATCGTGAAAATAGCTGGGGAACTTTAGACTTTCCTCAAGACGATATACGCACGTCGGGGGCTTATGATGCAAATATACACCCTAACGATTTAAAGCGCGTAAAAGACTCGCTGAGAGAGCACCTCGAGGGTAGAAGCGACTTTTATGAACTCGCCTACAGAGCAAAAACCTTTAAGAACCAGTGGATTTGGATCCTTGATAGAGGAAAAGTTGTAGAGCGAGATCACAATCAACAGCCAATTCGCATGACGGGTACGCTAAAGAATATTCATCACCTCAAGGAAGCTGAAGAACAGTTAAATCTGTTTAAGCGCTCAATTGAGAACATCTCAGAAGGGGTGTTCATTTCAAACACTAAATTTAAATTTATTAGTGTTAATAACGCTTACTGCAGCTATACCGGTGAAACGAGAGATCAAGCGCTAGCCAGCTATATGCACTTTCACCTTTACCCTGATGCTTTTACAGAAGAAATTAAGAAAACGTTAAAGAGTAAAGGCAACTGGAGTGGAGAAGTAGAAAGCGTACGCGTTAATGGTGAGCGCTTTGAAATTGAACTTAATATAGATGCTGTGCACGACGAAGACGGCAAAATCAGCCATTTTGTTGGCGTTTTTAGTGATATAACCTCCCGTAAAAACACCGAAAAAGAATTACTAAAACTCGCTAACATCGACCCGCTGACTGAATTACCGAATAGATCGTTCTTTCAAGCCAGTCATCAAAACTTAGTGCGTAAGGGCGAGCAGCATACACTCCTGTGTCTAGACATGGACAACTTCAAGAAGATAAATGATTCCCTTGGTCATCAGACCGGTGATATTTTAATAAAACAGATCGCTAAACGATTGCAGCGAATAACGGGTAAAGCAGCCACCTGTTATCGCCTTGGCGGCGATGAGTTTAGTATTTTAATGGAAAACAATGCGGATATTCACACCGTAACGCACTATGCGCAAAACGTGTTGGATACGTTATCCCGCCCCTTCATTATCAATAAACAAGAATTTGTACTTGGTGCAAGTATTGGTATAGCCTTTTTCCCCGATGATGGTATGTCCCCTCAAGAAATGCTAAAAAATGCCGATACAGCCATGTATTTTGCCAAAAACAACGGTGGCAACAGTTATCAGTTCTTTAGCGGCGAAATGAATCAAAACGCTGTTCGACAGCTTCAAATTGAAAACCTTATTAGGCAAGGGATCAAAGAGGATCTGTTCACAGTGTACTACCAGCCCAAGGTAGATATTACGTCGGGTAGGCTTGTCAGTATGGAGGCGCTAGTGCGTTTTGAGCATCCTGAAAAAGGCATTGTCAGCCCGGGGCAATTCATTCCACTTGCAGAGCAAACAGGTCAAGTCATTGAAATTGGTGAACAGGTTTTGAGGAAAGCGTGCGCCGATGCCAAACGGTGGGTCAGCCAAGGACTCTTCAGCGGTCGCGTGGCAGTGAATATTTCAGCCAAACAATTTGAATTACCTGACCTAGACGAGCGCATAAATCGAATACTGAGTGATGTAGGTCTATCTCCGCTTCATTTAGAGTGTGAGATAACCGAAGGTACATTGATGCAAAACCCAGAAAATGGCCTTCAAATGATGACCCGATTGCGAGAGCGTGGTATTCACCTAGCCCTTGACGATTTTGGTACTGGCTATTCATCACTTGCATATCTCAAACGCTTTCCATTAAACACGCTTAAAATAGACAAAGCGTTTATCGACGATATCGCAAAAAGCAGCGTTGACAGACACATGGCTGCAGCCATTATCAACATTGCCCACAACCTTGGACTGAAAGTTGTTGCTGAAGGTGTTGAGGAAGAAGCACAACTGAACATTTTGCGCCGGTACGATTGTGAAATGCTTCAAGGTTTTTTGTACAGTAAGCCTCTCAATGCAGATCGTTTTGAAAAACTACTTACTGAAAATCATCAGCTACATACCATCCTTGGCAACGCAAACCTTCAGTAACTAACAGTTAACTATCTACAGCTTTTGAAAAAAGCGCATTGTGGCAGGCTGATGTCTGCCACCTCTACTTCTCCTTTCCGGCAACTTTCAACCTACTAGGCAAAAGTCTAATAGACTTTGGTAGTAAAAAAACGTCAAAAAATCAACACAAAAGCTTTAAGTCGTTGTTTTCAAATGATATTTAAATTTTGGCATAGCTTTAGCTATAACAGAATAGTCGATAATAAAAATGCTAATCGACTTTGTTTGTTCGTTTAAAAAAATTAAAAAATCAGAGGAAAAGACATGTTAAAAGAGTACGCTGTTGCACTAGTACTATCTACCGCTACCCCAGTTGCTGCTGACAAGCAAGACGGCGCGAAACAGGCTCCTGAGACTAAAAAAGAAGTAGCGACAGAAAGTTACATTCCAAAGCCTCGCACTGGTAATGATGGCCGTGGTTTAGGCTGGTAATGCGCACTGACACATATTTTAAAAAGAGAGCTTAGCTCTCTTTTTTTATGCCTGGCTTTTACCGAATTACTCGACCTGTCCGCCCCACCACCATAGATTTCACTGCCCCTTTCGCTGAATTATGTCAAAAGCGCCCTGTAAGCGCTTATGCGGCAATAAAGAGGTTGTTGTAGCCCACAGCGTTGCGCCAATGGATATGACGCGAAATAGAGAACATAGGAAGCACTACAGGGCCTAGTAGTAAACCTGCCGCAGCCCAGCGTCTCGCATTCATACCCCACTTAAACGCCTCTACATAAAAATAAGCGCTAAATATCATGCATACTACGACAAGTGACAACATTCTACATCTCCACAATTTCAACGGTTTTGGTTTAAACCATATCAAGTAACCATTGCCCAATTATTCAAGCGGTAACATCATTCACTTTGAACATTGTATCGCCATAAAAATGATCGCCATCAAAATGGTTGCAGTGATAACGGTCTCGGTTAAGTGAGACGTCATTTTTTTGACATCAAATTTGTTCTTACGATATGTAAGTATCGTTTTGACTGATAAACCGGCAAAATCTTAAGAAAACGGGGGCGATTCTAAACATAAATGTTCAATAAACCAGCATAAATTACAGTTACATGAAAGAAAATCGACGAACGCCCTACATTTAACATTTAAGCAACTTAATAGTAACCAAAACTTATCTTTTGGCGTTGATTAATAACAAAAAGCCTTCCGCATTGGAATGGCGCTATATCAATTCTAGGCGGACGAACAGTTAATAAATTATATTGAATCCATTACCCTTCTTAAACTCATCTCGAGTAAATAAGTTTTAAATTTCAAAAACGACTCTAGGTCGTTTTAACCTATTGATTAAACAAATAAGGAGACTGAATCATGGAAGAAATTTTTTATGAAAATGCTGTAAGTGTGAGCGGTGGCAAATGAGGCTGGTCAGACATATCTGGAAGTTTAGGTTATAACGTCGGATATGCTGCAGGTCGGTATTACGACAACGTTATGATTGGAAATCCGTGGTAATAGAATTAAAAAAGGAGACGGTTAAATGCAAGAGCTAACAATGCATGAGTTAGAGAATATTTCTGGTGGTATCGGACCAAAATTACCGGCCATGCTGTTCACTGCTGGTTACATAGGAGCCCTGCAGGTTGCTGCTGACTTCGGCGCGGGTTTAGGATCAGGTTTATACGATGCAACTCATTAAAGACGTTAGTAAGCTTTATCGATTTGGCCAAGCGTTGATCGTTGTGAATATTGTGTACTGCTGGGTGATGGTAATGTATTTCGCTGCGGCTAAAGGTGAGTATGTATTCACATCGAAATATTTTTTTGCCGCAGCATTATTGACCCTGCTTTATTTTAAGATTCAAACTTACTTGAAGTAGCTAAGGGTATTTTTGCAAAGCCGATGCTTTAATACTCAAAAAGAAAAGCTAGAAAAAACGGGGCATTTAACAAATGCCCCGTTTTTATATCCTAACTCACTAGATGTTAGTAAAACGACTTCTCGCTTTCCGCCATCTTCACTAGGACATCAGCTGGCGCGAACTTATCACCTACAGCTGTAGAGTAATGATTTAGCCTGGCTACAACATGCTTAATCCCAATCGTGTCCATGTATCGGAAAGGACCACCTAAAAACGGCGGGAATCCAATACCGAAGATAGCACCTATATCACCGTCTCGGGCATTGCGAATAACACCTTCATCTAAACAGCGAGCAGCCTCGTTCAGCATCATTAGAACACAGCGCTCGGCCACTTCTTTCTCGCTGAGCTTGCTCGATGGCGATAGTCCTAATAATTCATAAATGCTTTCATCTACTTCTTTACCGGGCTTCTTACCTTCGTAATCGTAAAACCCTTTCTTATTTTTCTTACCTTTACGTCCATCAGACAACACTTTGTCAAATGCAGAAGGCGCGGTGAAACGCTCACCAAACGCTTCCACTAAAAATGGAATAATCTTGGTGCCCACGTCAATACCAACCTCATCAAGCAGCTTGACGGGGCCAACTGGGAACCCAAATTTCACTAAAGACTTGTCAATATGCTCAATTGGCTCGCCATCTAAGATTAAGTTAGCCGCTTCATTCATGTAAGGCGCTAAAATACGATTCACATAAAAGCCTGCGCCGTCTTTAACCACAACCGGTGTCTTACCCTGCTTCTTCGCAAACTCAACCGTAGATGAAATGACATCATCTGAGGTTTTATCATGAGCAATCACTTCCGCCAATGGCATTTTATCTACCGGGGAGAAATAGTGTAGACCAATCACATTTTCTGGACGGGCAGCTTTCTCAGCAATTTGCGTGATAGGAATAGATGACGTATTTGATGCGAAAATTGTTGTTTCTTTACAATTTTCTTCAATGTCAGCCACCATCTTTTGCTTTAAATCCAGATCTTCAAAAACAGCTTCTACAACGATATCAATGTCTTTATACCCGCTGTAGTCCAATGTTCCTGTTAGTAAGGCTAATTGCTTCTGCATTTCACTGTTGCGAATAAAACGCTTCTTCACCTTTTTATTTAAGATGTCGTAGCTGTACTTCATTGCATTAGCAATACCTTCTGCGCGCACGTCTTTAATACGTACAGGCACACCGGCTTTTGTTGATGTAACAAAAGCTATACCGCCGCCCATCAGGCCTCCGCCTAAAACGCCTACTTTCTTCATCTTTGTAGGGGTGACGCCTTCTACACCGTTTTCTTTTTTCATCTCGGTAGTAGCAAAGAATATTTGCCGAAGTTGGAATGACTCTGGCGTCATCACCAATTTGCCAAATGCTTCAGCCTCAGCCTTTAAACCCGCTTTCATTCCATCATTAATGCCCGTTTCGATAACGTCAATAATGTAGCCAGGTGAAGGGTAGTTACCTTTAGTTTTGGCAAATGTGGCTTCACGAGCTTTTTTGAACATCATATTGCGACCAGGACCGGTAGTCTCCAATATCTTATTCATCAGCCCTTTTTGCGGCGCTTCGCGCTCTGGCTTGCGTTTAAGCGCAAATTGCTCAGCCACCTTAAGCAGCACACTTTCAGGCACTACTTCATCAACAATGCCGTACTTTTTAGCTTGCTTCGCTCTGGCTGGTGAACCAGTAAGCATCATTTTCATCGCTTGCTGAATGCCAATTAATCGAGGAAGACGCTGCGTTCCGCCACTTCCAGGTAGCAATCCAAGCTGTACTTCAGGCAAACCAACCTGCGTACTTGGCGCGTCAGTACATACACGATAATGACAAGCAAGCGCCAGTTCCAAACCGCCGCCTAAGGCAGGTCCATGGATGGCAGCGACAAATGTAGCTTTCATATTCTCAATTCGATCGAACACAGCTTGGCCACCAGCGGCAATTGTAGTTGCGTCCTCGGCGGTTTTGCATGCTGCAAGCATAGAGATATCGGCACCAGCAACAAACGAGTTGCGCTTTCCACTAATAACTACCACGCCTTTAACGCTATTATCCTGCTCAATATCATCAAGCATCGCGCTAATTTCATCACCGAACTCGGCTTTTAGCGTATTCATGCTCTCGCCAGGTACATCCATGCTTAAAATAGCAACGCCGTTATCTTGTTTGGTCAGCGTAAACGCACCTGTAGCCGGCGTAGCTTGCTCGTTCACTTCTGTGTTTTGGCTCATATTTTCCTGACTCATATTATTCTGTCTCCACAATCATAGCTGCGCCTAAACCACCGGCTGCGCATGCTGTAAGAAGGCCACTTCCGCCTCCACGACGATTTAGCTCATTTAGCATCTGCGTAATCATACGAGTTCCTGTAGCGGCAAATGGGTGACCATACGCAATCGAGCTTCCCATTACATTGAACTTATCCATATCAATTTCGCCCGTGGCTTTGCTTCGCCCTAGCTTTTCTTTGGCAAATTTATCGCTTGCAAACATTTTCACGTTAGCCAGCGTTTGCGCTGCAAATGCTTCGTGCATTTCAATTAGGGTAAGATCGTTTAGCGTCATTCCGGCTCTATCTAGCGCAATTGGAGTGGCATAGGAAGGCCCCATCAACATGTCTTCCCATACATCGATAGCAGAGAATGCATAGCTCTTAATATAACCAAGTGGGGTGTATCCTAACTCTTTGGCTCGGCTCTCGGTCATCATAATAACGGCAGAAGCACCGTCGGTGAGTGGCGTGGCGTTAGCAGCCGTTACAGAACCATATTTCTTATCAAAAACAGGACGAAGCTTCGCGTAACCTTCTAACGTTGAGTTAAAACGCACATTGTTATCACGCTCAAGAGCGCCTTTGTACGGTTCGGCGTAGGCAGTCATGACTTCATCGGATAATTTGCCTTCTTCCCAGCTTTTCGCTGCAAAACTATGCGAGCGGTGAGCCAATTTGTCTTGCTCTTCACGGGAAATATTATGAGACTTTGCCATTTGCTCTGCGGTTTGCCCCATTGACAGACCTGTTGAATACTCTGCAACAGCAGGTGGAACCGGCGCCAAGTCCTTAAGACCCAAGCGCTTGAAAATATTAAGCTTCTGACCAAGAGTTTTCGTTTTCTGTAAATCAACCAACGCTCTGGCTAGGTTTTTTGAAACACCAATAGGTGATACCGATGTGGAATCTGCGCCGCCTGCGATACCAACCTGTACGTGGCCCGCCATCATACTCTCAGCGATATTCACTGTAGACTGAAAGCTGGTCGCACACGCACGAGACACACTATATGCATCTGTATGCACATTCATGCCAGTACCTAATACAATTTCACGGGCAATATTTGGTGCTTCAGGCATTTGCACTACTTGTCCGTAGACAACCTGATCGACCCACTCTTTTTGTATGCCATGACGAACAAGAAGTTCGTTCACTACCATCTTGCCAAGATCTACAGCGGGAACGCCGTGAAAATATGTCGCCATCTTTGCAAAAGGAGTACGTAACCCCGCGACAATAGCGATACGATCACCCTCTCGGGTAGTAACTGATTGTTTTGTGGACATAATGCACCTAAATTAGTGACCCTTAGCAAGTGTTATTGGCACTCAGCACAAGTGGTCTGACCTGTAATAACACTGATTTTTACAAACTATGAACAAAATAGCAAATAATGCGAGGAATATAACGGTCATCAAGCAAAGAATATGGGCGAACTAACTTTTAGCTAGTTGATTAATGTGGAGCCACGCCAGTATTTCTTTCTATTCAGATACGACAAATCGTGTTTTTCACAAATATAAGAGACTTGAACTAATGCAAAATGAACCTTATATGAGAAACACAGTCTGTTTTGTGTCATTGTTTAGGCAAGTCTAGGCGATGACGCCACAAACTACGCTTTTTTTGTGTTGAGTGGTCAACAATTTCTCCTACTCATCACTTACACTTCCTGATAACTAGAATTTAATTGGAAAAATGGCAATATGGCAGCAGAGCAATTTAAACAATTACATGCTTATCTTGACCAACAAATTATTGGTCAACACGCATTAACAAAAAGTATATTAATAGCGCTACTTGCCGATGGACATCTTCTTGTTGAAGGCCCACCAGGACTTGCTAAAACACGCGCTATTAATGCGCTGGCTAACGGCGTTGATGGCGACTTCCATCGAGTTCAGTTCACACCGGATCTATTGCCTGCTGATTTAACGGGAACAGATATTTATCGCCCGGAGACGGGAGAATTTGTATTTCAGAAAGGTCCACTTTTTCATAACTTAGTACTTGCGGATGAGATAAACCGAGCGCCGGCTAAGGTGCAATCTGCTCTATTAGAAGCCATGGCAGAACGCCAGATTACGGTAGGAAGTAAAACCTACCCTTTGCCCCCTCTATTCTTAGTTATGGCAACGCAGAACCCGCTGGAGCAAGAAGGAACCTACCCACTTCCTGAAGCGCAGCTCGACCGATTTTTAATGCACGTGGACATCGATTATCCAGATGCAGACACGGAATTAGAAATTTTACGACTCACTCGAGGAGAGGCGCTGTCAGAACCGCCGATGACACCGCCAACACTGAGTCAAGACGATATTTTCAGGTCTCGCCAAGAGGCCCTGTCTCTTTACATGGCACCTGAATTAGAAAACTACTTAGTGCAACTGATAATGGCGACTCGCAAGCCTACTCTTTTCGATGACAGCCTTGCACAGTGGATTGCAATGGGAACGAGTCCACGAGCGACTATCGGACTAGATCGTTGTGCTCGTGCTCACGCTTGGCTCAGCGGTCGTGATTTTGTTGGGCCCGATGATATTCAAGCCGTTGTTCATAATGTACTCAGACATCGAATTATTTTATCTTATCAGGCAGAGGCTGAGGGAGTAACGGTTAATGATGTGCTAGATAAAATAGTCGCTGTTGTTGCTGTGCCATAAGTTATGTCCAACATTCACTCGCAATTAGAGAAGTTAAAAAGCGATGGGGTCAATCTGACGACCGCAGAGTTATTGCGCTATCAACAGCTAGCTAAGCTTATGAACTTAACGCCAAAAAAGATGCCACAAGCGCGCTTAAGCGGAAGTTATCTCACTAAGCAGAAAGGCAGAGGCATGGAGTTCGATGAAGCTCGCCACTACCAGCCTGGTGATGATATACGCGCCATTGACTGGCGCGTAACAGCAAGGACTGGAAAAACCCACACCAAAATTTATAGAGAGGAAAGAGAGCGTCCTGTATTTCTTTTCTGCGATTATCTGCCTTCTATGAAGTTTGGCACAAAGCTGCTGACAAAAGCGGTGCAAGCGGCGCATGTATCATCATTGATTAGTTGGTCCGCCGCTGCCCGAGGGGACAAAGTAGGAGCGTTAGTTTTCAACCAAACAAGTCATAAAGAAGTCAAACCGTTAAGTCGAAAGAAGGCAGTGCTGCACGTTTGCCACGAGTTGATTGCATTAAGCCAAGAAGCAAATGGCGAGCAGCCAAATGAAGCTCGCGATCGAATCGCCTTTGCTGATGCTTGTGCTAGAGCAAGACGTTTGGCTAAGCCCGGAAGTTTGGTTTACTTAGTGTCTGATTTTCAAAATATGAGTGCAGCAGCACAGCAACACTTAACTCACCTGACCCGTCATTGCGAAGTAAGAGCCATAATCGTTGATGATCCTTTTGAACATAAACTGCCAGAAACCCATTCTCTGCAAAGCGTAAGCGTGTCTGATGGCGTCGTAAATCAGCGTTGGGTGCTTGGCGACAGCAAGGAAACTATTAGCTACAGTGAATGGCGCGAAGAACAAAACTCGGCAATTAAACAAGCGCTAAAGCAGATGAGTATTGCACGCTATCACGTCTCTAGCGCCTATCCGTTAGACGAGCAACTTCAAAGTATGCAAAGAGAGCGTGTGTAATGGCTTTACCGACATCAGCAGGACAAGATCCACTTTTACAACTACGAGACATTAAAACACCTACAGAGGTGGATTGGTGGCCGCTAGATTGGGGGTGGTGGCTTCTATTCGTAGTAAGTGTATTTGCATTAATTACCCTAATCATTGTGATAAAACGTCGAATTGAATTTAATAAACCTCGCAAGGAGGCGTTGCGCGCAATAGCCGCAATATCAGAGCATGATGACAACTGGCCGGTTCAATTGAACTCATTGTTAAAACGAACTGCCCTTTCTTACTTTCCTAAAGACAACATTAGTAGCCTACATACTCAGCAATGGCGTGACTTCTTATTGGCTTCATGCCATAAAAATTCGCCAGCGATTAGCGATGGCTTGACTGTTCTACACGCAAATCTCTATCGCAATAGTGCACAGCATTCGGATTTTGCTATATCCCATAATGCTGTGAAAATGTGGATTCAAACTGCAAGATTCCGAAAGCAACACCCTACATCGTCGTACTCAGAGGCAACATCATAATGCTGGATTTTAATTGGTGGTGGGCATTTCTTGCGCTGCCTTTGCCCTTGTTAGTGAGGTTTCTAGTTCCTAAGGCGTCAGAACCTTCATTGGCTGCTCTTCGAGTGCCTAGACTGCGTCCCGAGCAACACAATGAAGACAGAACGGTTAAAAAGAGTAAGGTCGCACTGGCGACAGCAACGCTTATATGGCTAGCGCTAGTCACGGCTGCCGCTCAACCCCAATGGCTTGGTGAGCCCGTTAGCATTCCCAACGAAGGCAGAGAAATGATGCTTGCGGTAGATTTATCCGGCAGTATGAAAATAGACGATATGCAGTTAAATGGCCGACAGGTTAACCGATTAGCAATGACAAAATCTGTAGTGTACGACTTTATTCAACGTCGAGTAGGTGACAGGTTAGGGTTAATTTTGTTTGCTGACACAGCCTATGTTCAGGCACCGCTTACTTACGATAGAGAAACCGTATCCACACTTCTCAGTGAGGCCGTCATCGGGTTAGTCGGTGAACAAACTGCTATTGGCGATGCCATAGGCTTGGCGGTAAAACGGTTTGATGCAAAAGATGAATCAAACAATGTGCTAATTCTCCTGACTGATGGTCAAAACACAGCGGGTAACATCACACCAGAGCAAGCAAAAGAACTGGCGATCAATAAAGGCGTAAAAATCTACACCATTGGCGTAGGCGCTGACAAAATGTTAATCCAAAGCTTCTTTGGTAGCCGACAAATCAACCCTTCCCAAGAGCTAGACGAGACAATGCTTTCGGATATTGCCAGCTCTACTGGCGGTCAGTATTTTCGTGCTCGCAATGCTGAAGAGCTCAATTCTATTTATCAACAGCTCGATACACTTGAGCCTATCGAAGGTGAAACTCGCAAAATGCGGCCGCTTACCGCTTTGTTCTTCTTCCCTTTGGCATTCGCTTTACTAGCCTCAATGTTATGGGTGACAGGTGCATTTTTAACATCACTTTTTGGTAATGGGAGTTTAAAAAGACTCATTAGAGAAAGCGTGGAGAAGCAGACGTGATCAACACTGAATTTTTAAACAACCTTCATTTTATTCGGCCTGAGTGGTTTTTCAGCGCGATCCCGTTATTAGTGCTTTATGTCTGGCTAAGAACTCGCACGACGAAGCATACGGGCTGGCAAGCAGTTATTCCCGCACATCTCTACAAACATATGATTGTAGGAAAAGTAGAAAAAGGAAAACGTCCCCCACTTTGGCTTCTACCATTTACGTGGTTTTTCGCTGTTGTAGCCCTTGCAGGTCCAACTTGGGAACGTCTCCCCCAACCGGTTTACCAGCTTAAAATGGGGCATGTGGTGGTTCTTGACATGTCGATGTCAATGCGAGCAACAGATATGACACCAGATAGGCTCACCCGCGCTAAATACAAAGCCATTGATTTAGTAAATAAAATATCTGAGGGTGAAATGGGTCTGGTGGCCTATGCAGGTGACGCCTTTGTCATCAGTCCATTAACTGAAGATGCAGCCAATATAACGAGTTTGCTGCCCAGTTTGTCACCTGAGATCATGCCTGTGCCTGGCAGCGATCCCCTTTTAGGTATAGAGGCGGCTAACGATTTATTAACCAACGCAGGATTTACCAACGGAGCAATATATTGGATTACGGATGGCATTGAATTTGGTCAACAGCAAGAGTTACAAGAATACGTTAGTGGTATTCCATTTAAGGTAAACGCACTGACTGTAGGCACTGCCCAAGGTGCGCCAATTCGCCAGTTAAATGGCGAGCTTCTTAAAGATACATCAGGCAGTATCGTTATTCCTAAGCTGAAAGAAGACGTGGTTCGTGGCGTTATAAAAGCAAGCGGCGGCCAACTTGAATCCTTTACCTCAAATGATGACGATATAGAAGCGCTAAGCGCTACCTCATTGTTAGAGCGAGATACCAACGACAGTACCGAAGGAGAAAGTAATCCAAGTGGCGACCAGTGGAAAGAGGTAGGTCCATATTTGGTGTTGCTCATCTTGCCTTTTGCCGCTTTTGCATTTCGCCGAGGCTTACTCTTTTTTATCGTCGTTGGTGTGCTAGCCCCCTTTGATAATCAGATAGCTCAGGCGCAAACATCTGAGGAACCAGTGCAAAATGAAACCAGAGCCGAGGGCTCACTGTCGTGGTGGCAAACTCCATTTTTAAATGCAGATCAGGAGGGCCTGAATAGCTACCAGCAAGAGCAATTTACAGATGCTGCGGAACAGTTTGAGGACACTAACTGGAAAGCGTCTTCACTGTATAAGGCTGGCCGGTTTGAGGAGGCATTGGCTGCCTATCAAAAGGTTCCGGGCACTGACAGTCTTTACAATCAAGGCAATGCCCTTGCTAAGCTCGGTAAACTTGAGGCAGCTATTGAAAAGTACAGTGAGGTGTTAGAGCGCCAGCCAGACTTTGAAGACGCCAAAGCTAACAGAGCATTGCTTGAAGAGCTAATTAATCAGCAGCAGGAACAAGAGCAACAAAATCAAGAGCAGAAAAACCAAGATAGTGAGCAACAAGACGGTGAGCAGTCTCAAGATAGCCAGTCCCAAGAAAATCAAGCAGAGCAAGGTCAGGAAAAAGGGGAACAATCCCAGGACTCTGAAAGCAAGAACAACTCTGACAATGAAAATGGTGCTGAACAGCAAAGCTCAGAGCAAAATCAAAGCGCTGAACAAAGTCAAAGTTCAGAGCAATCTCAGCAGCAAAACAGGCAACAGCAATCAGATGAGCAAACCGATAGCGAAGAATCTATAGAGACTGGCGAGCAAAGTGAAAACGTTGATCAATCTAAACAAGAACAAACAGGTGCACAGGATGAATCTGGTGGTTTTCAAGCTCAACAAGAACCGCTAACAGATGCAGAAAAAGAAGAAATGCAACGCATGGAAAACCTAATGCGAAGAGTTCCCGATGACCCTGCATTTTTGCTTAAAAGAAAAATGCAGCTAGAAGCTGAGAAACGCAAAAGGCAGCGAATGCCATCAAACCGGAGAGATTGGTAGATGAATGCTTTATCTAAATCTACATTTTTATTGTTAATTTTTACTTTTTTCATCAGTTATCATGTGCAGGCTGATATAGAGTCAGTTGAGGCCACTATCGACCGAAACCCGGTAATGTTAGACGAAGCCATACGGCTGACAGTAACTGCAAATGGAAGCGCAGATCGCGATGCTTTCGACAGCTCCTCATTGTTAAAAGATTTCGTGGTTGGTCGCACTTCGGTAAGCAGTCAGACGTCTATTGTCAACTTCGATGCAAAACGCACCACCACGTGGACCACAACGTTATTTCCTAGAAAGGAAGGTACTTTCACCATTCCATCTCTACGGATTGAAGATAAAACGACTTCACCCATCGAAGTGTCGGTGATCCCGGTACAGGAGCAAACAAACGTAGCGAGAGATTACTTCGTCACGACTGATGTTGATAAGAACGAGGCTTATCTAAATCAGCAATTGCTGTACACCGTAAAACTCCATCTCTCGAGCAATATCGAAAGAGGCAGTTTACAAGCTCCAGAAATGGAAAATGCAGAAATAAGACAACTAGGCGACGACAAGCAGTATGCTGATATCTTAAATGGAAGACGTTATCAAATTATTGAGCGGCAATTTGCTGTGATGCCTCAAGCTTCTGGAGAGTTCACCCTGCGAGGACCTGTGTTTACCGGTGAGGTGATGGCGGCAAATACTAATCAACGCTTTGGTTTTTTTAATCGCACACAACAAATTAATCGTGTGGGGCCAGATATTGTCGTCAATATAAACCCTATTCCTCAAGACATCGATTACGCCTGGCTACCTTCTGAAATGGTGAGAATTGATGAGGAATGGCCGCAAGGTGATAATTTTGTTGTCGGTGAACCCGTTACGCGAATTGTCACTCTCACTGCTCTCGGTGTAGTAGAAGAGCAATTACCCGAAATTCCAGAGTTTTATCCGCCTACATTCAAGCTCTATCCAGATCAATCAAATACAACAACGGTTGAAAAAAATCAGAGTCTCATTGCTCAACGTCAAAGTTCGTTAGCTATCATTCCTACGGAACCTGGGACAATGGTGTTGCCTGAGGTGACTATACCTTGGTTCAATACGCTCACCGAACAAACAGAGTATGCAACTATCCCTCCCCGCTCAATTAACGTTGTCGCAGCCTCAGGGCAAAGCAACAGTGCACCGCAATCAGCAGTTCCAGAAGATAATTCGTCTTCTTTTGAGGAGACGACGTCTAATTCTGAACCGGAAACTAGCTCGGAGAGTGCAAAGGTTTCAGACACAAGTGATACTGCAACGCTTTGGTTGATTATCAGTGTCATGGCGCTGGGTTGGTTAGTGACTCTTGTTGTGCTAATACTATTTATAAAGAGAAGTCGTCAAGGCTCTGTGATGACGGAGTCTAATAGTAGTCTAACTACGCAAGGCTTGTTCAATAGTCAAAGCAACTTAAACAACGAAAAAAAGGCTTATCAGTTCCTTATCAGCAAACTGAAGAACAAAGATATTGCGCAAATTGATAGCGCAATACAATTATGGCTTCGCACCTTAAATGTCGATAATCGAGGACGACCAATGCCGGAGGATTCAAACAATACAGTTGTCATTAGAGGGCCTCTGGATAAGTTACAACAAGCGCGTTTCTCGAAATCTAAAGAAAACAGCAGCACAGAAGGTATTGATACTATTCTGTCTGAACTTATGGCAGCAGTTGATGAGGCGAGGAAAGCTCATTTCAAAAGCGTTCATAATAGAGAGACTGCTCTTGCAAACTTGTATCCTACATCTTCAGTTTGAAATGTTCGCGAGTAAAAACCGCCTATTAGCAAATAATGTTAATGAGTGAATAACTATAAAAAGCAACAATATAATAAAAATAGCCGCACCAACAAAAGTGCGGCCAACCACTACCGGGAGATAACATGAAAACGTCGCTCTTTTCACTAACACCAATTGCTTTAGCGCTTTTAGCTCTAACAGCTTGTTCACCTGCCAATGAAACACCTCAAGCAAAAACTCCAAAAGTGACATCACAAAACGAGACTGGCCAAACCGAATCCCAACGCCTTGCCGCTTTCTTTGAGAGCTCATTTGAAGAAGACCTGAAACGCTCTCCACTCTTTCAAAGCTATTTAGGTAAAAAATGGGACTATGACAAGTGGGATGATATCAGCGAGGAAGAGACTGACGCGCGCATCGCCATAGCGAAAAACAGGCTAAAATCCCTCGAAAGTTTCGACTCACTAAAGCTGAGTGACCAAGAAAATTTGAGTCTGCGTTTGTATAAATTGGGTATTGAAAGAGACTTGGCCAATGACGAGTTTCGTCACCAAAGGTACATCGTTCATCAATTTAGAGCGGCACACACTCAGGTACCCAGTTTTTTAATTAACATTCATGGCGTGAAGAGCATAGAGGACGCAGAAGCCTATATTGGCCGACTTAATAATGTAAGCTCTTACTTTGACCAAGTTATTGATCAAATGAAGATAAGAGAAGACGCAGGCGTTTTTCCGCCAAAATGGGCTTATGACCAAATGGTGGATGCCTCTGAAAATGTGATAAAGGGGGCGCCATTTGATGACTCAGACACCCCTTCTACTATACTGAACGACTTCAAAGATAAAGTGAGCTCGCTTAGCATTGATGACAGTGAAAAAGAAGCCTTACTCACAGATGCCAAAAACGCACTCACAGTTTCAGTTAAACCAGCCTATAACCGTTTTATAAAAGCACTGGAGCATCAAAAAACATTATCACCTGAAGGCGATGGTGTATGGCGTTTGCCTGATGGCGATAAGTGGTACCAAAACCGTCTAAACTGGTTCACTACCACCGACCTTACTGCCCAAGAAGTGCATGACATAGGTTTAGAAAATGTGGAACGTATTCACAACGCTATGCGCAGCATTATGAAAGAAGTAGGATTTGAAGGTACGCTGCAAGAGTTTTTCGTATTTATGCGCGAAGACGATCAGTTCTACCTTCCCTCTACTCCCGAGGGCAGACAGCAATATCTAGACGATGCTAAGCAAGCTATCGATGATATGAGAGAGATGATCCCTGAATATTTTGGAATACTTCCCGAAGCGCCAATGATAGTAAAACGCGTTGAGGCGTTTAGAGAGCAGTCGGCAGGGAAAGCTTTCTATCAGAGCCCGGCACAAGATGGCAGTAGACCAGGCATTTACTATGCTAACCTATACGACATGAAAGCGATGCCAACTTACCAGTTAGAGGCCCTAGCATATCATGAAGGCATTCCAGGTCATCATATGCAGCGGACTATTGCTCAAGAGCTCGACGGTATTCCGCAGTTCCAAAAATTCTTAAGCTTTACCGCTTATACGGAGGGCTGGGGGCTTTACACTGAGGAGCTTGCTAAAGATATGGGGTTTTATGAAGATCCCTATTCTGACTTTGGTAGGTTAGCCATGGAGCTATGGCGTGCTTGTCGTCTCGTTGTAGACACCGGTATCCATGCCAAAAAATGGTCTCGCGAAAAAGCCGTCGATTACTTGGTAGAAAATACGCCGAACCCAGAATATGATGCACAAAAGGCTATTGAACGCTATATTGCTATGCCTGGGCAGGCCACAGCGTACATGATTGGAAAATTGAAAATTATGGAGTTGCGCGAGAAAGCGATGAACGAGCTCGGCGACGACTTCGATTGGAAAGGTTTTCATGATGAAGTATTAAAGTATGGACCGGTCCCGCTTTCGATGCTTGAGGAAAACATCGATAGCTGGATAGCAACCCAAAGCGCTATGTAAACGTTCTGTATTTTCCAAATAGAGTTCCAAGAAGCGCCGTCGCTTAAAAGCATGGCGCTTTTTTTTGCTCAAAAGATGCCTTTTAGGTTTCTTTGAGTCGGTATTTGGTGTGAGACGTTAAAAAATTAACCCTTTTTGGAATTTATTTTATGTTTGCTCGAAATAAAATCGATAACACTCGGGTCTTATCGAGTATGAAAGCAAAGCATCAAAGATATGAAGCCCTAGTGAAAGCATTTCACGCCGATATTTTTCGTTATGCCTACTGGTTAGTAAAAGACAGAAGTGTGGCGGAAGACATTGTTCAAGAAACATTCCTACGGGCATGGCGTTCTCTCGACGCCTTAAACGACGAAAAAGCAGCCAAAGGATGGTTGATCACTATATTGCGCCGTGAAAATGCCCGCCGCTTCGAACGAAAACAGTTAGAGCTCGTAGATATCGATGATGTTTTCATTCACGACGACACTCAGCAAGCTGAAGGCGATATTAAAGAAAGAGAACTGCATAGGTTACTCGGTACCTTAAGCATTGAATATAGAGAGCCGCTTATTCTGCAGCTGTTATTTGGTTTTAGCGGTGAAGAAATAGCGACTCAATTAGATCTAAACAAAAACACAGTAATGACACGGCTTTTTCGGGCTCGAAATCAGTTAAAAGAGGCGCTGGAGAAACAGAATCAACATAGAGGTCAAGCTAATGGATGAATTAGAATTTAGACGTAGAATTTACGCTAATCCTAATACAACTGACAGCGATTTAGTCGCTGCTGCAAATGCAGATGAGAAAAAGCGCGCTTTTTGGCAGGAGCAAAAAGCATTAGACAATAAGCTTAAGCAAACTCTTAAAGTTGATGTACCAGAAGATTTAGCGAGTAAACTTATTTGGCAGCAATCGGCCGATGAATTTAGCCGATATAAGAAAAGAAGCCGCTGGTATGTGGCGATTGCCGCATCTGTCGCATTTGCTGTGGGGATCAGTTTCACTATGCTTCAGCAGCAGTCAATTAGTTTGGGCGACCATGCGCTGGCTCATATGCAATATGTTGATGTAGAGGAATCTCACTCCTTATTACCCGTTGATTTAAATATGGTAAACGCGAAACTGGCGAGCTTTGGCGCTAGCTTCGACACCATGATTGATGGTGTCGAGGTTGCCAACTACTGCCACCTCAGCACCGTACAAAGCCTGCATCTTATTGTCGATACACCGCAGGGGAAAATGTCAGTTTTTGTGGTACCAAGTCGTGACAATGTGAAAGTACCCAGCGAATTTGAAGATGACTCCTTTCACGGCGAGAGCTTCAAAATGCAGCAGGCCAATATAATCGTTGTGGGCAACAAAGGCAGCGACCTATCTACTATGAAAGACGCGGTGGCCAATAGAATTCAGTTTTCTGCTTAAGCAAACAAAAAAGTATATAGCTTTTCAACCGCTTATAGCTTTTCTATCTACTTACGCTAGTTTGCTGCCAACGTCGTCGACTTGGTAGCAAACATAGCCTTATGTTCATTTTAAAAATTTAAGGTGCAACTAAGCGCTGTAAACTCTATACTTTAAACTAGTACAATAGTGTCGCATATAGGCTACAAGTAGTAGCTAAGCAAGCGCGCAAAATTACCTATTGAGACAAGTTCAATTCGTCCTAAGCAGTATAGAGTTAAGAGCAGTAAGTGAGTCGTAGATCAAAAAAACGCGCTGATAGCATTAAAGGCACAGCAGTTACGTCATTATGCCATTGTGCAAATAAGCTAGCCCTTAAGTGCCTCCTCATGCTTTTTATAACGTTCCCGTCCCTAGCTTCTAGCAATGATGTCAGCACGAAAAATCAGGTAGATGCTTATGCAAATCTCGCGCATGCCGTTCTTTATGAGTGGAACTATACTTCTGAACTTACTAATGAAGACATTGCTAAACGACTAGAAGAAAACGGTATCCAGTCTGATGATTCGGAGATAGCCGTTGTATTTCGTCATATCATGGCACTATCAAATGTAGAACACCAAGGTTCCCCTCAAGTCCCCATTACAGTTAAACGGCCGCTATTAGAAAGACATTGGCTTGAGTTAAAATCGATAGATATAAGAACTTATGTGTACTTAAAAGCTTATTATTTTTACATAAAAGGGGTGAGCGATTACAAAGGCTCGCTCAAACGTTTAAGTACAACTATTCCGTTACTCTACAACCTCAAACAAGAAATACTTCAGTCAGGCGATAAGCGAGCGGTCGCGATAGCAAGTATGTGGTTAGCCGCAGAGTATTCTGCGTCATCTCCCATACGTTCCATCAACGAAATGGAATATGCAATCCCCTTTCTCGCCGTTCCTAAAAATAGCAATAAACTTGAAAAAGAATTCAACCTTTATGATGCACATAGATTACTTTCAGAAAGCTATCTCGATTTAAATTTACCTAGCAAGGCTGTTGAGCACGCCAAACAATTTATTGCCCTAAAAAACCAGCATAGTGCGTTGGACACTGTTGATTTTTTGTTAGCAATTACAGCGCTCAACCGACTTCGGCATTTTGAAGATGCTTTAGCCTTAATTGAAGACGCAAAAAAATACATGCCCCCTGTACAAGATTTCAAAAGTATTTATGTAGATTTATTGCTTATGAGTGTCTACAGCTCTCGTCTAGTTGAGGGTGACACACTAAAGATAAAAGAATTAGCCAATAGGATTTTGAGAGCCTCTATTGATATGCCTGCTTACCTTATTGACGCAAAGCCTATAGCTAATGCTATGTACATTGCGGTTAGCGGAAGTGATTCTCAATTTGACGCTGCCATTCGCGAATACGAGAAGGCATTTGAAAAAAAGTTGAACGCTGTACCGTATAAGAAGGCTGCAATACTAGGAAAATTTCAAGCGCTAAAGCATATATATGCAGTGAGAGGCGACAGTGAAAAAGCGTTTGTAAACCAAGATAAGTACAGTTCTGCGCTAGCGAATTACCACACAGAGCGCTTCCAGCTCAATGACAACGCCAAATTAAGCATGCTCTCACGAGACGTTGAGCTTGCTGAGTATAGGCAAAAAGAACTTGAAAGTTTACAACGCGAGACCTCGGGACTTGCTGGCGAAACAGAGAATTTACGCACTGCGGTTTTCGCCCTTATAACCATTATTTGTTCAATTTTGACTACATGGCTATGGATAGCGAAAAGGAAAAGCGACACCAAAGCAGATACCGATTCACTCACTGGCGCCTTAACTCGCCGTGCCATGCTAAGACAATTAAAATCCTTGCTAAAGAAACACCCCGCGTCGTGTATCGCCCTTATTGATATCGACCATTTCAAGCGCATCAATGACAAATACGGTCATGCCGTAGGTGATGAAGTATTAAATACCTTTAGCCAAACCATTCGTAAGCGTATCCGCAAATCCGATTTGCTTTGCCGCTATGGTGGCGAAGAGTTTTTAATCTACTTTGAGAACTCCAGCGAGCAAGAAGTGAAAAGCGTACTCGATGAGTTAAATTACGCGTTTTCTCGTGTCGCCCATTGGAAGCATACAGACAAGGCGTTTACCGTTTCGTTTTCAAGTGGTGTAGTGGCGCTGAATGGGTCGGTAAACCCAGAGTCTGTGATTAAAACATGCGACGACCTTTTGTATAAAGCTAAAAACAGCGGTCGCTCACGGGTTGAATCAACCACCCTCGCCCATGCCTAAAGCGTGACTATCTATGGCTTATTGTCTTTAGCTTATTAGTTCTAGCTCACTGGCCTAGCTTCTGTCCGTTTTCCAGCCCTGTCTATTTGGCAAAAAATAAGGAGGAAGCTTACATAATAAACCCTTCAATCTAAAACCCACTGTTCACAAAGTAACCGGTGAGAGCCTACTTACGTGGAGACTCCTAGATATTGGTGATAGCATGGAGAAAAAATTCAAAGGGAACATATATGGCTACGGGTACGATTATTTCGTTGGGTTTGTATTTTGTTGTAATGTTGGGTATTGGTCTATTTGCCTACCGGCAGACGGATACCAACGTTGAAGGGTACATGCTTGGTGGTCGACAGTTGGGTCCCGCGGTAACCGCTTTATCTGCTGGTGCATCTGACATGAGTGGCTGGATGCTTATGGGTCTTCCTGGTGCAATGTATGTCTCAGGACTTTCTGCTGGCTGGATAGCGGTCGGTTTAACCCTTGGCGCACTTGCTAACTACTTACTCGTCGCCCCTCGACTGCGTATTTACACCGAAGTTGCAAATAACTCTATTACTATTCCAGATTATTTTGAAAATCGCTTCGCTGATAACTCTCGTCTTCTTAGGGTTATTGCATCTGTAGTAATTGTTGTTTTCTTTACATTATATACCTCTTCTGGCGTTGTAGCCGGCGGAAAATTATTTGAGACCTCCTTTGGACTGAGCTATGAAACTGGCTTGTATGTCACCGCCGGCGTAGTCGTTGCCTACACACTGGTAGGCGGGTTTATGGCGGTTAGCATGACCGATTTTGTGCAAGGCTGTATCATGTTTGTCTCGCTCATCATGGTGCCAGCTGTGGTCATCAGTGAATTAGGCGGTATCGGCGCATCTATCGACGCATTAGATAACATTAACCCTGCCCTTTTTGATGCCTTTATGGACGCCTCTACTAATCAAACGATTACCTTTATCGGTATCGTTTCTCTGATGTCTTGGGGGTTAGGTTATTTCGGACAGCCTCATATTATTGTACGTTTTATGGCCATACGCTCTGTAAAAGATATTCCAGCGGCTCGAAACATTGGCATGAGTTGGATGATAGTGTCTATCATCGGCGCATTAATGACAGGTTTGTTTGGGTTAGCCTATGTCACAGGCAATGGTAACGAGATTGATCCTGAAACTGTCTTCATTTATCTTTCACAAATTCTCTTCCACCCGTTAATTGGTGGCTTTTTACTTGCGGCTATTCTAGCGGCGATCATGAGTACAATTTCATCACAACTGCTGGTAACGTCTAGCTCATTAACTAGCGATTTCTATCAAGCCTTTTTACGCAAAGATGCCTCTGATAAAGAGTTAGTGGTTGCTGGTCGCCTTAGCGTAGTTGCGGTCGCATTAGTGTCAATATTCTTAGCCTACGACAGAGACAGCACCATTCTGACATTGGTGAGTAATGCGTGGGCTGGATTTGGCGCAGCATTTGGCCCGCTAGTACTGTTTAGTCTGTTTAAGCGTAAAATGACTCGTCGGGCAGCCCTAGGCGGCATGATTGTAGGTGCGGTAACGGTGTTACTGTGGATTTATCTTCCTGTCACCATTAATGGTCAGGCTTTAGGTGCTTGGATGTACGAGATTGTGCCTGGGTTTGTGCTTTCAAGCTTAACCATAATGATACTCAGCAAATCAGGTAAGCCCCGTGAAGGTGTAACCGAGACATTCGATGAATTCCAAAAGCAGTTCAATGCAAGATAATCGATAATGCTCTGACTTTTAAAAAGCCTCAAACTGCAAAAACAGTTTGGGGCTTTTTTACTTTCTGGAAAGCGAAAATAGCGCTTATGCCTAAATTGTATAGCAATTATTTTATACGGCATAAGAAAGCTATTTTAAATAGCAAAATGGCATACTACTTTTAAAATTAAATATGTTATCTTTCTATGCAGAAAAACAACCCGCATATAACTTTTTTTTATATAACATAAATCGGACTTCAAAATGACTGCAAGTATCCCGTCTATAACGCATCTGAAACAACTCGAAGCCGAGAGTATCCAAATTTTCCGAGAAGTTGCTGCTGAGTTTGACAACCCAGTAATGCTTTACTCGGTAGGAAAAGACTCTTCGGTACTGCTTCATTTAGCACGTAAAGCTTTTGCACCTGGTAAAATTCCATTCCCACTTCTTCACGTTGACACAACGTGGAAGTTTCAAGAAATGATTAAATTTCGTGATGAGCAAGCCGAAAAGCACGGCTTCGATTTACTAGTACATATTAATGAAGAAGGTGTAGAGAATGGCGTAGGTCCGTTTTCACACGGTTCAGCTAAACACACTGACATCATGAAAACTCAGTCTCTTAAACAGGCACTCAACAAGTATCAATTTGATGCAGCGTTTGGTGGAGCCCGTCGCGACGAAGAGAAGTCTCGTGCAAAAGAGCGTGTTTACTCATTCCGCGACAGCAACCATCGCTGGGATCCAAAGAACCAACGCCCAGAATTGTGGAACATCTATAATTCACAGGTAAACAAAGGCGAGAGTATTCGTGTATTTCCAATGTCTAACTGGACAGAGCTAGATATCTGGCAATATATCTACCTTGAAAACATCGATATCCCACAGCTATATCTGTCTAAGCCGCGTCCTGTAGTAGAGCGTGACGGCGTACTAATCATGGTAGATGACGATCGCATGCCGTTAGAAGAAGGCGAAGTACCAGAAATGCGTTCTGTTCGCTTCCGTACTTTAGGCTGTTATCCATTGACCGGTGCTGTTGAGTCGACGGCGGCAACCTTACCTGAAGTTATTCAAGAAATGCTGCTGACCAAAACCTCAGAGCGACAGGGTCGAGTTATTGATCACGATAGCTCCGGGTCTATGGAGAAGAAAAAGATGGAAGGGTACTTCTAATGGCCACCGACAATGTTGTTTGGCATAAACATGAAGTGAATAAAGTTACACGCTCTGAAAAGTTGAATCAGCGTCCTCGTGTTTTTTGGTTAACGGGGCTAAGTGGCTCTGGCAAATCTACCCTGGCTAATTTGCTTGAGAAAAAGCTCCACGAAAAGCAAAAGCATACCTATTTGCTTGATGGCGATAACGTGCGCCATGGATTATGTGGCGATTTAGGCTTTAGCGATAAAGACAGAGTTGAAAATATTCGCCGCATCAGTGAAGTGGCCAAGTTATTTGTAGACTCGGGCACCATTGTGCTGACAGCTTTCATTTCTCCATTTAAAGCAGACCGTGACTACTGCCGCAGTTTGCTTGAAGGTACAGAATTTGTAGAAGTGTTCGTTGATACTCCCCTTGAGATTTGCGAGCAGCGCGACCCTAAAGGCTTGTACAAGAAAGCCCGCAGCGGAGAAATCAAAGATTTCACCGGCATCGACTCTACCTACGAAGCACCTGAGTCGCCGGAAGTACACCTAACGTATCAGGATGAACCTGCAGAGCAAACCGCTGAGCGGTTATACACTTTGCTTCACGAAAAAGGATTAGTGTAAATGACACTGCCAATTAATTCTTTAGCACAAACTGTGCTGCGCATTGCCAAAGAGGCAGGCGATAAAATAATGGCGATTTATGAAAATGATTTTGCCATTTATGAAAAGCAAGACACCAGCCCCCTAACGGAAGCTGACTTAGCCGCTCATAACGTGATTGTTGATGCACTTACCGCAGAATCAGACTTACCTATTCTTTCTGAAGAATCGGCTGATATCTCTTGGGACGAGCGTAAGCAATGGCAGTCATATTGGCTGGTTGACCCTCTTGACGGCACAAAAGAGTTCATCAAGAAAAATGGTGAATTTACGGTAAACATCGCCCTGATTGAAGATGGTAAACCAACCATGGGTATTGTTTACGCACCTGCATTAAATAAAAGCTACGTAGGTATTGTAGGTGAAGGTGCTTGGACTGAAATAAATGGTGAGTTTGCACCTATTTCGGCGACAAAGCACAGTGGAAACGACGTTTGGAAAATCGTTGGAAGCCGCTCTCATCAAAGCCCTGAAATTCAGAATCTGTTAGACCAACTTATTGGTGAAACTGAGTTAGTTGCCATGGGTAGCTCATTGAAACTCTGTTTAGTGGCTGAGGGTGAAGCGCATCTTTATCCACGTTTAGGCCCGACCTCAGAATGGGATACAGGAGCAGCACATGCCGTGGCGATTGCAGCAGGCGCGAAAGTGACCGTTCTCGATCCTGCAAACCCTCTAGATTTCAATGCAGAAGACCTTACCTACAATCAGAAAGAATCTGTATTAAACCCCTTTTTCCTTGTGAGCGCATAACATGAACAACGAAAACGAATTATTGAGACAAGACATCCTGTCTTACCTAGAACAACATGAAGAGAAAGACATGCTACGTTTCCTAACTTGCGGAAGCGTAGATGACGGTAAAAGTACACTGATTGGTCGCCTTCTTCACGACTCAAAAATGATTTATGAAGATCAACTAGCAGCGATTACTAAAGACAGTAAAAAGTCTGGGACTACAGGCGAAAAAGTAGACCTTGCATTATTAGTAGACGGTCTGCAGTCTGAACGTGAACAGGGTATTACTATCGACGTAGCATACCGCTACTTCTCTACAGACAAGCGTAAGTTCATCATCGCAGATACACCAGGACACGAACAATATACCCGCAACATGGTTACCGGTGCGTCTACTTGTGATCTTGCCATCATTCTTGTCGATGCTCGCGGTGGTGTAAAAGTACAAACTAAACGCCATTCTTTCCTAGTGTCTTTATTAGGTATCAAGCACGTTATTGTTGCTATTAACAAAATGGACTTGATGGAATACTCACAAGAAGTCTACGAGCAAATTCAGGCAGATTACCTTAAGTTTGCCGAACAGCTTGATATCCCTGATATTCAATTTGTACCCTTATCGGCGCTTGAAGGCGACAACGTAGTGAGTATCAGTGAAAACACACCGTGGTTTGACGGTATTCCGCTGATGGAAATGTTGGAAAATATCGAAATTGGTGAAGATGATAATCACGATGATTTCAGGTTCCCGGTTCAGTATGTCAACCGCCCTAACCTAGACTTCCGCGGATTTGCCGGCACAGTGGTTTCAGGCCAGGTAGCACCCGGTGACGAAATTACCGCATTGCCTTCAGGTAAAACGTCAAAAGTGAAGCAAGTGGTTACCTTCGAAGGCGACCAAGAAAAGGCTTACGTTCCACAAGCCGTTACGCTAACCCTTGAAGACGAAATCGATATCTCTCGTGGAGACATGATTGTAAAGTCAGATAATCTGCCTTTACTGTCTACACAGTTTAAGACACACCTTGTGTGGATGTCAGAAGAACCGCTAATGCCCAACAAGCAGTACTTGTTTAAGTTTGCAACCAAGTCAACGCCTGGTGTTGTAGCGCATATCGATAATCAAATTGATGTGAACACGCTGGAAGAAACTGACGCAATGCACCTTAACCTCAATGAGATTGGTGTGGTTGACGTTAAATTTACCCAGCCTATTGCCTGTGACCCTTACAAACGCAACCGCCCAACCGGGTCGTTTATCGTTATTGATCGTCTCACAAATGGCACCGTAGGCGCGGGTATGGTAATTGATGCCATTTCAGGTGATGCACAGCACACTTCTCCAAACTTCTCTGAGTTTGAATTAGAATTCAATGAACTAGTGCGCAAGCACTTCCCTCATTGGAACGCTGTGGATATTTCCAAGCTATAAGCAGGACTGGACATATATGGATGTTACCCAGTTCATCGTACTGGCCATTTTTGCCAGTACGATTTTAGCGCTGATTTTTACCAATCAGCGCCCTGCCACCGTATTTTCAGGTGCGGTGTTAGGCTTACTGGTTACGCAGCAATTATCGCTAGACGACATTCTATCGAATTTAACAAACAAGGGCTTAATCACCCTTGTTTTGTTACTTTTGGTCAGTAGTGCCATCGATAAAACTGCACTCATTAAACGGTTGGGTAGAAAGCTCGTTACGGCTGACTTCACCCGCTCGTACTGGCGATTATTTTCGCTCACCTTTATTTCATCAGCACTGTTAAATAACACGGCTATTGTGGCCAGTCTCATTGGTCCGATAAAGCAAAACCAACATCACCCTGCTTCAAGATTACTCATCCCGTTGTCTTATGCCGCGATTTTAGGTGGAACGGTTACCCTTATAGGTACTTCTACTAACTTAATAGTAGACAGCTTTTTGCAAGAGCACGGGCACCCTGGTTTCAACTTCTTTGACTTTACCTTGTATGGCACAGTGGCAGGATTAAGCTGTGGCTTACTTATGTTTGTATTACTGCCGCTTTTGCCGAATATCAGTAACAAAGACAGCAACTACTTTGAATACATGGTCGAGGCCGAGGTAGAAGCGGGTTCAGAGCTCATTGGCAAAACCGTTGAGCAAAACCACCTTAGAAATTTACCTGAATTGTTCTTAGTTGAAATTGTTCGAGATAAAAACCTGATATCACCAGTTGGTCCTGATCTGGTTATTCTCGAAAGCGACAAGCTTATATTTTCCGGAAATGTGCAAAAGCTAGACAACCTAAGCCATATTAAAGGGTTAAGTATGTTCGCTGAAACAGACGGTGTTTTACGGGAAAGCCTCACCGAAGTGGTTGTATCTAATCGCGCTCAAATTATTGGCCAAACTATTAAAGAGTTGGGCTTTAGAGCGTTATTCGATGCGGCAGTTGTGGCTATACGCAGAGACGGCGAACAGCTATCAGGAAAGCTTGGGGAAATAAAATTAAAATCTGGTGATTTTTTACTGCTCGCTACCGGCGCTGATTTTGCGACTCGACAGAACCTAAGCAAAAACTTTTTCATACTTTCAGAGCAGAAGATAGCCCGACCGCTAACCAATAAACAAGAGTGGATAACTCTGGGCGGCTTTTTAACTACCGTTGCCCTTGCTGCATCAAATGTTATTCACTTGGCTATTGGTCTCTTATTTTTAGCCGCTGTTTTAGTGTTTATGAAAGTAACGTCTAATGGTGAAATGAAACGCAATCTCCCTCTTAACTTGATTGTTGTGATAGTGGGAGCATTGAGTTTGGCTACCGCACTAGAAACCTCTGGTGTTATTGCGGTGACTACAGAAGCGCTCTTGCCGGTGTTATCAAATACCGACTGGTTTGTTGCGTTAATCGCTATTTATTTCATCACGCTTTTACTCACCGAGTTTGTTACTAACAATGCGGCGGCAGCGTTAATGTTTCCATTTGCTTATGGGCTGGTTGAGATTATAGGGGCACCACTTATGCCCTTTGCCTTAGCCGTTGCCTTTGCAGCAAGTGCGAGCTTTATATCCCCCTTCGGCTATCAAACTAATCTGTTAGTTTACAATGCCGCGAACTACCGTTTTTCTCATTTTATAAAGATTGGTTTACCCATATCAGTAGTTTATAGCGCCATTGTGTTGTTCCTGCTGAATATCACCTATCTTTGATTGTGATGAAAAGGCTTATGCAAAATACGATAAAAAGTTAGGTTGACAGTACGTTTATATGTTCGACTCAATGAAAAGGAAGCGAGTGCTTCCTTTTTTGTTGTTTATCGATGTATAGGTAAACAATAACGTCGACGTAGTGCTTATATACCTAATAATTACTTACAAATAATCACCTAATTTGTGCCCATTTTCCTGTACTTAAATTCATCAACTCAGTAATCTATGCCCATCTAATTGATTTTCTGTAAACTTTTAGAGTGATTGTTAGACCTACTTATCTATAAAAATAACTAAACTTTTTCAGGGAGTTAGAATGCACACAGTGTCAAATCCGTTTCAAGCGTGTAACGATATATTTTTCAAACCCAATGGGGTCTTCAAAGCCGTTGGCGAGAATAACAACTGGAGCTGGATGCCTTTCTTTATGGTGATGGGCGTTACCTTAGTACTTCAGTACCTATATGTGAATTTTGTCGATATTGAATGGTTTGCAAATTTAAATATTGCCGCCCAAGGCGATATGAGCCCTGCTGAAGAAGATCAAATGCGTGCTTTTTTCACAAGAACAAGCCTAATGTGGTCACAAATGGTTGGGGCATTTTTTGTACTTACCATCGTTAATGCTATTTATGCTTTATACCTTAATCTTGCCACTCGTTCAGACGATAGCCACGTTTTTGGCTTTACTGACTGGTATGGATTTTCATGGTGGGTGGCGATGCCATACGTTGTAACGGGTTTGATTGGCGTTGCACTATTGCTTTTCGCAAACGATCATCAGATTTCTCCAGCGACACTCGCTCCTACTTCTCTTAGCTTTATACTGAGTATTCCTATGGATTCACAGTGGTATGCCTTTGCTCAAGCTCTTAGATTAGAGCTGTTTTGGGGAATTTATCTTGCGATGGTCGGTATTGCTCAATGGACATCGTTTTCTAGACAAAAAGCCGCCATTGTAGCCACCGCTCCATACCTCGTGATTTATTCTATATGGCTTGTTGCTATCCTTGCATTTTAATCTGCACATGAGGGCCGATAATTACTGGCCCTGTCGTTTTCTCATCGACTTGTTCGAGAATATGCCGACCAGTAAGCTATTGCTATGGAACCTCAGCGCTCGCTGTGCTTCCATAGCGGCAGCTGTACTGTTTGTTTAGCCCCCTTTCTAGCCGGCCTAAAATACTCTTCATTATCGTAAAAACTGTCAGGCTGCGGCTGATGCCACCCCGGTACGCCAAGTAAAGGTATAGGTTTTAATATAGGTGCTTGCTTAAAGTCATTTAATTGGGCTATTCGCTTAACCATGGCATTATCCAGCTCACTTCGTTGCTGCCACTGACTCAGCTGACTAAAACCCTCAGGAACTGCAACCGCCAGCCACTTGCCTGTTAATCCAATAAAAGGATTTAGCATCATTTCTAAATTGGCGTGGCCAAAAATAAAGGCCGTGACATCCCCTGCCCACGTGTTGCGCTTTTTTATAAACACTTCATGCCAGTTGTGCGCTGCTAGTGACGTTAAGAACGCTTCTAAATCGGCTGTGTCATTGTCTTTAGGGGTTTCCACTGCCAGTACTACGCCACATTCATCGAAATGAGTAATTCGATTGCGTCTTGCTGTACGAGGGCTAATTCCAAACTCATTGATATCATTCACATGCAACGTATTCAGCAGGCCTTTGGTTTTAGGAAACTGTATCCAGATAAGTGCGTTGAACAAGTCATGCCAATTGCTCTCCCGTGTAGGGACACGGTTATCTTCGCCAATAATAGTTTCGTAATATCGCGTTTCATTCTCCCCAAACTCGCTTTGCGCTACAAAGTAAGGCCCCTGCCAATTGGAATGAAAGTATTGCGCTAATGCATTTAGCTGCGCCGCCGAAGGAAACTCATTGAGGTCTATCACGTTCATTTCTGTCAAAAGGCGAGTAACACTTAACGAGGCACATTGAGATAAATACGTTTTACTAAAAGGAATATCTGTTGATTGCATAACACCTATTGGTTCGTTTTGTGGATTTCTCTATACTGGGGTCTATTGTAGAGCAAACTAAGATGGTTAATAGAGACTAATAATGAAAAAAATATTCTTGCCCTTACTTGTTCCTACGCTATTAAGCGTAAGTGCATGTACTCCTTCTAACGACAGTGAAACGAAGGTTAGCGACTCTGATACGTTAGCCACAGCACAAGAAGCAACAAACTTCGAATCGGTATACAACAGTATTTCCGATGCAGATATCCGAGAGCCGTTAAAAATACTCTCATCTGATGAGTTTGAAGGTCGCCTACCCACGACAGAAGGTGAGAAGAAAACCATTGACTACCTTGTTAGCCAATTTAAAGAAGCAGGTCTTGAACCTGGAAATGGCGATAGCTATTTGCAGAAAGTTGCGCTAATGGAAATCACTGCAAATCCTGATATGACAATGACTATCGGTGACAACAACTTCGCTTATAAAGAAGACATGGTGGCATCATCAAAGCGTGAACAGGCTTCGGTCTCGCTGAACGATTCTGAATTAGTGTTCGTAGGCTATGGTGTTAACGCACCAGAATATAAATGGAATGACTACGAAGGTTTAGACGTTGAAGGGAAAACGGTGGTTATTCTCATTAACGACCCTGGTTTTGAGAACCCCAAGAGTGGCAAGTTTCAGGGAACCACAATGACCTATTACGGTCGTTGGAGCTATAAGTACGAAGAAGCCAGTCGCCAAGGCGCGACCGGAGCCATAATCGTACACGAATCGGCTCCCGCATCTTATGGATGGTCGGTAGTTGCCAACAGCTGGAGCGGCCCGCAGTATGGTCTAGTTAGTGAAGACAAGGGCGCTAGTCGCGTTGCTGTAGAGGGCTGGCTGACTCTAGATGCTGCTAAACAAGTATTTAGCGATGCTGGATTGGACTTTGATGCTGAAAAAGCAAAGGCAATGTCAGGTCCTTACAACAAGGCAATGGATATTACCGCGTCGGTCACTGTTAAAAACACGTTCAAAAAATCAGAAAGTAATAATGTCATAGCCACATTACCGGGCTCTGCATTTGCTGATGATCACATTATTTACACCGCCCATTGGGATCATCTTGGCAAAGATGAAAGTAAAGAAGGCGATCAAATTTACAACGGCGCCCACGACAATGCCACCGGCACAGCAGCGATGATAGCGATGGCTAAGGCGTATTCATCACTAACGCCAAAACCTAAGCGCTCAGTTTCGTTTTTAGTGGTTACTGCAGAAGAGCAAGGCTTACTAGGCAGTAAATATTATGCTGCAAACCCAGTTATTCCGCTGGAAAAGACAGTGGCAAACATAAATATGGATGCCATGAACATATTGGGTAAAACCAACAATGTTGCCGTTGTAGGCATGGGTAAATCAGAGCTTGAAACCTATCTAAAAAAGGCTGCAAATAAACAAGGACGAGTATTAACCCAAGAAGATAAACCTGAAGCGGGATATTACTATCGCTCGGATCATTTCAGCTTTGCTAAACAAGGTGTACCGGCGCTATATGCCGAAGGCGGCAACGAACCTGCAGATGAAGAAACAGCAAAGTACCGCAAACGCATGAATGTGATTGTTACCGGCTGCTATCACCAAGTGTGTGACGAGTATCGTGAAAGCTGGGATATGGGTGGTATTGTTCAAGACACACAAATGTTGTTCGATGTAGGTGTGAATGTAGCAAATGCCCCCATGTGGCCAAAGTGGTATGAGGGCAGTGAATTTCAGCGCCAGTACTAAAGAGCAATCTCCGCAGTTTCATCACTTTGACGAAACAACCTTGACGGAGGCTTTTCTAGATTACATTAGCCTATATGAATGTAGATAAGCCGGAATAAATGTTAAGTGCCCCAATTCTCTGGGGCACTGTGTTATCCACGTTTATTTAGCTGCAGTTCTTGATTCCGTTTTTTAACCCATTCCTTCATCACTGTGTTATCAGAAAATGTTAAAAACTCAGCGCACACCTTAAGAGGTGCTTTTTTGTGCAAAATAGGACACTTTTGCGTTTATCGTTGAAACTTCGCTGAAAAGACCTAATAAATTCCATTTTATCATCATAATGTACTTGCAATTTCCTGTCAGACTGGCACATTCAAGACACGCGAATCAGACAAATCAAAAATAATAATCCTTCGCTGCTCTTCAACGAGTGCCCGACAGAAATAACCCATTTTTTAAACCAGCGAACAGAGAGAACCCGTTTTATGTGTGGTATTTTCGGTATCCTTGATATCAAAACCGACGTGTCTGAACTCAGAACCCAAGCCCTCGACTTATCTAAATTATTGCGCCACCGCGGCCCTGACTGGTCGGGTATCTGGAATAATGACAATACCATTCTTTGTCATGAACGATTAGCTATCGTCGATGTAGACACAGGTGCTCAACCTCTTATCAGCCAGAATGGCAAACACATTCTTGCAGTCAATGGCGAAATTTATAATCACAAGCAATTAGCCGCAGATTTAGACGAGCCGTACCCGTTTAAAACTCGCTCGGATTGCGAAGTTATCCTGCCATTATTTCAACAAAAAGGCATCGAGTTCATTGATGAGCTAGAAGGTATGTTTGCCTTTATTCTTTATGATGAAGAACAAGATGCATACCTAATTGCACGGGACCATATTGGTATCATCCCGCTGTATACAGGTTACGACGAGCACGGCAATTTTTATGTATCATCTGAAATGAAGGCGCTGGCGAGTGTATGTAAAACCATCAGTGAATTTCCTCCAGGCCACTATATGTGGAGTAAAGAAGGCAAACTAACTAAATATTACAAGCGCGACTGGATGGACTATGAAAACGTTAAAGACAATAGTACAGATTTAGACGAGTTGCGCGTTGCCTTTGAAAAAGCAGTTAAGTCACACATGATGTCAGATGTGCCTTATGCGGTGCTATTATCAGGTGGTTTAGACTCTTCATTAGTGTCTGCCGTTGCCGCACAATATGTTGCGAAACGCGTAGAAGATGAAGACAAAACCGACGCGTGGTGGCCGAGGCTTCACAGTTTTGCTGTTGGCCTTGAAGGTGCGCCAGACTTAAAGGCAGCGAAGAAAGTTGCTGATATGATTGGCACTGTGCATCACGAGATTCACTTCACCATTCAGGAAGGTTTGGACGCTATTCGTGACGTAATCTTTCACCTTGAGACGTACGACACCACGACCATTCGCGCTGCCACGCCTATGTATCTTATGACTCGTAAGATTAAAGCCATGGGTATCAAAATGGTGTTATCTGGTGAAGGTGCTGATGAAATTTTTGGTGGCTATCTGTATTTCCACAAAGCGCCAAACGCAAAAGAATTCCATGAAGAAACGGTACGTAAGTTAGACCGACTTCACATGTTTGACTGTGCTCGCGCGAATAAGGCAACGTCAGCGTGGGGCGTAGAAGCACGTGTTCCCTTCTTAGACAAAAACTTTATTGATGTGGCAATGCGTTTAAATCCACAAGACAAAATGTGTCTTGATGGAAAAATGGAAAAATGGATATTACGAAAATCTTTTGATAATGGCGACACATTGCCTGCCGAGGTCTTGTGGCGTCAAAAAGAGCAGTTTGGTGATGGCGTAGGCTACTCATGGATTGACTCTATTCGCGAATTTGTTGACGGCGAAGTGACCGACAAACAGCTTGCAACAGCTGAGTTCCGCTTCCCTTACAACACGCCTGATACAAAGGAAGGCTATTACTACCGCACTATTTTTGAAGGCTACTTTCCACAAGAAAGTGCGGCACGCTGTGTACCTGGTGGTAAGTCAATCGCCTGTAGCACCGCAGAAGCATTAGAGTGGGATGAAAGTTTCAAGAATAATGCTGATCCATCTGGCCGCTCTATGAAAGGTGTTCACTCTGGAGAGTCTTAAGATTTTTCTTTAGATAGCATTCTACAGTATTAAAAAACGCGACCTTTGGTCGCGTTTTTTGTGCATTATTTTTCATTTTCGGGCTGTTGCTTTATACCACAACGCCTCATTCGCCAGCGGCGTGTCGTCAGGTAAAAGTGGGTTTTCAATACTAAAAATCGTTCTCTCATCCATATTCATTTCATCGAGTATAGGCATAAATGTCGACTGGAAAAGCTCATCAAAAGAACCATCTTCAATGGCTCTTTGCAGTCCAGTCTCAATTAAATGCGCCAAAGTTTTATTGTTGTTACTTACAAAGTAATACATGGCGGTGGGGTAATAAATGGCGAGGGAAGGCTCAAGTGACACGCTAGCGCTTTTGCCTATTTTGTCTAACTCTGGGATAATTTCGATAACGGAGCGAGGGAAGAAATCCCCTTTTCCCTGGCTAAGGAAGTCGTAAGCTTTATCAAATTCCGGAACGGTGAATACATTAAACCCGTTAGCCTGAAGTATTTTTGTATCAGGCCAATCCTCCCCCTGAACCGGAACAAGCGCTCGCATATCGGCTATGGATTCAACCTCAGCAAACTTTGCTCTTTTTTGGTTTGGAATGGCAAATACCCGTAACCCAATTAATCCTTTAGCGATGGGTATTCTAATGGCGGTTAGATCTTTTTCGCGCTGAATGTCTGTCATACTCCATACCACGCTCACTTCTCTGTTTTCGCGAAGCTGCCGCATGGCTTTGCCTGTAAGCAAAATTCTATCTGAGGGCCGCAGTTCATAGTTAACGCCGGTTTTATCTAGCGCTAATTTGAGCAGCGCAATAGGGTATAGGGTCCGCTCATCGGTATCGTCTATGGGACGAGGGTAAGTAATTGTCCACAATGCGGCATGCGCATTAAGGCCTACCAACAAAAGCGTGAGTAATAACACTTTGAATAAGCCTAAAGTGTGTATCTGCCCTTCGCCGTTCCTATCCACTACCGAGGTAGCCAAAAACCATAAATTTAACATGCCTTTACTCAACACTCCTTTACTCTATACCGTCTATTCAATACCGATGTACTTGTGTGTTTGTAAAGATAGCCGCCAGTTTCTTGCAATACAAGTCTCTACAGCGAGCTGTGTTGCTCTTGGCTGCTGGCTAATTGGCTGTAGACAAATCTGCTTGCCTTTTAACGAAGAAACCGTAGAGAGAAGCGCGTCAAGCTCGTCTATATGCTTCTGCATAGCAATGGGGTGCTTTATTTCATTCGCGCGCTCTAATGCGCTTGTCAGTACTTCATAACCGCCACGCATATTGATTTTGGGCGATACTGTCACATAGGTTCGCTCATCGCAGAGTACTTCAAAGGTTCCGCTAGTCTCTATTTGCGTGGTGTAACCGTTATTGTGCAGCATTGTTGTCAGCCCCCGCAAGTCGTACATACAGGGTTCACCACCGGTAATAACAACATGAGTCGCCACATAACCTTCTTGTTTGAAAAGCGACAGCATGGTCTCATCATCTGCAATAAAGTAGGTCTCAGACTCTTCGGTTTGGTCAATGATATTTCTGGGAGCAACAATAAGTTCTTCTTTAATCTCCCAGGTGTGCTTTGTATCGCACCACGGACAACCCACAGGGCAACCTTGAAGACGAACAAATATTGAAGGGATCCCAGTGTGGGCCCCCTCTCCTTGAATAGTTTCGAACATCTCGTTGATGTTTAATGTGCTTAATACAGACAAATTGACGTCCTTTAACAATTGTATGTTGGGATTTTACCAAGGATCACATAAAATTCTGACATTATTTCTTAATTCGTGAAAATCTATGTCAGAAAACGTTGTTGTTATTTACTCTGGAGGTATGGATTCTTTCACTGTGCTGCATAAAGCACTGCGTGAAGGAAAGAAAGTACATGCCCTTAGTTTTAATTATGGTCAGCGCCATAAAAAAGAGCTCGATTATGCCGCGAGTGTATGTGATTCACTAGGTGTACCTCATAAGATTGTTGATATTAGTGCAATTAATTCACTGGTAGGTGGCTCTGCACTGACCTCTGATATTGAGGTTCCTGAAGGTCACTACGAAGAGCCGAGTATGAAGCAGACTGTTGTACCTAACCGCAACATGATCTTGCTTTCTCTTGCAGTAGGTTACGCAGTAAGCCTAGAAGCAAAAGAAGTGTATTACGGTGCCCACGCTGGAGACCATGCAATTTATCCAGATTGCAGACCAGAGTTTGTACATCGAATGAATGATGTATGCGGTATTGCAAACTACACACCTGTGGAAATTGTTACCCCTTACATTGATGAAAGTAAAACGGCTATTTTAACCGATGGGTTAACTATGGGGCTTGATTACGGCATGACGTGGACATGTTACAACGGCCGAGAAAAAGCCTGTGGAAAGTGCGGTGCTTGCGAAGAAAGACTAGAAGCCTTTAGAGACAATAACACTACCGATCCGTTAGAGTATGAATAGTAACAGGTTAATCTATGCATTTAGAATTCAACTAGAGGCCTAAGCGCTTCTAGTTGAATGCTTCTAGCTGGGCGCTTCTCGCTGAACGAAGTCGCCCCCCCCTGCTTTATTTTTCAAGGGTTTCTCATTTTAATAGATAGGCGTGTCGCTGCCATTTTCGTGAGATGCACTGCTGACACTGAAATGAAAGCGCAAACACCTAATGCCCCGCCAACGCCCTCAAGAAAGGGCAACAACAGCGAGCTAATAACACCAAATAAACACGCCGCCGCCACGACCCCTTTACTTGAAAGGCGATGAGATGATGTCATTCCTACAAAGCTTCCGCCAAAAAAGATGCTGGTATACGTATTTGCCGTCTCTGTGCCTGCTGAATAAGCGATTGCTAGATAACATACCAACGTACAGGTACTGCTTGCTCGAATAGCATTCATCCAAGATAAAATAGACAGCTTATAGGTAATAACACCACCTAAAATAGCAAAGAGTAACACTAACACTATTTAATCACCCATTTGCTAATCACCATTTACTAATCACCATTTACTAATCACCATTGTACAAAGCACAACACTGGCGACAGACACAAAGGCGATTGCACCTAGCTTTCCCCCAATGCCAATAAAATGATTTTTTAGCAATGTGTAAATTGCCGCTCCAATGAGGCTAATAACAACAAGTTCATAAGGAGAGTTAATAACATCAGAAGAGCACATGCCAGCAAACGCGCCTGCATACATGGCAGCCTGTGGATGGTGTCGAAATTGAGTGGTAGTGGGAAGGAAGCTGCCTACAAGCCCCATTGTGGCAGCACTGACCACAACAGGCACAGTCAGAAACTGATGAAGAGCAAAGCAGCCGAACAAACCAAAAAAGAAAGACAGCAGTTTTACACCGTAAAAAAGACTCACTTTCTTAATGGCTTGCACTCCTTGGCTCCGAGTTAGTCATTGCTAGAACGCGTATCCAAGTACTTTTATATCGCGAAAGAATACGGTTACTTTTGGCTTTCAGCAATAAAGTAGCTCAGTTCTTTAATGCAGTGTCGTAACACTGGGTTCAATCGCGTGTTTTTGCCGTTCATTACAAACAGTTCATGACTGAAATTAAACAAGCTGCCGTTGGCGATAGGCACTAACCCTAAAGCAGCGCCTTGCTCTTTCGCCATATAATCAGGTAGAAGACCAACGTATTCTCCTGTCATAATTGCCGACATTGCAGCGTCGAAGGAATCAGAGAATGTTTGAATGGCTAGCCTCGACTCGTCTTCAATATAGTTCGCTGATGACAGGCCTGAAATTCCAATAGCGGGATAGTCTTCAATATTCACATTATCAGGAAGCTCAGTATCTCGATATTTTGCTAGCACATGGGTAGGAGAGCAATACAACCGGCCTTCAACATTCAAGCCTACTGGGTGGAAAGTCACTGATTCAGGTTTCACCATGTCGTAGGTAGATACTACTAGATGACACTCACCTGATAGCGCCACATGTTCTACTTCGTTGTAAAGACGAGTTTGAATATTCACGTGAATATCATCAAACTTTTTCATGGTGCTTTTAACCGCTTTACTCACTGCTAAATGCATTGAAAGTGGCAAACCAGCCATTAATACAAGGGTAATGTGTCCTGAATAATCATCGTGTAACGATTTGAGGTTAAAGACAAAGTTATCGAATGCATTAAAAATACGTTTGGTTTCTTGAAAAACAACCTCGCCTTCTTTGGTCATTTGAAACCCGCCCCGCCCTCGGTGGCAAAGCACAAGATCTAGCCGTTCCTCTAATTTTTTGATTGCTGCGCTTATATTGGGTCGCTGCATTCGTAGAACGGGTTCAGCCGCCGTAAATCCATTACAACTTGCTACTGCATAAAAAACGCGCAGTAGCTTTATATCCGATTCTTGGAGACGATTTAACATAGTAGCACCTGTTTTAGGTATAGTTATTGATACTCTTTTGTTAACTATATGAAACAACACAGACCATTACAACGACAAATTGAGTCTTTTGGTTGCAACGTTGCTCGTTTTAGCTACTTGTTCGCCTTTCGCGAGTTATTCAGCTTGATGCTGAAAAACTCGCGGTCAGCTGGTGTTATCAAGATAAAGTGACGACTTGTTTTCTCAAAGCCTCTACGTCATCTCGAAGAGATGCTGCCTTTTCAAACTCCAATTCTCTGGCATATTCGAACATCTGTTTTTCGAGCTCTGCAATTTGGTCCATGAGATCCGTCGCCGTCGCCGCTTTTTTCTGTTTATTCTTCTCTTCAACCTTACGCAATCGCACCTTACCAGAGGCTGGATGCGCTCCATCACCAAGGTCCATAATATCTGTAATTGGTTTGTTCAAGCGCATTGGTGTGATGTTGTTTGCTTTATTGTGCGCCAACTGCTTCTCGCGACGCCTGTCAGTTTCATCTATCGCTTTGCGCATAGACTTCGTAATCTTGTCTCCATACAAAATAGCTCGCCCATTTAAATGACGGGCAGCACGACCTATGGTTTGAATTAACGAGCGCTCTGCACGTAAGAAGCCTTCTTTGTCTGCATCTAAAATAGCAACCAACGACACCTCTGGCATGTCTAAGCCTTCTCTTAAAAGGTTAATCCCCACCAACACATCAAATTTGCCTAGGCGTAAATCGCGGATGATTTCTATTCGCTCAACCGTATCGATATCAGAATGAAGATATCGCACTTTTACGCCGTGCTCATTTAAGTACTCACTTAAATCTTCAGCCATGCGTTTCGTTAGCGTGGTGATAAGCACCCGTTCATCTAATGCAACACGCTTGTGGATTTCTGATAGCACATCATCCACCTGCGTAGCCACCGGTCGAACTTCAATAATAGGATCGAGTAGCCCGGTAGGTCGCACCACTTGTTCTACAATGTCACCTTCGGTTT
This sequence comes from Alteromonas sp. BMJM2, assembly GCF_027257845.1. Classification (GTDB taxonomy): domain Bacteria; phylum Pseudomonadota; class Gammaproteobacteria; order Enterobacterales; family Alteromonadaceae; genus Alteromonas. The sequence continues at coordinate 437,146 of NZ_JAPVOT010000001.1, read as the reverse complement.
TTTTCAGCTCATAATCGCCTGGGGTAGCTGAAACATATATCGTTTGCGGGCAAATTTGCTCAAATTCTTCAAATTTCAGCGGTCGGTTATCAAGGGCCGACGGCAACCTAAAGCCAAATTCAACTAATGTTTCCTTACGAGAACGGTCTCCACGGTACATGGCGCCAACCTGAGAAACGGTTACGTGAGATTCATCAATAAACATGAGTCCATCGGCAGGAAAGTAGTCAAGCAAGGTTGGAGGCGGTTCGCCGGGTGCTCGACCAGAGAGATAGCGAGAGTAGTTCTCGATACCTGAGCAATACCCTAGCTCCATCATCATTTCAATATCAAACTGAGTACGTTGAGAAATTCTCTGCTCTTCAATAAGCTTATTCGCTTCTTGTAACTGCGTTTTGCGCTCGCCCAGTTCAACTTTGATATGCTCAATCGCGTTGAGAATTTTCTCTCTGGGTGTCACATAATGAGTTTTGGGGAAAACCGTGGCCCGCACAACTGATTTGTCCACCGCGCCCGTTAATGGGTCGAACAAACTTATCTTATCTATCTCATCGTCGAATAACTCTACGCGAACCGCTTGCTTTTCAGAGTCAGCAGGAAAAATATCAATAACATCGCCGCGAACGCGAAACGTGCCTCGCTCAAACGCCAAATCATTTCGTTTGTATTGAAGTTCTGCAAGCCTGCGCAGTATATCCCGCTGATCCATGGTGTCGCCCTGGCGAAGATGCAGCAGCATCTTCATGTAGGACTCGGGGTCGCCTAGGCCATATATGGCGGAAACACTTGCAATAATGACAACGTCTCGACGCTCCATAAGCGCTTTTGTCGCGGACAAACGCATCTGTTCTATGTGATCGTTTATCGACGCATCTTTTTCAATAAATGTGTCTGTGCTCGGAACATAGGCTTCGGGTTGATAATAATCGTAGTAAGACACGAAATACTCAACTGCATTATTGGGGAAAAAGTCTTTCATTTCCCCATAGAGCTGAGCTGCCAGTGTTTTATTGTGCGCAAGAATAAGCGTAGGACGCTGCACTTCCTTAATCACATTGGCCATGGTGAAAGTTTTACCAGAGCCCGTCACACCAAGCAGCGTTTGGCCGGCTAAACCACTTTCTAATCCGTCGACTAACGCCTCTATTGCAGCGGGCTGATCACCGTCGGGTTTATATTTCGAATGAAGTTCGAAACCTCTACTCATTACAATACCTTTATTGTGGACTAACTGGGTTGGCGTCAACTGGACTAGCACGCTCTTTAGCTACAGCATGTGCTACGGCTCTTTTAAATACCAAAAGAGATAAACCCGCCATCGCCACATTCGCAATCACATTGCCGACGAATAATCCTTGTAGACCGTATAAATAACTTCCTAAAACACTTATGGGTACGAAGAAAACGAACAAGCGGATGACACTGAGAACAAGAGCGGTCATTGGCCGATGCATAGCGTTTAACGATGAGTTGGTAAGGACAATGACTCCCTGCATACCGTATCCAAGCGGTACAATCATCAAAAACAGTTGTATTAAATTACCTACTTTAGCTTCATGAGCAAAAGCTTGTGCTATCCAGCCCGACAACGCCCACATAATTAGAAATATAAAAAGTTGCCATACCAATACAAACTTAAAGGTAATGGCATAGGCTTGCTTCACCCTTGCGATTTGGAGTGCTCCTACATTCTGACTGATAAAAGGGGGCAGCGTCATTGATAAGGCTAGTACAACAATATTGGCAATAGACTCCATCCGATTGCCCACCCCCCACGCGGCAACCGCCTCTGCACCGTAACTCGCCACAATAGCTGTCATTATGCCGCCCGCTATTGGTGTTAGCATATTTGCACCTGCAGCAGGTAAGCCAATCTTCAAAATGTCTCTCGTGCTGATGCGTAACTCGACGAGAGTCAGCAAACGGGGCAGCATTAATTTGCGGCGAACCGCTAATAGGTAAATTATCCAACCAGCGCCAATAAACCATGCAATAAATGTTGCCAAAGCAGCGCCCTGTATTCCCATTGCGGGGACCGGACCAAAGCCAAAAATAAACAAGGGGTCTAACAATGCGTTCAAACCGCCAACAGAAGCCATCACTATGCTCGGTGTTTTAGTATCCCCGCAAGCACGCAATACACTGTTTCCAACCATAGGTAATGCAAGAAAAATGCTTGATACATACCATAGTCCCATATAATCGGAAATATAGGGCATTAGCCCTTCAGAGGCGTTTAATAAGGAAAATACAGGCGTTATAGAAAAGAATCCTATGGTGGCTAATATGCCAACTAGCATTGCCGACAGCATTAACGAACCGGTGGCATAAAGTTTCGATTGTTCTAGTTCCTTACTGCCTTGAAGCCGGCCGATAATTGCGGAGGTACCGATACCTAGACCGATTGTTAAACTAATTACTGTGAAGGTCACAGGGAATGTGAAGCTAATGGCTGCCAACTGCTCAGTGCCTAGCAAGCTAACGAAAAACGTATCAATTAAGCCGAAGCTCATCATCATTACCATGCCTAAAATCATAGGGATAGTCATACGCTTTAACGTGGTCGCTATATTTCCCTCTAAAAGATTTGACGCTTTTGAAGATGACTGATTTTTTATCACTTATGCTCCTGCTTCATTTAAGTAAAGCGTTGAATGGTACGTAAACGTCTTATTCCACATTAACGTATTGTTTGTACAATGATAGTTATTACGCTGTTTTTTAATTGCATTACATTGTTTTATTGGTTGAATTACAGTGTTCTTATGACGTTGACAGTGTCATATTGCACGCTCTGCGACTATCAGCACTGAATGATTTCAATAATGTCACTATCATCTCGACAGTGTAAAATAGTAGACACCGTTACACCACGCCAACACGATGAACACGAGATGGCTTACGGCTGCTGTAAACTGCTAAGGGTTTAAAAAAGGGGTTAAGTTAATAAAATCTGGCTTGAAATATCGAGCGCTTGAACTCGATACACTTGCACTTGTACTTGCATTTACATTTACGTTTAAATTTATACTTACAATCAGGCTTTTCACGCCAACGCCGAACACTAGTTATAAACGTTATTTTCTCGATTCGGGCTCAATTCGCGTATGAATCGGTCGAAATGTATATTTACCCATCAAAATTAATCTTTGTTAGTAAACCACTATAATTTAGCTAGTCTATTTTTATGATAACTGTTATCACCAATGACTAATTGCGGCCCGATATGTTGGCAAAACAGGGTTTTGAAGCGTTTCACACCAAAACCACAAGGTTTATCAGAGCGTAAATTTTGTTACTCATATGTAACAACTCTTGATAAAACATAAATTTAGCTGCATAGCATTTAGACATTCGCTGAATTAACACACAAGCTAAATTTTGTCCACATGATCTCATCGGATCTCACAATAAGATCGTTAACAATGCCATAAGGCGCTGATTTTTAAGGTTTATAATAAGAGCCGCGTCATTGGATATTGAGATCAAAAGTGCAACGATCGTTTCTGTAATTATTACCAAATCAATCTATCAACATAGTTATCCACAGATTTAGTGGATAACTAACGCTAGACCATAGATGGCGGGATTTCGTGTAGCTCAAACGCAAATAAAGGTAAGTAGTGACTAACCTTTTAATCCTTAGGTTCAGGTTACAGTTTTATTAAACACTGTATACAATACCAGCATCAAAGCTTTTTTTTATTCTATTTTGTTATACTAATTTCAAGTAATGAGATATGAAAAACAAGCCATTTTAGTTTTGTTATCCACGTGACAGAAAAAACGTAATAAAGAGCATTTTCTTGTTTTAGTTCACTAATTAATCATTAATTTCGCACCGTTGACGACTATTTGACCACCAAGACGCTAAAAAGCTATTTTTTGCGCAGTCAGTGCAAATATTTTAGATATATTGTTGACAGCAACTAAGTACGTCTTTAATATTCGCCCCCGTTGAAGCACAGGTCCCCCTTAGCTCAGTTGGTTAGAGCGACGGACTGTTAATCCGCAGGTCCCCCGTTCGAATCGGGGAGGGGGAGCCAACTTCAGCAGTAAATTAAGTGTCAATTCCCCCTTAGCTCAGTTGGTTAGAGCGACGGACTGTTAATCCGCAGGTCCCCCGTTCGAGTCGGGGAGGGGGAGCCACTTGATTGGCTCACATCTCTACATTTAAAAGCATTGTTCTACAAAAGCCCCTTCTAGTTTGATATCTCTTTACAGTTTTCTCCTCTAGATCCAAAATTTATTAAATTACCCTAATTCAATCAAGTTGTTAAACCGGTTGTAAAAAGCGATAATAGTGCTGCTATTTTGTCTTATTTATTTGCGACCTGAGCTCGCATAAATTCTGTCAAGGACCTCCCTCTTTCATTTAGGTCTATTTTTGGCATTTCATTTGGGTTTTTCATGACTGATTTTTTACTGCTATTGATTGGCACAGTATTGGTAAACAACTTCGTATTGGTGAAGTTTTTAGGTTTATGTCCTTTTATGGGCGTATCAGGCAAGCTCGAAACCGCTATGGGCATGTCTATGGCTACCACATTTGTGCTTACACTAGCCTCTGCTTCAAGCTATCTCGTTGAGACCTATTTATTGGCTCCCCTTGGGCTAAGTTATCTTCGCACCCTTGCCTTTATTTTAGTCATTGCAGTAGTGGTTCAATTTACCGAAATGGTAGTGCACAAAACGAGCCCAACGCTTTATAGGCTATTGGGTATTTTTCTCCCTCTTATCACCACTAACTGCGCAGTGCTTGGCGTGGCGTTACTCAACCTAACGGAACAGCACAACTTTATGCAGAGCCTTATTTATGGGTTCGGCGCAGCTCTTGGCTTTTCATTAGTACTCATTTTATTTGCCGCAATGCGAGAGCGCCTTGCGGCCGCAGATGTGCCCGTTTCTTTTAAAGGAGCCTCCATTGCAATGATAACAGCAGGTTTAATGTCCCTCGCCTTTATGGGGTTCAGCGGATTGGTGAAAGTGTAATGTCTATTTCATTTGCTGTTATTACCATTGGTGTTCTCGCCGTTATCTTTGGCCTGATTCTTGGCTACGCCAGTATTCGTTTTCATGTTGAAGGCGACCCACTTGTAGAGCAAATTGACGAAGTTCTGCCTCAAACGCAATGCGGTCAATGCGGCTACCCAGGATGTAAACCCTATGCTGAAGCCATCGCTAACGGGGATGATATTAATAAGTGTCCTCCTGGTGGTGAATCAACAATTAAAAAGCTTGCGGATTTAATGGGTGTTGAAGCTAAGCCCCTTGATGCTGCTCACGGTGAAGAAGATACAAAAAAGGTAGCGTTCATTCGCGAAGACGAATGTATTGGATGTACAAAATGCATTCAGGCCTGTCCAGTAGACGCTATTTTGGGGGCTGCTAAGCATATGCACACCGTTATTGTCGATGAGTGTACCGGTTGCGACTTATGCGTTGATCCCTGCCCCGTAGACTGCATTGATATGGTTCCATTGGTTCAAACAACGTCCACCTGGAACTGGGATTTTTCTTCATCACCGAAAGGTGACATTCCAATAAAAATGGTGTCTTAATCGTGTTATCTCCAAGCTTTGATTCCATTATTGAAACACTGAACAACAACAAGTTGTATTCGTTTCCAGGTGGCGTACATCCCGACGATAAAAAGTCGCTATCCAATACAACGACGATACAAGTGCCCTCTTTACCAGCGCACCTTATTGTTCCTATGCGCCAGCATATTGGCTCTGATGGCGCGTGCTGCGTTGAAGTGGGTGATAAGGTGCAAAAAGGGCAAATACTGTCGCAAAGCGCAACGCCGTTTGCGGTGCCTGTGCACGCGCCCACATCTGGCGAAATCATTTCTATTGCACCACATGTAGTTGCCCACCCCAGTGGGTTAACTGAGATGTGTATCACATTGAAACCTGATGGAAATGATACATGGTGCGATTTAAGTCCTATTCCCAATTACACCGACGTCAATAAAAACGAATTAATAAACCATATCTGCCAAGCCGGTATTTCTGGAATGGGCGGCGCAGGGTTTCCAACACATATAAAAACATCAACATCGAAACCTATAGAGTTTTTGGTGCTAAATGGCATTGAGTGTGAGCCCTATATTACATCCGATGACCGACTGATGAGAGAACATGCCTGGCAAATTAGGCAAGGGCTTGACATATTAGCTCATTTAATTAATCCCAAGGCGATCATTGTCGCGATAGAAGACAACAAGCCGGAAGCACTGCAGGCATTAAACATTGCCTGCCAAGATAAAGATGCATACCGCGTTGTTAGTGTGGAAACCAAATATCCTGCAGGCGGTGAAAAGCAGCTTATTCAAGTACTGACAGGAAGAGAAGTTCCTCGCGACGGATTACCTGTCGACATTGGCGTGGTAATGTTTAACGTTGGTACATGCTATGCGGTTGCTGACGCCATCTTGCAAGGTAAGCCCCTTGTGGAGCGAATAGTCACGGTAACGGGAGAAGCCGTTAAACAACCAGGGAACTTCAGGGCTCTTATTGGAACGCCTGTTGCACATTTACTTGAACAAGCCAAGTACAATCCAAAAAAACAAAAAGCACCGAAAGTGGTTATGGGCGGCCCTATGATGGGGTTCACACTCTCAGACGCCAGCATTCCGATTGTAAAAACAACCAACTGCCTGCTTGTACCAAGCAAAAAAGAATTGGTGGATGATAATGCAGAGCGCCCTTGTATTAGATGCAGCGCTTGTGCCGATGCCTGTCCAGCGTCTTTACTTCCTCAGCAAATGTTCTGGCATGCAAAAGCCAAAGAATATGATAAGGCTGAGGAATACGATTTATTCGACTGTATAGAATGCGGCGCATGCGCATATGTGTGCCCTAGTGAAATTCCACTAGTACACTATTACAGACAGGCTAAAGCTGATATTCGCACTCAACGAGACGAAAAGAACAAAGCTGAAAAAGCCAAGCAACGTTTTGAGGCAAGAAATGAGCGCCTAGAGCGTGAAAAACGCGAAAGAGAAGAAAAGCATCGCAGAGCAAAAGAGGCGCGACTAGCAGCAAATCAAGCTAAACCGGCAAACACTGACGTACCAGCACAACCGGCGAGTGACACCAAAGACAAAGTGGCGGCGGCACTTGCCCGAGCTAAAGCTAAAAAAGCAGCCTTACAAAGCAATGTCAGTAATCAAACCCAACCTGATGCTAAGACGCAAGAGAGCGCACCGGTAACAGCCATCGATTCAAGCGTTAAATCAAGCGGCAATTCAAGCGGTGGATCTGGTAGCGATAAAAAGGCGCAAGTCGCGGCAGCAATTGCCAGAGCAAAAGCAAAGAAGGAAGCTCGGGGGGCAGACGCTTCGAACAACCCCACTGCAGCAACAAAGCCAAAGAGCGAAATTTCAAGTGACAGTAATAGCAACAACACTGCTGAAACTGATGCGGGCGCAACGGATATTGATGATAAAAAAGCAAAGGTTGCTGCGGCCATTGCTAGAGCGAAAGCCAAAAAAGCAGCTCAACAGGCTTCTGCGCCAACTAGCGATGCTTCCTTAGCTTCTGACGCTAAGACTTCTGAAGCTAAGCCCGCTAAAAGAGCGGAACGTGATAGCACCTCGGGTGACACTGGGGTAAATGATACGCCTTTAAGTGAAGCTGATGAGAAGAAAGCACGTATTGCAGCTGCTGTGGCTAAGGCAAAAGCGAAAAAAGCCAGTTTAGCGCAAGGCGATAACCGTGGTGAAAAAAGCAATAACAGCCATATCAGCACCAAAGATAGCAAGAAGGCGGCTAAGGTATCTAACAACGAAATCATTAACACGCCTAGTCATCATGGAGACACGGGTTCGCAAGAGCAAAGTGCTTCAGATGCTAAGAGTTCCGCAAATGCCAACAGTGGCGAAGATGCAAAAAAAGCGCGAATTGCAGCTGCGGTAGCAAAGGCCAAGGCAAAAAAAGCAGCAATTGATAAAGAGAAAGAGTCAAAATGAAATTAAGTTTATCAAGCTCACCACATCAGCGCGTAAAACGAGATACGGGCCAGGTCATGCGCATCGTCATTTATGCCATGATCCCTGGCATGATAGCGCAGTCGTGGTTTTTTGGCTGGGGCATGCTTATTCAAGCGGTAATCGCTGTGGCTAGTGCGCTCATATTTGAAGGCGTGATATTGTATTTGCGAAACCGCCCGATTGAGAGAACACTAACTGACTATAGTGCGGTGCTAACGGGCCTGCTTATTGCAATCAGTATTCCGCCTACCCTGCCTTGGTGGATGACAATTATTGGGGTGTTTTTTGCCATCGCCGTTGCAAAACAAGTCTATGGCGGGCTTGGTTTTAATATTTTCAATCCCGCTATGATAGCTTACGTGGTGCTACTAATCTCTTTTCCGGCAGCGATGAGTGTATGGCTTCCAGTAACCACACACGCCGCCATTACGCCTAGCTTTCTCGACTCAGCATCGCTTATTTTCACCGGATTTACCACAAGCGGCTACGACGTAACTCAACTAAAAACGCTAGCCGGCGGCGCATCCATGGTTGACGGAGTCACTATGGCCACGCCGTTGGACACGTTAAAAACCGATCTTACACAAGGCCTCACCTACTCAGAGTCATTAGCCAAACCCACTTTCGATGGCAGTTTTTTTGATGCAGCAGGCGCTGGATGGGGCTGGGTTAGTCTAGCTTATCTACTTGGCGGTCTGGCTTTAGTGAAAACCCGCGTAATTAGCTGGCATATTCCTGGCAGCATGGTAATCAGTGTGTTTGTTTGCGCAGCGTTACTGCACTTAGTGAATGGCGATCTTTACGCTTCACCTCTGTTTCATTTGCTTAATGGCGCTGTAATCGTTGGAGCATTTTTCATTGCCACCGACCCCGTGTCGGCATCCACTACCCCAAGGGGCCGCCTCATTTTTGGTGCAGCCATCGGGTTTTGGGTTGTCGTTATTCGTGTGTTCGGTGGTTATCCCGACGCTGTAGCGTTTGCAGTCATTATCATGAACATGGCAGTGCCATTAATTGACTACTACACACGCCCACGAGTTTATGGCAAAAATGTCAGCAGTAAGATGAGGGCAAAGTAATGGCCCTAAATAACATGATAAAAGATAGCCTGATTAAAAACGGTGTAATGTTAGGTAGCTTCGCGATTGTGACAACTGCGCTTATCGCCGTTACCTTTTTCGGTACAAAAGATACTATTGAAGAACAAAAAAGACGCAAACTTCTGAGTGTTCTTAACGAAGTGGTGCCAAGTTCACTGCACACCAACCCGCTCTACGCCGACTGTACTGTTATCGATTCACCGGCCCTTGGTCCAGGCAATCATGCTGTATATCGAGCGCGCCTAAACGGTCAACCCAGTGGGCTAGTTGTACAAGCCACAGCCCCTAATGGGTATAGCGGTAACATCGACATGGTTATTGGCGTAGATATTCAGCTCAATGTATTGGGCGTTCGCGTTGTTGAACATAAAGAGACCCCAGGGCTTGGTGATAAAGTAGAGCTCGCCATTAGCGACTGGATAACATCATTCGCAGGAAAAGAGTTTTCTAGTGAAAACCTCGCGCCTTGGCAGGTGAAAAAAGACGGCGGTGAATTCGACCAATTCACAGGGGCAACGATCACTCCACGAGCGGTGGTTAATGCAGTTAAAAATGCACTAATTTATGTAGAAGAAAATCAGACTCGTTTATTTGACGCCCCCAATCAATGCCAAGTGGGTACTGATATAGATGCCGACAGTCAGGAGCAGCCATTATGACAGATTTTCGCGACTTATCGCTTCAAGGGCTATGGAAGAATAATCCAGCCTTAGTCCAGCTTCTCGGACTATGTCCATTACTTGCAGTCACCTCTACCTTTATAAACGGGTTAGGGCTAGGTTTGGCGACCATGCTTGTTCTTATCGGCAGCAACGTTACTGTGTCGCTTGTGCGTAATATTGTGCGTAACGAAATCCGTATTCCCGTATTCGTTATGATCATCGCCTCATTTGTTACTATTGTTCAGCTACTAATGAACGCCTACACCTACGATCTGTATTTGGCACTGGGAATATTCATCCCTCTCATTGTTACTAACTGCGCCATCATTGGTCGCGCAGAAGCATTTGCTTCCAAGAATCAACCTCTCGCCTCGGCCTACGACGGCGTGATGATGGGACTTGGATTCACCGCAGTTCTCGTGATTTTAGGCGGTCTCAGGGAAATTTTAGGGGCGGGTACCTTGTTTACCGGTGCCGATAGGCTATTCGGTGAGGTCGCACAAAACTGGGCAATCACGCTGTTTGAAACGGACAGCCCTTTTTTACTGGCCATTTTGCCACCCGGCGCGTTTTTAGCGATGGGGCTATTAATCGCGGTAAAAAACATGATAGATACGAAACTCGCAGAAAAAGACACAACACCGAAAGCGAAAGCTGAACGGGTGAGAATTACTGCAGAAACATAGCCATTAGCGGACCGTTCCTAGGGCGTGTTGATCTTTGCTGTACATTTTTGCAGCGGTCTGTGAGCTATTTAAACAAGGCGAATGGTTGAAGGTCTAGCAGGCTAAATCGAAACCATTCAACGCAGGGTAAATAGCTCACAGGCGCTGCCCGAAGGGGGCGTTATGGAAGCATTTTACTCTTTGTCGACGCTTTTTTTATTTGGGCCCTTTGACTTAGCCCACTAGGCCTACAGGACTGTTTCGCGATTGAAATGCTTCAATTTAGCCCAAAACTCGTACAACAAAAATCAACACGCCCTTAGGGTTCAAGTTAACTATAATTATATTAAGAGAGCACATTCATGGGTGACGCTGTAAAAACATTGTCGAAACACGAAAAAGTCCAGGCCATCATGGATATTCTCGACGACCTTTACCCTGAAATTCCCGTTCCCCTTGACCATACCGACCCATACACATTATTAGTCGCCGTACTGCTCTCAGCACAATGTACCGATGAACGTGTTAATCAAATAACACCGAAGCTTTTTGCCAAAGCAGATAACCCATTCGACATGGTCAAAATGAGCATTGAAGAAATTCAGAATATTATAAGGCCCTGCGGCCTATCGCCAATGAAATCAAAAGGTATTTGGCACCTTTCTGACATGATTATAAAGCAGCATGATGGCAAGGTTCCTCAAGATTTTACGGCTCTTGAAGCTATGCCAGCCGTGGGCCACAAAACAGCGTCCGTAGTCATGTCTCAGGCGTTTGGCGTGCCTGCATTTCCGGTGGACACACACATCCACCGATTAATGTATCGCTGGGGTTTATCAAATGGCAAAAGTGTTGAGCAAACTGAGCGTGATGCAAAACGCCTATTCCCTAGAGAGAGATGGAACGACTTACATCTACAAATAATTTTTTACGGCCGTGAGTATTGCCCGGCCAGAGGCTTTTCGTTAGACCGATGCCTAATTACAAGAGAGTTTGGGCGAAAAAGTTTCATTAATGAAGTGATTAACGAGCAAGAAAAGAAGAAAACGCTAGCGGCTAAGAAGAAAGCAAAGCCGGTTAAACGTAAAGCGCAGACTCAGTGAGTTACCTGTCTTCTAAAATCCCATTCTTACAGCAAGCATTATCGACTTTCATCTCACAGTCGCTATGATTGAGTAACAAAAATAAAAACACAAAATTGACAAACAAGAACTTGGAGATGACATGCTACAACTTAAAGCAGTAACACTGAGTGCATTAGTGGGGGTGTTTAGCACATCCTTACTCGCCGCTCCCTCCCCCATTACCGATTCACAAAAAGAAACCGCAGAACAACTCATACAAACCGCTCTTAAAAGTGATATGGGCTATGACATAGTCACATCACTGACAACCGAGGTCGGTCCTCGATTAGGTGGCTCAGAGGCTGAGGCTCGTGCAAGGAACTGGGGTGCCGAGCTTGGAAGAGAGTTAGGTTTTGATAGGGTATCAATAGAAGAGTTCACAATGCCTTTTTGGGATCGTGGTCACTTACATATTACGCTCACCTCTCCTTATCAACAGCCGCTTTATGGAACAGCCCTTGGCGGAGCTGCCCCGAGCGAGAGTGAAGTTAATGCCGATGTAGTCTATTTTCGCGACATTCACGCCTTAACAGATATCAAAGACTCAGAGCTAAAGGGAAAAATTGCCTTTGTTGATGGCGACGCCATGGTTAAAAGCCAAACTGGTGCGGGCTATGGACAAGCTAATCAGCGGCGACGCATTGGATGGCAACATGCCCAGCGTGGTGGAGCAAGTGCCCTTGTTGTGCGTTCTGTTGGCTCGGACTCCCACCGTTTTCCCCATACAGGCATGATGAGTAAAAATGGCGACGAATGGGCAAACATACCCGTTATTGCTGTTTCTAATCCAGATGCGGACCATCTTCGCCGCCTTCATCAAGCCAATAAACCGCTTTCCATGTCGCTTCACAGTGAATCCAAGTGGAAAGGTGAAGTGAGCAGTGGCAATGTGATCCTCGATATCGTAGGTAGTGAGAAGCCAGAAGAGATTGTACTCATTGGCGGGCATTTAGACAGCTGGGACTTGGGAACAGGTGCGGTTGATGACGGTGCTGGTGTTGCGATTACCACTGCAGCTGCAGCGCTTATTGCTAAACTTCCAACGCGACCTAAACGCACCATACGCGTTGTTATGTTTGGCGCTGAAGAAGTAGGCCTATTAGGTGCTTTTGCCTATGCAAAACAGCACGAGGCAAATTTAGCCAATCACGTTGTGGCCACTGAGTCAGATTTTGGCGCGCAAACAGTCTGGCAATTAGTATCAAATGTTAATTCAGACGCAACGCAACTCGTGGACGATATCGCTAAGATACTGTCACCATTAGGCATTATTCGAGGCGGCTCTGACATCGCAGGCGGAGGCCCAGATATTATTCCATTAGCAGCGAAGGGCGTACCCACTATCAGACTGAATCAGAATGGTCGTGATTACTTTGACTTACACCATACACCTGATGACACGCTGGATAAAATCAATCCTGAGGAGCTCGCGCAAAACATTGCAGCTTATGCGGCTAGTATCTATCTCTTGGCAGATACAGATGTAGACTTAAAAGGCGCAAAATAGCATCAAGACACGAGATAACAGTTAACACGGATGTTGGCTGTTCTATTTCGCGGCTTCTCTTGTGCGGTTATTCCTACGAGCTTTTAATTACGCGCTCTTAATTACGCGTTTCTGACACGGGCTTTTTGGAAATTTGGTTTATGAGAGTGTATTAAGCACTTTTCTCGAGCTAAGCTAGCCAATCAAATACGAATTTAATCAACACTGAAAGCGTTATGAAAAGTTTAATAACCAATTAAGGTAGGCTCTAGTTTCTTTCTTAGAACTGAATTCAATATGACGTTTGCTATTTACTTCGGTAAAAGCAATGCTGTTTTTATAGACTGAAATATTGGAAATTGGAGTTTGTACTGGGGAATTTTTTATAGATTGGATGTGCAAATTAATTACTTCTTTTATCATTATTATATTGTTGTTTTTAGTATTCCTTTTGTGGTCAGCAATTGGTAGTAAGAAATTTCAAAAACTTTATATTAGGCTCTCATAAGAGAGCCTAATAACTTCAAAGACTCTAAGCGTCTTTTAGCTTATCGAACAACAACGTTAGCTGCTTGTGGGCCTTTTTGACCTTGTTCTACTTCGAAGCTTACCGCTTGGCCTTCAGAAAGAGTTTTGAAACCGTCAGAAGCGATTGAACGGAAATGTACGAATACGTCTTTACCGCCGCCGTCTTGAGTTAGGAAACCAAAACCTTTTTCTTCGTTAAACCATTTTACTGTACCGTTTACAGAATTAGACATAATATATACCTTTTAAAAAATTGATGTTTAAGTGGTGAAATCACCGATAGCGATAGACATAAACGAGCTAGTAAAGCAGATGTATATCTATATAAAACTTCAATTGAAGGAATAAAAGAGTGGTACAAAGCAGTATTAGGTAAAGCGTAAAACATATCTAAAGCCCGCGTAAGATACATGCAAAGCATGGGCATGTCTAACCTTTTCATCAATGTTTTATTAACCTCATGCTAAAGCGCGCACAAAATACACATAAAGCATTGTTTTGTAGTCACTTTAAAATATTATTTATTTGATTTTTATTTTGACGCATAAGTATTTGCCGCTCTACAACGTATAAAGCGATCGCAAAATGAAAAAATTACCGCCATCGCTAACATCTTAATTAACCTGAGCCTGTTAAAAGAATGTCTTCAAGTTTTCACAATTACCCATTACCCTTAATTTTAAGTGTACTGATATGCTATTCGCTGGCGACGCACTGAATATTGAGGAAGACGGTTTTAGCGAGTAGACCGCTTAACATAGGAATTATTATGAGAATGCTGCACACCATGCTTCGGGTTGAAAATCTAGAAGCTTCACTACATTTTTATGTGGAACTAATGGGTATGCGCTTGTTGCGCCAATCTGACAATAAGGATTACGAATATACACTCGCTTTTGTAGGTTACGGCGATGAAGAGAATTCAACCGTGCTGGAACTCACCTATAACTGGGGAGAAAACACTTACGACAAAGGCAATGCTTACGGTCATATTGCTATTGGCGTCGATGATATTTATTCGTTTTGTGAAAACCTTGAACAAAATGGTGCTGATGTATACCGCAAACCTGGACCAGTGAAAGGTGGCAAAACGGTCATTGCTTTTGTACGCGACCCTGATGGCTATGCTATTGAGCTTATAGAAGGTCGTTAATTCAATGTAGCACCTGCATTTTATGAATGAGAGTACGTCTTGCGCCCACTTCTTTTTGGAATATTTTAATGAACAATCGTCCCGTGGCTTTGCTTTTTTTACTTTTCAACTTATGGATGCTTTCATTTGCAGAAGCATCCCAAACAGAGAGCGCTGTCAATAAGGAAGCGCCAGATAGCGAAAGCCAACGAGCTGAATTTTTAGTCATTGCTCATCGAGGCGCTTCAGGTTACTTACCCGAGCATACTTTAGAAGCGACTGCCCTAGCCTTTGCGCTCCAAGCAGACTTTATTGAGCAGGATGTGGTGATTACCAAAGATAATGTGCCTATTGTGCTTCACGATATCCATTTAGAGACAGTCACCAACGTAGAAACTGTGTTTCCTAAGAGAGCGCGGAAAGACAGCAGGTTTTATGCTCGGGATTTTACATTAGCAGAGTTACGCAGGCTTAACGTGCACGAACGAGAAGATAAAAGCAAAAACAGAGTATTTCCATCACGTTTTTCCGCCACGACTTCTCGCTTTAGCATTGCTACTCTTTATGAGCACTTTGATTTAATAAGCGAACTCAACCGCCAGCTTGGCAAAAACATAGGGGTATACCCAGAAGTTAAATCACCTGCTTTTCACTTAGCTGAAGGAGTAGACGCAAGCCGCATTGTTATAGACGCGCTTCAAGCATTTCATTTAGATGGTGCACAAGACAACAGCTACTTGCAATGTTTTGACTTTAGTGAAGTGAAAAGAATTCGCAGTGAGTTAGGCTACAAAGGCAAGGTTGTTATGTTAATTGGCGAAAATGATTGGAAAGAAAGCAGTACTGACTACACGTGGATAAGAAGTGCAGAAGGAATGGCAGAAGTGGCTAAGTACGCAAATGGTATTGGGCCTTGGGTACCTCAGCTTTTCAATCAAGACGACACAACGCGTAAAAAAATTGAGCCTGCAAACTGGCTAACACATGCACATAGCAATAATCTAACAATTCACCCTTACACCTATCGCCAAGATGCACTGCCTTCTGGAATGAGTGGCCCTCAACTGTTAAACGCCCTACGCAACATAGCCAAGGTAGACGGAGTATTTACCGACCATGTCCCTCCTGTACTAGCATGGCGTGAACAAGGCCGTGCAGACGTCGATGATGCCCGATAAACCAACGGCTATGATTTAGCTAGTCTAACTACAACGCGTCGGTTTTGCGCTCGCGACTCTTTTGTATCATTAGGCGCGATAAAACGCTTTTCACCATGACCGGTTAGCTGAATACGATCGTTAGGTACGCCGATAGCCGTGAGGTAACTTTTAACCTCATTCGCTCTTCTAATAGAAAGCTGTTCGTTGTTCCAACGGCCGCCGTAGCTGTCGGTGTAACCGTCTAGCAGCACGAGTTCTAACTCACCATCTTCTTTGAGATATTCACCAATCATTGTAAGCCGCTTTTGCGAATATTTTGTTAGTTCTGTGCTGTTATTTTGATAAGATAATACTGTGTAAGCTATATCATCAAAGGTATAGGGAAGCAGGTTAGAAACACATTCCACGAATTGTCTGTAAACGCCGGCAAAATTACTCGCGTTTAGCGCCACGCTTACTTTGTCATATTTGTTATACCAATCTTGATAATAAATAGTGGGCCAGAATCCTTTTTCGAGCTCTGAAAGCATGGTCCATGCTGCATCTTGGGGTAAGTCGCCGTTGTACTGCTTTCTCATTGTCATGTCTGCTATCGTCTTAGGTGCGACTCCGGGCATCCATTTCGGCGGTACTGAGTACACCGCAGCAACGTCGAAACGATTGGGCAGCAAGTGCATATCAAGTTCAAATTCCATATTCAGTTGTTTAGACGCTACGCTCGTAAATATGGCATCACCGTATCCAGGCAGCTCATGATTTAACGTACACTGCAAACGCGATTCTGTATCAACTTGCCAGTTAGACGTTTCAACTGTTGCTGAGTACTGGCGCATGGCTGCATGCGCTGCTGTCGAGCTCATCACAACGGCTGCGGTTATGATCAGCCGGCGAATGTTAAGGTGCCCCTCAAACAAAGCTCGTCTTGTAATGTTCCACATTATTTTAGATGTCGATAGCATAACGAAAACCTAGTAAATGAAAATTGAATACCGCATCCATGTGCGCAGCAGTTCCAGCAGTAGTACTAGCAAATACACACTATAATCAGTATATCGCCTTAATCACAAAAAAGTTTAGACGTGATTTATTAATTTACACTCTGTTAGAGCATTCCGCCCTTCCTTATGCAACGCTTTCGTCTCACGGAGCTTTTGTCTTGCGGAGCTTTACGATTTGGCTAGCTTTACTGTAAGCAGAGCCTCTCGAAGTGCCGAGTAATCCGGAGCAGGCGTTTAGTAGCCCGAATTCCACAATTTATTCGTCGCTCTTAAAGCACTGCGCGAATTCGTGCTAGCACTTACCTTTTATCCTTGCGATAATCTTGCTCTATTGTCATTTGTGTCTGCGATTATCCTCACGACACTTCACATTCACCTGTCTGTAAAAGAGAATCTATGTCTTCAACTGCAATGCCTACTTTATCTCAGCGTTTCAGAGGTTACTTTCCCGTTGTGATTGATGTTGAAACTGCAGGTTTCATCGCTGGAACCGATGCGTTGTTAGAGCTTGCTGCTGTAACGGTAAAAATGGATGAAAATGGTTTGCTGCATCCAGACGATACCTTCCATTATCACATTGAGCCCTTCGAAGGCGCCAACCTTGAACCTGCCGCGCTAGAATTTAATGGTATAGATCCAAATTGTGCTCTACGAGGTGCTATTGAAGAAAGCGATGCAATGAAAGACCTATGCAAAGGCGTTCGCAAGGCGCAAAAGAACGCCGACTGCCAGCGTTCTGTGATTGTGGCTCACAATGCCGCTTTCGACCAAGGTTTTGTTAACGCAGCTATCGATCGATGTAATATCAAGCGTACGCCATTTCACCCCTTTGTGTCTTTTGACACCACGAGTTTGGCAGGGTTAGCCCTTGGTCAAACCGTTCTGGTAAAGGCATGTCGAGCTGCGGGGATCGATTTTGATCAAAACGAGGCTCACAGCGCACTATATGATGCACAAAAAACGACCGAGCTTTTCTGTTATATAGTGAATCGCTACCAATCATTAGGCGGTTGGCCTCTTGCCGAAAAAGAATAACCGAATTACTCGGGCGTGTTGAGCTTTGCTATACAAATTTTGGACTAGGTTAAGTGTGCAAAATTAGGCACCGTGAAGTAAGAGTATGCAGAAAGGCTCCCTACACCATTAGACGTATTTAATGAAAATTATTCTCAACTAGACTTGCCAAAACCACGAATAACAATTATTATCATTTACAGATTCATTTGGAGTATTCGATAATGTTTGTGTGTATGTGCTTTGGGGTAACCGATAAAAGTATTCGTGCAGCTGTTGAAAGCAACGGTGTTGGCAACATGCGTGAATTACGTGAGCACTTAGAGCTTGGCTCTCAGTGCGGCAAATGCATTAGCATGGCACAGCAGATTATTGATCAAACAATCATCGACGAATCTCTATTTAAAAACGTAGGCTAATATCCCTTAAATACTTCGGCGCTTCGACGCTTCGCAAATATTAATCGATAGCTAGCACAAGCCACTGTGAGCATTATTGACCCTGCCTTTTTCATTTCACTACTTAAATTCAAACTCCAAACCTGCGTAGAAAAAGTTTCCGTTTATACCGCCCGGCGTAGTCGGCGGATACAAAGCACCAACCTCTCCCTTGAAAATATTAGTATCTGGCAACGTATTGAATAAGTTTTGCGCCCCAACTGTAAAACGAGTTTCCTCTGACACTTGCCACGAAAACTGCGCATCCATGGTCAGTCTTGCACTACCATATATATCAAAGCCTGCAGATGCATCTAAGTGATCTTCATAAAATGAGCCAAAGTAGTTTAAGCGCCATGTAAATGCGAATGACGAAATAGCTTGTTCGAGAGTAATACTTCCCCTGTGGGCTGGCAAATTATCCTCTAGCATGCGTATCCGCGCATTGGTCAAATTTGGCGTAAGCTGAAGCGCGCCATCGACTAACGCCGGGTATAACGTCACTCGCTCTACCTGCGTATCGGTCCAGTTGTAGGCAAACAGCAGATTGTTTTGCCATTCTCCTGCTGCAAATTGATAATTTACAACAACATCAACACCCTGTGTTTTAGTATCAAAATCGTTAGTAAAATATTTTGCAGCGTTGTATTTAGCCGCATCAGGTCGCCCATCGGCAATAAGTGCACTGATGTCATCTTCTGTGAGCGGGATAGCTGACGTAGTGCTGATCCTATCTTCCAAGCGAATATTGAAATAATCGACGGTGGCAAAGAAATACTCACTCACGTGCATTACCGCCCCTACACTGAAATTGACCGATTCCTCTGGTGTCAGCGGTGTCGCGCCAAGCTGTACGGATATTAAATCTGTAGGCGGCAGTGTGGCTTGGTCTTCTAGCCCGTTGGCGCCGTAGGCCGTGGTCACGTTAATAACATTGCTCTGCCCTACCGTGGGCGCTTTAAAGCCTGTATTCACTGAGCCTCTTAAAGCAAAAAGATCGGTAAGTTTGTAGCGCGTACTCAACTTGCCATCAAATGTAGTGCCAAAGTCACTGAAGTGCTCAAGACGTGAGGCAACACCAAATTGCAATGCTTCGGTAACGAAAAACTCAATATCGGCGTACATAGCCCAATTACTGCGACTCCAATTTCCAGCAGACTGAGGCTGATAGCCAGGGAAACCGTTGGAGCCAATTGAAAATCCTTCGTTTAAGCCTAACGGGGGCTCAAATGCATAAGGCCCTGCAATATATGAACTCTCATCGCCTGCTTTTTGAAAATAGGTCTCTTTTCGCCACTCTATTCCAAGACCAATACTCACAGGGTCGTCGAATACGGTTTGAATTAGCTTCGAAAAATCTAAATTTAGGGTGCGCTCGACTTGAGACACGCCTCCTGGGTTAAATGACGTTGGAGAAGCCGGACCTAATGAGGGGTTTACCGTATTGGTAATCTCATAGTCTACATTACTGTAGCCCAAACTCGCACTCACATCGAAAGCCCAATCGTAAGGAAGCTCTTTTCTAAGCCCCACCGCCAATGAGGCGTCTTTAATAGTGCCGCCAAAGCTTGGTGTAAAACCACCTGGATAAACCTCGTTGAACGCAAAGCAGTTTTCGCCAAGCTCAGTACGGTTATCCGCAATCTGCTGATAGGTAGGATTTTGCAATACATCGGCATCGGTAAGGGTAATTGAAGGGCACTGTATGCCAGAATCAATACCATCTAAATCGGCAACAATTAGTCGCCGTGCTCCGGTTTCACCATCAGTGCGGCTAAACACCCCATCCCGTGTTTGGGGATTGCGGTAGTAAAATCCACCCGATAGCTTTCGAGTGGCTGCAGTTAAAAAGCCGTATACGGCCGTGGTGGAAGATGGGCGATAGCCTGCGTTAACGGCAAACTTTATATCGTTATCAACATCAAGCGCGCCCCAAATTTGCGCGGGATTTTGAATAAAACCATTTCCCTGCTCGCTTAACGCGAAAGCGTCGTTCCGCTGCACCGTTCGAGACGTACCGCCCTGCTGGCGATATTCACCAGTTACATTAATAAAACCAGTGTCGCTCAATGCAAAGCCACGATTACCCTGAAATTGAAATAAAGCACCATCTCCCTCGCCATAGGCACCTGATTTCAATGCAAAGCTTCCTCCTTCCCTATCATCTTTAAGCACAAAATTAATGACACCGGCAATAGCGTCTGAGCCATATTGCGCTGATGCTCCATCTCGCAATACTTCCACCTGCTTTAACGCATACGCTGGAATAACTGAAATATCGGGGCCCTGTGCGCCATCGCTCAACCCGCCACCTAAAAAGGTGATGACCGCAGAACGATGCCGACGCTTACCGTTGAGCAATAGCAACGTATGGTCAGATGACATACCGCGTAAATTTGCTGGCCTTACCAAGCTGCTTGCGTCGTTGATTGGTTGGTCGTTCACATTAAGAGATGGCACCATAACGCTGAGCATTGACAGCACGTCTGCATTGCCTTGAGAGCTTAACGACTTAGCGCCAATAATATCCAGCGGAACCGGCGAATCAACGGCGCTTCTAGGCGCATTTCGTGTGCCAACGATAGCAATGCGTTCTAGGGCGTTACTATTATCCTCTTGCTCTTCTTCTTTGCGCTCAACGGGCTTTTTAGCCACTAACGATGTTCGTGAGCGTATGCTTAGTACACCTAAATCATCAGCAATTACCGCAAGCTCGGTTCCTTCTAGCAGCTGCTCAAGTGCTTCATTCAGCGTATAGGTGCCATTGAGCGAGTTGGTTTTAACTCGCTTGGCTAAATCGAAGGGAAAAAGGAGTGTGGTATTTGCCTGCTTAGCCAGCTCGGTTAGGGCTTCATCTGCCGATTGGGATTGCACCGAAAACGTAAATAAGGGCACTTCCGATAAAGCTGGGGCCTCGCTATCGCGGCTTGCAGATGTAGATTGCTGAGCATGGCTTACGCTTTGCCACCCCATGCTTGAAAAGGCTATGTATATCGCCAGCGCCACTTGGCTCTTTTTATTGCTGCTGTCATGGGAGCCACGATAAGCGCTGGGATTAGCGCTGCGACCGGCGCTTTTGTGAGCACAGTAATGAGAGTCCACAGCACGAAAACACCAACTAAAAAGTTGACGTTTCATAGAATGAGTAATGTCTGCAAAATGCATGTACTGCAAGGTAAAATATCGATGTGCTGTTATTCTTTCGTATATTGTCACATTCAATAAGCGGATGCCAATAGGCCAGTACCATCGCGCTAAATATTTTTATATCGCATTAGCGCTTGCCACTCTTTTTTTATATATTTTTGAGGCTGCTTAAGCTCAACAGTTTCATACAGTCATGATCAAAACTGCCTAAGAAGCGACAGATAACTGAATGCTTGTATCGGTTATTTTTTCATAATTGATATTAAAACTGCTTTTTAGCGCTGCCAGTAAGCCATCGATATCGCCCACTTTAAAGTAGCCAGCAACCCGGCGTTTACGTAGGCGTTCATCTGTTATGTTAAACCGCACTGGCGTGTAGCGTCCTATCTCAGCAAGTACCGCTTCTAAAGGCTCGCCTTTAAATACAATCATCCCCTGCTGCCAAGCTAAATCATCATCAATATCGTTTTTCGACATGCTTTCGCGAGCTTCCACCTTGCCTTGCACCGTGGCTTTCTCACCCGCGAACATAAGGAGACCTTCCTCGGTAACAGGCTTCTTCCCAAACAAAGATTCGGCAGATGTGGAATCTCTGAACCGATCTTTAACGAGTACCTTTCCGTCTGTCACAACCAGTTCGAAAGCATTATCGTTAACGTACTGCATATTAAATGCTGTTCCTACCGCGGTAACCGTGTTGTTTCCTGCGGTTACTGAGAAGGGGCGAGACGTATCATGAGCCACTTCAAAATGAGCTTCCCCCTTTAGCAGCACAATAGAACGCGCGCTCTGGGAAAAATCGACCGTAACGATAGAATTAGTGTTCAAGTGCATGACAGAACCATCGGCCAAGGTGATGTTTTTTTGCTCTCCAATACCCGTCTCCACTTTTTCGCTTATGGCGGCAAACTCAGGTGTATTGTCTAACCACACTTGCTGAACAATCGTCCCTATCGCTAACGTCATTACCAAGAAAACAGCGGCAATACTCCAATTAGCACGCTGTTGAAGAGCGTTTTGGCGCTTTGCTCTGTTTCCATCACTTTTACGCATGTGAGACTCGGGAAACAAGCCACTTAACTCGTTGAGCACAGACATGTCGTCCCAGAGGCTAGCCGCTTCAATAAGAGACTGACGATGGGCGTTACTCTCGCTAAGCCAGCTATCAAGTTCCACGAGCTCTTCATCTCTCAAACCGCGGTCTAAGCGGCTTACCCACAAGCAGGCATGCTCTTGGATATCTTCTTTACTGGAAAATTGGCGAATGTTATTCATATCAACTACTGCTTATGTCCTGAGTCGCACTTAAAGGTGCTTGGGGTGACGAAGTATCTTTTGACAGGTCGGCCAAATACCGAGAGCACATTAAAAGACCTTTGGCGACATGCTTTTCCACAGTGCTTTCACTCAACCCCACGAGTTCGGCAATTTCTTTTTGTCGCATGCCATAGACTTTTTTCAATAAAAATACGCGCTTCACATCCGCAGACAGCGTGTCTGTGGCTCGGCAAAAGTGAATGAAGCGCTCTTTACTTTCTACGTTTTTTTCTAAACTGTGCCCTATCAACTCATAGGGCAGCATATCCATATCGTCTAAATGCTGTTTATTTTTATTTTCAGCCTTCGACACATGGTTAAGCGCTAAATTACGCGCAGTTTTAAGCATGTAGGTCCGTTCATACTGTATTTCTTGTTTTAGTTCGGCCTCATAGCTCTTAATAAATGCTTCTTGCACTATATCTTCAATATCATCAGTACCAACAATAGTGCCTACCGCGCGCATTAACTTGCTGCGGTATTTTAAGAAGGTTTCAGCTACTGTCGACTTTCTGGTCATAAATCTCTAATGAATGTGTTTCGAATTGCTTACAGATGTTCAAGAAATATAGATTTTGGGATAACAGCTAAAATCTATAGCCCCTAATCATGCCTGTGTTTGTCAGGCTTTTCACGCTTTAAATATGAATTTTGCGGTGAGTAAAAAGGGAGCAAATGCTCCCTTTTTAGATGTACAAGTTAGAACGTGTACATGCCTCGTAGGTAGTAGAACCCACCATTAATACCAATAGGTGCTGTTGTTGGGTATAACGACCCAGCAATGCCCGCATATTGCGTATTTTCGTCTGGGTATTCATCCAACGCGTTTTTGGCGCCAACAGTAAGCGTGAAGTCTTCTGTAAAGCTATACGCTACTTCTAAATCAACGGTAAATTCAGAACCAATTTTCTCAATTGGAAGGGCTGAGTCTAAGTGATCTTCAAAGATGCTGCCAAAATAGTTTAGGCGTGTAAGGAAACGCCAGTCACCGTTTGTGTGGTTAGCCGTTGCGCTGTAACGAACCGCTGGAAGGTTGTCTTCTAGCATGCGAATACGGAAATCTGAAATATTATCAGACGCTCGGTCAACTACTGTTGATGTCCAGTTATAAGCAAGTGAGAACTTAGTGTCTCCACCCAACATTTCCATGCTGTAGTTTGCTACTACGTCAACACCTTCCGTTGTAGTATCAAAGTCATTGGTAAAGAAGCTGATTTCAGAGAAGCTAGACGCATCATTGATACCTTGAGAAATCAAGGTCGCAATATCTTCATCAGTTAGCGCAATGCCCGAAGCAGTACTTAAACGGTCTGTAAGTTCGATATTGTAGTAATCAGCTGTGATAAATAACCCGCTGTCAAACTGTGCAACAATACCAAAAGTCATGCTTTCTGATTCTTCAGGAGTGAGCTGTTCACCGCCTTTAAGCTGCGATACTGGATCCGTTGGTGGTAGCGTCGCACGGTCAATAAGTTCGCCGCCAGTACCAAACGCTGTCGTTACGTTGCGAACGTTACTTTGACCCAGTGTTGGCGCTTTAAAGCCAGTTGAGTAAGCACCACGGAACGCGATGTTTTCAAGTGCTTGCCAACGGAACGCAATTTTACCTTTTGTGGTGTCACCGAAGTCTGAGAAATCTTCATAACGAAGCGCACCTGCTAACATAAAGTTTTCAGTAATGTACGCCTCTGCATCAATATAAAATGCTACGTTATGACGAGACACAAGGCCTTGGCTATTAGCTGCTAAGCCAGGGAAACCATTTGAACCAATGCCAAAGCCTTGTGACGCCAATGGACCTATTTCATAGGACGCGTTATCACCTGCAAAACTCTCGTAGCTTTCGTGACGGTATTGGAAACCCGTTGCAACGAAAAGTGGCTCGTATAGGCCAATATCGAAAGGTTTAGTGAAATCTATATCTAACGTTTGCTCAGACTGGGTGTAACGACCCGGACTGAATTCAAACGGTGTATCTGGACCAAGAGATGGGTTGATCGTGTTGCTAATTTTAAAATCAACTTCGTTCTGGCCTAAGTTAACGCTAACGTCATACGTTACGTCGTTGTCTAACTCGCCTTTCGTACCGAATACCAAAGACATATCAGTCACTTCACCGCCGAAACGTGGCGTGAAGCCGCCAGGAAGAATTTCGTTGAACGCAAAGCAATCCGGATTGTTCGCCACTTCATTGATATAACGTTCGTTAGTCAGCACGTTTGCGCCTGGTGCAATATCAGTTGGACAGTTGCCCGACATATCACCAGTTAAGTCACCCACAAGAAGCGAACCGTCATTAGCGAAAACACCGCCGCGAGTATGTGGGTTACGGTAGTAGAAGCCACCTTCAACTTCGCGCACCGCATAGTTACCAAACATGTAGGCTTCTGAAGAGTCTGATAGCTCTAGTCCCGCATTCGCGAAAAGCTTAATGTCGTGCTTAATTTCAGGCGAACCCCATATTTGTGCAGGGTCTGCGACAAAGGTGTTGCCAGCAGCAACAAGCGCTGCGGCGTCATCACGCTGCACGCTGCGAGATGTATCGTCTGCAGTGCGATATTCAGCAGAAAGGTTGATGAAGCCCGCATCAGACAGTGGAAGACCAATGTTGCCTGAAAGCTGGATCATGTCACCATCGCCTTCATAAAATGAGCCGTAACGAGCTTCAAACGTACCGCCTTCTGATGCATCGTTAAGGACGAAGTTGATAACGCCTGCGATGGCATCTGAACCGTACTGTGCAGCGGCGCCGTCACGAAGTACTTCTACCTGCTTTAATGCAGATGCTGGGATAACTGAAATATCTGGACCTTGTGCGCCGTCAGAAAGACCGCCACCAAGGAAAGTAATGACTGCTGAGCGGTGACGACGCTTACCATTGACTAAAACAAGAGTATGGTCAGCTGCCATGCCGCGTAAGTTTGCTGGGCGTACTAACGTTGATGCATCGTTGATTGGCTGGTCGTTCACGTTAAATGAAGGAACCACCGTTTGCATCATAGATACCATATCAGTGGCACCCTGTTGCTTAAAGTCCTCACTGGATATGATGTCAATTGGCACTGCTGAATCGCCAATTGAGCGTGGTGCTGCACGTGAACCAACTACCGCAATTTGTTCGTAATCTTCCGCTTTCTTTTCGTCGTCTGCTTCTTGCGCATAAACAGGCGCGGCAGCAATAACGGAAAACGCAGCAGAAGCAGCTAGTACGCTGCGTACGTTTTTAGTCAATAAAGACAAGTGTGTTTTCATGGTGTTTTCCCGGAGTTTTCTTTATCAGCTTTGGCGCTTTTGCGCCTTAAACCATAACCAGAGTGATTACGATAAAGTATTTTTTTATTAGACCTTCATCACTGACGACTGCTGTGTCAGCACAGGTTTTTTATAGAGGGTAACGTATTAAAAAACAAACCTTTTTCGATAAAATAAAAATTTTTTTTCAAGGCGTAGAGGATTTATTTTTCTGGCTTGTCTATGTAGTTTTAGCGGAATTAAAAGCGGTGTGTTTTTGGGTGGTTTTAATCAAAAAAGCCAACTCAAAGCCGGCTTTTCAATAGAGAAATAAGATTTTCCAATTACTCTTCAGTTTTGTGTTTTTCAGCCGTTTCTTTGACTAAAGGCTGTAGCTCGTTTTGCTGGAACATTTCAATAATGATGTCACACCCGCCTACGAGTTCACCATCAACCCACAGTTGTGGAAACGTTGGCCAGTTTGCATATTTTGGCAATTCTGCTCGAATGTCTGGGTTCTGAAGAATATCAACGTATGCGAATGCTTCCCCACACGACATAAGCGCCTGTGAAGCTTGTGAAGAAAATCCACAGCTTGGAAGCTTAGGTGAGCCCTTCATGTAAAGTAAGATTGGGTTCTCTTCAATTTGTTGCTTAATTCTGTCAATCGTCGATTGGCTTTCAGTATTGTCCATGGGATCCTCTCAGCGGAATAGTTAATACTCAGGAAGTGGGAATGCTCGTCACATTTATCAAGGGCAGAATAACACAAATTATCTTATTGTGATGTTATGCAGTGTTTAACATAACCGCTAATATGCTTAATAATGAATAGAGTAACGCGGCAGTCGCTTTACTAGCGCCGATAAAACACGCGTTATAAAGTGATCTGTTGAAAGGTCATGTGGCTATCAATTGTACCGATACTTACTTCTCTCAAGCATAGACAAAAAATTCATAATTTTGTCATTGAGTTATAAGACTTTATCCCCACTTCTACGTTATGCTTTATTTCGAAACGCTTTATTTCGAAACAATACACATAACGATATTAGTGAGCTAAATTAGCACCTTGTCCTCTAATAGCAGGCTTTAGAGGGTTGATAACGTTACATACACAAAACCAATCATGGAGACCGACATGGCTTTTGAATTACCAGCATTACCATACGAACAAAATGCACTAGAACCGCATATTTCAGCTGAGACACTTGAATACCACTATGGCAAGCATCACGCCACCTACGTAACTAAGCTTAATGGCCTAGTAGAAGGTACTGATATGGCGAGCAAGAGCCTAGAAGAAATCATTAAGGCTTCTGAAGGCGGTGTATTCAATAACGCAGCTCAAGTTTGGAACCATACTTTCTACTGGAATTGCTTAAGCCCAAATGGCGGCGGCGAGCCAACAGGTGCAGTAGCTGACGCAATCAATGCAAAATGGGGCTCATTCGCTGACTTCCAAGCCGCGTTTAATGACAAAGCAGTGAACAACTTCGGTTCAAGCTGGACGTGGCTAGTAAAAACAGCTGACGGCAGCCTAGACATTGTTAATACAAGCAATGCTGAAACACCTATTTCAGGCGACTCGCTAACGCCAATCCTAACTGTTGACCTTTGGGAACACGCGTATTACATCGATTACCGTAATGCTCGTCCTAAGTACCTAGAAAACTTCTGGGCATTGGTAAACTGGGAATTTGCTAATAGCAACCTAGCGTAAGCGACCTCTGTTTCTAGACAGGGTGAGCGCTATACAGAGCGGTCACTGAATAGAAATAAATCGCTACAAATAGCTGAATATGAAAGCCTCGCACTAGCGAGGCTTTTTTGCTTTCGGCGACAAAAACTCTCTTAAAAAGTTAACCTACAAAACCTTACCTTCATTGAGATTACTGAGCAGCAGTATAAACGGGGGGCAAATGAGGTTAGCGTATGAAATAGTCATTAATTCAAGCCCTTGTATTGCTTATTTAATGGAAGAAAACACCATCACCATGCAGGCGTTAGTTATGGGCCATGCATGCTACGGCCACAACTCCTTTTTTAAAGGCAGCTATCTATTTAAAACTTGGACCGACGCTGGCTCAATCATCGACTACCTAGTGTTTGCTAAAAACTATATTGCCGAATGCGAACAAAAATTTGGCTTTGAAGATGTAGAGAATATTCTTGATTCGTGCCACGCGTTAATGAACTTTGGCGTAGATAGGTATAAGCGGCCTCAGAAAATATCCCTACAGGAACAAAAGAACCGTCTGCAAGAACGCGAGACATACCTACAGTCGCAGGTCAATGAACTATGGCGAACACTGCCGGAGAACGCACAAAAACATAATACACACCCCCGTTGTTTTCCTAGTGAGCCACAGGAAAACTTACTCTATTTTATTGAAAAAAATGCGCACTATTCGCTAACATTACGCTACACCCCTCAACACGATATCCCTCTTGCCGAGTCAAAAGATAAGGTTATGCGTCATTTACATCGACTGTGGAAATTTGATGTCAGGTTAGAGCAAGAGCATAAATGCGGTAAAACCGACGTCATTTCACAGTGCAGCCTGACGAAATCCGAACCTTAGAATTTTAGTATTATAGTCTTCGGCAAAAGGGCTCAAGCGTTAAACATAAAAATGCCAAACGCCCAGCTTTCTTTTGTCATGAAGTGGTTAGGTAGCGGCACTAGAAAAGCGCTGCCCCCTTACTACAAGGTTAAAAATAGGTTTCCTGAATTTCGTCGAATACAGCGATAATGCCAAACTGCATATCATCAATAAATTCGTGTAATTTATCTTGAATCAAAAGTTGCGGATTAGCCTCTGTAAGCTGTGAATCAACCTTTTGAATGGCCAGCGCCACTGATTCACAGTGAGGCAGCTCGTTGATACACCCTTTAACTTGATGCAGTGCATGGCGCAACGATCGCGGAAACTTTTCGTTTAATAGCAAAAATTTCAATACATCTGCACGGCGAATACGAAGGCGCACCTCACGGCGATACATTTGATACGCAGTCATTGATTTCAGCACGCTCATCCACTGCAGGTTTTCAAAAGCAGCCTGCTCAGTTTCAGTCTCAGGTAATAATGTTGCCGAACGGACGTCTATAATCCTCGTGGTCATATCAGCACGTTCTAGGTTGCGCCCAATCCGCAGAAACTGATATCCCTCATCACGCGTCATGGTGCCCGCAAGTATTCCGGTTATTTTTTGGATAGACTCTATTATTTCAGTTAAAAATTCATAGCGCGTGCGCCTTATTACCGCTTTATCGCCGTGCTCTTTGACGAACAGGTATAACTCATTAATTTGTTCCCACACTTCCCGCGGTATTATTTCGCGTATAGTCCGTGCATTTTCACGAGCATTTTCCAGCGACGCCAAAATAGAGCCTGAGTAGTCTGGACCACTCACCATAAATTTAATGACGCTTTTTTCATCTGCGTTTTGATATCGCTCATCAAACGCCTCTCGTCCAGAAACAATATCAACAATGGGCTCCCAGCCCAGAACAATCACTTTTGGAAGGTCTAACAATAGATTAGCGTTAACACTGATGAGGCGAGCGGTATTTTCGGTACGCTCAAGGTATCGTCCTAACCAGCAGAGATTACTTGCTACGCGTGATAACATATTATTGTCCCTCCGCTTTTACAATCCACGTATCTTTACTGCCGCCACCCTGCGACGAGTTAACCACAGTAGAACCTTTAACCATTGCAACACGGGTCAATCCTCCCATTGTTACTTTGATATCTTTACCGCTGAGAATGAATGGACGTAAATCTAGATGGCGACCTTCTACGCTATTACCCACCATCGTTGGTGCTGTAGATAACAACAACATAGGCTGAGCAACATAATTTCGCGGATCATCCTGTATAAGCTTGCGGAACTCATCATGCTCTTTCGCGCTACTGTGTGGGCCTATTAACATTCCGTATCCACCAGATTCATTCGCGGGTTTTACTACCATGCTGGCAATATTCTCTAAAACATATTCGCGATCTTTTGCGTCAATACATCTATATGTGGGTACGTTTGGTAGTATGGCCTCTTCATCCAAATAGTACTTAATGAGCTGCGGCACAAAGCTATACACCACTTTATCATCAGCAACGCCAGAGCCGGGAGCGTTAGCTAAAGCGACATTACCGGCTTTCCACGCGCGCATGACTCCAGGAACCCCAAGTGTTGATTCAGGATTAAATACTTCAGGATCCATGAATGCGTCATCAATTCGACGATAGATGACATCAACTCTACTAAGTCCGTCTATTGTTCGCATGTAAACGCAATTGTCATCTTCCACAACTAAATCACTGCCAACAACTAACTCTGCTCCCATCTGCTGCGCCAAATAAGCATGTTCGAAGTAGGCAGAGTTATAGATTCCTGGAGTAAGCACCACAATCTCGGGCTCATCAATATCACGGGGAGATAAATTGGCTAGCATGTCATAGAGATCAGACGGGTAATCATCTACTGGCATTATGTCGTACTTTTCGAACATCTCTGGAAACACGCGTTTCATTACCTGCCGATTTTCTAGCATATATGAAACACCGCTTGGAACGCGCAAGTTATCTTCTAATACATACACCGTACCGTGTTGGTCGCGAACTAAATCGGAGCCACAAATATGTGCCCACACTCCTTGCGGCGGCTTGATACCGTTGCATTGAGGCAGAAAGTTCTTTGACTTTTCGAGTAACTCAGAAGGAAATACACCGTCTTTTACAACATTTTGCTCATTGTAGAGGTCGTCAATAAACATATTTAATGCTTTGACTCGCTGAACTAACCCCTTTTCAATGTCTTGCCATTCTTCATAGGGAATTAAGCGCGGAACTATGTCAAATGGCCAGGCGCGATCGATTGACCCTTCTTCATCGTTGTAAACACGAAAAGTAATACCCATTACTTTAATCGCTGATTCAGCCGCTATTTTATATTCGTTTATTTCTGCATCACTTAAGTTCTCTAAGTAACTACATAGATCGGAAGCGTAATGACGCGGCTCGCCTGCCGTAACGACCAACTCGTCAAAAAATGGTCCTACATCAAAGTTTTTCCACACAATTGCCATACTACGAACTCCCTTTTTTTGAAGACATAATCATCAATTTTTATTCTCAAGCTAAGCTTCTAAGGCTCAGATTATATTGCTATTACTGCATTCTCAATCCACACTATACTTGTGAAAACCCTGATTATAATTTCATCACTTTCTTTCACTGTACATCATGGAGCATCGCTTTGACATATTGTTTGGCTATTAGTGTAAATAAAGGGCTGGTATTGGCATCCGACTCTCGCACCAATGCGGGCGTCGATTACGTTGCCACATATAGCAAGATGAGTCGGTATATTTTTGAGGATAACCGTTCCTTAACACTGCTAACGTCAGGCAGTCTAGCAACTTCTCAGGCAGTCATTAATGCTATCGATGCTGACCTCGATGATCCCGACGTAGAGTTCGATATTAGCAAGGGTAAGCACTTGCACGAAGTTGCTCAGTATATTGGCCGTCTGAGTCAGCGCGAACAAACCTTACACAACAGTGCAATGGAACGGTCAAAATCGAGTAATGAATCAAGTTTTATTTTAGGCGGTCAAATTACAGGGCAACCCAGTGAGATTTTTCTCATTTATCCGCAAGGTAACTTTATTGCGGCGTCACCCGAGACGCCTTTTTTACAAATCGGCGAGAACAAGTATGGCAAGCCCATTCTCGACCGTATGATTTCACCCAATACATCATTAGAGGACGCAGCACGATGCGCCATCGTGTCTCTCGACTCCACGATCAGGAGTAATATCTCAGTTGGTCCGCCGATTGAGTTAGCAATACATAAGGAAAATGTCATTGAATCGCCCTACCATAGCGTTTTGGGGCAAAACAGTCCTATGTATAAGTCGGTACAAAAGCAGTGGAACGAGGGGCTGAAACAAGCGTTTCAACGCTTACCTCGTTTTGAATGGGAAAAGTCTCGCTAAAGACTCTAGTCTTGCCCCATGATGACTTCATGAACAAATCTAAGCTTATCCAATGCACTAATCGATATAATGAAGGGGTATGCATCATCATGCCCCATACTTCGATTGAGACCGTTCAGTACTTTTGTTAATTGACACCAATCGTTAAACAAATGAGTAAAACTGACCGCAGTATAAGTATCGTCGTGATGTATATGGGTAGAAATAGGATTGGCAATAAGATTACCAGATACGCTAAATTGATATTGATTGGCAGTTTCTAATGTATCAACCATGTGCAGGTAATGAGCCCAGGTTTCAGCCCAATCTTCCCAGGGATGCATAGAAGCATATGCGCTAATCCAAACATTTTGCCAATTTTGGGAGGGCCCATTGGCATAATAATTTTGTAGCGCACTGATATAATCCAACCTTTCATCGCCAAATAAACGGCGAAACTCCTCGAGATAGTGACTGTTGGCGACCAGTCTGTCCCAAAAGTAATGCCCAGACTCATGGCGAAAGTGACCGAGTAAAGTACGATAGCGCTCACCCATTTTCTCGCGCATTTGCACTCGCACAGCGTGATCAGCCTCGTTCAGGTTTATCGTAATAAGCCCATTAGCATGGCCTGTTGTCACCCACTCTTTTACGATTAACTCATTGCCAAATTGATCTTCAACTTGGTCTTGTTTAAACGCAAAACCCAGACCAGTTCTAGGGTTAGACTTTCTGTCTTCTATAGGTAATCGTAACTGCAAACACGTATAAAGTAATCTTCGCTTAGCGGCTTCAAGGCGAAACCAAAGTTCAAGATTACCTGGTTCTTGCAAATTCGGAATAGTCTCATTCAGCCGACACGACAAGCAATATTCATGGGGGTCATCTGCTGGCACCATCCAATTACACACATCAAGGCCTTCGTAATTTTTGCATTTACGATATGTTTTCCCATTGATGGCGGCCTGTAAATTACCCGAGACATCGGTGGTAAATGCACTTAACCGAATCTCTTCTGGTACAAAGCCGAGGGGCAATTGACAAGCAATACAGTGGGTATTTGGAAAATGAACAGTATTACCACATTGGCACGTGAAGTTCTTCAAAGTGATTCCTAAGACAACAACAGTCAGCGCCAGAGTATAGGGCATAATAATGCAAGGGACTAGGCCTCATTACACAGACCGGTGTGTGTAACGACGTTTACTTAATAGAGCCTGCCGCTACTTTAGAAGTGTCGAGTTTAGATGAACCATCCATCACTTTTTTAGAGCACAAGAAAAGAGACAGCGCCCCGACAGCAGCGAAAACGGCTGCAGTCACAAAGGTTTCATAGGCATTGGTGCCTTGTGACCACTGCTGGCCTGCAAGGTAATTACCAGACGCGCCCCCTAAACCAAAGGCAATACTGATATACACGGCTTGCCCGCGGCTGTGGAATGCTGCGGGTAAATACTGATGAATAAAGTGCACAGACACCGCGTGTGTTAATCCAAAGCTTAATGCGTGAATAACTTGGCTAAGCACGATGACAGATACATGTTGCGCAAAGTCGGCAAGCAAGTACCATCGCAGAGCCGTCAACGCGATACTCGCAAACAGCAAATTCCACACGCCAAAACGGCTAATAAGATGCCTGGCAACTAAGAATATGCCCACCTCAGCCAGCACACCAAGTGCGATAAATACGCCGGTTTGCTGACCAGAGTATCCGAGATCTCGCATGTACAATGCAAAGAAGCCATAGAAAGCACCAAAGCTAATTTGTAGACATGCAGAGGCAAAAATAAATACCGCAAACGGTTTTTGCTTAACGAACGTCCAAATACTTCCAGGCTCATTGTCAGATTCTGATTTTTTAGCGGGTGCGGTAATGAATAATGTGCTGATGAATAGTAGCGATAGCACCCCAACACTGACATACACCGGAGTTTCGGTGGAAAATATATCGAGGGCTTTACCCGCAGTCACTGTCAAGCAGATAAAACCGATGCTGCCCCATAGTCTTATTTGCCCGTAGTTTGCTGAGCTCGTAGAAACTGCGTTCATTGTGATCACCTCCAGCTGAGGCAATACCGCAGTCCAAAACATCATCATAAGACCGAAGGCAAGAGTGAGGCCCCAAAAGCTAGAAAAGTAAAACACCGAGCTAAAAGTGAGCACCGTAAGCAAGCAGCCAAGTCGCAAAATGCCAACCGCATTGCCCGTTTTATCTGCTACGCCTGCCCACAGTCCGGGCCCTAAAATACGCGCTAACGTAATAACAGCAAATAGCTCACCTATGTCCTGCGACGAGAAGCCTCGACCGTCTAAAAAAATACCTAAATAGGGAACAAGCACGCCAAGTTGACCAAAGTAGAGCCAATAGGTTAATGCTAAAATAATGAGAGACTTTTTACTGGTAACCGAAGAATGGCTAGAAAGCGTCAATGCGTATCTCCATATGTATAAATTCCATTTACACCGACCAAATAAAAGGCGCCACTAATGTGATATTAGAGCGCCAATAACGTAATACAGGAAGCCAAGTGTTATAAACGATAGACAGTAGCGTCTAACGACTGCCGGAAATCGGGGCTGTCGTTGATACAACGCCCATGTTTTGTGCGCGGTGGCGCAATAGATGGTCCATCAACACTAGCGCCATCATTGCCTCAGCAATAGGCACAGCGCGAATGCCAACGCAGGGGTCATGGCGACCTTTTGTCACAATATCAATTTCTTCGTTTTGCTTATTGATGGTCGTACCTGGCACAGAAATACTCGACGTTGGCTTTAATGCCATGTGAACTTCAATGTCTTGCCCCGTAGAAATACCACCAAGTACGCCACCGGCATGATTAGACGCGAAGCCGTCAGGAGTCAGCGTATCGCGATGCTCACTGCCCTTTTGATTAATAACGTCAAATCCGTCGCCAATTTCAACGCCTTTAACCGCATTGATACCCATCATGGCATGAGCAATTTCTGCATCTAGTCTGTCAAACACTGGCTCACCAAGTCCTACAGGCACGTTCTTAGCGACCACTGACACTTTCGCGCCAATACTGTCGCCAGACTTCTTTAAATCGCGCATGTATTCGTCGAGAGCTTCTAGTTTGCTCTCGTCTGGGCAGAAAAAAGGATTGGTATTGGTAATAGAATGATCAACGTTCTCTACGGCAATGGGGCCTAGTTGAGATAGGTAACCCAACACTTCAATACCGTGAACTTCTTTAAGGTATTTTTTTGCAATACCCCCCGCTGCTACGCGAACAGCTGTCTCGCGAGCAGATGAGCGACCACCTCCGCGATAATCGCGGCTGCCATATTTTTGATCGTAGGTATAGTCGGCGTGGCCTGGACGAAACCGGTCGGCAATATTGCCGTAATCTTGGCTTCGTTGGTCTTTGTTTTTAATTAACAGGCCAATACTGGTTCCCGTTGTTTTTCCTTCAAAAACGCCTGAGAGGATTTGTACCTCATCATCTTCTCTACGAGCAGTGGTATAACGAGACGTTCCCGGCTTTCTTCTGTCTAAATCAATCTGAAGGTCTTCTTCAGTAATTTCCAATCCTGGAGGACAACCGTCTACGACACCACCAATGGCAATACCGTGGCTTTCTCCAAACGTGGTTACAGTAAAAAGTTTCCCGAAGCTGTTACCTGACATAATTAACCATTAATCCTTACTACTAAAATACTGAACCAGTGTGTCTTTATTCACAGCAAAGATGCCTTGGCCGCCGTTTTCAAATTCTAACCAAATAACTTCTAAGCCAGGGAATCTCTCATTCATGTGCACTTCGCTATTACCCACTTCGATAAATAGCCAACCGCCATCATTTAAATACGAAGGGGCCTGACGCAACATGGTATCGACCAAATCAAGGCCATCTTCTCCTGCGGCTAGCGCGAGTTCTGGCTCATGATGATACTCTTCAGGGAGGTCTGCCATATCTTGTGCATCAACATACGGCGGGTTTGAAATAATTAAGTCGTACTTTTGGCCTTCTAGGCTTGTGAATAAATCAGACTGAATGGGATAAACGCGATGACTAAGGCCATGCTCTTGTATGTTGATATCTGCCACTTCAAGTGCGTCTGAGCTAATGTCCACCGCATCTACTTGCGCTTCTGGATAAGCATGTGCAAGTGCTATTGCAATGCAGGCTCCCCCAGTACACATATCAAGAATGTTCGACGGCTCGTTTTCTACAAACGGCGAAAAGTGGTTTTGAATTAACTCAGCAAAGGGTGAACGAGGAATTAGCACTCGTTCGTCAACATAGAACGGCATACCGCAAAACCATGCTTCGTTAGTCATGTAGGGCAAAGGCATGCGTGTTTGTACACGCTTTAATACAAGCTCTGCTATTTTCTCACGCTCACTTTTTGTAAGGCGAGAAGACAATATATGTTCTCCCACTGACGATAGAATTGGGTGTGGAAGGTGAAGGGCTTGCAATACCAAGCTTGTGGCTTCGTCCCACGCATTGTCAGTGCCGTGACCAAAGTAGAGTTCAGCGTCATTAAAACGGCTTGTTGCCCATCGGGTCATATCCAGCAATGTATGCAGATCGTCAATGGCTTCTTCTAGGTAAAACTTATCGGTCATAGCGTTTGGGTACATCAATATTTTGAAAGCTGGTATCATACCCAAACTTCATGCTAATTCACATAATTAACTGTGGGTGCAGCAGCGTCGAAAGGTATTTTATTAACGCTCGCTTTTGACAGAAGCTTCTTGCTTCTTTGAAAGCCCAATGCAGATTAGATTCATTATGAAAGTGTTTAAAAAAGAATTGAAAGCGTTGAAAAAGCAGCAAAGTACGCTCGCGCCTGCTGTTCAAGAAGAGACCTTTTCGTTCACCGACGCAATGGCAGGCGTAAAACCGTTGGCTCAAGATAAAGTAGAGCCAAATAAGCAAGTAGAGCTGTTTAAAAAGAAACAGCAGTCGTCGGCTAAAAATCTTAAACACAGTAAACAACTTGCTGCGTCGTTTAACTTTTCAGACATGTACCAAGCCGTATTGCCACAAGAAGGCCCGATGCGTTATTGCCGCAGCGATGTGCCCACCCATGTGTTAAAACAATTACGACGAGGTGATTTTTCGCCAGAGCTACATTTAGATCTTCACGGACTGACCAGAGAAATGGCAAAAGGTGAAATTGCCGCGCTCATTTACGCCGCGAGAAAAGACCTTGTAGACTGCGCCTGTATTATGCACGGCTTTGGTCAGGGTGTACTGAAAGCCGCCCTGCCCCATTACTTGGTTCAACATCCCCACGTTAAAGCGTTTCACCAGGCCCCATTAGAGTATGGCGGTAAAGCTGCTTTACTGGTACTGCTTGATGTGCCGGTAATGGCTGGCAAACAGTAGCTGCACTCTACTTTTTGAAAATAGAGGCCTGGCTGCATCTGCCGTTTAAAGCAACCAGGTTTATTTTCCAGCTGCGCTGTTGTGCATGAACAAATAGGTGTAGTACACCATCATTCCAACAATAATACCTATACCTAACAGCGAACCCCACACCACCGGATCTTTAATCATTGTCCACAACATAATTGTTCTCTCCATAAATACGTTAAATAGGTACGTAAAATTAGTACGTTAAATAAACACGTAAACAAGCACGTGAATAAGAAATCTATAGTTGAAGTGTATGGAAGACCGAGAGCTGCGGTTATGATCTAGATCAACAGCGTAGAAAGGATGAATGGTTTTGCATGGGTATCTTGATCTGCATCAAGAAATAGAAGGGTCACAAAAAATACATCAAATTGCTATTGCAAATCATTCTCATTTACAATACATTGAGTGTGCCTGTTCGACGTTGGGTCAAAAAAACGGTCTTAGCTTAGCGTCGCTGAGGGGGTAGAGATAATCTACCTCCTCTTTTTTTGTTCTGATGTTTTATAATTTTTTTTTGATAGATGCAGCTTATTAATACGCTAATTTCAAAGAGCGTGTAACAGCCGGCTGAGCGACAAAAACAAACGGCTTACGAAGGAAGTAGCTTTAGCTGAAAAGCTTCATAAACCAACCTTTCTGAAGATCTTCTTCACAGGTTTTTAACTGAGTGGCATAGCGTAATGAGCGCGCTTTGACCTTTGATGCCACCTTTTTAAGCCATGGCTTTCTATCGTAGCTGCGTCGTTTATACCCGCCCCAACCTTCGTGATAATTAAGATACTGGGCGTAAGCATCCCACTTGGACACACCATTAACCTTTTGCGATTTGTAGATAAACCACCCCATAAAATCAATGGCATCTTCAAAGTCGTCTCTATCGGCGCCACTGCTATCTGTTTCTCTTATGTAATCTTCCCAAGTGGGCGTTTTCGCTTGTGAATAGCCGTAAGCTGAGCTCACTCGACCCCAAGGAACTAAGCCAAAAAAAACATAATCTCTGGGAGGAAGTGCATCGTGTCTAAAAGAGCTCTCTTGGTACATCATCGCCATAGGAATATGAATTGGAACGCCCCATTTATCCCTCGCATCGGCAGCGGCATCATACCAATCTTCTTTTTCGTAGAAGATTTCACACAAGTTACTGCTGTTTTTTGGGGGCGTTGTGGCACACCCTGCGATTAACAGTGGAAATAGAACGATGAGGGCTGATAAAAAAACAACCCATTTTTTGAACTTTTGGTCCATAGCGTGTCTTAATTAATGTTCTAGTAAAATGTGTGTTTCCCTGGAACCCTTTAATGCCTGACAGATGTCAGGCATTTTTTTTTGCTGGGGGCTCGGCAAAGTAGTCAGTAATAAAGGTATCAAAGTCTTTTTCATCTGACGCCTCTATTTCTCGCTGTGCGTCAAAAGAGCTTTCGCCCTGTCTTACAAACTCAGCACTATCGGTAAACGTGTAGTCAAACCCTTTCATTTCGTTGCTGTATTTCTGCGCTAACTCTAACCCAAAAATACTATTGTCTTTGTCACCATCTAACAGAGTCTGAAGCATTTTCCCTGAAGGCGTTAAAGCGGGGTTTTGAATTTTAGCGTATTCGTCACTCACCGCCTTGGTGTATTGTTTTGTGTTATTCGCTTCATCAAGCAATGTGGCCGCTTGGCCAAAGTATTCAAAAAGCTTTTCACTCCATTGAGGTAACGACACCGCGTTGCCGTTTTCTGTCAGCATTAGCTCCGGGTTTCGTCCGTCCAATACAACGCGATCCATATTTTCTTTTGCTTCATTAAGCTGTTGTTCGTCTAAAGCTTCACTGGGCATCAGCAAACAGGAAAGCAGAAATACATCAAGAAAATTAAACTGCGTATCAGAGATGCCTATGGCTGAAAACGGGTTTACATCTAATGCGCGCACTTCTATATAGCTAATACCGCGCCTTACGAGAGCGTCGGTAGGCTTCTCCATTGACTCAGTAGGCTGCTTAGGACGAATAGGAGAATAGAGCTCGTTCTCAATTTGAATAATATTGTGATTAAGCTGCTGATAATTTCCACCCTCGCCAGAGGCAAATCGCTCAAATCGAGTAGACGGCGTCTTCATTGCATCTTGCAACAAACGCACATAGTTATCCAATTCGTTATAGCAAATTTTTAATGAAGACTGCTCTGCACTGGTATAGCCTAGGTCACTCATTCTTAGGGACGTGGCGTAAGGCATGTAAAGTGTACCTTTACCCACCTTCTTAAACGGCAGACTGTGTTCCTTGCCTTTTAAGAATGAGCTGCACAAAGCTGGAGACGCACCGTATAAATAAGGGATTAACCAGCACAAGCGGCGATAGTTTCTAATTAGGCCAAAATATTCTGCCGACGTTTGATTTTGCGAATGGGTAGTGCCGTTTTGCTTCGCCCACAGTGCCCAAAAGCTCTCTGGGAGCGAAAAGTTAAAATGAACACCCGCGATGGCCTGCATCATACTACCGTAGCGGTTTTTTAGCCCTATGCGATACACTCGCTTCATTTTACCCACGTTAGACTCGCCAAAGTACGCAATGGGAATTTCCGTCTCATCATCAATAAAACAGGGCATACTAAGGGGCCAAATTTGCTCGTCCTCGATATTATCAGCAACGAAGCGATGAATATCTTTGAGCTGCGCAATGGTCTTTGCCGAACTTGCTTCTGGTGGAGTGATAAACTCTAACAAAGACTCAGAAAAATCGGTCGTGATAGATTCGTGAGTCAGGGCCGAGCCCAACGGCTTAGGATGTGGCGTTTGTGCCAATGTACCGTTTGGATTGATTCGAAGCGCCTCTCGCTCTACACCACGCTTTATGTCTTTTAACGAGGCTAAAAATTCTGGCGATTTAAGCGCTTTAACGCGCGCGTCGAAACAAGTGTTGTCTGCTGTCAAAATGGTATTCCGTGATGTCATTATTGCGCCCAGTTTTGGAAGTCATGGGCGGCAATAGTGTAAATTCAAGATACGTTGGCTGTTTAGTCTAACGCTTCTCGCTTGTTGTCCTCTACCGATAATTCAACCATCGGCATATTTAATGCGCCCAGCTGTGGCAAAATCTTTGTCTTATCACCCACTACAATAATTTGCATCTTATCAGCATTCAAATATTGTTTCGCTAGCCTGTTAATAGCAGCTTTATCTATGCGGTTAATGATATCGAGTTGCTCGTCTCGATATCCTTTTTTCAAATCATAGCTTAGCAACTGTCGTAAAAAGCGAGCTTTGCTAGAGGGTGTTTCAAATGCCAATGCATCACTTAATGTAAAGGCATTTCGCATAAATTCAATTTCAGACTCAGTAACGCCTTTTTCTTTATACGCATTTATCTCGGCAAAAATCTCTTTAATGCCCAGTGCAGTATCCTTTGCGGTTAAATCAGTACTCACTTCAAACCAACCTAAGGTTTTTCCACCCACGAAGCCGCTGCTCGCACCGTAGGTTATACCTTTATCTTCCCGTAGATTTAAATTGATTCTACTGTTAAAGGCTCCACCTAGCGGGAAATTCATAAGTCGAGATTTAAAATATTCACCTGTGGCATCAAAGGGTAAACCTCTATCCACAATATACACCACCGACTGCACCGCATCAGGACTGTGTACTACATACAGGTTTTGCTTTTTGTACTGAGGAAATTCATGGTAATCGACAAATTCATAGTCTTGCCCTTCCC
This sequence comes from Alteromonas sp. BMJM2, assembly GCF_027257845.1. Taxonomy (GTDB): domain Bacteria; phylum Pseudomonadota; class Gammaproteobacteria; order Enterobacterales; family Alteromonadaceae; genus Alteromonas. The sequence goes on along the minus strand of NZ_JAPVOT010000001.1, from coordinate 396,079 downwards.
AATTATTTAAAAAACCAAGCGCTTCCATGGTCTGCTCTGGCGTCAGGTTACCCACAACAACCATGCTGGCTTTTGCGGGTGAATAATAGCGTTCGTAAAATGCTTTTACATCATCCAAGGTAATATTGTTTACCGACGCTATAGTGCCTCCATCAGGCAAACTTACTCGATTTTCTTCCCCAAACAGAATTAAGTCTTTGGCTCTCTGCGCTAGGCTAGAGGGCGTTTTTGCCTGCTGCTGCAAGCCCTGCAGAACTCGTTCTTTCATGCGCGAGAAATCTGCTTCAGTAAATGCAGGGTTAAACAGCTTCTCTTCCATTAACGCTAGCGTGGGTTTAATATTTTTCGTCAGTGTAGACACCGACATCTGAGTAAACCTTCCACCAGTGCTAAAGCGAATCGAACTGCCTAGCTTAGCAAGTTCGTTTGCTAAGTCTTCATTACTGTAGTTTTTCGTAGTCTCGTTCATCAGTAGCGCCGTAAGGTAAGCGGTGCCTGCTTTGCCTTCCGGATCTAGTAACATGCCACCGTCCATACCTAAGGTTATGGTTACCGTGGGCGTTTCATTACTGGTTACGCCGAGCACCTTAATCTCATTATGTAGCGAACGTTCCCAATAGTCTGGCACTTTAGAAACCGGCGCAGGCCCAGCACTTGGCATAATGCTTCTATCAAATGTTGACGCTGCGCTAACGAACGATTCATTGTCACCTTTATGCTTTGCAGAGGCTAATTGATGCTCAGATTGTAATTGGTCATCGGGCAGTGTGCGCGTGGGTCGCTCGAACGTCGGCTCTGCCGCAGCAAGCTGAGGGCTACCATTTGGCACAACACTCAATACAACGCTGTTGGCGTCTTTAATATACTCATTGTATACACGCATAATGTCGCTAGCGGTAACTGAATTGTATCGCGCAATGTCTTCTGCAATGAGGTCGGGAGTTTTGTAGTAGGTTTCATTTGCTGCAAGCGCAGAGACTTTACCTGAAACGCTTTGAAGCCCAAATACTGTCCTAGATTCTAGCTGACCTTTCGTTCTGGCAAGGTCATCGGCGGTAACCCCTCGGGTCTCAAACTCTTTTAATGTATCGTTGAGCGCTTGTTGAAGTGTCGCTAGCGACGTCACTTTAGCGGGATTGGCCAAGGCCAATAGCTGAAACTCACAGGCTAGCTCGCGACAGGGGTGAGACACAGCGGCCTGCACCGCCATTCCTTGCTTTACCAAGTTCTTATAAAACAACGACGTTTTACCACCGCCAAGAATATTAGCCAACACATCTAAGGGTGCTTCATCAACGTGACGGGCGTATACCGTGGGGTATGTTATTTGCAGCAGGGGCAAATGCACTTTGTCTTCTAAGGTTAAGTAACGCGTTTCATCAAGCGTCACAGGCTGAGGCTTAGCATCCGTAACCTCTGGCCCTGTGGGTATATCGCCAAAATACTGCTGAATAAGTGCTTTTGTTTTGGCCACATCAATATCGCCGCCAATGGTGAGCACTGCATTGTTTGGTCCATACCAACGTTTAAAGAATGCCTTTAAATCGTTAACGTTTACGCGGTCTAAATCTTCAACGTAGCCTATTGTTAACCATGAATAAGGGTGCCCCTCGGGATAGAGCGCTTCGCCGTTTAGCTCAAATCGAAGGCCATAGGGCTGATTATCAACTCGTTGAGCTCTTTCGTTTTTTACCGTTTCCCGCTGATTTTCGAACTTCTCTTGGTCTACTGCGTCAAGCAAGTAACCCATGCGATCAGACTCAAGCCACAACACCTTTTCTAATTGATTAGCAGGTACGGTCTCAAAATAATTGGTCCTGTCTGTATTTGTTGTACCGTTAAGGTTTCCGCCCGATTCAGTGATAACCTTAAAATGCTGCTCATCAGCAACATGCTTTGAGCCTTGGAACATCATGTGCTCAAAAAAGTGGGCGAATCCTGATTTACCCACTTCTTCCCTTGCTGAGCCAACGTGGTAGGTCACGTCTACGTGTACCAGTGGGTCTGAGTTGTCTTCGTGAAGAATGACAGTTAGGCCGTTATCCAATGTATATTTTTCAAAAGGAATAGACACTGAACTTACTGTTTGTGATTCATCGACCTTCACCCTTTGGCAAGCGCCAATTATTAACACTAGAAGCGCTATACAGACGATACGGATGGAGGGATGTAGCGGCATGTTTATTCCTTTTCAACTAACAACGTTATAAATCGCACTTTTTAGAAGCGATAATTTTATTATTTTACAATAGGATGAGGACGTAGCATTGACACCGAAGATTAACAGAAATTTGGATGCTTTACTTGTACTGGTAACGCGATGACTATATAAATTTATGTGATCTTGAAATAGACTATCACCATCATGAGTTCTATCATCTCTGGTATTACAGACCAGTGCTATAATGTTTCGCTCAATGGTAGTAAAGCAATGACCAACGACGTTGGATCAACGTCGCCTTAACGTGTTGTAGAAGGATACTTGAATGGATAAGTCAACCCCATTAGTCGATCTCGAATTTGGAATGTCGCAGTTAAGCGGAAACAAAAAACTCTTATTTACTTTGCTCGGTAAATTTACAGATGAATATCGAAACTTAGATTCAGATTTACAGACTCTGATGCACAACGAGCAATATGACGAAGCCTATTCTCTTATGCACACTCTCAAAGGCGTGTCTGGTAACTTAGGCCTTTTCGCGCTTCACAACAACAGCAAGCCAATAGAAAGTGCCATTAGAAACGAACAACAGTTATCAAGTGGTTACTCTTCATTTGCTGTGTTGCTTAACGACACTGTTGCCGAAATAGACAGCATTACGACCGAACCGGCTGTATCAAACACGCAGGATACCACAACCAATAGCGCAGCCGCAGAACGCGCTAGTAAGCACCTTGTCGCAGCGCTAAAAGCCAGTGAATTTATATCACAAAGTTCCCTTGATGAATGGCTAAGTGCAATGAATCTTAGCGATGAAAAGCGCGCAGCAATTATTGAAGCGGTGGACGAGCTAGATTATGAAGAAGCTTTGACAACCCTAGAAGCTAAGTGAAGCTAACGAGTGCAGCACATACCCATTATTTATCGTGGTAAGGGCATCATTGTTGTCAATAAGCCTGTTGGCGTTGCCATGCATACTCGGTCTTCTGAGCATAGCGAGGGTGATAAACTCAGCAGTCATAACCTGCATGATGAAAATACAGCGCAAACTGACAACAAAAAGCAATTCGATAACAGTGGACGCCAAAATGAGGTTGGGCTTGAGTCAGAACACAGCAAAGAGCGTATTGCAGAGCGTGGTCAGAAACTGGGTATAGTCGAGTTATTAAAACGGCAGTTGAATGTACCTCAATTGTATCTATGCCACCGCTTAGACACCGGCACTTCTGGCTGTTTATGCCTTACTGAAAATGAGCATTTGGCAGCAGAAATTGGTTTGCTATTCGAGGCTCGCCAGGTAAGTAAGTACTACTTAGCGCTCAGTGATAAAAAGCCGAAGAAAAAGCAGGGCTTAATCATCGGCGACATGAAAAACCGACGAGGTGGCCAACATATTTTGTTAAAAACCACTGACAATCCTGCCATCACTCAATTCTTTAGCCAGTCGGCAAAACAAGGGATCCGCGGTTTTTTATTAAAGCCCCATTCAGGTAAAACTCACCAAATAAGAGTTGCTTTAAAAAGCATAGGCGCACCTATTTTAGGGGATTCACTTTACGGCGGTAGCAGTGCCGACCGATTGTATTTGCACGCCTTTATGCTTTCATTACCTTTGAAAAGCGGCACATTGACCTTTACCGCGCCTCTATTAGAGGGCGATGAATTTAACGATGCTACCGTTAAGCAGTGGCTTTTGACTGTCGCAAACCCCGATAATTTTGCATGGCCGGCACTGCCCTCTCGCTACTCTCATGACAGCTCCCTTAGCGCAGCCGGACAACCTAACTGATATGACGCACTTACATATTGTGGGCAGTGGTGCCATTGGGAGTCTTTTGGCGGCGGGCGCTGAAAAGCATAAAGTGACTTATACTCGCTACCCTCGGGTTTACTCGCCCTTGCACCGCAATGAAGCTACTAAGCGTTGTGATAAACCAACACTTGCTACATCTTTTAACATTCCAAACAAGTCTAGTATTCCAAACGAAGCAACATGGCTTGATGGGCATTCTTTTCCCCTACAAGGCGCTATTGCATCACCCACAAAAATTGATGCCGACCATGTGCTAATATTTCCGCTTAAAGTGTATCAACTGGAGTCGGCTCTTCGCCAATGGCTACCGTTTTTACACGCCAAACCCGTTATTGTATTGCTACAAAATGGTATGGGCGGACAAGAAATAGCGCGGGCTTTACTAGGTGATGACTATCCACTGTTATTAGCGACAACGAGCCACGGTGCGTTGAAAAAGCAAAGTGACGATGCACAGCAACAGCTCGTGTATACGGGCTTGGGAAGTACTACGCTAGGCAGTATAAAACACCCTAACCTGTGTGCGTTAGACGACTCATTCAATGCTGATAGTTTATTAAAAACAGATCACCTATTGAAAACAGACCATCTATTGAAAACAGACAGTTTAGGGAAAACCGGCAAGCTATCAAAGTCAGAGCGTGAAAGCAGACAGCTGGTGACAGCCTATACCTTACTGAATAAGACGTTGCCACCAGTGGCACTCTCCAACGACATCCTACACGCGCTTTGGAGCAAGCTTGCAGTAAACGCAGTCATAAACCCACTAACTGCGCTTAATAATGTCCCAAACCTTGCTATTTGTGATGAGAGCTACAAAGAACTGATACACGATATTTGCCAAGAATTTGTAGCAGTAGCTCGAGCTTGCGGCGAGCACTTTGACCTTAGTGAAGTTAAAGACAAGGTAGTGCAGATAGCAAAGGCGACGGGAAGTAATTTTTCCAGTATGCATCAAGATGTACAGTATAAACGTGAAACTGAGATAGACGCGATCAACGGCTATATTGTGTCTATGGCAAAGAAAAAGGGTATTAGCGTTCCCACCAATACCCTTCTTGTAGAGCGCGTGAAAGCGCTCCTTGTCTAGCTTTTTATTCGGTTTTTTTACTCGGCTTTTGAGTCTTTTGCCTCAGCGTCGTTGCCTGCTTGAGGCTTCATGTGAGGGAACAAAATAACATCTTTAATGGTAGAGCTGTCGGTAAACAGCATTGCTAATCTGTCGATGCCAATACCTTCACCCGCTGTAGGCGGTAAGCCATACTCAAGGGCGCGAATGTAATCGTCATCAAAATGCATAGCTTCATCGTCGCCAGCGTCTTTTTCTACCACTTGCTTAGCAAATCGTTCCGCTTGATCTTCTGGGTCGTTAAGCTCACTAAAGCCGTTAGCCAATTCACGACCGCCAACGAAGAACTCAAAACGGTCAGTGATAAATGGGTTATTGTCGTTGCGACGCGCTAACGGAGATACTTCCCACGGATATTCAGTAATAAACGTCGGTTGTTCTAGTTTCTCTTCTGCAGTGGCTTCAAAAATTTCACACAAGTATTTACCTGCACCCCAAATACCGTCTACCTCTGGCTCTTTAATATGAAGCTGCTTTGCCATGGATTTCAGCGCATCGAGGTTCGCTTCTGGGTCGCGGATTGCTGCTTCATTGGCCTCTGGCCAATATTTTAAAATAGCATCGCCCATGCTTAAGCGCTCAAAAGGCTGGCCAAAGTCGTACTGAACTTCACTGGTTACGTTGCCATCAGCGTCTTTTGTGGTATTGGTAATAATGCTAGTGCCAAGGATGTCTTCTGCCAAGGTGCGAAGCATATCTTCGGTAAGATTCATCAAATCGTTGTAATCCGCGTAGGCTTGATAAAACTCAAGCATAGTAAACTCTGGATTGTGACGAGTTGATAAGCCTTCGTTACGGAAGTTGCGGTTAATTTCGAACACACGTTCAAACCCACCTACAACCAAGCGTTTTAGGTAAAGCTCAGGGGCGATGCGCAAATACATATCAATGTCTAACGCATTGTGGTGCGTAACGAAAGGCTTCGCAGTAGCGCCGCCTGGAATAACCTGCAGCATTGGCGTTTCTACCTCTAAGTAGTCACGCTTAGTGAGATAATTGCGAATACCACTCACAATTTTGCTGCGGATCATAAAGGTTTTACGGGTTTGTTCACTGGTGATCAAATCTACATAGCGCTGACGATACTTAGTTTCCTGATCGCTTAAGCCATGAAACTTCTCAGGCAATGGGCGCAGTGCTTTAGTCAGCAGCTCGTATTCGGCCATGTTAACGTATAAGTCGCCTTTGCCAGATTTGTGCAAATCACCGGCAACACCAATAATATCGCCAATATCTAACGCACCGTATTTGGCTTTAAGCACTTTCTGCGTATCTTTGTCAGCATAGGCCTGAATACGTCCAGTCATGTCTTGAAGCAACATGAATGGACCGCGTTTCGCCATAATACGTCCGGCGATGCTTACTTTATTACCCTGCTCTTGCAGCGTTTCTTTATCGAATTCACCGAACTTAGCTTGTAATTCGTCGGCGTAATTTTCGCGACGGAAGCTGTTAGGGAAACCGTTTGCACGGCACTGCTCACGAATAGCGCTTAACTTAGCACGGCGCTCTGCAATCAATTTGTTATCGTCAGTTTGTTGGTCAGTCATAACCTTTCACTTCGTTGTTCGGTCTACAGCCCAGACTTCAGGCTAGCTACAATGAATTTATCCAAATCGCCATCAAGGACAACCTGGGTGTTGCGTGTTTCAACGCCAGTACGCAAATCTTTTATGCGAGAATCGTCTAATACGTAAGACCGTATTTGGCTCCCCCACCCGATATCTGACTTACTGTCTTCCATCGCTTGTTTTTCAACGTTTTGCTTTTGCAGTTCAAACTCATAGAGTTTCGCTTTCAACTGCTTCATGGCTTGGTCTTTGTTTTTGTGCTGCGAGCGATCGTTCTGGCACTGCACCACAATTCCGGTGGGCTCATGGGTAATACGCACAGCGGAGTCCGTTCGGTTTACGTGCTGTCCACCGGCACCTGAGGCTCGGTAGGTATCAATACGCAAATCGGAAGGATTGATATCGATATCAATATCGTCGTCAACTTCAGGGTATACAAACGCCGAAGAAAACGAGGTGTGTCTTCTATTGCCAGAGTCAAATGGCGACTTTCGAACTAGGCGATGGACGCCTGTTTCGGTACGCAGCCAGCCAAAGGCATACTCACCTTGAATGCGTAATGTCGCACTTTTTATGCCGGCTACATCACCGTCTGATACTTCGATAAGTTCGGTTTTAAAACCGTGAGCTTCACCCCAGCGAAGATACATACGCAGCAGCATATTCGCCCAATCTTGAGCCTCTGTACCGCCTGAGCCAGATTGAATATCAATGTAGCAATCGTTGGCATCGTTTGGCCCGGAAAACATACGGCGAAACTCAAGTTTCTCTAGCGCCTCAATTAAACTATTCAGTTCATTTTGCGCTTCTTCGAATGTCTCTTCGTCTTCGGCTTCTACGGCAAGTTCAACCAAACCTTCAACATCTTCGGTGCCTTGGTCTAGATTGTGAATAGTTTCCACAATTTGCTCTAAGGCTACCTTTTCTTTCCCCAGTGCTTGCGCTTTGTCTGGTTCATTCCACACATCTGGGTTTTCAAGTTCTCGACTTACTTCTTCTAAACGCTCTGACTTCGCATCAAAGTCAAAGATACCCCCTAAGCGCGTCGGTGCGCTCGCGGATATCTTTTATCGCATTAGTAACCGGGTTAATTTCAAACATAGTCCGCTTATTAATTAAAAATTAAGACCGCGGATACTACCGAATTTAGAGCAATTTTGATAGAGGCTGCAGTAAATAAGACTCAATTTAGACAGCCTACTTTACCAGCCCTTTTTGTCTTAATTGCGCTTGTCGTGTTTAGACATTTAATAATCGCCCTCTTGCTTTTTATTTTTTTAAGCTTACACTTGTGCGCTGAATGAGCGTACAAGTGTAAGCCAAAGGCTGTACATATCTTTGGTGATAGTAAAAACGCTGTCCGTACCTATTTTTGAAGGCCCCCAGAGAGCTAATACAAAAGCCAATACAAGAGCAAAGAGTAAACATCGCAGTGAAAGCATTAATAAATAAGGCCGCAGCCGTTTTCTTCCACCACGCTACGTGGGCGGGATATTGGGAAACGGTTTTTCAAATGGTGAATCCATCATGGCGGGACGGGTATTATCAAGCCCGTGTAAAATCGGTATCTACCCTAAATGCCACAACCGTTCAGCTTGTTCTCTCACCGCAAAAGCGCTGGCCAAAACACACGGCTGGTCAACATATTGCGCTTACCATAGAAGTAAACGGCAAGTTAGTCACTCGTGTATTTACCATCGCCAGCGGCCAAAAGAGCCGACAGGATGAAGGCAATATTCGTTTGGTAATACGGGTTAAGAAAGACGGTGCGCTAACGCCATATCTGAGCGCCCTCTTATCAAAAACGGCATCAAAATCGGCATCAAAAGTGTCAGTGAATATTTCTGCGCCCATGGGCAATTTTGTTATGCCAAAGGCAGCGCTTTTAGATAAGCTTGAAACCTCTTCATTAGAACAAGCAGCACCTGAGCAAATCAAACCCATTGTAATGATAGCTGGCGGCTCAGGCATTACGCCTTTCATCGCTATGCTAGAAGGTCTTAACAGTGCAAGTAGCGATAATCTTCAAAGTCGGCCTGTTCACTTACTGTATTTTGCTAAAGAGAATGAGCATCTACTCACACAAGAGCTTGCTGAATATAAGCGCCTAAATACTTACTTCACCTATGAATTACTGTGTCGCCAAAAAGATGGCGGGGTGGAACAGCGTTTGGCTAGCCACACTGATTCACACTGGATGGTATGCGGCCCGCAGTCTCTTTATGATGAGGTGGCAAATACACATGCGAATCTTCCCCCTGCTAATGATGCGTCATTAGATAGCGAACATTTTGCCGCATTTCCCGTGGCAACTGCGCAAACCAGTGGTGAAAAAGCCTTTTTCTCTTTAAGCCATAACGGAAGCTCTCTTTCTGTAGATAACCAGCAAACGCTATTAACACAACTTCAGCAAGCTAACCGACCTGTTACCTACGGATGCGGCATGGGTATTTGTCACCAATGCCAGTGCGTAAAAAAACGTGGCGTGGTTCGAGATACACGAACCGGCGCGCTATCAGATAACGCAGAGCAGCTAATTCAACTTTGTGTATCTCAAGCCGTTACCGATTTGGAGCTTCAAGCATGATTACGACAATTAGTACAAACACCGTAAATAAAAGCACGGTTAATAAAAGTATCGTTAATGAGGGCCAAGTATTAAAAGGTTCAAGCAGCCGCTTAAATAGTGGAAAAAATGCGAATGAACAGACTTCACAACGCTCATCAAAAGATATCGATGTTGGCACTAAAAAAACACCTGACTATACCAAACTTGCTACTCAGCTTGATGCCGTTAAAACCGACGTGAAAAGCAAAATTGGCAGTGAAGATGCCGCCTACATTAGACGGGTAATATTGGCCCAGCGTGGGTGTGAATGGACCGGCAGAATACTGCTAATGTTAGGGTTTATACAACCTCTGCTGTGGGTAGTAGGTGTGCTGAGTTTAGCAACGGCTAAAATTTTAGATAATATGGAAATTGGTCACAATGTTATGCACGGTCAGTACGACTGGATGAACGATAAGCACATCAACTCCAAAGCCTATGAGTGGGATATTGCTTGTGACGGCTCTAGCTGGAATCGTGTGCATAATTACGAACACCACACCTATACCAATATTATTGGCAAAGACAGAGACTTTGGTTATGGCTTACTGCGTTTGTCGAATGACTTTCGCTGGCGAGTAAAAAACCTATGGCAGTTTATTACCTACGTAATGTTGAGCGTCATGTTTCAATGGGGAGTGTCGTATCATGAGATGGCGGCAGAGCGCGTATTTTTTGGTAAGAAAAAAGACAACCGCAAAAACCAACTGTCACATGCTGAGTTAAAGCGTCGCTTTTTTAGCAAAGGAGCCCGTCAATTAGTTAAAGACTACGTATTATTTCCTTTGCTAGCCGGCCCATTCTTTCTTTACGTTTTCACCGGTAACTTGGTGGCTAACTTGCTGAGGAATTTATGGACGTCTACCATCATCTTCTGCGGGCATTTTACGGGTGATGTGCAAACCTTTAGTGCTGAAGACTGCGTTGATGAAACCCAAGGGCAATGGTACTACCGACAAGGGCTTGGTTCGTCCAACATAAAAGGCGGTAAGTTATTTCACGTACTTACCGGTCACTTGAGCTTTCAGATAGAGCATCATCTGTTTCCAGATATTCCTGCCCGCCGCTACAAAGAAATGGCACCGCAGGTACAAGCCATTTTCAAAGAGCACGGTATGCATTACAACACGGGCGGATTTTTTAAGCAGTATGCCAGCGTGCTAAAACGCATTGTTCGCTATTCATTTCCTTAAAACAGCGCGAAATCCTAACCAGCCTGCCATAGCGCTAGCGCTGGTTAGGAATGTTCCCCATGCCCAATCTATCAGCATGATAAACAGGGTGAACCCGTCGATAATACTGTACGCCGTGAGGTTGTAAGCGCCATAGCTGGCAAGCCCAAGTAATGCACCGTCGATGCCTGCGTACAATAGTGACTTATCGCGGTTTGCTACCACTGCCAATACAAATACAACACAGCCGTACATAAGATAAAATACTAGCCACGGCCACGTAATAAATTGCGAGCGTAGCAACGGCGCCATTTCGGTTTGATACCAGCTATCGGCAATAATGCCTAGCCATAGGAAATCGAGCACGCCAAAACAGATGAGAATAGCGAAAAGAGAAGCCGCTATTGATTTTGCAAAGTGTTGAATATTTTGAAGCATCTAACATGTCCCTGTTTTATAAATTGTTAGGTATAAGCTCGTTAGGTTTAAGTCCGTTAGGTGAAAGCTCGTTAGGAGCCAATTTGTGGCGAGCATCGCCCTAGCTAGTTCGCGCACATACTTTGTTCGGCGACGCCATTTGACACATAAATTGGGCAGTTGAAGAGATTGGTAGATTCTAAGCACATGCCTTCAACCTTCGTTCCAGCAGTGACATTGTCAATCTTTGCCGAACATGCCACTGTGCATTGAGAGCTATCAGAGCACACATTTCCGGCATCACTCGCGGGCAACACACAAATAGCAGATTGCTTGCTATCATTTTGCTTCCACGTACCGCCCTCTTTTTCACAGAGCTCACTGCTTTTTATCGAATATGCTTGCGCAATAAGGGGAAGGTCGTGATCGACGCCTTGCTCTAAATTCTGTAATGCTTCTATATCTATGAAGTCTTCATTAGGCTGCGCACCGCAGGCGGCGAGAGTTAGGGTAAAAATAAACGCTAGTAGACGCATATAGAATTCTCTGCTCTTATTCTGTTTTTTATGAATGGCCTCTATGCCGCTAGTGTGAACATAAGCGCTATTAGACGTTATTAAACGTAAGTTACGTGGCTTGCGGTTACTGCGCTTTGATGGCTTACTTAAGTGCTAACGTAACCCAAACCAGGCGATGATCAGAGCTTGCTTCTCTTCCATCCACCAAACGATAAAGCTCGCTGTTTTTTGTCGGCCAGAAAACGCCAGCGTCAGTGATGTTGAACTGTGCAGAGGGTAGCACATAATCAGCCCTAGCGCCCCAACTTGCCGTATAGCGGTTACTGTAAGAGACGTTAAACGACTCTGCGCCACCGCGACTTATTGGCAAAACAGTATTATTAACTAACGGGTTTTCCGTTAGTTGCTCAATAACACCCTTACGGTACTTATCACCGATGTCGGCAGCATTAAAATCACCAGCAAGTACAAAGCGCGTATTGTGTTGCAAACTCACCTTTTTGCCGTTGTCATCATAAATATAGCTTCCTTTATCTGGCGATAAGTAATCTGCCATTAAACGAATCTCATCATGATTGCGCTTGCCGTTTCTGTCCTCTTCCCCATCAAAAGAGGGCGGTGTTGGGTGCATCGCGAGTATATGAATACTTTCGCCATTAACCAGCACGGGCACATCCCAGTGAGACTTTGAGCTTAGACGCAGCGCCTGCCACTCTGTAGCATCATACCAAGGCGTCCACTCAGTCTCTTTTTGCTGGGGGTTTGGTATGTATGGCTGCTGGGGATGAGGCATGTGGTGCCATTTGAACCGTTGAAACGTGCGGATATTATCGATGTCGATGGGATATTTCGACAACAGTGCCATACCGTATTGGCCTGGATATAAGCCAAAACCGTAAGCATCTCCTCCAAGCTGCTCAGCCCGACCGTTATTGTCTAAGTCGAATGGCGTGGCGAGCCCCGTATTGACCGGTGCAATATACGTATAGGGGTAGTCAACAGCCTGCTGGCCATTTTGAGAAACATTGAGGTAGTGGCGAATAAAGGCGTCGACACCTTTGGTCTTATCCGCAATATAATCGAACTCATTCAATAGCAGTACGTCTGGATTAACGCGCTGAATAATTTCAGCTACATTTTTAACTTGCGGGTGCTCTCCCGTACTGAGCACTCGTTGAAGCACGTCAATACTCGGTGCGGACTTTTGCGTTGCCCCTTGTGAATTTTTCGTTTTTGTTAAAGCCTCAGGGTAGTTTCCCGCCTCCATACTGACATTGAAGGTAGCGACTTTCAGTGTCTCAGTAGAAAGACAATATGGCGACAGCGTAAACAAAAAAATGAGTAGCAGAGCTCTCATAGTATTTTTCCTAATTTATAATTTACCTAAGGCGTGAATATCTAAGACACGTTGTCCTTGAGCATGATGATTTAGGGTGAAACGACCTGACCTAAGATCTAGTGACCTAAGATCTAGTGACCTAGTGACCTAGTGACCTAGTGTTTTAGCACAAGATACCAAGTTTTTTATGAAGCCCAAACAATTTATGCACGCAGCACTGCCGAACACTTCGCTTCAAAAACGTCAAATAGAATCACAAACCTTTTAATTACTAATTTTTGGTATTGAGTTGCAATTAATTTATTAAATATAGAAAAAAACGCACAGAAAAACTGAAAACTCACTGCTATTCTACAGTCATATTTTCTTCTGGCGACATGTTTTAAGGGATTGTAATGGCAGATTGGGTTTCCCAAGCGATAAAAAAAATAAATGCGGACTATCAGCGCTCAGCGGATACGCACCTTATCAAACTCGATGCACTCAAACTTAACGGTATCGATATTTACTTAAAAGATGAAAGTACCCATCCTACCGGCAGTTTAAAGCATCGCCTCGCCCGCTCACTATTTTTATATGCGTTGTGTAACGGCAAAATAAATCAACACACTACCGTTGTGGAAGCATCTTCTGGAAGCACCGCGGTATCTGAAGCCTACTTTGCGCGTATGATTGGCGTTCCATTTATCGCAATCATGCCGCGCTCTACTGCCCTAAAAAAAATTGCGCTTATTGAGCAATTTGGAGGTCGCTGTCATTTTGTCGACTGTCCAACACAAATGCACGATGAGGCAATTCGTGTTGCTAAGCAGAGTAACGGTTACTTTATGGATCAGTTCATGTTTGCAGAGCGCGCCACAGATTGGCGAGGCAATAACAATATTGCTGAGAGTATTTTTCACCAAATGGAGGCCGAACCTCACCCTCTGCCCCATACCATAGTGATGAGTGCGGGTACGGGCGGCACTTCTGCCACCATAGGGCGTTACATTCGCTTTAAAGGTATGGCATCTAAATTGGTGGTGGTAGACCCTGAGTTCTCCGTGTTTTATGACAGCTATAAACAACGAAACTCCTCATTAACGGCCAATAGAGGCAGTAGAATAGAAGGCATTGGCAGACCCAAAGTAGAGGCTTCATTTCAGGGCGATGTTATCGACGATATGATTCAAGTTCCTGATGCAGCAAGCGTGGCCACCATGCATTGGTTAAATGACGCTATGGGTATAAAAGCGGGCCCGTCCACGGGAACAAATTTGTGGGGTGCGCTGACAGTTGCTCAATCTATGTTAAAAAAAGGTGAGCAAGGCTCTATTGTTACGCTTATGTGTGACAGCGGAGAGCGCTATCTAGATACCTATTATAATCGCGAGTGGATTGACAGAGAAATAGGCAATACATGTGACTATGAAGAGATATTAAACGCCCTAGAAGTGGGTTAATCTCTTATAGGTTTATCTCTTATACGTTTATCTCTAAGAAGGTAAATTCACGTTTACTAAAAAGGAATCTGTATGCGAAAGGTCAAAAACGCCATACTCTGCTCTCTAACTGCTATTTCATTTTTCGCCAGTGCTACAGTCAGCGCGAGTGCTTCTTTGAACACTAGCGCTAGTGAGAACGCTAAGGGCCTTGCGACTGGTTTGAAAACTAGCGATACAACGGCTGCTGCACACGTCAGCGACAACGCAAAAAGTAGTACTGGTGAAGCATACGACTCAAGTAATAGTGATATCAAACAAGATAGTGGCTATGAAAAGGTATTTTCAGACCTCGCCCTTCAATGTATTCACCAAGAATACCCCAATATTATTAAACACACGATGAGTAGCAATGCCGATGCAAAGACACCAAAAGCCCTTTACCCTGCATTTTATGGCTGTCTCGATTGGCACTCTTCCGTACACGGCCATTGGTTATTGGTTCGCATGCTCAATACCGTAGGCGATAACATCTCCAAAGACACGATTATTGCCAGTTTGAATAAAAGTTTTAGCCAGCAAAATATCGACGGTGAAATAGCAACAATACAACGGCCAAATAACAGCGCATTCGAACGCCCCTACGGCCTTGCATGGTTCTTACAGCTAACTGCTGAGCTGCGCCAATCGTCGTTGCCTGAAGCTGCCGTTTGGCTGTCGCGATTAAAGCCGCTAGAAGCTATTATTGTCAAGCGAATAGAGAGCTGGTTACCCAAGCTCGCCTACCCCATACGCACAGGTGAACACAGTCAAACTGCCTTTGCCTTTGGCTTAATGCTAGATTGGAGTCGTATTGCAAACAATGAGTCTTTTGAAGCCCTGCTTACATCTAGAATAAAAGATTACTACGAAGATGACACCACCTGCCCAATAAGCTATGAGCCATCAGGGCAAGACTTTCTTTCACCCTGCTTGGCAGAAGCGGATTTAATGCGCCGAGTTTTATCTAAAAAAGAATATGGCGAATGGCTTACTGACTTCTTCCCTACACTCACTAGCACAAGCAGAAATTGGTTGCAGCCCGCTACGGTAACCGATAAATCTGATGGAAAATTAGCACATTTAGACGGTTTAAATATCAGCAGAGCGTGGATGATTGAGGGTATGATAAATGCGTTAGACACCAATGATCCGCGAGCGAGCGCTTTGCAAAAGGTGATGGAAGCACATCGCGATGCAGGACTAAACGCAGTCCTTGAAGATATGCACTATATGGGAAGCCACTGGCTTGGCAGTTTCGCAAGCTATCTGGAAACGTCGAGAGGGATAAAGTAGAGGCATTGCCCTGACGCTACTGTAATGAAATATAAATGATAGACAAAGTGGTCACTCATTTGGTGATTGAATAAATCCAAACATCTCATGAGTGTTTGCAACAACATCGACATTGGCAGCCAATTAGCGGGTCTCACTAATTGGCCTTACTAATTGACTTCGCTAAAGCACTGCGTAAAGTCTTGCAATAAATAAACTAGACACTGCTCTTTTGATTTTTCAATCGAACACTAACAGATGTATTAAAAGCCATTTCAATTTTAATGAGTACTAATAGCGCAAAAAGAAGCCAAGGGTTTTGATCGAACCAGCCCCAGCATGAAGAGAGAACAACAAAGGTGCTATTAAACAAAAACTTTTTCATAGTGTTCCTTTAAACTCAAATTTTAGAAAAGCTGGGATACATCGCTGCATCCCGCAAATTTTTGGTTTTACTGGGAACACACATAAGCACCAAAACCAGCACCAGCCATTGCACCAGCAACTCCAAAAATTCCCAGGCTGGCTCCTACAACACTTGCAGTTATGCAATTAAACTGGGAGTTGTCGCTTCTCCCACCAGTACGGCTTTCTCGCATTCTTTGAATTTCCAGTCGTCTTGCGCTATTTCCGCCACACACAGCGTCGATCTCTGAACTAATCAATTCTTTCATTATTTATTCCTTTTTAATTTTTTCCATTTTCAAAAAAAGCTCAATAATTAAGCTTAAGCTTCAGTATGCCCAAGTTTTCCCAGCTTTCTACTGTACCCAAGCCTATAATATCAATGGAATAACAGAACCAATAAACAGATTTAATTGTGCGAAGGGCGTGAAGATAAGCGCCGAGGGTGGTTTAGCGGAAAAGAGTTGAGATAAGAGCAGATGAACAAAAAGCGCAGCTTTTTAGCTGCGTCAGTGGCTTAACATAAGTCAAAAACTGGAATTTGGTTTAGTAATATTGATAAGGTAAACTATTAATCAGCAAGCTTACGCGCAAGCTCAGCGGTCTCTTTGCCTAAGTTTTTAAGCTGCTTTATTGTCTTTTCATCGCTTACGTTGCCAGAATCGTCAAGTAAGGTGTTTACTTTCGCGATGGCCTTTTGATTTGGGCTAACAATAACGCCGATGTTTTCTAACAGCATTCTAAGCACTACCAGCACTCTTAAGCCACCTAACCCACCAGCAGATGCAGCCATAATACCGGCAACTTTTCCTTTAAATGCTTGAAGCGGCTTTTCACCTTCACTCATTCTAGAAGCCCAGTCGATAGCGTTTTTCAGCAAAGCAGGATAGCTGGAGTTATATTCAGGCGACGCAATGAGAAAACCATCGTGCTCCATTAATAGCGCTTTAAACGCCAATGCTTTTTCTGGAATACCAAACTCAGCCTCTTCGTCTTCATTGAATATTGGCATTTGATAATCAGCTAGGTTGATAACGGTTACATCGGCCCCTGCTTCTTTTGCCCCTTCAGCGGCGACTTTTACGATAGCATTATTAAACGAACCGTCTCGAGTACTACCAGCGAATGCGAGTATTTTTGTCATTGGTTTTCCTATTGTTGTTTTGTCGTTATTGTTTTGTCTTTAAGGTTTTGTCGTTTTTTTTGTAATGGTCACGCTGTTTTTAGTATCAGCTTGTATGTAGATAAGCTGATCGGTACACGCCCTTCGATGTAAGCTTCAGTCCATAAAGACAAAGCCTTGGTGACTTGGCTTGCAGAAATGAAAAAGGCTGACATTACTGCCAGCCTCTTTCTCATATAGCTACTTTATACTGTGCAATGTATGACGTAGATTACATTTTTTCTAGTGTTTCGATACCGAGAAGAGTTAAACCTTTTTCCAGCGTATTGGCAACTAAAGCTGACAATGCCAACCGGCTGTCGCGGGTTGTTGGCTCAATGCCGTCTTTAAGCATTGGGCACGCTTCGTAGAACGTCATAAAGGCCGATGCAACATCGTACAAATAAGTACAAAGAATATGCGGCGTTGCCTCACGAGACACCATACTGATAACTTCTTCAAATTGTAAAAGAAGTACCGCTAGCGCATGCTCTTGTTTTTCTACGAGTGTGATATCAACTGACATAGACGCCATGTCTACCCCAGCCTTTCTAAATAAACTTTTCACACGAGTATAAGCATACTGTAGATAAGGCGCTGTGTTGCCTTCAAAACTCAACATCGAGTCCCAGTTAAACATATAGTCAGTGGTACGGTTCTTAGATAGGTCGGCATACTTCACCGCACCAATACCTACCTTGTAGGCAACTTCATTCAGTTCGTCTTCGCTTAAATCGTTGTCACGCTCAGCAATCAGTTTACCAGCACGCTCAATAGCTTCGTCTAACAACTCTACCAACTTAACCGTTCCACCCGTACGCGTTTTAAAAGGCTTGCCATCGCTGCCTAACATCATGCCAAACGGACAGTGCTCATAGGTTTGTGTTTCAAGCATAAAGCCCGCTTTGCGGCCTACAATTTCAGTTTGCTTAAAGTGCAACGCCTGACGGGCATCGGTAAGTATCAATGTGCGGTCGGCATTTAGTTTACCGCTGCGATAGCGCATTGCTGCAAGGTCGGTAGTGGCATAAAGGTATCCACCGCCAGACTTTTGAACGATATAAACAGCAGGATTACCCTCTTTGTCGGCAAGTTCAGGAATAAACACCACCTGAGCACCTTGGTCTTCAACAGCAATCCCTTTTGCTTTAAGGTCGGCAATGACATTAGCCAGATCGCTGTTGTACGCCGACTCACCCATAATATCGCTGCGAGTTAGACTGACATTAAGCTTTTTGTACACTTCTTCTGAGTGAGTAATCGATACATCGATAAACTTCTCCCAAAGTGCTAAACACTGCTTGTCTCCGCCTTGAAGTTTCACTACGTACTCTCTAGCACGATCGGCAAACCCCTCTTCGTCATCAAAACGAACTTTGGCTTCGCGATAGAAGTCTTCTAGGTCAGACAGCGCGGTTTCGGCCACTTCTTCTTGAAGCTTGTCAGACAGGTGTGCCAACAGCATCCCAAACTGCGTACCCCAGTCGCCCATGTGGTTTTGGCGAATGACCTTATGCCCTAAAAACTCAAGCACTTTCACTACCGCGTCACCGATAATAGTGGTTCGCAAATGCCCCACGTGCATTTCTTTAGCTAAGTTTGGTGAAGAATAGTCAACAACAATATTTTGTTCATCCGACTTAGCGATGTCCAAGCGAGGGTCAGCGAGTGAAATTTCGCACTGGCTAGCAAGCCATTCGTCACTCAAATGAATGTTGATGAAGCCTGGGCCGGCTACTTCTAGTTTTGAAGATACGTCGTCAAGTTCTACTATTTCGACGATTTTCTCTGCAATGTCGCGAGGCTTTTGGCGCAATTGCTTAGCCAGCGCCATAGCGCCGTTAAACTGATACTCACCAAACTCTGGACGAGCACTGCGAGAAACGGGAATAGGCGCGTTTTCAACGCCCATTTTTTGAAGTGCTTCGCTGAATCGGTTAACTAATAGAGCATGTATATTCATAATGTGTTCTTAATTTTCGCGCGTGTTCGTAAACTGAATGTCTGGGTAGCGCTCTTGCGCTAACTGAAGGTTCACCATAGTCGGTGCAATGTAAGTGAGGTTATCTCCGCCATCTAACGCAAGATTTTGCTCACCCTTTCGACGAAACTCGTCTAGCTTTTTCTCGTTATCAGAATAAACCCAGCGCGCTGTGCTTACATTGATATGCTCATACAAGGCTTCTACGTTGTACTCAGCTTTAAGACGCGCAACCACCACATCAAACTGAAGCACACCAACGGCGCCAACAATAAGATCGTTATTCGCGAGCGGACGAAACACCTGAACCGCACCTTCTTCTGAAAGCTGTATAAGGCCTTTTAACAATTGTTTTTGTTTAAGGGGATCTTTTAGACGAATGCGTTTAAATAGTTCTGGCGCGAAATTAGGGATACCGCTGAATCGATAGTTATCACCGGAGGTAAAAGTATCACCTATGCGAATAGTACCGTGGTTATGCAAGCCGATAATATCGCCAGCATAGGCCTCTTCAAGTAACGAGCGGTCGCCAGCTAAAAACGTAAGCGCATCAGAAATACGAACGTCTTTACCTAAACGGCTATTGCGCATTTTCATGCCTTTTTCGTATTTACCCGACACAATTCGGCAAAATGCAATTCGGTCGCGGTGTTTCGGGTCCATGTTGGCTTGTATTTTAAATACAAACCCGCTGAACTTGGCGTCTTTGCTGTCAACTTTGCCTGCTTCAGTATCACGACCTAAAGGCTCTGGAGCCCACTCAACTAAGCCATCGAGCATGTGGTCAACGCCAAAGTTACCTAATGCGGTTCCAAAGAATACTGGGGTTAATTGCCCCTCTAAAAACAGCTCTTTGTCGAAGTCATTTGACGCACCGCGTACTAATTCGAGTTCATCGCGCAGTATATCTGCTAACTCGCTGCTTACTGCCTCATCAAGCTCAGGGTTATTCAGCCCTTTGATAGTGCGTACTTCTTGAATGGTGTGACCTTGACCACTTTGGTACAACACGGTTTCGTCGCGATACAGATGATAAGTACCTTTAAATCGCTTTCCGCTGCCAATAGGCCATGTAATAGGAGCGCACAGAATATCTAGCTCGGTTTCAACTTCATCGAGAAGTTCTAACGGGTCGCGAATGTCACGGTCGAGCTTGTTCATAAAGGTAATAATGGGCGTGTCGCGCAGACGAGTAACTTCCATCAACTTGCGGGTTCTATCTTCTACCCCTTTTGCGGCATCAATAACCATTAAGCAGGAGTCAACAGCGGTAAGTGTACGATAGGTATCTTCAGAGAAATCTTCGTGCCCTGGGGTATCGAGAAGGTTCACTAAATGGTCGTTGTAAGGAAATTGCATAACCGAGGTCGTCACGGAAATACCACGTTCTTTTTCCATTTCCATCCAATCTGATTTTGCATGCTGGCCCGACTTTTTCCCTTTAACCGTACCAGCGGTTTGAAGAGCACGACCGAACAACAACACTTTTTCAGTAATGGTGGTTTTACCCGCATCAGGGTGGGAGATGATCGCAAACGTGCGTCGCTTTCCTATTTCTTCAAGAAGCTTTAGATCTGACATTGATAATAATCTTTTTTCTGTGCTTTTGGATGTCGTGCTGATTAGTCAACTCGACTCCGACATTTGAACCACAATGCATTGAATTTCCATTTTGCGAATGCATTGGAAAAACAAAATTCGGGTGGTGTATTAATTGCTGGTGATTTTAGCATCTTACCGTCGGTAACAGTAGAGCCTTATTTCAAGAAATATTTACACGCTTAGCAGTAAAAGCCTTTATTAACCTGAATCATAAAGAGTTCAATTTTAAACATATATTTTGTAAATATTACATAGCTCAGTTGATTATATGACAGCTTTGTGTATACATTAGATGTGCGCAAAAAAAACGCACACATAAAAAAATCAAAAGTTCTAAGACAATACACAGTCTAGGGAGACTACAATGTTTACAAACCACAAGCTGGCTAAGTCAGTCAGACTAGCTTGCGCTTTCGGAGCTGCGGCTTCCATAGCTTTATCCGGCAATGTGTATGCACAAGAAGATGCAGACAGTGAAGACGAAAAAGTCGAAAAAATTGAAGTTACAGGTTCTCGTCTACTTTCCAACCCAAATATTGCAGCTGCTACACCAGTACTGAGTGTATCAGGTGCTGAAGCTGCTGCTCGTGGTAACTTACGTGTAGAAGACTTCGTAAACGTACTTCCTCAGGTGTTCGCAGGTCAGGCCTCTGAAGTATCAAACGGCGCAACAGGTACGGCAACGCTTAACCTACGTGGTCTTGGTGCCAACAGAACCTTGGTGCTTATCGACGGTAAACGTCTGCCATACGGTTCATCTGGCACAGCGGCGGCCAACGTCGATTTAGTACCTACCCAAATGCTTGAGCGTGTAGACATCCTAACCGGTGGTGCATCGGCGGTATACGGCTCAGACGCTGTTGGTGGTGTTGCTAACTTTATTCTTCGCGACGATTTTGAAGGCGTAGAGTTTGGTGGTCAGTTTAGCTCCAATTATACAGACAACGACAATGGCCTTTACGAAGGCGTATTAAACGCGGCAAACCAGCCTATCCCTGGTTCAACTATGGACGGCGACGAAACACTTATTTATACCATGTTCGGCGCCTCAACAGGCGATGGCAAAGGTAACGTAACCATTTATGCTTCTTATGAAGACAGAAATGAAATTGTTCAAGCAGACCGCGTATTCTCTGCGTGTACCCTTGGTCAAAGCAGCGGCGCGTCTAGCTTTGAAGGTTTAGGCTGTGTGGGTTCTGCTAACTTCCGTTTATTTGGCGGCCCAGGTGGTTTTGCATTCCAAGAAGAAAACGGCAACATTATTCCTTATGCTGGCGGTCCTGCACAAACCTTCAACTTTGGCGCGCAAAACTTCTTCCAACGTCCTTCAGAGCGTTATCACTTCTACGCGAAAGGCGATTACGATTTAACTGAGAACCTTGAAGCTTACGCTGATTTCTCGTTTATCAATAACACCAGTAATGCCCAGATTGCACCGAGTGCATCATTTGGTATTGGTGCTTATGACATAAACTGTGGTAACCCACTAATTCAGGGTAATGACGGAATTGCGTTTACTGAAATCTTTGGCTGTTCTGCTGATGATATCGCCAGCAATGCCATTGTTAGCGGCGTAACCGCTTCTCACCGTAACGTGGAAGGTGGCCCTCGTGATTCTCGCCTTGAAAATAGCACATGGCGTTTTGTAGGTGGTTTAAAAGGCTTCATCGACGATACATGGGCGTGGAATTTATTTGGTCAAGTTTCAGAAACTCGTGACCAAAGTGCATCTACAAACGATTTTGTTGTAGCTAACCTACAGCAAGCATTACTTGCTACTACAGATGCCGACGGTAACGTAGTGTGTACTGACCAGTCTGGCGGTTGTGTACCTTACAACATTTTCCAACGCCCAGGCGGTGAGAGCCAAGTTACACAAGACCAACTCGATTTTATTCAAGGTATTGGTATTGTTAACGGTGAAACATCACAGAAAGTATTTGGCGCAGATATTCAAGCTAACCTAGGCGATTACGGTATTCAGTTACCAACCGCTGACGATGGCATTGGCCTTTTGATGGGTATTGAGTATCGTAAAGATACGCTAGCCTCTTCACCTGATGAAATCAGCCAAGTTCAAGGCGGTGGTTTTACAGGTGTAGGCGGTGCAACTCTTGCCGTTGAAGGTTCTATTGAAGTTCGTGAGTTCTTCTTAGAAACTCAAGTACCTTTACTTTCAGACGCACCTTTTGCTGAACAATTAGTGCTAAGCGCGCAATATCGCTTCTCTGATTACGACGCTAACGGCAACGGTACAAGTAATAGCTTTGACACCAATGCATATGGCTATCAGTTAGCGTGGACACCGGTTGAAGACGTTAAACTACGTGCACAGTTCCAACGAGCGGTACGTGCGCCTAACGTAATTGATTTGTTTACAGGTCAAAACACAGGTCTTCCAAACCTAAGTCCTAAAGGTACTGATGCAAGTGGTGAGCAGTTATACGATCCGTGTGCGGGTAGCAACCCAATTGCGTCGCTAGAAACCTGTGCGCGCACAGGTGTAACTGCGGCTCAGTATGGCGGCATCCTTGACGTAATCTCAGGTCAAACACAGTCTCTAACAGGTGGTAACCCTAACCTATCGCCAGAAACTGCTGACACTGTAACATTTGGTGCTGTAATTACTCCTGAAAGCATCGAAGGCCTTTCAATCAGTATCGATTACTTCGATATTAAAGTTGATGACGCTATCTCTGCCGGTATCCCAGCACAGACTATCTTTGATAACTGTCTAGATTCAGGTGATCCAACATTCTGTAGTCTGATCACACGTTCAGCTGCAGGTTCACTTGCAGCAGGTACATTTGGTGTTGGTTTCCAGCAAACCAACTTGAATATTGCAACCCTTGAAACATCGGGTGTGGATTTACAAGTTGGCTATAACTTTGATACTGAGCTTGGCAACATCAAACTAGACTACGCAGCAACATTGCTTGACGCGTTAGATACAGTGCCGTTCCCTGGTGGTGATGCCGTTGAGTGTGCGGGCTTCTTTGGTAACGCGTGTGGTGCGCCAAACCCAGAGTACCGTCATAGATTTATGGCAACGTGGAACACCGAGTTAGATATCGATATTACAGCAACGTGGAGACACTTTGGTGCAACTGATAACGATGATGAAAACGATAATCTAGAAACCGGTTTCAACTCTATTAACTACTTAGATATCTCGGCAACGTATTACATGTCAGATAACTTCGAGTTAACGCTTGGTGCACTTAACTTACTTGGCGAACAGCCTCCTGTTTACTCAGGTGCTGGTCCAGCGCTAGGTAACGGTAATACTTACCCTACAGTGTATGATACAAGCACAAACTTCTTTGCTGGTTTAAGAGGTAAGTTCTAAAACACGTTTAGAACATAAGTTTAAAACATAAACATGTAGTCAAAGCCCGAGATATTCTCGGGCTTTTTTTTGCCTTTATTATTTTTGCCTTTACTATCTTGGACGTCAGCCTGCAGCTTTCCGATATTGGCTAATTTTTTTGGGGGGGGCGAGGTTGAAATCTTGTCTCTTCTTGCTTCTACTCGCCGCCACCAAACCTTATTGACACTAAAACCGTTTATTCCTATGAACGAATATGGGAAATTAGGGTAAAACATTAACGCATTGGCATGGTCAATTTACATGCAACGTCATGTATTAATTTGAAAGTGTTAAGATTAGTATCCATTCTTGTGCTAAAAAGACATAGTAGAAAATTATATTAAAAGGATGTTTTCGATGGTGAGGTTGAAACTGTTTCTTATATTCATGCTCTACAGCGTGTTTGTTTTTTCAGTAAACAGTAATGTACTTTTCATTGATACGAATGAAGAGTTAGCACTCACTGAGCATGCACAGTTCGCCATATCTAACACCTCTGTATTAACCGGCCGTGAAAATTGGGTTAATGAGCCTAGTGGTTTAGACAGGAAGCCTACTCAATATCTGCACTTTAAAATAGAAGTAAAAAGTAATAGTAGTAGACCTACACCGGTATGGTTCAATATTACGTTTCCTGCTATTAAACACCTACAGGTATCGGACGGCAGACGGGTATGGAACACAGGTGATGCACTCACCTTTTCTACAAGAGAGATTAACCTACCGAATTACCACTTCCCATCTATATTACCCGCCAATGACAGCGTGACGTTTACCGGCCATATGCGGGGTGAAATTCTTCGCTACAACTTCTCTCTTGCCACACCAGAGAAAGTGATTAATGACTATGTCGATACGCTACAGCGAGACATGGCCTTTTTTGGTGCCATGGCCATATTGACTGCCTTATCATTTTTGGTCTTTTTTGCCACGCGCAAAATTGCGTTTTTGAGCTTCGCGGTTTTTATCTTAGCAACCACCTTTTGGTTTTTCAGAGTGTTCGGTTACGCGTTTGAAATACTGTGGCCTCAAACCCCTGAACTTAATGACATCAGCTACGCAGTCAGTATTTACGCACTGCTACTTTCTGCCTTCGGGGTGATAGTAACGGTATTGAAAAGACCAGGCCGACAGATTTACGGTGAAAAATTTATCAAGTGGTTTTGCTATTTACTTCCGCTTATTGGTATCGCTGTATGGCAAACCTTAGGATTAGATTTAGCGTTACAACTACCAGTATTGCTGTTTTTTCCCTATTTACTCATTTCTGTTTTAGTCATTATAGTGGAACATAAGCGGGGATCGGACATAGCAAAGCGTTTTGCATTCGCGATGTTACCTATCACTTTGAGTTCTATATTCTTAGTACTTATCGTTCTCAATAATACACTCTCTACCTGGGACCCTGTTGCAACCTTCATGGCTGGGATCTTACTGACCTGCATGTTCATGATAGTAATAACTTCCAATTACTTGATAAAGCGACTTCAAAAAGAAAGAGATGCAGAAAAGGAGGTGGCACGAATGAAAAGCGAACAAACGTCAATCTTAGAGTCATTAGTAAAAGAGAGAACCTTAGAACTCGAGCAGTCAAACAGAATGCTTGCTGAGTTAGCATCTAAAGATGCGCTTACCAACCTACCTAACAGAAGAAGTGTCGACTTATTTGTCGACGCAAGTTTTGAAAGCCTAGTAGGCGGCGACCGCAATATTGCGGTAGCGCTTATCGACCTTGATCATTTTAAAACCATTAACGACAGCTTTGGTCATAACGTGGGCGATATTGTATTGAAAAAGGTTGCTAACACACTAGACGCGCTTAATGGCGATAACATGTTAGCGGGCCGTTTTGGGGGAGAAGAGTTTGCCATTATTGCGCGAGATATGGATGACAATACATTTTATAACATGCTCAACAACGTACACGATGACATCAACGGGCTTTCCCTTTCAGAATTAGAGGATAGAACAGTGGGCGCCAGTATTGGCTATACGATGTGTACAGGCCAAACTGATGTGGTCGACGCATTTAGACGGGCAGATAAAGCCCTTTACATTGCGAAAAACAAAGGTCGAAATTGTATAGTTCGTGCCAAAAAAGGGGAGTAAAGCAGCCCCTCTTCATTTCTATCAGAGCATGCAAAGACACACTCTATTTAAGAAGTAATAAGCGCTTACGGCAGCCGGAACACTTTTTTCAACGTGTGTGGTGACAACCCATTCACTATCAGTGCAGCAATCATTAACACTGCGCCAGCGACCACCATTGGCAATAAATTTTCCTGTAAAATAATCACTGAACTTACATAGCCCACTATTGGAGTCAGCGTTGAAATAAGCACAATTTTTTCAGGAGGAAGCTTTGGCCCAGCAGCCACCATTAACCCAAACCCCAATCCTGTTGCCACAGGACCAATGTAGGTTAATAGAAGCCAATCTGACCATGTGTAAAGTGCAAAGTCTGGAATAGGTTCAAAAGCCAAGGCTAATCCCACCATAGCAATTCCTGCGATGGCGAACTGCCAAAATACTGCCTCGATTACGCTACCTTGCCACTTGTGAAATGACACTCTGCGGATTGCTACAGCCCAAAGCGCAGAGGCGACTAACATTCCCAACAACGGCAGGCGTGCGCCCGGCTCACCAGATGCAAACAAAATCATTGCGCAGCCAATAGTGGATATACCGGTAAGTATGAGTCGCTTTGAAGCTGCTCGCTGCTTGTACCATAAGGTGTCAATTAGCAACATCCAAAGCGGCGTGGTGTAAATGAGAATACTCGCCGTTCCTGCAGGAATAAACTGGAGACAGACAGTAATTAGGCCCATAGATAAAATAAATTGAAAAAAAGCGACAACAAGAATGACGGACCTGTCTTTTCGATTGAGCATAGGTAACCGCTTCTTGGTTAACACCACAAAAAGCGCTAATACCGGTAAGCTGAGTAAAAATCGTAAACTCACCATCCACAGCGGGGAAACTATCTCAAGCCCTACTTTCATTCCAGGCCAGTTAAACCCCAAGCACAGCACGGCAACTAAAAGCATTTTAATGCCTTTAGACTGGGTTTTATCTATTGTGGAAGTGTGTTGCATGGTTATTAGATCCAATTGGCTACATTTGCGCTGTTGCTGCGCACTGAGGCTTATCTATAAAGAGCGGGACTATAAGGTAAAACCAGCCTAATTGAAATGAAGCGTGGAAAAATGCAAAACGAAATATGACCAAATGGTCAACTTTTAGTTACAGCTTAATAGACTAAGATACCTTCGGGCTTCATCATCATAATCGAGCATATTTGCTATCGAATGCGATTGTAATGAGATGCTATGGAAATTGCATGCAGCGTAAATTAATCACTATAAAAATGACAAACTCTACGGCTCAGCATTACTCCACTTCATAACTAAGGCATTCTCTCTGCCTGTTTCTGTGGGATAGTAATTATTCCTTGTATCTATATAGGAAAATCCCTGCTGTTTATAAAGGGAAATAGCAACTTCATTACTTTCCCTCACGTCAAGCCACACCTCATCCATGCTGCGACGTTTAGATTGCTCTAGTACAAAGGTAAGCAGCGCTTTACCAAGCCCTTTACCTCTTGCTTTTTTGTCTACGGCAATATCCATTAACGTGGCTTCTGACAGCACTTCAAGCACAATGGCGAACCCCACAACTTCTTCGTTAAGGTAAGCGAATACGCCGTAATAAGGTGCTGTAAGGCAATCTTCAAAAGTAGCGAAAGACCATGGCTCTACCTGCACAGATTCGTGAATACGATGGGCCTCGTTAAGAGAACCTAATGGCGTATGCGAGTTTACAATCGTCAAGTTTGGCACTCGTGCTTACTCGCTATTTTGGCTAGTTGATATTAACGCCTGCCATAGATCACGTTTTTGCTGCGTACTCAGTTGCGTTGGCGGTGCAGGTAAAACTATAGCGTCATCATGAATACTGAGTGTGGTTCCAATGAATACATTTACCTGGCTCGAAGAGAGGCCTAGCTGCACGCAGGCTAAAGTGAGATCGGAAAGCCATGCTGCGCTTGCTACTTTCTGACTAGCACTTAGCGGTATACCCAGTGGCTGAGACTGAGAATTGGTATCGCTTTGAGTGGGTTGTGACTTATTGGTGGCTGAGCTTTCCTTAGCGGCTGAGCTTTCTTTAATGGGTGGGCTTTCTTTATGAGCAGTCGCTCCACCAACATGAGCTCTTAGCTGATCAAGTCGCGACTGCTTTTCTTGCTGTGAAATGGGCTTGCTTGATACTGGAGCTGGCGCATTTTCTCTAGAAAGCAATTTAGCCGTATTCTCACTGCCCGTATTCTTATTAGCCCCATTGCCTTCTTTACTATTTTGTGCGGCAAAATATGCCTTTTTAGATATCCAAACGGGAATACCCATCTCTTGCAAAACAGCGTGTTGATAAGGCGTAATGAGCATAATAATACCGGCAAATTAGATTAATGCTTAAAGCAGAAATAGCGTAGTAATAACGTATCCGTAGTGTACTGCAATGACGTGAGATATTGAATGACTAATCGTATTCCACAGACTCTGCACAATTGGAAAACATTAAAAATGGGGAACTAAATAACAAGGAATAAAGGAAAATTACATTAAGGTTCGAGGCTTTACGGATGTTTGCAAAAGTGCAACCAGAAAAACTCAGAGGGGAAAGTGGCAGGGGTGGAGGGACTCGAACCCCCAACCATCGGTTTTGGAGACCGCTGTTCTACCAATTCGAACTACACCCCTAGCGCGCTGTGCATTATACGTATGACAATTAAAAGGTAAAGACTTTTTGTTAGCTGCCCTGCTCTCATGCTTAATTTACACTCAATGCGTTGAATTTTCATTCAAAAGTGTCTCATTATTCGCTGTCGCATCCATTGCTGCGCGCCATAACGCGTTGGTTACATCCACGATGTCAGTGAACAACTTATACTGTGACAATGCTCTTTGTGGGCAAATATTCATTTCATCGGCGTAGGTGTTAACTAACTGAGCGCTTTCTGCTTCTGTGAACCCATTGATTAAACAACATGACGCTAAATCGAAATAACGATTGCCAATAGCTGCGTATTCCCAATCAATCAGTAAAGGGGGTATGGCTGTGGCTTTTAATACATGAGCCCTCAATAAATCATTGTGGCAAATAACGATGTCGCTCTCGGTAACATTGTCATTGTGTCTGTTTTCGGCATCAGAACCGTCACTGAAGGTTCGTTCGCTGTTGATAACGTGGTGTTTCAGCTCACACACTTTATCGAATAATGCACTTGTCGATGTTATGTTGGCCACTTCAAGATAATGCTGCCAACGTTCATACAGATTCAGAGGGTGACCGCTAACAGGTAATGCGTGAAGCTGTGCTAACACCTGCGCCATCTGCTGAGGTGTTAACGCCTCTGGTTGACTATTTGCCTGCTTATCGTTTTTCTGCACAGAGCTCTCTTGAGCATTGTTGTCCTGTTTTATCTGATTGGCGTCACAATCAATCCACTGCTCTACCCAAATTGTTTCGTCAGCACTCAACCAAATGGGTTCTGGCGCAGCGCCTAAACGCGATAAGGATTGCTGCAGCACAAATTGCTCACGTCGTTTTACGCCACTAAAGTTATCGTCACCAAGCCATTTTACCGCCGCGCTAAGGTTGGCATCTAGCAAGTGATACACATGGTTAACCGCCCCTGCAGGACAGCGATACAAACTTGCCTTAGCAGACAGCCCCAGAGGCTTATGTAACAGCTGTAGCAGTTGATTGTCTGTCATCTTGCGCTTTCCATTGGGAGAACCATTGATAGTAACCAAATATAGAAAATCCCACATACCCTAGGAAAAGACATGCAGATAACGCATACCCTACCTGAAGATATAAATAGGCCGACGCAAGATTGATAAAAAACCAATACACCCAATTTTGTAAGATTTTGTGGGCAACCATAAAGGTAGTAACAACACTGAGTAAATTAATACTGGCATCTAAAAGTAAGTAATCGCTAATAAACTGTGAGCCCGCAACTTGAGCTAACGCCCACGCAAGCAGCAGCATAGCAGGCACGATTAGACAATGAACCCACAGGGCCCATGAACGCACAGGCTTAACCTGCCCGTCTGCTGTGCTGCCCTTCGACCATTGATAGTATCCATAGCCGGCCATTGCCATGTAAAACAGGTTCAAGGCAGCTTGAAAGGGAAGCGTGACTTGCCAGAATAACCAGGTGTAAATAGCAGTGCTCACAAACGCACACGCCCAGCACCAGCTGTTTTGCTTTGCAGCGAGCAACACATACCCTAGTGCGAGCACAACGGCCACCCATTCTAATAGAGAGGTGGCTGCTATTTGGGCAACAAAATCAGAAAGAAAGCCGTCCACTACGACGACTTTCTTGACTGCATTGCATCGAAGTTGAGAAATTTGGCGACGAAGATTGCCTGCCCTACTTCCTCGTGTGTCCGTTGCATCTCTTTTCCTAAAATCTCCATCACCTTTGTATAATCGCCAGTGACCTGAGTACTGGTGGAACAGGTGTTAATGCTTAACTCAGTATAGCTATTAAGCCTATCAATAAAATCTTGTATAGGAGGAATATACTCATTGACCAACGGATATAACGACAATTCAACCATCACTTGCATATTCATACCCCCTTAAAACTCATACTTAGCAGTTACGCCAAATTGACGACCGTTACCCAGCTGATAATACGGTTCTTCAAACGCATATTCATCTCTTGGATCATTGCTAAAGCCGCCAAAGCCCCGTGTGTAATACTCTCTGTCGAACGCATTTTGAATCCACACAGAGGTTTGCCAGTTGCCGTGGTTTACTACCAGCTCTGAGTTCACCAACGTGGTGGATGGAGCCGTCACCTCATGTCCGTCTGAAAAGCGATATTCGTCTTTATAATCGACGTCTACTCGCCACGTTACATTGTCGGTTAACGCATATTCACTGTATAGATTACCTGTCCACTTCGGTGCCTGAGCCTGACGCTGTTCATTAACTTGAGTGCCATCGGCTAACGTATAACCTTCAAATGTAGCTGACAGATAACCTGCACTAGCACTCAGCTGCCATACATCAGAAACCAACCATGACAACTCTAGCTCAGCCCCCTTGTTGGTACCAAGATCTGCATTATCAATAATATCGATAAACCCGGCCGTGCCGTCTTCACGAGTAATCACATCAAAGTCACTCACTTGAGTGTCTGTTCTATCCATGTAGAAAACAGCAGCGCGGGCTGTTAAGTCTGGGGTTAACAGCGGCCCTTTAAATCCTAGCTCGTAATTGACGTTGTATTCTTCATCGAAGAAACGCTGGTCGTCGTTAACTCGGTTATCAGGGTTAAAGCCAGGCCCTTTGTAGCCACGCGAAATACTGGCATAGTAAAAGTGGTTGCCCAAGGTGTACTGCAGTGCCACTTTGCCGCCCAGCATATTGGTATCGTTTTCGCGGGTCAGGCCACGGTTATCCGCAAAATCAAAATCATAGTTTTCTGCGCGAATACCGGCTACAAGCGTTAAGTCGTCTCTTAAGCGGGTTTCTGTTTCTAAATAAAGCGCAGTTGTTGTAGGAGTAAATTCACTCGCATAATCACCGTCTAAATACGTATATTGGCGTAGCAGGTTTTCCTCAGTTTGTTTGTAGAAAGCCCCTACCGTCCAATCTGTCATGCCATTAAACAGCGCAGCATCGTCTGAAGACACAAAGCGTACTTCCCCTGTCTGTGTTTCTACATCACGATAGTAAGCGTCAAAGGACGTATAACCGAAAGGGTGGAACCCTGTGAACGTCCAATCTTCGTCATAGCCATAGGCGATGTTATGAGAAGCGTGGGTCGCGATTACGATGAAGTCACCCGCACCAGTGGTGGTGGTTGAGCGGGCACTTACTGCGTGGGTTTGGTGCTCGTCAAAACCCGGCTCATCAGACAGCGTTCTGTTATCATTGTCTAAAGAGAATGCGTCGTAGCCGTTATCAATATCATACCATCGGTAAGCCAATGCCAATGCGGTTTTATCGTCAAGCTTCCCCTCAACAGCTACCCTCAGCGCAGTCTCATCGATGTTATTCGTATTGTCTCTATTTAAAAACGTATTCTCGACAAAACCATCGCTTCGATTGTGAACCAGCGCCACGCGATACCCCCAATCGGAGTTGATGTCA
This sequence comes from Alteromonas sp. BMJM2, assembly GCF_027257845.1. Lineage (GTDB taxonomy): Bacteria > Pseudomonadota > Gammaproteobacteria > Enterobacterales > Alteromonadaceae > Alteromonas. The sequence goes on along the minus strand of NZ_JAPVOT010000001.1, from coordinate 363,921 downwards.
TCACCGGTAGCAGCCTCAACGCGATAGCTGTCTTTATTGCCAATTCGCGCTTCAACATAGTCAGGCGCCTCGCTGCCCGTTTCATTGCTTGATAATTTGACGGCTCCGGCTAGTGCTCCAGTGCCATATAGCGTTGCCTGTGGACCGCGATAAACTTCAAGCTGCTTCGTGTCGAAAATAATGCCCGACGCAGCTAGACCAGAAAAATCAAACTCGTCAACGATAAAACTGACAGACGGATTAATCGGCTCAGCAAACTGGCTGCGCTCACCAATACCACGAATTTGTATAAAGCGGCCGCGAGAGGCACCAGCCGCAAAATTGACGTTGGGAATACTATTGAGAATACTGTCAACATGAGAGGGCTGCCTGCTGCGCAAGCGCTCTTGATTCAGTATGGTCGCACTGGCGCTAAGCTGAGCTAGGGTAGTTTGACGAAAATTGCCCGTCACCACTACTTTTTCAATATCGTCAATGGTGTCAGTGCCTTTTTGAGCGTTATCAGAGGCTCCAGTTTGTGCTATCGCACTTATTGAGGTTGCCAGTAGAGAAAGTGTGAAAAGTTGTTTGTACATGGGATCTCTTGTTCTCTTAATAAGAAAAAAGATCCGGGTTTAGCGGCAGGTGATCAGGCTATGTTGTAAACCATTCCTACGCCGGTATTATCCGGATCAGGTTTAAGGGTTCCCACTAGTGTGGATCTCAGACCGAAAAACGGACACCCCTTGGTATAATTCGCGTAACACTATTGCATTACATATAACAGGCAATTGACTTCATCTGTGAATCATTAAATTGAAATATTAACTGTGCGAACGCCGTGGAGTCTACCATTTAGAAACATGCCGTCAAGCGCGGCGCTCGTTAAGCTAAGTTCATAGTTAATCTAGGTTATTACAAATCTAGGCCGTTACAAATTTAGCGTGACGCAGTGAACTCGATTTAGTTATTCTCTATATTAAGATTGAGCTTGCGCACTTCATCATCAGTTTGCGCAATTAACCCTTCTAATGTCTTTCCGTGAGAAGCCGGCTGTCTCGTCTCTGGGTCCACCTTAACGAAAACAATATCGTCTGCAAAACAAATCGTCTTTTTAGTGGCTTTATTACGCACTAAGCAGCTCACCGTAATAGACGTGCGCCCTACTGCCTTGGTCTCAAGACCAAACTCAACGATATCGCCCTGTAACGCCGGTGATTCAAAACTAATTTCGCCTATATGCTTGGTGACCAAACAATTGGTTTCTAATTGACAAATAGCCCATATGGCGGCCTCTTCATCTATCCATTCTAATGCTCTACCGCCGAACAATGAGTTGGCGTAATTGAGGTCGTTTGGCATCACTAAACGCCGAGAAAGAAAGCGCATTCGAATTCCTTAATATAAATCGCTACTATATGCGTTCAATTATACAGAAAAAAACTCTTCATGGCGCTACAACAATTACGTGATTGGCTACTCGCCCCCTACTACACGCAGGCTGCAAAGCAAAAAAGCGATGTAGAATATAATGCACAAAACAATGCAGAACGGCCACAGATTCATCGCCGACTCCTTGTTATATCTGGCGAGGTTGAGTTTATCGAGAATACTATTGATGTATTGCTCGCTGAACTACCGGAACAGTACCGTGCAGAAGCGTTTAGCGAGAGCCAATTAAAAGGTAAAAACAGAAAAATACTATTGGGCTCTGAACGGGACATTGCCGTTTTTCATTGCCATGAGTCTTTTAGTCCAGGCAACTTTTTGGCGCTGGCTGGCACAATAAGGCATGGCGGTTGCCTCATTGTTACCTGCCCTTCTTTTGATAAGTGGCCGCAGCAACACCATGCCTCTTTCATTTCATATGGCTACAAGAGTACCGATAGTGCTTATTTAAAACGATTTATAACATTGCTCTTAGATGACAAGCACATCGCAATTCACCGTCGTGAAGGTACTCGAATACCGAATCAAGATATTGGGTGTAAAGGTGCAATGCAGGAATTCCATTGTCTAGATGTTAAACTCGATAGCCAACAAGATACCCAAAGCTCAACGCACTCTCTATTTAACTCTAAAGACCAAAGAGACGCATTTACTGCCCTGAATAAACACGTAAAAGATAACAATTTACATACTCTGCTAGCGGCACCTCGAGGGCGCGGTAAATCAAGCCTGTTAGGAATATTCATATGGCATTTATTAAATGAAGGCCAACATATTCTGCTAACAAGTACACTGTTTGAAAACGTACAGTCCGTTTTCCGTCAGATTGACCGAATGTGCTACCACAATAAAACTTCAGCAGGCGATAGCAAACATACTCATGTTGCGCACTCTTCTTCGAATAAAGTTCTGGATAAAACGTTGGAGAAAAAACGACGCGTTGGCGGGGGGACCGTTGAATGGGTTGCACCTGATAATCCAATGCTCTTCAACGGCCATTGTGATGTCGTTTTCATTGATGAGGCAGCGTCATTACCCATTCCTGTCGTGCTTGATATAATCAAAAAGCACAAACAGTGGCTGCTCAGCACTACATTACAAGGCTACGAGGGCAGCGGCAGCGGCTTTATTCATAAGCTTGTTCCGAAACTTCACATTCACTTAAACGAAAGTGAACGCAAACACGTCAACATTGTAGAATTACATACCCCCCTTCGCTGGTTTTACCATGACCCCATAGAGCGCTTTACCAATAGAGCCTGTTTATTCGATACAGGTCGTGAAAATTCAAAATCGTTTCTTGAAGGCAATAAAGAAGATGGCTATCAGGCAGTGGAGACGCCACTCCCCCCCACCACTTCGTTTAATGACATTGCAATACACAAAACAACGTTTCAAATGCTCAGTGAGACAATGCTTGCAGATGTGATGAAGCTATTGACACTTGCCCACTACCAAACCACGCCTGATGACTTAATGCGGCTCTTAGATAGCCAAGACCTCATAGTATTTTTACTCTATCAGGATGCCAGAGTTATTGGTGCGGCGGTTGTTAACGAGGAAGGTGGCGAGAAATTGCAAGACATTGCTGAGAATATAGCAACGGGCGAACGTCGACCTAAAGGACATTTAGGCGCACAGCAATTAACACTTATGAGTGCAGACTCTGCCCTTGCAACGTTAAAGTATTGGCGTATTAACCGTATTGCGGTGTGTCCAGAATTTCAGGGTAAAGGGTTTGGTACCCTTATTGTAGCGTCCATAGAAAAAGCTGCTAAAAAAGCTGACATTGATAGCTTAAGCACGTCGTACGGTTCAGAGGATAAACTAGATAGATTTTGGCAACACAATGAATTTGTCTGCGTACATAAGGGTGAGAAAGCCAACAAAGCGAGTGGTGAGAGAAGTGTATTGCGAATAGCGCCACTTTCTGACCATGCACAACGATTATCGTCACACTTAGCCAACATATACGACGCCAAGAATAACCCCCCCCCCCTCGATTCTCTATCTGCTTCTTTACAACTACTTTGTGTTACCAAACTTCGTCATTTTATCTTAGGTTATCGCACCTTAGATAACATCTGGGGAGAGGTAAATGCGATAGCCCTCTGCAACAGTCAATATCCGAATAGCAATTACGCCGCTCTTTTATTTGATGTATTAAGTGAATTGTTCGATAACCAGACTACTGAAACACACAGTGAATTATTAAGGCTTTTACAACAACCTCGTCCTAACTATGAGATGCTCGCCGACACGCTAAACACGACGGGAAAAAAAGGAACCACTGCAGCATTAAAGGAAATAATTAGCAGGTTGATTAAAAGGCTTGATATAGAGGATTAGATACACGGTTACCGTCTTGAAAGCCAATATTCTGCGCGGTAGTTACATTACAGTGGCCCTTCGCGTTATCTCTATAGCTTTGTCTCTATAACCTAAGCCCCGATTTGTTAAATACAATCTTATTTTTACATCACTAAAATGTTCAGAAACAAAAAAGCCTCCATCAGGAGGCTTTCTTACTAAGTGTAAATATTAACAATTAAATGTTGATACCACGGTTCTTCGCTTTTTCCTTAATATAAGGTTCCCACGCCGATGCGTTACGGCGAAGTGAGCGATCTTTCTTAGCTTCTTGGATGTGTCTGAAGGCTTCTCTGTAGTTACCAGCGTAAAAGTTAGCTTCCATTAACGTAAAGTGAACTTTAGCCGGCTTTTCAACACCTCTCTCAAGTGCATTTTCTAACGCAGAGATAGCGCCTTTATAATCTTCAGCAACAAGTAACAACGTACCTTGTTTCTTATAAAGGTCAGGGTCAGAACTCATTTGAGCAGCTTTTCCGTAGAGTGACGCCGCTGTTTTGAATTCTTTTGCAGAGTGATAAGCGTTTGCAAGACTTGCCAGCAATTTCTCATCTTCTTCAAGCAAACCAGACTTCATGTACTTTTCCATTACCTTGGCACCGCGGTAAGGCATGCCGTTAGTTTGGTAAAGCTGAGAAAGTGCCTTAACTTCACTTTCTTTTTCAAGGTAGCCTTGGATGTATGCAAGTTCAAATGTAGAAAGTGCTTTCTTGTAATCTTCAACAGAAAGATAGAAGAAACCTAACTGACTCCACCAACGAGGCTCTTCAGGGAAGTTACGCACTAATTCTTCTGCTACAGCAACTGTCTCAGGAAACATCTTGCGCTCGTAGAACGAAGTAAGCTTAAGCACATACGGGTTTTTGTTTGGCTCTTCGTACAAAGCAATGGCTTTATCCGCAGGCTCAATCATCTTATCTAATTGCTTAGATTCGTAATAAGCCTGAGTCAAACGCGTATATACATCAGCATCTTCTTTACACGTGAAATCCATCCACGAGTTATACCACTTAACCGCGTCAGTAAACTTTTCTTCCTGCATACTCAAATCACCTAATAATTTAAGTGTTTGAGAATGCTCAAGGTCGTTAAGCACTTTTGGTTGAACAGAGTCGGCAAGATATTCATAAGCCTTGGCACCTTTACCTTCTTGCGCAGCAAGCAGGTTTCCGATGAAGCGCTTTACGTAAGACCTATCAAAGTCATCAGACGGGTCGATATCATAAAGGATATTCAACGCTTCATCGACTTGGTCTTCATTGTAAAACTCAAAGGCCTTTTGAACTTTCTTACCAGTTCGCTCGCCAACCAGTGTTGTTTTGCCCTTTTCGTATCCAGGACAAACTACAGCAGATGACTGCGCTAGGGCAGTAGACGATGTAAACATCGCCCCTGCACCTAGCACCAAAGCAACGGCTGACATTTTGAATGAACGTTTCATCATAATCATTGCTCCAGTTTGAAGTCTAGCTGTACAAACATGCCGGTTTGCTTAACAGCCTTGCCATCAACAATTTTAGGCTTGTATTTCCACTTGCGAAGAGCACGACGTGCCTCGCGGTCGAATATACGCTTAGGTTCTGCTTCGATAACTTCGATATCGTCTACACCACCAACTTCATTGATAGTGAAAGATAACCTAACCCATCCTTCGCGACCATCTCTAGCCGCCTGCGGTGGATACTTAGGATCGATTCGAACGATAGGCGTTGCTTCACCGTCACGCTGCATAGCACCAACACCACCAATGTTTACACCCACGCCACCAGTGTCGATTGCAGGAATAGCTAAGCTAAATCCGTCAGCATCTGGCTCCGCAGCTTCTGGCTCTACTTGCTCCATTTTAGGAGGTTGTGGAGGCGGAGGCGGCGGTGGCGGCGGAACACGTTGACGCATTTGCGTCTGGTCGTCTGGTTCCTGCATCACAATATCGATTACGGGTGCAGGCGGCACTTCGTCTGCTGGCCTAGATGAGTTTTCAATCAGCTTGGCCATAAGAACGAATAGGGCAAATGCAACACCAGCACCTAATAATATAGATACAATTATACGTAACATCTTATCCCCTTGCCGCTACCGAGACTCGGTCAACGCCAGCGGCTTTGACCTGATCCATAATCTCAACTACTAAACCATGCTTCGCTTTAACATCAGCTTGAATGATTACATAGTCAGTTGGCTGCTCGGTAAGCAGTCTTTCTATATTCGCTCTTACGCTATCTGGCGCTACTTCACGTTTATCTAACCAAACATTCCCATCTTCCGTTACGGCGATAAAGATGTTTGCGTTTTTGTGAAGAACCGCCTGACTCGCATCTGGCTTGTTAACTTCAATCCCTGCTTCTTTAACGAAAACAGTGGTAACGATGAAGAAGATAAGCATGATAAAGACAATATCCAACATGGGAGTCATGTCAATCTGTGCATCTTCTTCCTCGGTTCTGACTTTTCGAGGCATAATCTCTCTCTCTAATGATGTGGCAGGCTATCAACTAGCCCTTCTCTTGCCAGCTTCACTTTCGCTTCAAGACGTGAACTGATAAACAGCCCAGATAGCGCCGCTACCATTCCCGCCATTGTCGGGATTGTAGCCATAGAGATACCAGATGCCATAAGACGTGCATTACTGGTTCCTTGTGTGGCCATTGTCTCGAAAACGCTGATCATCCCGGTTACTGTTCCAAGTAGCCCTATTAAAGGACACATTGCAATAATCGTTCTTATGATTAGCATTCTTGCGGTTAAGTCGTCTGACGCTTGAGAAATCCACGCGTCACGGATTCTATGCGCATACCATGAAGTAGTATCTGCTCGTGCATCCCAATTAGCGATGATGTTTTTCTTCACCTTTGGAAAAACAGAGGTTAAATACCAATAACGCTCAATCATTAAAACCCACATGAGAAAGAGCGCGGCAGCGACGAAATAAAGCACGTCACCGCCGGTAGCGATAAAGTCCCTGACCGATTCAAATAATCCAATCAGGTAATTCATATTACGCCTTCTCCGACTCTGAGTGAGCAGCTACGATACCCGCAGTTTGCTCATCAAGAATATGGATGATTGACTTGCTGCGAGAAGCTACGATGCTGTGAGTAAGGATTAGCGGTAGTGCCGCAATGATACCCTGAGCTGTAGTTACAAGAGCCATTGAGATACTTCCTGCCATCATACGTGGGTCACCAGTACCGAACAATGTGATGGTTTGGAATGTCTCAATCATACCAAGTACTGTACCTAGTAGACCTAGTAGAGGTGCAATCGCTGCGAAGATCTTAATTACGTTGATACCGCTTTCGATACGTGGAAGTTCACGAAGGATCGCTTCATCAAGTTTAAGTTCTAAGTTTTCTGCGTCAGCATTTTTGTTCTCGCCGTATACTTTAAGGATACGACCAAGAGGGTTGCCTTCAGACGGGTTGTTTACGTTTTTAAGCTGTGAGCGCATTTTGCCGCCAACAACAGTAAGCGTAACTAGCTTGTAAACACCGATAAGCAAACCGATAACTAGCATCACTGTAATTGTGTAACCTACCGGTCCACCAGCATGATAGCGCTCAGACATAGTTGCTTTCTGCTTTAACAGACCAAGGATCGCACCTTGAGAAGGGTCAGCATAAAAAGGAACTATGCCAGAAGTAGCAGATACTAGGCCATTTGCTGAAGATACAAAGTGACCATCTGGCTGACGGCCAAGAGGCTGTACAACTTCTGCTTCTGCATCATATGCAAGGTAACCGTCTGCGCCAACAAGGTTGAACGTACCTACACGTACGATTTCTTGTTGAGATGAACCGCCGTCTAGGTTTACAACTTCAGTAGTAAACCTAACAACTTCGCCGCCTTCAGTCATTTCTTTCTGAAGTGCAAACCATAGGTCTTCTAGTTCTTGAATGTTAGGAAGACCTTTAGAATCTTCTGACATCGCTGCAAGGAACTCACCACGACCTGCGTATTGAGCACTTACAATTGACGTAGAGATACGACCAAATGCTTCTGATGACGCTTGACGTACAACACCAAACATTTCACCAAGAGTACCTGTAGCTTGATCTAGTTCAGCCGCTTTTTCGTTCAACGTTACTTCGTTGTCAGAAAATTGCTGTTGTAGACGATCACCACGATCTTCTTCTGCTTTTAGTTCGTTTTGTGCTTTTCTTAGAAGCGCTTGCTTGTCAGCACGAGCAGACTGAAACTCAGCCTCACGTTGCTTGTCTAAGCGTGCTTCAGAAACACGGTTCTGCTGAACCTGGTCAAGCAGATCCTTAAGGCTCTTTGCTTCCTGAGCCTGTGCTCCGGTTGCCGCAACTGCAAGTGTCACAGCGGCTAAAAGAGATTTGAATACTGGTTTCATTAACTATTACTCCGCTGCACTAATTGGTAGTTTGATGAGATCTGCAGGAACGACGCCATTAGCCATCTTAACTGCATCAACAACTGATGAAAGATATTCATCACCAAGTTTTTCCCATGCACGGCTCTCATTGTTCCAAACCCACGCATGAGTTTGATCAAGAGAAAGCGCAAGCAGTGCTGCACGACCAAGGTTGAAGAAATCAACAGTTACTTCTGTACCTGCATTATCGATTGTACCTTGGTATGAATTGATCTTAGTACCGTATTCAACTTCTACAAGGTACGCTTCAAGTACCTGGCGGAACTGCTCTGATACAGTAACGTTAGAGTTAGCCATTAGGTCGCGAAGACGCTCAACGCGCTGAAGACGCTCGTCTAAGTGAATAGGACGATCTAGTTTGATAAACTTCTCTAGGCTATCAATCATGCGGAACATAAGCGGAACGATGCCCTGCTTAGTTTCTTCAATGCTGTCAATTTGACGTTGCAATGAGTTGATGCCGCGCTGCTGGTCAGCAACAAGGCTAGCTAGATAATCATTGTAGATTTTGAGGTTTTCTGTCTGGTCTACTGTTTGACGATACTCAACAAGTAGTTCTTGAGATTGTTCAAACAACGTGTTGATTTTTTCTTGCGATTTCGCTGCAGCCGCATGAATTTTTGCTTCTTCTCTGTGAAGATCATCAAGGGTATCTGCAGAGACTGCGCTACCTGTTAGTGCGAATGCACCTGTAACAGTAGAAGCAATAAGAGTTCTCTTGCTCATTTTGGACATAGTTCCCAACCAAATTTCTTATTTGAATCCTCGCCGATAGGAAAATATTCGGGCAAGGGGCGTATTAAATTTTTACAATGTTGTTTCAAATATGTAGTACATCAGGCGCTAACCAGCACTACGAACCTATTATACTCACATGGAATGTGAGGGTTAGTCAAGCAACACTATGTTTACACCATTGAAATGAGCCGTTGCCTGACTAAAAAACAAACGTTATGCCAACAATGCATTTTGTGTACTGTTAGTTTGTAAATAAAGTCTGCGAATAAGCGCCTAACCAAACCATCATCGCTTGCCAGACCAGCCTGTTATTGAAAACCTTGGTTTTTTAGCAAACGGAGTTAGATACGTCACGCTGTGAATATTTTCAACGGTAAACAGACTGAGCGTATTAAAGTTTGGCGTCCAACTTTCACTGGTAGTACCATCTTCATTAAAGAATTGAAGCAGTCCTCCCCAATCTGGATGCCACTCGGGAGATAGGTTAAATACATAGGCTAATTTACGTCCCTCAGCATCTACAACATCTTTATGACGAGTAAGAAACTGTCCGGGTATAAAGCGCGTTACCTGCATGCTGGCATAATTGAGTTCTCCAACGCCAGTGAGGGAGCTCATCACATTGAGAACATCCTCACTGTTTAACACCGTATAAAACGACCTAATAAGTTCGTCGGGCTCATCAGCGGTAATGTATTTTCTTCCGTAGGAGAATCCATTTCCTTTTGCCGCGTTGTCCATTAATTTGAAGTAGGTCTGCTTTTTCTGCTCGTCTTTAAGCGCTTTCCACTCATCTGGCGACACAACAATATTTTGTCCATCTATCGCCATAGCATTATCAAATACAAATCGCTCACTCAGTGCTTGATATAAATGCGCAGCCTTTTCGAAGGGCAATATATCGTTAACTCTTACTTTGCCGTTATCAGCGAAGGTGTTTCTAATTTCACTCAGGTCTATGTCATTGTTAAAAGGGGTATTCATTAGTTACTCGTCAATGATTTGAAGTAGGTTGATTAGGATGAAACATCGAAGGCGACAGTCAGTCGTTTTTCTGATGAATGAAAAGGGATTGTTCCATGCCAAAAGTAAGAGGGAAATACAACCAGCTTACCTATTTTTGGCATGACTGAATATTCATGGGTTAAATCTTGTGGCAAATCAAAGTTAGGCTTGCCAAAAACGAGATGCCCCTCTTCATTACTTTCATTAAGATTATTAGGTATGTCCACATAAAACACCGCACTCAAGCCGCCTTCCGGGTGCACGTGGTTTGTGTGATATCCCTTGTTGCTCAAATTTACCGACCAGGCACCGACAAATTTAATTTCATTGGACAACGCGGGTAGATATGGATGGGGCTGCGCGACTCTGTCAAGTCCGCTTATATAGTCTTTAATTGACTGTTCGCAAAATGCTTTTAAACATACTATGAGCTCGTTGTCATTCTGAGAGAATATATTTCCCCTAGTCTGAGTTCCTCCGTTCAGTGTCTGTTGCAAAGGCTCTGATTTAGCTGTGTGTTGAGTGGATAGATAGGCACTTAGCTTTTTACAAAAATCGGCAGCACCATCACGAGATATAGCATCGGGAAGTTCAAAAGTCTTAACTAGGTTTTCATAGTGACAGTAACTTTGCCTATGGGCGTTTTGGCCTAACAAACGCTCGGCAAGAGTGAGATAGGCTTTTGCCATCACTGCACTGTCTTTTTTATTGGTGAGTTCAGGCATGTGCTCTAAAACAAAAGACGTATTGTTAGTTTGAATTGCATACTTTGCGCACTGAAGCAGTACCTTGTCTGACTCTATGTCCTTTAATGTGCCAAATAGCGCATCAAAAGCACCTGCAATATCATTTTCTAGATATTTTACTTCGGCATTAACTAGCGCAATCTCCTCGCCAGTGTCAGTGTCAGTGTCGTATAAATCAACTTTGTCTTTTGAAGAGCCCTTATCAGCAGAAAAATATTTTGAAATCAGCAGTTTTGATTTTTCAGTGTTTCCTACACGTAAATAGTTTCTAATCAATTCTAGAATGATGTCTTTAGATACTCTATTGGCAGATATAGCGTTTTCATACAGCGCGATTGCAGAGCTAATGTCGCCTGATTCACTGTAAAGTGCGGCTAAATTTTTGTAGCTATCAATATAATAGGGGTTAAGCGATATCGCTTTTGAATATGCGGCTATTGCGCTGTCGATATCATTGAGATCAGAAAAAGCATTACCCAGATTGTGGTGCAACTGAAAAGAATCGAGGCCCAGAGCTTGTGCTCGCTTAAGTAACGCAATAGCGTCATTAGGCAACTCTAGCCGTCTCTTAATTGTGGCTAAATTGTGAAGGGCTAATACATTGTTAGGGTCTTTACTGAGAATCTTAAGATAGATATCAGATGAAGCAGTGAGCTCTCCCCTATCATCACAAAGCTGAGCCATCACTAGCATCAGGCTGCTTGAGTCATTCCAGTAAGATAATTGTTTATGATAGTGCTGGGTAAGTTCGGCGGTATTACACACAAGGTGCTGCGCTTTAAGAAAGAGCTTTGACAGCTCTACCGACGTTTTACAATGATTCGACAGTAGGCCAATGACGTCCTTGCTTTTACCTAACGACAGCATGCATTTTGCATACTCCGTTAAAATGCCCACATTTGTCGAAACCGCATTATATGCTTTACGCAATAATGCCTCTGCCCTTTTGGGCTGCTGTGTATCGTTAAGCAGTTTTCCATACAGAAAATTTACATTGATATCATTAGGGCTTTTTGCGAGCAACGCCTGATAGCTCTTAGCCGCGATATCTAATTTACCCTCTTGATGCAGGCTCAAGGTTTTTTGTAGGTCGTACATAGTTGCTACACTTTTTTGAATCTTAGTTCCCATGCTACGGGAAGTTTGCTGCTAGCCATATAAAAGGGCTTGGCTGTCCAACATTGATGGTCTTGATTGGAAATAGCAATAATATCGTTTATATCTTGCTTTGAAAGCGCAACGTCACATATGGCCGATACTCTCTGGTAAGCAAGCTGCAGCTGCTTATCCATACCCTCTATCCAATTCACAATATCACTCTTATTGTATTGCTTATAGTTTCGAAGCAGCTGGTAAGCGCCTTGAATAAAATGCAACGCACCCGCATTCCAATGCTGCTTGTTAGCCTCAAGAGTTTTGAAGTAAACCGACATCGACGGCAACGCACTGTCTGGTTTCACAAATAAGTCAGTTGCAAATTGTCTTGCTTGTTCAACTGCCTTTAATTCTGACAACAACACCAGCGCATTTTTTTCAGCGGCATAGCGGCTGTGAATGTGTCCATCCTGATAATGACAAAGCGCGACGAATTCTGCTTCTTTCTTTAGTTGCGACGGCAATTCCGCTACTGCCTCTTTGCCCAAGTATTCAATACCGAACTGGCTGACAACCTTATCAAAGGTGCCTATAACGTCGTTGGGGAGCTGTTTAGATGAATTTAGAATAGTGCGAGAGTGAGGAAAGGCTTCTTTAAAAAGTGCTAGTGCATGCTCACTGCAATCAATTCCCGCGATATTGCTAAAGGGTAAGTGGGATACGCTTTTGAATAACGCACCAGAACCACATGCTACATCAAGGATGTGCGAGTCTTTATCACTGTTACTAAAGAAGTCTTCCCAAAAGACAACAAAATCCTTTATCGCTTTACCTTCAGCATCTGTAAACAAGGCATCGGATTGAGGTGCACTGGCACTGTTCCAATATTGGTTCCACTCTTCTACTGAGTTCATTATCTACCTTTTACGTAAAAAAAAAGGTGGGCAATAATGCCCACCTTTTTGTCTAACAACTAAGCTTAGAAGCTAGCAGTAACACCTACGAAGTAAGTTCTACCGAACACATCGTATGTTGCAGGATAAGTATTTGACTGTTCTGCGTTATCACCAAAGCGTGGTGCTTCACGGTCGAACAAGTTACGAATACCTGCATTCAAGCGATAGTTTTCGCCTAAGTGGTATGTACCAGAAAGGTCGAAGTAGCTGAATGAACCAGTGTCTTCTTGGAAGTATGTAGTACCATCGGCGTCATCTTCTGTCGCGCCGATAAAACGCCACAATAACTGAGCGTCGAAATCATCCATACCCCAGCTTACCGTCATACGGTGAACATACTCAGGAGTAGGCTCGCCACAGGTATTACCGAATGTACCAGCACAATCTACTACTGGCTCGCCAGTTGCAGTTTGGAACGAGTTCTCAGTTGTGTATGTACCAAGGTAGTTAATACGCATGTTGCCACCAGCAACTTCCGCTGCATAGTCAGCTACCATGTCGAAACCGGTAAGTTTAAGCGCACCAACGTTCTGGCTTAAGATTTCTACGAAATCGATAGAGCCATCAGGGCGACGATTTACCACGTTACAGAATGCTGAACCTGCACCGCCTAGCTCGTCTTCTGGATCATAACACTTCTGTAGTACGTTGTTTGTACCACCACCGAAGCCGAATACTGCGTCTTCAATTTCAATGTCGAAGTAATCGATTGATACACTTAAATCATCCATTGGCGTAACAACAAAACCTAAAGAGAAAGTATCAGCAGATTCTTCCTGAAGATTCGGGTTACCACCACTTACTTGGCGAGTCTGACCAGATACTGCGTCCAATGTAGGAGTAAATACTGCATCAGCTGGAACACCAGTAGCTGTACAAATTGCACTTACCGCAGCTGATTGATCAGTTGCTTTAGATGAACATGGATCTTCAGCAGAAGGGAAGCCTTCGTTCTGAGGAGAGAACAATTCACCAATGTTAGGCGCACGTACAGCACGGTTGAAGCTTGAACGTACACGAACTACGTCGTTAATTGTCCATGAACCAGCTACTTTAAACGCGTCTACACCACCAACTGTTGACCAGTCAGCGTAACGATAGGCTAGTTCTAAGTCGATTAGCTCAGCAAACTCAAGACCTTCTACAAGCGGTACGTATGCTTCAACGAAATACTCGTTTACATCAAACTCACCAGATACTGGACCTGAACCGTTAAAGCCTGCAATTGTACCTGCTGCTAAATCTTGCGACGGGTCAAAAGAGAAGCTCTCTTCACGGCGTTCAAAACCAAACGCTAAACCAACTGGACCGCCAGGAAGTTCAAAGAAATCCATGGTGTCGCCGCTGATGTTAAAGCCATAAAGCTTTTGCTCGTACTCAGAAGAAGAGTTAACGCGGGTTCTGATAAAATCAGCTGCGTCAGCAGACATATTGCCTTCACCGAAAATATTCATTGGTGAACAACCAACTAGACCGCCGTTTGCTCCCGTATCAGAACAACTCGGGTTACCGTTGGCATCAAGGATAACGTCGCCATTCTCGTCCTTTGCTAAAAGAAGCGCTTGGTCGTAACGGTCACGATTAACGTTACCAAGTTGGATAGAGTTTTGGTTTACACGGCCAGTTTGGAAGTATGCATCATACGTCCACGCTGAATCACCGAAAGAACCACGAAGTCCGCCAAGCATTGAGAACATTGTATTGTCATCTTCAACAATACGTGGACCAACTTCTAGAAGACGACGACGTAGGAACGCAGTACCTTCATCAGCAATACCGTCGCCATCAGTGTCAACATCACCACCTACCGCGTCAGATAAAATCTGTTGTGCAGTTGGGTCGATGAACGGGTTACCATCTAATGTGAAGGTAGACGTTTGGAAAATAGGAGTCGCAGCTAGCTGCTGTGGAACATCACTGTTCGCAAAGCTACCACGCATATAAATTTCAGCAGTGTCGCTTACTTCGAAGTGACCCATTGCTGTAATATTGTGACGTTGCTGAGGTAACTGAAGGTAGTTAACCGGTGCAAAGTTATAGAAGTCGTTTGTAGCGCCACCTTGAACGAACGGACGAATACTGCCGTCTTGGTTAAAGATTGCAGCGCCACCGAATGACTCAGGTAAACCACTTACGAATGCAGAAGTTGCTGGAACACCAGAAGAACCAAATGGTTCAAGGAAAAGGTTACCGTTTTCGTCTTCAGCATCAGTTAATGCAATGCTTGAAATAGCACGAGAATCAGCAAAAAGAGCTGAACGCTCAGTGTACTGCATGCTTACAACAACGTTACCACGGTCATCAGCGAAGTTTCCGCCAAGTGTTAATGAACCGTTCCAAATTTCAGCGTCGCCTTCTTCGGTGGTTTCAAAACTTGTGTTGAAATCTACGCCTTCAAAGTTCTTCTTAAGCGAGAAGTTAACAACACCAGCTACCGCGTCAGAACCGTATACTGCTGATGCACCACCGGTAAGAACTTCAACGTTCTCGATTAGCGCCGCTGGGATAGTGTTGATATCAACCGTACCGCCTGAAGTACTAGGTACAGCGCGAATGCCGTCTACAAGAACAAGCGTTCTGTTAGTACCTAAACCACGAAGGTCAACAGTAGCGATACCGCCACCTGGGTTGTTCGATGAACGATCAAGACCCGGGATAGTTTGCGGTAATGTGTTAAGAAGTGCTTCAGTGTTAACTGAGTTAGTTAGTTCGAACTGCTCGATACCAACTGTTGCTACTGGTGCGTTACTTACGAAATCAACTTTACGGATACGCGAACCAACAACCTGAACTTTCTCTACGCTCTTTTCGTCAACTTGAGCGTCTTCTTGAGCGAAAACCGGTGCACTGATGCTTGCAGCAGCTGCAAAACTAAGTGCGCCCGCCAACTTTATAGAAGTGGCGATTCTAGATTTTTTAAACATGTATGTCTCCCTGGGCTACCTACTGTCTGAGGTAGTTATGAGTCGTTTAGAACGATTTATTATAGTTAAGGTGGAAACCTCGAGCCGGATAATACCCACAACACAAGCGAGCGGTCAACACACCATGCATTACGAAACACGTAGAAAGTTCAATTTTTTTTCACTTATTTGCAAATTTTGTACAAATAAAGATACGAAATTTACAAAACCTCACATTATTTAACATGTTACGTTTTTTGATTACATTTTAAAAAAATTACTAAAAATAAAAAAGGCCACCTTCAGAGAAGGTGGCCTTGTTGTATTTTTGTACTCTTTTTTACAGAGTACTTTATAAGCTCTATTAGAACTTGTGATTTACACGTAGGCTGAATCGACGGCCTAAACGTTCATCTATTCCAAAGTGGCCCGCAGCAAACGCAATATCACCGTTTTCGTCTGGCTTGCGATCAAGAAGGTTTAGTATGTTTAGTTGGATATTCGTTGATGAATCCAAAGTATATCCGATACTCAACTCGTGAATTGCACGCCAATCAGTTTCATTGGTGAAATTGCCTTGGAAAGTACCATCTTCAAGTTCAGTATAACTGTCGGCGTACAAACGCTGATCAAGTGCATCAATCTTGACTGGGTTCTGCCAGCGAATACGGTGGCTTACAATCCAATCTTCATACAACCAGTTGATATCAACTGTACCAATCCAATCTGGATCTGCGAAATCTCCAACATCTTCAGTCACTTGCGCAGCGGAAGTAGCTTGGAACTCGTTTGTGATATTGTGCTGAGTTGAAGAGTTAACCGTTAGGTTTCCGTACTCACCTAAGTCGTGAGCGTAGAACAATGAGATTGAAACTGCCTCAAACGTAGACAAAGCAACGTTCGCAGGTTGGTTACGTGCCTCAGTTACTTGGAAGTCATCGCCACGTTGGAACGTATTACAAGCAGGCTCGTTAGGGAAGTTATTAGAATCGTAACAAGCGGCTGCAAGAGTCTCAAAATCAACTTGTTCAATAAAATCTTCAATCTCAAGATTATAATAGTCAACGCTTAATTGTAATCCCTCTAAGTACGAAGGTGTGTATGCGAAGCCATACGAGTATGATTTGTTAGTCTCAGGACCTAGCTCTGGATTTCCAGAAACGATACCTGTTGGAATCGTTCCATCTTGTATATCAGATATAAAAGTATCCGTATCAATCCCTTGCGACTCGCAGTTTGCCTTTCTAACTGAAGGGTTAGGACCCACTCCTACGGAACGAGAATCGCACGGATCGTCGCCCAAGATAAAGGTTTGCTGCTCTGGTTGGAACAACTCGTTTATCGATGGATTTCTGAATGCTGTTGCATATGTTGCTCGGAACGACAAATCATCAACAACTTGCCACTTCATACTGGCTTGATAAACGTCTTCTTCAGTCGTTCTATCTTCGAAACCGCGAGGTGCATTAGTATTGAACTCTTGGTTTCGATACGCACCACTTAGCTCAAAATACTTAACGAATGGAATGTCCATGTCCTCAGAAATAACTGGGGCAACAACTTCAACATAATACTCGTTGGTGTCAAATCCACCACTTACAGGACGATCAATGGCAGAACGAGTAATTGGTACACGTCCACCTAGAGCAGGTTCATAATCACCTTTTTCTATACGACGCTCTACACCGACCACAAAATCAAGTGGGCCAGCTGGAAGTTCAAACGCTGTTCCACCAATATTGGCAGTGTACACAGTTTGTAGGTTGCTCGCTTGAGACATCTGTGAACCGCCAGTTATAAAGTCTAAAGCTTCTGGCGATGCTTGAGATCCAAATAAGTTTAGCGGCTGACAGCCGTCTAAGAACGGAAGGTCTTCATCAACAAGACCCGAGCCCGATGCGCGAGAATTAAATCCTTCCAAGGTACCAGCCGCGAGGTCCGCATAGGCACCACAAATGATGTCTCCACGCTGGAAACCACCTGTAAACTGAGAACGTGCTCCTTGAAGTGTCGCCAGTGCATCGTCAAGTGTGTCTAGACCTTGCGCATCGCGAATTCTCTCAAGCATAGTATCATCAACGCGCTGTGCATCTGCTGCGTTAAGGAATCGGCCATCAACTATACCAGTTGTTCTGATACTTATATCTGAACGACCATGTACAACAGAAGCATCCCAGTAGAAATCTCTATCAAGTGCTTCGAATTCGCCCTCGATCACACTGCTCGCTCGCCAAACGTGTGTCTCGTTTGAGTTACCACCAAGACTTACTAAGTCATTATTGAAGCGATGAACAGAAAAGTTATCAGCTTCATAGCCAGAGTTCAGTATTGTTGAACGTGCTTGCTCTGATAAGAATGGATTGTTGATATTAATGTTGAGCGCAGCAGATGTTCCGCCAAAGAAGCCTGTTTGAAAACCACCTTGGTTTACCAACTCACTTCCTTTTGTATTCGCGTACATGAAATCATTTTTGATTCTTAGATTGTCGGCAAGATCATAGTTAAATGACGCATAAGTATTCATTCGAGAGGTTGGTGAACGGATCTGTGCTACACTGTCAAAGAAATCTAAACCACAAATACCGTCTCCGCCCTGAGTAATTAGGCTTCGAGCCTGTCTTGAACCAGGTTGGCATTGTCTAATATCGCCATTTTGCGCAAACTCATAGAAGCTACCATCAGGCATTGCTCCAGAACCAAATGCAGGTAAAAAACCTGCGCCAGCAGGCGTAATTGAGCCAAACTCAGAGAATAATTGGAGGTTTAGTTCGTTGTATACCAACTGTACAGATCTCGTATCTTCTGCGTCAACTGTACCATCGCCATTGAAATCGTCCGGAAGACCATCTCCGTCAAGATCCAAAAACTCATTTTGTGCATTGTCAAAACCTGGATTGTTGTTACACAAAAAGTCTTGGTCACATAAAAGTAAACCATTGTTACGCGTATATTCAATACCAAAAGTAATGTTACCGCGGCCGTCATCAAAGTTACCGCCCCCTAGAGCGCTTATCTGAAAAGTTCTGGCGTTACCATCTTCATTTCCATCGTACTGTGCGGTAACTTCAAAGCCTTCATAATCGTCTTTTAAAATTACGTTTACCGTACCTGCTATAGCATCGGCACCATATGTAGCAGCACCGGTAAGCGGAACAACTTCAATTCTCTCAATAAGTGCAACAGGTATCGCATTGATATCTACCTGAGAACCACCCTGAGAAGCAGACTGAGAACTTACAAAACGTTTACCATTAACAAGCGTAAGCGTTCGTGAAGTTCCCAAATCGAACAAGTTTGCTTGGTTTTGACCGGCATTTTCTGCGTCCTGTGCACCTGCAGGCGTCAGTGAACCACCAAACAATGGTGATGCATTCAGTAGATCAGCTGCGTTTGTAAAACCGCGGACATCTAAATCTTGTTCACCAAATGAGAAAACTGGCGCACTCTCGCTAAGCTCTACACGGCGTATACGAGAACCCGTGACTGTTATTTTTTCAACTGCTTCGTCAGCTGATGTGTCGCTATTTGTGGCTTCTTGTGCCATGGCAAGATTGCTTGCAGATACTGCGAGTGCAGATCCGAATACGCAAGCTAACTTGACCGATGTAGCCAACTTAGAATTTTTAAACATGTAAGTCTCCCTGGACCTAGTATTTTTATTTGTGTATTTTTTATTTCGTTTTTACGAACTTTTTATGAAAGGGCTTTGCCCTTATTCCTACTTAATACAAAAAAAGGTCGGGGGTCAATACATGCAGTTACAAGTGTATGCTGAAAAGTTCAATTTATTTTTTAACAAAGTCAGAAAACGTAAAGCCTAGAGTGCACAAACGGCAGTCATTACATTTTTTTCAGAGTGCTGTATAGTTTTAATGCAATGCACATTTTTCGCACAGCCAATTTTTAACTTCTCGAACTTTGACGACATGTTTTGTTACATTTGCGTCAATTTCACTTTATTTTGCAGATACTCTTTTATTTACTCACTTAAATAAAAACCGAGTTTACGTTTGATGGCAACAGGTAACTCTGGCAACGCATCTTTAGGCAAAAGAAAGGTCGCCATGTTGAAGAAATCGAGGAAAATGCGATTTGATTCGGTTGTCCGTTTTAGGTAGTGATGTCCCGACGAACCACCTGTTCCAATTTTTGTGCCGAGCATTCGCTGTACCATCATGGCATGACGATAACGCCAGATAGTTAATTGCTCATCAATTTCAGTCAGTGCAGTGATAAGTTGAAATGGAAGATTAAAAACGGGCTCTTCTGAATACTGCTTTATAAATAGTGCAGACAATAACGCCTCGTGACTCAACCTAAACTTATCTTCTTTGCGAAGCGCTTCAAATTTTGTGTGATCAAAAAGCGCATCAAAGTTTTCTTTAGTCGACTGCCAGTCTTTTAACTCTTGGCGCTTATCTGTTGTCGAGAGCGTATCGTTGGTTGATATCGTCTCGTGGTCGTCGCTTAGCATTTCATCTGTGGCTTGTTTGTAATAGTGCCAAAAGTCAAAGTCATCCGTTTTTAGCAGGGGCATTCTCGATAGCCATTTATCTACAAGGTCAAATAAACTTGGCTTCGCTTCTAAGCCTTCTAATAATGCTCTGTCATCGTCGCTTAATCGGCTATAAAAACTTTGCTTATCAAAATCTACCCGAAACTCACGCTTTAACCCCAGCGATATTTCTAAGCGCTTAAATTGGATGCTTTGGAAGCCAGACGCAGGTACAAGATAATCCCTGAATGAAAGAAACTGCTGTGGGGTCATGGTTTCCATTACAGCAATCTGATCATTCATTAATCGCTGTATGGTAATGACCCGCTGAAGGCGGTGGACAACTTGAGTAAGCTGTTGGTCTTTAACTACCTTTTGATTGAAGGTATCTATGGTCGCGTTTAATTCATGCAGTATTTGTTTAAACCACAGTTCGTAAACTTGGTGCACTATAATGAACAGCATCTCTTCATGGGCCGCACCTGAATATTTCGCACTTTGGAGTTTTTGTGCGCCAAGAATTTTATCCAGCTGCAAATAGTCACCGTAGTAGCAGGGTTCGATATTCTTTTTCATCGTGTTCTTCTCTGTCATTGCTTTATTTTAGTTATTTTGCGTGTTTTTGCGTGCTTTTGAGATGGTTAAAGGTTTGAGATTCAGTCTCACCTACTCGACTTATATAGAATACAGGCTATACCTTTATAGTGACAGAGCACTCTCTATTAGTTAGTGTTGTGCGTATAAAATACTGTCCAATATTTAAAAAAAGTATCGCCGTAACCGTCGATACTCAATGTGTTTGAGGTAAGTAAAATGAAACTCGATGATGATATTCATAACTATTACGAGCATTTGGTTTTAGAGCGAATTGCGAAGCTTGGCCTTGATAAGACCAAAACAGCGGATTATTTGGCCGACTTATGCTGCTTAGCGTTAAACCAAGTACCGCCGCGATATATTCGCTTTGAAGTAGACATGGCATTTTATCTACCCCAAAGTGAACGTAGACAAATGGAAATGAACGTAGAATATGCAATCAGCAAGGCGCTGCGTTTCTTGAACGACGCTGAGAAGAATGAAAAGCCACACGCCCCAGAAACTATAGAAACTGAAGCGATGAAAACGGAAATCGACACTACGGGAGACTTAAAAGACGATTGATTTAGTTTTCGAGCAGTAGTCGAAAAAGAGGCGGTCGAGAAACACAAATTAAGACAAAAAATAAGGATATTGGAAGAGACTTGGGTGGCGGGCCTCCAGCCACATCCCGGCACATGAGTCGTCTGCTGCGGCTGCTCCCTTCCAGGCCTGACCGAGTTCACAGAGTATCATTGCGGGAGGACCAAAAGCCCACCATAGAAAAACGCAATTAGTAAGTAGCTTGCGCCCTCCTCATTGCGGGGCGCATTATGACTATTTGATTGCTAAGTTTCAAGCCTTATTAGAAAATCTCTCTTCAGCTATCACATTAGCAACGCGGTTAGTCGCTTTGTTTTCCTTTTCTGCTCGCTCATATATTTCTTTAAGCGTGTCGCCGATTTGCTCAATGTGAGCACGCAGTGCTTCATTTGAGCTCGATGCCATGCGCTGATGGAAGATGTCGATAACGCCACCAGCATTAATAACGTAGTCAGGTGCGTAAAGAATGCCACGCTTGCTGAGCAACTCACCCATTTCTTCTCGAGCAAGCTGGTTATTTGCCGCGCCCGCAATGACTTTTGCTTTTATATCTGGCAGCGTTTGATCGTTAATTGCAGCACCTAAAGCACACGGTGCGAGCACGTCTACGTCTAAACTTAGGATATCTTCTGGCGCTACCACGGTTGCGCCAAATTCTTTTTGTGCTTTTTCTATGCCTTCAGGAAAGATATCTGCAATATAAAGCTTTGCGCCCTGCTCATGTAAATGTTTCGCCAGTCTGTAGCCAACATGACCCATGCCTTGAATAGCAACTGAAACACCATCTAGGCTGCGCTTTAATCCAAACTCAACAGATGCCTTTAAGCCAACGTATACGCCATAGGCTGTAGAAGGGGCTGGGTTGCCGTTTGGTACTTCACCTGCGTAGTGATATTTCGCGCTCACACCAGCTATATAGTCAGACTCTTCAGCCATTGTTTGTAAGTCAGTTACGGCAATACCAGAGTCTTCAGCAGTGAAATACTTACCGCCTAGAGAATCGACAAATCTCCCCATTGCCTTCATCATTTCTGGTGTTTTTGCTTTTCTAGGATCGCCAATAATAACTGACTTGCCGCCGCCTAATTCTAAATTGGCAAGCGCTGCTTTGTATGTCATCCCCTTTGATAATCGAAGCACATCCGTAAGTGCTTCACTACTATTAACGTATGGCCACATGCGGCAACCACCGAGTGCAGGTCCAAGGTTGGTATTGTGTACTGCAATAATGGCACTAAGGCCCGCTTTTTCGTCGTGATAAAAAGCCACGTGCTCGTGATTATCAAATTCTGAATGATCGAAGACTGACATACGTTCCCTATTTTTATTTGCTGTTTAATCCGACTAGTCTAGCTGAATACGCTGAGGACAAGCGTTGCGAGTTTGTCATGTGGTGTTTACAAACCGAAACGGAAAAGAAATGAACACTATTTTACTAGGACAGCTATCCTATAATTTTTTTTACTATATAATGATCATCATAAAAACGATGGACATAACTTTTATGAAATTAGATAAGTTTGACCGTGAAATTTTACGTGTCCTACAGCAAGATGCTACCGTCTCTATGGCTGATTTAAGCCAGCAAGTCGGGCTCTCTCATACCCCCTGCTGGCGACGTGTGAAGCGAATGGAAGCAGACGGCATTATCCTAGGAAAAGTGACTTTGCTAAACAGCAAGAAACTTAACCTTGGTGTATCTGTTTTTATCTATGTCACGCTTAAGAATCACGACGGTGACTCGCTGACCGATTTTGAAACGGCAGTGCAGAACATTGATGAAATCGTGGAGTGTCATACAACGAGTGGCGAGAAGGATTATTTGCTTAAAGTCATTGTAGAAAGTATCGAAGAATATGAGTTTTTATTAAAAACAAAGCTGACACACTTACCGTTAGTTGATCACCTCAGTTCTACATTTGCACTTAAGCAAGTGAAAAACACCACAGAACTTCCTATCAAGCGTCAGTAGATACAAAAAGGGGCAGTAAAAACCGCCCCTTTTTAGCTCTAAATCAAACCCGAAGCTTCTTCTATACTAAACGCTAACTAGCGTCGATTTGATTTTCTGGCTTAGCCTTTTCAAAAGCTTCAAGGGCATTGCAGTTGTCCGCTATTTTGCTTATCAGAGGATATTGGTCCATATCAATATTAAAGCGCTTCGCATTGTAAACTTGAGGCACTAAACATATGTCGGCCATGGTTACGTCAAAATCAAAGCAATACCTACCTGACTGAGTTTGCAGTCGTTTTTCAATAGCATCGAATCCCAATGTTATCCAGTGCGCCGCCCACACAGAAACATCATCTTGGCTGGCATTAAACGTACCTTTTAATGCATTTAACACACGAAGGTTTCCCACAGGCTGAATGTCACAAGCAATATCCTGTGCGAGCGCCCTTACTCGCGCACGCTCTGTTTTATGCTCTGGAATTAAACGAAAGTCGCTCTCATAGCGCTCATCGAGATACTCTATGATGGCTAACGATTGATTCAAGATAATGTCTTCGTCTTCATCCACAAACGTGGGAACAAGATGAGCCGGGTTTAAGCGAGCGTAATCCATACTGTGCTGTTCGCCGCCATTGGCCACTAAATGAACCGGCACATATTCGTAGTCTACACCTTTTAAATTGAGCGCTATACGCACGCGATAAGTAGCAGTAGAACGCCAGTAACCGTAAAGTTTAATACTCATCTTATTGTTTCCT
Source organism: Alteromonas sp. BMJM2 (assembly GCF_027257845.1). Taxonomy (GTDB): domain Bacteria; phylum Pseudomonadota; class Gammaproteobacteria; order Enterobacterales; family Alteromonadaceae; genus Alteromonas. Next base: position 339,898 of record NZ_JAPVOT010000001.1, on the reverse strand, counting down.
ACAGCTATTAAAGATTGGTGGATTTACATATTTAGCGCAACGGCTTAACTTGCTGCTCGATAGCTCCAAAAATACTGACGCCATTTTCATCAAGCATTTCCATACGAATACGGTCGCCAAACTGCATAAATGGCGTGGTCGGTTTGCCGTCTCGTATTGTCTCGATCATTCTCACCTCAGCAATACAGGAATAACCTACACCACCTTCGCTGATTGCTGAACCGTGTTCGGTGCCTTGCTTATTCGACACCGTCCCCGAACCTATGATGGCGCCTGCACCTAAGTTACGGCTTTTAGCTGCGTGGGCAACAAGCTGACCAAAATCAAACGTCATATCTTGTCCAGCTTCAGGCTTACCGAAAAGCTCACCGTTGTAGGTTGAACGCAGTGGTAAGTGCACTTTATTATCTCGCCATGCATCACCTAACTCATCAGGCGTAACTGCTACTGGCGAAAAACTGGAGGCCGGTTTAGATTGAAAAAAGCCAAACCCTTTGGCTAACTCACCGGGTATTAACCCGCGAAGGGAAACGTCATTCACCAGCATGATTAAGCGAATGCGTTCAGCGCCTTGCTCTGGTGTGCATGCCATAGGCACGTCGTCGGTAACTACCGCAACTTCGCCTTCAAAATCTATTCCCCAGTCATCGCTTGGCAAAATGATATCGTCGTTTGGGCCAATGAAATCGTCAGAGCCACCTTGGTACATCAGTGGATCGGTCCAGAAACTCTCCGGTATCTCAGCACCCCGTGCTTTTCTTACTAGCTCAACATGATTCACATAAGCACTGCCGTCTGCCCATTGAAACGCTCTAGGTAACGGAGACTCGCAGCGTCCTGCATCAAACTGAACACTGTCGCCGTCATTATCATTTAATTGCTCGTATCTGCTCTGTAGCTGAGGAGCTACTTCCTGCCAGTTATCGAGAGCATATTGCATTGTTGGGGCAATCTCTAAAACGTCACAAGCTCTAGTCAAATCTCGTGATACCAACATTAGCAGCCCATCGCGGGTTTCATTTTTATATGTAGCAAGCTTCATTATTTTTTCCTCGATAAACACTTTCTCGATAAACACTATATCGATGACGACTATGTAGAGTAGGTATATTGACCTTTTAAAATATAAAGCGACGGTCAACATTTTTAATATGATTATAGTTATGCCATTACATGCAGGGAAAAGAGAAGTGTGCATAGGCACAAGTTTTAAAACACTGTAAGAAAGGGTGTACGGGAAAAGACGGGAAATTACTGGCAAACGCTTACCAATGCTAGCTACAAGCGGGTTGTAAACTTATCACAACACGCTTGTAGCAGTGTTTAACAAGTGATTTATAGCTTTACTGTCGCTTTGTTAATGCCATATTCACGAAGCTTGTTGGCAATGGCGGTGTGACTGAGCCCCAGCTTTTTAGCTAGCTGTCTAGTACTTGGATAGAATGGGTAAAGTCGTTTAAGTAAGTCTTTCTCAAATTTTTTCACCTCTTCATCGAGTGTCCCCTCAAAATTTTCATCAATGTAGGTGACACTCGGTGCACAGCTTGGAAGCTGGATATCTTCTTTGGTTATTTCTTTGCCATCGAGCAAGGAAAGCGCGCGATAGAGCGCATTTTGCAGCTGTCTCACATTGCCAGGCCAGGGATACTGCTGCAGAAAGTCGACACAGGATTTACTTAACTTGGCAGGCCTGCGACCGAGCTTGGAGCTATGCTGCAAGATAAAAGACTCTGCCAGCGGTACGATGTCTTGACGACGGTCTTTCAACGATGGCATCACTAAGCTCAAAACGTTCAATCGATAATAAAGTTCTTTTCTAAAGCGCCCTTCTTCTACCAGTTGGCCTAAGTCGCGGCAGGTAGTACAAATAAAGCGCACATCTACAGAGACAGGCTCTACATCCCCGACTCGTCTAAACTCACCATCCTCAAGTACTCTCAGTAGCTTTGCCTGCAGTTGCGACGACATGTCAGCAATTTCATCAAGCAGTAAGGTGCCGCCTTTTGCTTGCTCGAGCAAGCCCACTTTGCCGCTAGACTGGTTGTAGGTTCCTGCGGCACACCCGAAAAGCTCGGTTTCGGCCACACTATCGGGTAGCGAGGCACAGTTTAAGGCTAAAAATGCCCCTTCACTGCGGCGACTTGATTGGTGGCAGGCTCGTGCGATCATTTCTTTGCCTGTGCCGGTTTCACCAAATATAAGGATAGGTGCGTCTAAGTCCGCCACTCTTTTGGCTTCGTGTACCGCACGTTTCATAAAAGATGACTCTGTGACAAAACGGTCGAAACTGTCTGTAGGCGATTGGTGAAATGCAGTAAACTGCTGGCCAAGACGCATTTCGGATTTTAAAATCACCACCGCGCCTGCCATAATACTTTTCTTTTCTCCGTCCGCTACCGTTATAGGCAGCATGTCGGCTAAGTAATCTTGCTGTATAAACTTCACCTTTGACGACTGCGGGCCTGGACTTTTTCCATCCATCCACTTTGTAAAGTTGAACCCTTTTACAACCTCGGCAATCTCCATTCCATTGATCTCACTTGAAGGAAGCTCTAAGCCAGCGCTGACGGCTTCATTACTAAGCAAAATATTGCCTTTGGCATCAACAGAGAAAACTGGGTCTGGCAATGTGCGTAATATTGCTGAAAGCTGATTTTTTTCTCTTTCCCCTGGCATAAAAAGCGTTGTTTTTACGTCGTCTATACCTTCTATTCGACGAATTTGAGGCATGAGATGCTGGAAGTCTTCAAATTCAATATTAGGAAAATTGAGGAAAATTTTGCCTACTGGGTCTATTTCAATTCCACGCAGGTCTATTTCTTTATTCACGAGAATATCCAGAACGTCTTGGGCGATACCGAGGCGGTCCTGACAGCTGATTTCTAAGCGCATAAGGTATGTATTTTGTTGTAAAGATTTATGTACAAGATATCACACTTTTACAAAAAAATAACAAGATAATTGCTACTAAAGATTAAAAAGCTGTGAATATTGTAACTAATGAGATACAGCGCAAAGCACACAAAAAAGGAGACTGTGCAGTCTCCTTAACGTCGGTGCTTCTTTTCTAGTTGTTTTTCTTTTTCATTTCAACGGGAATGTTCGCAAAACTAGCCCGCTTTCTTCTCTTTTGGCTCGAACAAGGGTGCAAACAATCCTAAAGATTTAGCCTTTTCCACCAAAGCCATAATATCCATCTCAGCTAGTTCAAACAAATGATCAAACTCAGGCAAGATGTAATAGAGTGGCTGCATAATATCAATGCGATAAGGAGTTCTTAACGCATCAATAGCGGTTAAAGGCTTTCTTACTGGTATATCGCTATCTAGTGAGTAGATAGTTTCACCGGGTGATGAAAGAATTCCACCGCCGTAAATCTTCAGTTCGTTTTTGGCTTTCACTAAGCCAAACTCAACGGTAAACCAATAAAGACGGGCTAAATAAATTCTATCTTCTTTACTGGCCGCTAACCCCAATTTTCCGTAAGTATGAGTGAAATGCGCAAACGCAGGGTTAGTCAGTAGTGGGCAATGCCCGAATACTTCGTGAAAAATATCCGGCTCTTGTAGGTAGTCAAACTCTTCGCGTGAGCGTATAAACGTCGCTACGGGAAACTGCTTGTTTGCTAGCAGACGAAAGAACTCACCAAATGGAATGAGTGCGGGAACTTCAGCAGTTTGCCAACCAGTTTTCTCCATTAGTACACGGTTGATATCGGGTAACTGAGGAATACAGTTTTCGCTTAAGTTAAGCAATCTCAAACCCTCGATGTATTCATCACACGCGCGTTCTTTCACCAAGGGTATTTGTCTTGAATAAAGCTCTGACCAAATCTGGTTTTCTTCTTGCGACCACGCTATGTGACCACTCCCGTCTGATTCTCGCGATGCATATTGAGTTGTTTTTGGCATAACTTCTAAAACCAATGAGTTGCTAAATACGTTATCTGTAGTCTAACTAAAAACCGCTTTTCAAGAACCTTTTGCCTCTATTGAGCCACCTAAATCACTGTAATATTTTTTTTACATAAAACCTTAACCTGCTGATAAAACGAAAAAACCACCTTTGAAGGTGGTTTTCAATCTATGCTAAATGAGTATCTACAGTCGACTAATTTCTTTGTTCAGTTGATATTCTTTAGACGTTACATAGGTTTCCATTTTGCGTAATCGATTCTCTGTTTTTTCAAATCGATTTCTAATATCATGAAACGCTTGCTTAGGGGGCTCGCCTGCCTGCCACACCTTGGTCTTCACCTCCACCTTAGCTTCTTTTACCTGTCCACTATTCGGGTTTGTCCAGCCCTTACCTCGTGAAAAAGCTTGTGGATTAGGGCGTGCGTTATCCAAATGCTTTGGCTTTTTGTCTAAAATAAACCAAGCCGCAATGTAGGCTACAAAAATAAAAGGTCCAGCAAGAAGGAAGAAACCAGTGACAACTAAAATTCTCACTAACCACGTTTCTAAGCCGAAGTACTCTGCAACACCTGAACAAACACCCGCTATTTTTCCCTTTTCTGGATTGCGGTAGAGCTGTTTACCATTTCTCATGCTCTATTCCTCCACTCAGGAGCCTCGCTATCAAGAATCGCTTCTAGAGTCTCAATACGCTCGCTCATCTTTTCCGCTTTATCGGCTAACGAGCTCAATGCAGCGTACTCTTCAGCACTTAATCCCTGGTTGACTTGTTTCTTGCTGCGATAGTGCAAAATTAACCATATGGGTGCTACAAAAATTGTGAAAACCACTAGTGGCATTACAATAATCGCGATCATGCCTTCTTCCATCTCGAATTCTCCAACAAACTCTGATCAGTCTGCTCCGCATAAAGTCGGAGCAGCTCGTTACTTTTTATTATTCAGATTTTTCAGTATCTTTCTTGGCGTTTTGCATTTTTGCTTTCAACGCTGCCAATTCGTCGTCTACTTTATCACCCGCTTCTAACTCTGCGAATTCATCCTGTAGCGACTTCTGAGCCAGGTCATAAGATTCTACCTGTGACTCTAGGTCATCAATCTTGCGCTCGTATTGCTCAAAGCGACCCATAGCATTATCCATTTTGGAACTGTCCAACGTCTTCTTAACTTCAAGACGAGAGCTAGCCGTTTTCTGACGCATAATGATGGTCTTCTGGCGACTTTTAGCATCCGCGAGCTTATCTTGAAGTTGCCCAATTTCATCCTGAAGTTTACTAATCTGAGCATCAACAATCGCCAGTTCTTTAGTTAATGTCTCCGCTGCTTCTGCAGATTTTTTCTTCTCCTGCAGTGCTGCTCTGGCCAGGTCCTCACGATCTTTGCTTAAGGCAAGTTCTGCTTTTGACTGCCAGTCGGCGGCGTCACTCTCATATTTTCCTATTTGGCTTGCAATATCTTTTTTGTTAGCAAGAGTCTTAGCTGATGCAGAACGCACCTCAACTAAGGTGTCTTCCATTTCCTGAATGATAAGACGAACCATTTTTTCAGGATCTTCAGCCTTATCTAATAATGAGTTTATGTTTGAGTTCACAATATCTGTAAAACGCGAAAAGATACCCATAATAATTACCTCTTAATGAAAATCTGGTGGTCATGTATTCTTGTGGAACTATGACTGACATTTTAAAAAATTTTGTATAGAAGAGTATTCAATTTGCTTGCCAACCTGCAAGAACTCGTAAGCACCTAAATATAAAAGCATTTTTTTAATTCAAATAATGCTCGTTTCTCAATTTTTTTTGTTCTACACTATTTATTAGTCGAAATGACTAACAATTGAGAGATTTAATGAGCCGATATCGCCAACAAGACAATCTGCTAGGCCAAGCAAATAGCTTTTTAGAAGTTTTAGAACAAATTTCACAAATTGCGCCGTTAGACAAACCCGTGTTGGTCATTGGCGAACGCGGGACAGGTAAAGAACTTATTGCTGCTCGCCTGCATTTTCTTTCAAAGCGCTGGGACCAGAATTACGTCAAGCTCAATTGTGCGGCGCTGAATGAAAGCCTTTTGGAAAGTGAACTATTTGGTTACGAAGCAGGCGCATTTACCGGTGCAGCGAAGCGTCGCGAAGGGCGTTTTGAAGTGGCTCATAACGGGACTCTTTTTCTTGATGAACTTGCTAACACATCAGGGCTAATTCAAGAGAAGCTGCTTCGCGTAGTGGAATACGGCGAATTTGAACGTGTTGGGGGCAGTAAGTCAGTTAAGACTGATGTTCGCCTTATCGCAGCGACAAATGAAGACCTCCCGGCTCTTGCTGATGCCGGCGAGTTTAGAGCAGACTTACTCGACCGCCTTGCCTTTGATGTTATTACTATTCCCCCTCTTCGCGAAAGAAGAGAAGACATCATGATGCTAGCTGAAAACTTTGCAATTAATATGGCTCGCGAGCTAGAAATGGAGCTTTTCAGCGGATTTACTGAAAAAGCGAAGCGCACGCTGCTTGAATATGAGTGGCCAGGCAATATTCGTGAACTTAAAAATGTGGTTGAGCGCGCTGTATACAGAACGAACAATCCCCACCTGCCGGTACATGAGATTGTACTCGATCCCTTTGAGTCGGCGTTTAGGCCAAAAAATAGAATTCGAACCCAAGATAGAGTTTCAACGCCTGATAAAGCTACAACGCACGGTAAAACCTCTAGCTATAGCGCAGCAAATGACATTGGGAACTCAGAAACATTGCCACCAAACATAGGTAGTGCCGTTGATGATATCTCTTCGCAAGCGCTATCAGCAAGGGTGGATTCTATTGCCATTGACTATCCTATCGACTTAAAAGAGCGTTCACAGGAGTTTGAAATTGATATCATCAAGCAGGCGTTATCAGATAGTCAGTTTAATCAGAAAAAGACAGCAGAAAAACTCAGCCTAACGTATCATCAGCTAAGGGGTTACTTGAAGAAGTACAACCTGTTAGATTCATCTGCGCAAGACTTAGAAGCGTAGGCCTTTAAGCATAGGTTGGCGGCATAACGCAATTCGAATGATACTTAAAGCTATATGCGCAAACCTCGAATCGTAAACACTGAATCGCAGAGACTGGGGCGTGAAAATTGAGGCAACAAAAATGATGAGCAGTGTTATCAAGCGCCTTGCGGTTTGCGCTAGCACAGCACTACTTGTGGTGTCTTGTGCAAAGCAAAACAAACAACCCTTTTACAACACTGGAGTAGTGTATTGTTCTGAGAGTAATCCGGTTACTTTCAACCCCCAACTTGATACCTCAAGTACAACTTCAGACGCGACTTCCCATCAACTTTACGACAGATTACTCGACTTCGACCCCGACTCTGGCCGAATAGTACCAAGCTTAGCAAGCAGTTGGTTGGTCTCAGACGATGGATTAACTTATGTATTTCAACTGCGAAGAGGCGTCGCGTTTCACACCACACAATTTTTCACGCCAACCCGTAACTTTAATGCCAACGATGTCATTTTCAGTATTAATCGGTGGAGACTTGATTCTCATCCTTTTCACAATGTTTCAAGCGGAAGCTACCCCTATTTTGAAAGCTTAGGTTTAGCAGACAATATTGCAGACGTAACGCGGGTAAATGGCTATCGTATTGAAATTACACTTAAGCGGCGAGACAGTTCGTTTCTTGCCAACTTAGCGACCGACTTTGCCGTTATATTATCTGAAGAGTATGCCGAGCAACTCTTTGAGCAAGGAAATCCCAGCCAAATAGATCAACTGCCTGTTGGAACTGGTCCTTACCGATTTGAAAGCTTTCGCAAAGATAGCTACATCAAATACCTTCATCATGAGGATTACTGGCGCGCTTTTGAAGGACAAGCGCTTGAGGAAAGTAGTGATGACAGTGATAACATTTTGGCTAGCGAACAGGGGGCTGCTGACAGCGCAGACGTTAAAGTGGAGACAGGTAAAAAGGCCTCAGGCTCCTCAGACGCAAGTGTAAAACAACTCATTTTTGATATTACCCCCCGCAGTTCACTGCGCCTCGCGAAGCTAATGACCGGTGAATGTGATGCAACGGCCTTCCCTGCACAAACAGAGCTTGAAGTAATAAGGAATAGAGAAGATCTTACCTTAGCAGAGAAGCCCGGTTTGAATATTGGGTTTTGGGCCTTCAACACCCAGCGGCCCCCTTTTGATAACCCTAACGTAAGGCGGGCACTCGCTTTTGCTATCGACAAGAATACGTTACTAGAGGCAGTGTATTTCGACAGTGCATCTAGAGCAAAGAGCCTTTTACCTGCGGCCAGTTGGGCATATCAAAATGATGCAGACGATACCGCGTATAACCCTGTACTCGCGAGAAGCCTGCTGGCAGAAGCCGGTATTGAGCCGGGATTTTCAATGACCATATGGGCTATGCCGGTTGAACGTGCCTACAACCCCAATGCGATAAAGATGGCAGAACTCATCCAGCGTTATTTACGAGAAGTGGGTGTTGAAGCCAATATAGTCACATATGACTGGAAAACATTTAGACGTCACCTGCAAGAGGGTCTACATGATTCGGTGTTGATAGGTTGGTCTGCGGATAACGGCGACCCCGATAACTTTTATCGCCCTCTACTTAGCTGCGGCGCCATTCCATCGGGTACCAACAGAGCAATGTGGTGCAATGAGGATTATGATAGGCTTATCGACGCAGCATTGAAAACAGAAGATCTTGATAAACGACGAGCTATTTATCATCAAGTGAACCGACTTATGTACGAAAGACTTCCGCTGGTGCCAATTGCCCATGCTTATCGCTATCAAGCCTATAGAAATGAAGTGAAAGGAATGACCATTAATCCCTTTGGCGGCGTCCGTTTTGGTGGAGTTGAAAAAGTACTGTGATTCGGATATTAGCACGCTACAGCATTCTTTTTGTCCTAACTCTATTAGTGTTAGCCGTCATGTCATTTTCCTTGGCCTATCTGTTTCCGGGGGATGTATTAGAAAACCTGACTGGCATTGTGCCCGCCAATGACGCTCAGCGAATGGCATTAGAACGCCAGTTTCGTCTTGATCAGTCTTATATTGTGCAATTTTTTTATTACCTCACAAACCTGTTTGCGGGAGATTGGGGATATAGCTTCACCTCAGGAATTGAGTTGCGAGATGAAATTGGTGTAGCACTACCCGCTACCATTGAGCTAGCCACTTATTCAATGGTGGTTGCTTTGGTTATCGGGATCCCATTGGGTTATTACTCGGGAATGCGCTGCTATTCAACCTCTGACTATATTATTAACACGAGCAGTATCACTACCTACTCTTTCCCTGTATTTTGGCTAGCGCTGTTGCTTATTCTTGTGTTCAGTCTGCAACTAGACAAAGCCCCTCTTTCTGGTCGAGTAAGCCTGTTGTTTAATGTTGAGCCTGTGAGTGGATTTATACTGCTGGATATATTGCTGTCTGACATGCAAAACAAAAGCCTGGCGTTCAAAGATGCGCTCTCTCATTTAACCCTTCCCACCATTGCCATTGGTGCAGTCTCAACGGCTTCTATGGTAAGAATAACGAGACGCTCTGTTATCGATGCTAGGCACCAGCCTTATATCGCTGCAGCAGTTTCTCGCGGGTTGTCTGGGTGGCAAATTTTCTTTCGGCACATTTTAAGAAACGCCCTGCTTCCCATACTGCCATTGATGGCTATTCAGATAACAACCCTTATTACCAACACAATGATTGTAGAGACACTATTCTCGTGGCCAGGGATTGGCAATTGGTTAATTCAGGCTATTTATCAGCGGGATTATCCTGCGCTGAGAGTAGGCATGCTGGCGGTATCAACACTGGTTATTACGCTAACCATCACTGTTGATATGTTTAATCGACTCATAGATCCAAGTAGAGAGAAGTACGAGCATGCCGCAATATAGTTTGTACGAAGAAGAGTTTCATCCCTCACCATGGCACCGAACATGGCGTGCGTTTAAAGCAAGTCATATTGCAATGGCAGGTGCTGTGCTGCTGTGCGTATTTGTAGTGTTTGCTTTGTTTGCTCCTTTTTTAACGCCATACGGCGCTAATGAGCAAAATATCGATGGCCTGTTAGTACCACCGAGCTGGATGGGTAATGGTTCAATTTCTCATTTATTTGGTACCGACTCTTTAGGTAGAGACCTTTTTACTCGCGTTATCTATGGTTGCAGGGTTACCCTAGGCTCTGCGTTTATTACCGTGGTATTGGCCATGCTGGTTGGCGTAAGCCTCGGCGCTTTTGCGGGCATGCTTCGGGGCGTTCGTTCAAGTATTGCCAATCACCTGCCAGACGCACTAATGGCCATTCCAACGTTGCTTATCGCCATTATTATTGTGGCTATTTTTGGCACCGGGCTCGTCAACAGTATGTGGGCGATTACCCTCGCGCTCATTCCTCAGTTCGTCCACCACACCCGCAGTTTGGTGCGCAGTGAAATGAAGAAAGACTATATTGTTGCTTCGAAGCTTGATGGGGCAAATAAATGGCAATTATTTACTTACTCCATTTTACCCAACATGACTGAAATGCTGGTTGTTCAAGGCACAATTGCCCTTTCTATCGCTGTTATTGATATTTCTGCACTGGGATTTTTAAACCTCGGTGCACAATCCCCGCTGCCAGAGTTAGGTGCCATTTTATCAGACGGGCTAGATGTTACTTACTTGGCGCCCTGGAACGTTGCACTTCCCGGCATGGCCATTTTCTTTTTGGTACTTTCAATTAACGTCGTTGGTGACGGGCTGCGTTCGGCCTTGAGAAAAAGGGTGAATCACTAAAATGCCAATGCTAGATATAAAAAACCTGACGCTAGAAATGCATAGCAGTGAAGGTACCATTAAGGCATTAGACAAAGTTAATTTGACTGTGAGCAGTGGAGAAATTCGCGCTCTAGTTGGCGAGTCTGGTTCAGGTAAGAGTTTAATCGTATCAGCGATATGCGGTGCTCTGCCCTCCGAGTGGTCACTTACTGCAGATAGAATGAGCTGGAACGGAGAAAATCTACTCGGTATGTCTTCACAACAACGACGTGAAGTCATGCGGCGAGAGATTGCAGTAGTATTTCAAGATCCGCAAACCAGCTTAGATCCTTCAGCCACTCTGGGTGAGCAGCTTGAAGAGAGTATTCCTAGTGAGTTTGTACAAGGGCGCTGGTTTTGGCAACGTGCTCAACAACGCAAAAAAATTGCTATCAGCACGGTTCATAAAGTGGGTATTAAACACCATAAGCACTACCTGAGTGCTTACCCTCACCAAATTCCTAGTGATATTGGTCAAAAATTTATGATTGCCATGGCGCTGGTTTCACAGCCAACGCTACTTATTGCTGATGATCCTACCCGCGGTATGGAACCCACAACAAAAACACAAATTTTGAAGCTTTTTACGCGTTTGAATCAAACCCGCTCTCTGTCTATCTTGTTTGTGAGTCATGACCTTCTCGCTATTGCTAGTATGTCGCACACGATGACGGTGCTATATGCGGGGCAGACGGTGGAATCAGGAAAGATGAAGCATATCAAGAAGCGGCCGCTACACCCTTATACAAAGGCACTTTTAGACAGTGCCCCAAGCTTTAGAAAAGATTTATCCCCGAAGTCTCATTTACCCACTATTGCTGGATCAATTCCTACGTTGCAGCATTTACCCATTGGCTGTCGATTAGGTCCGCGATGCCCACGAGCCCAGCGTGCTTGCGTACAAACGCCAGCAGTACGCCGCATCCACGATCACAGCTACAGTTGCCACTACCCTTTGCATATGGAAAAACTATGACCGACGTCATGCAGGTTAAGCAGCTTAAGTTTATACATAATGAAAAAAAACGCTGGTTGAAACGTCCAGAAGTTTTCGAATTAGGCCCTGTAGACCTCACCGTGAAACGTGGAGAAACCGTTGCAATAATCGGTGAAAATCGCTCTGGTAAATCATTGTTAGCTAAGTTACTTGTTGGGGCCGTTCGTGCTGACGAGGGCGAAATTGAAATTAATGAGCACAAGTATTTAGCCAAATACAAATCGAAAGACGGTCAGCGAAAGCGAACCCATGACATTCGAATGATTTTGCAGCACAGCAATGAAACCATGAACCCTTCGGTACCGGTAGGTCGCATCCTCGACGAACCTTTGCGATTGAATACCACACTGGAATCTGACGAGCGTAGGAAGATTATCGAAGATACCCTAGTGAAAGTAGGATTGTTAAGAGAGCATTTTTATTTTTATCGCAATATGCTCTCAGACGGTCAACAGCAGCGTATTGCTCTTGCTCGCGCAATCATGCTTAAACCGAAAGTATTGGTAGCAGACGAGCCTTTTGCCGCTCTTGATCCCTCTATTCGCTCGCAAACTGTCAATCTCATTTTAGAGTTACAACAAGAGCTTGGGTTGGCCTTTATTTTTATCAGCCACAATCTAGGAATTGTCCGCCATATTGCAGATAAAGTGATTGTAATGGAGCGAGGTCAAATTGTTGAAGAAGGTAAGACAGAAACTATATTTCGCTGGCCCCAACACACTCGCACCAAAAAACTGGTCACGGCCTACCATTCTCTTGTGCCCCAGCAAACTATTCGTTGAAACATCTGCCAGCTATCTTTTACTGGTTCTAGTGTGTGTTGCCCTTTGCTGCCAATTTTGCAGCCTAGATCAACACACCCGGGTTACTCATTCCTCGTTACCAAACTCTCGTTAACCTGCTTTTTAACCTACGAGAGCAAGCAAAATACCGGCGGCTACTGCTGAGCCCAACACGCCAGCCACATTCGGCCCCATAGCATGCATAAGTAAGAAATTATGTGGATTGGCTTCTAAACCTACTTTATTCACTACTCGCGCTGCCATTGGCACAGCAGAAACACCAGCGGCGCCAATTAACGGGTTAATCGCACCACCGCTTAATCGACTCATTAATTTTGCCATAAGTACACCAGTTGCCGTACCAATAGCAAACGCAATCGCACCTAGCCCTAGAATGCCGAGTGTTTCTACGGTAAGAAACGCCTCTGCCGATAGCTTTGAGCCAACAGCCAGACCAAGAAAGATGGTAACCGTATTGATAAGTTCATTCTGTGCAGTATTGCTTAGCCGGTCTACAACACCACATTCTTTCATTAAGTTACCAAAACAAAACATGCCCACAAGAGGAGTTGCCGCAGGTAAAAACAGAATCGTTAGAAACAATACCGCGAGCGGAAAAATTATCTTTTCCCTTTTTGACACAAAGCGCAATTGCCCCATTTTAATCTCTCGCTCAGCCTTGGTAGTTAGCGCTTTCATAATAGGGGGTTGAATAATGGGCACTAGCGCCATATACGAGTAAGCCGCTACTGCGATAGCACCTAGCAAGTCTGGTGCTAAACGGGAGGCAAGGAATATTGCGGTAGGCCCATCTGCACCCCCTATGATGGCAATCGCACTGGCGTCTTTTAAAGTGAATTCGAAACCTGGCAGCAAATTTAAAGCGATGGCACCAAAGAGCGTAGCGAAAATGCCAAATTGAGCTGCCGCGCCCAGTAATAGCATTCTTGGATTAGCGATAAGCGCACTAAAATCGGTCATGGCCCCAACCCCCATGAAAATAAGGAGTGGGAACACACCGGTATCAATACCGATTTTATAAATATAGTGCAGCAGCCCCCCTGCTTCTGAGAAGCCCGCTATAGGAATATTGGTGAGGAGCGCGCCAAATCCAATGGGTAACAGCAAAAGAGGCTCAAATTTCTTAACGATGGCTAAATAGAGCAACCCAAAGCCCACCAACATCATAATAAGTTGGCCAACCTCAAAATGGGCAAGTGCGGTACTATCCCAAAGCAGTAGTAACTTATCCATGTATTACCCCAACGAAATAAGTGATTGTCCGCTGCTAACAGCGTCGCCATCGCTAACGAGAATATCGCTAACTGTGCCTGTATAGGCAGAGCGTATTTCCGTTTCCATTTTCATGGCTTCTAAAATAATCACCACATCCCCTTCGGCAACGCTATCACCATTGCGCACCAAAACCTTAAAAATGTTACCGGCCAATGGCGCATCGATAATTTGCGCAGCGCTTGCTTGAGGTGCTGATGCAGCTTGATTTGACGCTTGGGCTTGATTTGCAGGCTTAGCAGCACTGGCTGCAGTATTGCCGTTCACCTCAGAAACTTGTTTTAATGCGCCTGAAGGAGCTACCTCTACGTGATAAAGCTTTCCATCAACGTTAACGTCATACGCGGCTGCATTTGCTTGTTCAGACGTCACCTGCTGGGTTTGGCCTTCTTGGGCAGCATTTTTAGTAGAAGATGAGTTCTTGGTATTGCTCTTAGTACTGCCCTTTGAATTCTCATCGAGCGTCGGCGCAGCCTCAAATGCATCAGGGTTCCCTCGATTGGTAAGAAACTTAAGACCAATTTGAGGAAAGAGTGCATAGGTCAACACGTCATCAATTTTGCTTTCACACAGAGCAATGCTCTTTTTGTCCGCGAGTTCATCTAATTCTTTTTCAAGTTTAGTGAGTTCAGGTGAAATGTTATCAGCAGGGCGACATGTTATTGGCTCTGCTCCGTCTAGCACCCGCGCTTGTAACTCGCTGTTCACCGGCGCTGCAGTTGCACCATATTCACCTTTTAAAACTCCGGCGGTTTCTTTAGTAATACTTTTGTAACGCTCTCCCGTGAGTACGTTTAATACAGATTGGGTGCCCACTATTTGAGACGTTGGTGTTACTAACGGTATGTAACCGAGGTCTTCACGAACCCGCGGAATTTCTTTTAATACTTCTTCAAATTTGTCTTCTGCACCTTGTTCTTTTAGCTGGCTTTCCATGTTGGTCAGCATACCACCAGGAACCTGAGCAAGAAGGATGCGCGCATCCACACCTTTCAAGCTGCCTTCAAACTGACTGTATTTTTTTCTGACTTCGCGAAAGTAACTGGCGATCTCTTCTAAATGTGGAAGTGATATTCCCGTATCTCGCTGAGTACCCTCAACAATAGATACCATTGTCTCAGTGGCCGTATGACCATATGTCATGCTCATTGACGAAATGGCGGTGTCCAGCATATCAATACCTGCATCAATAGCCTTTTGATAAGTGGCCGTGCTTAACCCTGTTGTTGCATGACACTGCATTGCAATAGGCACGTTAACTGTCTCTTTAAGCCCTGCGATCAATGCCTCGCACTCGTACGGTTTAAGCAGTCCCGCCATATCTTTAATGCAAATTGAGTGGACGCCAAGATCTTCTAACTGCTTTGCCATCTCAAGCCAAGTATCTAATCCATGTACCGGACTCACCGTATATGAAATGGTCCCCTGCGCGTGGGCTCCGCTATCAATGGTAGCTTTAATGGCTGTTTTTAAATTGCGAATATCGTTCATCGCATCGAATATTCTAAATACGTCCACACCGCTTTCGTGAGCCCTTTCGACAAACCGCGTCACTACATCATCGGCGTAGTGACGATATCCGAGTAAATTCTGTCCGCGTAACAACATTTGCTGCCGCGTATTTGGCATCGCTTTTTTTAGTTTTCTTATGCGCTCCCAGGGATCTTCCCCTAAGTAACGGATACAGGCATCAAAAGTCGCCCCTCCCCAAGACTCTACAGACCAAAACCCAGCGCTATCTAATTTTTCAGCTATTGGCAGCATATCTTCTATTCGCATTCGTGTGGCGAGTAAAGATTGATGTGCATCACGTAAAACAAGCTCGGTCAGAGCAAGTGGCTTTGTCATGGTAGTTCCTTGAGGCTATATATTTTTGTTAGATTGACGGTGAGTATGAACAGCAGCGGAGATGGCGGCGATGATATTGCCATCAATACCTGGCTGCGCTGAATGCTTGGGTCTACTGGTAGAAACTGACTCTGAGTCAACCTCGCCGGGGAATGCTTTACAAAAGCGCGCAATAAGATGGATCCCTAAAATAAGTAAACCAAGAAAGGAAAATACAAACAGCATACCTATTAGCATAAGTGAAGCCGCTTCCATTAGCAGGCTAGTAACTGAATCGGTGTTCATGTGAACTCGCTTTAATAAAATCTAAGATAAACAATTATCATGGGGTTTATAAAAACTCAACTACGCATTGTGATAAATGCCATAAAGATGAAAACTGTCGGTTTTTGATTGTGATTTTAGCAAGTGCAGAGGTGCACAATTTTTAAAAGAGAATATTTAAAAAGAGTGTATTAGTGCACGCCATGTAGAAATGGGGAAGCTTGGGTCATTTTGAGGCAGACATAAAAAAACCCACCTCAATGAGGTGGGCTTTCTTATATGGCGCGTGTGGAAGGATTCGAACCTCCGACCGCCTGGTTCGTAGCCAGGTACTCTATCCAGCTGAGCTACACACGCGTAAACTGTTTTACTTTCGACTTTTACATCAAAAGGTGACGCTTCAAAATAAGTGGCGCGTGTGGAAGGATTCGAACCTCCGACCGCCTGGTTCGTAGCCAGGTACTCTATCCAGCTGAGCTACACACGCGCAATAAACTTTTTGTCGACCGCCACTATCAACGAATAATGGCGGAGAGGGAGGGATTCGAACCCTCGGTACGAATTAACGTACGGTTCCTTAGCAGGGAACTGGTTTCAGCCACTCACCCACCTCTCCTTGAGTGCGGGATGCATTTTACGGATTCATTGGCCTGAGTCAAACCTTTTTTAGGAAGAAAGTGTTCGTCCGCTGTCATTTTAAACGATTCGTTTAAAAAACGCGTTAATTGTATACCAATCACACGCCCCTCGCCTACTGTTACCTCGTCAATCAATCATTGCCGGCAGATTTTGGGCTAATACATCTTTTTAAAAATACAGAAACAAAAAAGGCCGGCGTGCGCCGACCTTTCACAGTAAAGCTATATTAGCATTTATTCTTCAGAGCCTGGCTGACCGCCTTTTTCTGCCTGAATACGCATGTATATTTCTTCACGGTGCACAGAAACTTCTTTTGGTGCATTAACACCTATTCGTACCTGATTCCCTTTGACGCCTAGTACAGTAACAGTAACATCGTCACCAACCATAAGCGTTTCACCAACTCGACGAGTCAAAATAAGCATTCGCTTGCTCCTGTTCCTTTATATTTACCGTTTCCATTAAAATTTGCTAACTCGCTGGCACGACCCAGCGAAAGCACAGTGATTCCCTGTTTCTGTGTCACTTCAAAAACTCACTGTTATATGCACTGATCATTATAGCTTATCTTGTAACCAAGCGTTAACCGAATCTAACGCTTGGTTAAGATTTTCAGGTTTGTCGCCACCTGCCTGCGCCATATCAGGCCTACCGCCACCTTTGCCACCAACTTGCGAGGCGATGAAATTCACCAACTCGCCGGCTTTTACTTGACTAGTAAGGTTTTTAGTAACACCAACAATAAGGTTAACTTTTGAATCGTTTGCTACACCTAATACTACGATGCCTTCGCCAATTCGGTTCTTTATGTCATCCATCATTGAACGCAATGACTTAGCTTCCACACCTTCTAAATTGGCGACCAACACTTTAACGCCATTTATCTCTACCGTATTACTAAGCATATCAGCACCTTGCTGACTTGCCAGTTTTTGTTTGGCCGCAGTGAGTGCTTTTTCTAACTCTTTAGTATGATTTTGTAATGTTGCTACCCTATCCACCACGTTTGCGCTGTCTGTTTTCAACATTGCCGATAGCGACGCAAGCGTAGCCTGCTGGTTTTGCATTACACTTAAAGCCTCTTCGCCTGTCACTGCTTCTAAACGACGTACGCCAGATGCAATACCTGCCTCACTGGTAATCTTCAGCAAACCGATATCACCGGTTCTCGTTACGTGAGTACCGCCACAAAGCTCTACAGAAAACGGCCCCATCTTTACAACGCGCACTTTTTCGTCGTATTTTTCGCCGAACAACGCCATTGCGCCTGACGCTTTTGCGTCCTCAAGCTCCATTAGCTCTGTAGATAGGACATGGTTTTCTCTGATTTGTTCATTGACTCGACGCTCTACTTGCGCAATTTGCTGTGGCGTCACGGCTTCAAAGTGAGAGAAGTCAAAGCGCAAGCGAGGAGCCTCAACCAAAGAGCCCTTTTGCGTGACATGCTCGCCCAGTATCTCCCGAAGCGCGGCGTGTAATAAGTGAGTCGCACTGTGGTTCTTTTTAATTGCCTCTCGGTTGGCAACATCAATAGATGCAGTGGCTGTATCACCTTTTTTCACTGTACCTTTAGCAACCCCTCTATGAGCAAATGCTTTACCCATCTTTTGAGTGTCTGATACAACGAATTCACCGCCTGCTACGCTTAGTATGCCTTTATCACCAGATTGACCACCGCTTTCCGCATAAAACGGCGTGCTGTCTAGCACCACAACACCTTCTTGACCATCTTCTAAAGTGGCGACGAATTCATTGTTCGCAATTAGCTCAACAACCGTTGCACTGCCGTCAACGTCGGTGTAGCCAGTAAAGGCGGTTTCCTGTTCAACCACCAACCTACTATTGTAGTCGGTACCAAAATTACTCGCTTGTTGCGCCCTTGCTCGTTGCTGCTGCATGGCAGACTCAAAGCCTTCCTCGTCAATTTTAAGCTCGTGCTCTCTTGCTACGTCGTTAGTCAAGTCAACAGGGAATCCGTAGGTGTCGTAAAGCTTGAACACAACATCGCCGGGGATAGTGTCGCCTTCTAGTGATTCTAGCGTCTCGTTAAGCATGGCCATTCCGCGGGCAAGTGTCTTACTAAACTGCTCTTCTTCCACGCGAAGTACTTTTTCTACTACTGGCTTTTGGTCAACGAGCTCTGGGTACGCTTCGCCCATTTCAGTAGCCAATGAGGCTACCAGTTTGTAGAAAAAGATATCATCAGCACCAAGCTTATAGCCATGGCGAACGGCACGGCGGATAATACGGCGAAGTACATAGCCGCGACCTTCGTTAGACGGCATAACACCATCACAGATTAAGAAGCTGCACGAACGAATATGGTCGGCAATCACTCGCAACGATTTATTCTCTAAATCATCGGTACCGACAATTGACGCCGCTGACTTAATAAGATTTTGAAATAAATCGATTTCGTAGTTGCTGTGCACGTTTTGTAAAATGGCAGAAATACGCTCAAGTCCCATACCGGTATCGATAGAGGGTGCAGGTAGAGGCTCCATGCTGCCATCAGCCTGCTTGTTGTACTGCATGAATACTAGGTTCCATATTTCAATGAAACGATCGCCGTCTTCCTCTGGCGTGCCAGGAGGACCGCCCCAGATATGTGCACCATGATCATAAAATATTTCAGAACATGGACCGCAAGGCCCTGTATCACCCATAGACCAGAAGTTATCAGAGGTACTTATGCGAATGATTTTCTCTTTAGGAACGCCAATGTGATTTTCCCAAATATCAAAGGCTTCATCATCTTCAGAGTAAACAGTCACCAATAGCTTCTCTGAAGGAAGGCCCACTTCTTTGGTTAAAAAGTTCCAGGCAAATTCAATCGCTTCTTTTTTAAAGTAATCGCCAAAGCTGAAGTTACCCAACATTTCAAAGAATGTGTGGTGACGAGCGGTGTAACCTACGTTTTCTAAATCGTTGTGTTTACCACCGGCGCGTACACAGCGCTGAGAAGACACTGCACGAGAATAACTGCGCTTATCTGCGCCTAACAAGGTGTCTTTAAATTGATTCATGCCTGCATTAGTAAAAAGAAGCGTTGGATCATCTGCAGGTACCAGTGACGAGCTAGCGACGGCGTGATGGCCATGACTTTTGAAATAATCTTTGAACTTGTTGCGTAAGTCAGCAGTTGATATTGTCATTGAAAACCTAACTTCCTTTATACATTAATGAGACGGTGCGAAGCCCTTACTCGAAATTTTTGCTTTAGCCACTCACAATTCCATAACCCAACATAACCCAACAATTTCATAGCAAGGAAAAGTGCGTAAACAACAAAGTGAAAAGTCGAGTAAAATAGTGAACCAAGAGATATCCGCGTCGCGTGGCGTTATGCTCGCACAATTTTGCGAAACAATAGCACGAATAGTGGTTTTCTGTTAAGCCTAAGGGAGCTATGTAGTAGGCAATTTTTTACTAAACATCACCGAAACTGTAGCTAAAATAAAATTGTAGGTACATTTACTCGTTACTTACAGCATAATATCTCGTTGCTTACCGCATAGTCACTCGTTGCTTACCGCATAGTCTATATGCTCTTGGTAAAACCCTCGGTATTGTAAAAAGCGCTTTTGTTTTTGACGCAGGGTGAAGTCTGTCTCAAAGAATTCGCCAAACTTTTTCACTTTTGCCGTTTTGGCGCTTTCAAACCAATCTGCTTCAATTTCCTCAAACGCCTCTCGAACATATCCTTCATCAACACCGTATTGTTGCAGGTCTAGCTTTATCACTCTTGGGCCCTTACCTTTCAAATACAGCGCCCTTGCCCTGCTTTGAGCAAATCGCTCGTCACTTTGAATATCGGCTTCACGAAAGGCATCTAGAATTGGTAAGAACGCTTCGTTCTCAATGCCTTTTTGCGTAAGTTTACGCACTATCTCACTGTAGCTATGCTCTCGTCGTGCCAGCATGCGGGTAATCGCGTCGATAATGATCTTTCGGTCAAACTCTGACATTTTGTGACCCTACTTGTTACTGTTTTCCGTAATTATTCAAATATTAAAATTACGGCATGGGTGATGTGGTTTGATTAGGTCCCGTTGACTTAGTGTGAAACAGTATTTTATTTCGTAATACTGACGACAGTCTAGCCTTAAAAAAAAGGAGAGTCGCATTACTAGCGCTTGATGTACTTTAAATGAATTTATGAATGAACAAGTAATAATACACGACAGCATAGCGAGTATCTCTAAAGCGCACTGGAATTCTCTCGCTGAGAGTGCAGGGCCGTTTCTCCAATTTGAATTTTTGCATGCATTGGAAGCGTCAAAGTGTTGTGGTGAAGAATCGGGATGGCGCCCGTTTCATGTAACGGTAGAGCAAGATGGCCATATTGTTATGGCGATACCTGGCTACCTTAAAACACACAGCTATGGCGAGTACGTGTTCGACCACGCATGGGCAAATGCTTATCATCAACACGGTATAGACTATTACCCAAAATGGATAAGTGCCGTACCTTTCACTCCGGTAACAGGCAAACGGTTACTAATAAAAGAAGGTTTAGCGTGCTCCCCTGCTCTATTAGCGCGAATTGCAGATACCTTAAGAGCGCAGTGCAAATCGAAATACGAAGAGCATATCTCGTCACTACACTGGTTATTCGTTTCAGACGGCGAAAACAACTTTCTAACTAAAGAACACCATTATTTAACTCGCCATAGCGTGCAATTTCAGTGGCATAACTATGGCTACACGCACTTTGATGATTTTTTGAACACCCTCACATCAAGAAAGCGTAAATCAATAAGTAAAACGCGAAAAAAGCTGGTTGAAAACGGTATCCAATTTTCACACTACATCGGAAGCGACATTACCCCAGAGAGACTTGCCTTTTTCATAAAGTGCTATCAATCTACCTACTTAAAGCGCAGTGGCCACCTTGGCTACCTCAATACCGCCTTTTTTGAAACGCTTGTGTCGACTATGAGTGAACGCCTGCTTATTGTTACAGCAGTTGAGCACGGAAATCCGGTGGCTAGCGCTTTATTTTTTCACGACGAATCTGGCCTTTATGGACGTTATTGGGGAGCACTCAAAGATATCGATAGCCTGCACTTTGCATGCTGTTATTTTGAAGGTATCGAATTTGCGATAAATAATAAGCTCTCTCACTTCAATCCAGGCACCCAAGGTGAACATAAAATATTGCGAGGGTTTGAGCCTATTTATTGTCAATCAAAACATCAATTGTTTGAGCCAGCTTTCCACGATGCTGTCGCAAATTTTTTACAGCAAGAAAACGAACATATCGCCCACTATTTTAATCAGGCACAGAATGCTTTACCTTTTAATCAGGAATTTGTGCCTACTTTAAAAACGAAAAGTGTCATTCATCCTAACGACGACACATAAAACTAAAATGAGAAAACATATGAAATATACACTTCTTGCCGTAGCGATTGCGGCATCACTTGGCCTAACCGGTTGCTCTCAACCAGAGCAAGTTAAAGAACAAATGAGCAAAGCAGAGCCGGCTGAAGCAAAAGCCGAGGCGGAACTGGGCTCATTTGGTGTTGATCTTTCTGCACGAAATGAAGCGGTTAAGCCAGGTGACGATTTCTTTATGTATGCCAGTGGCACTTGGTATGACAACTACGAACTTCCTGCTGATAAAACGCGCTATGGCGCATTTACTGGCTTAGCTGAACGCAGCGAAGAACAGGTAAAAAGCATTATCGATGGCCTCACAGAAAAGGAAACGCTGAACGCTGATGAAAAGTTAGTGAGAGATTTCTACGTCGCCTTTATGGACACAGAGACCATCAATGAAAAAGGCCTATCTCCTATTAGTGATGTTCTAAGCGACATTGATAGTATAGAAAGCACAAAAGACCTCACCGCAGCCTTCGGTAAAAGCTGGCTATACGGTTACAGTACGCCTATTGGTGGCGGGATGTGGTACAACCGTCTTGACCCCAATGAATACCAGTTAAGCGTAGGTGTTGGTGGTATTGGTCTTCCCGATCGCGACTACTACCTAAGCGACAGTGAGCGCTTTGTAAAAATTCGTGAGGCCTATGTAGCCCACATAGAAGAAATGCTTACACTAGCCGGCGTTGAAGACGCGGGCACAAAAGCAGCGAATATTATGGCACTAGAAACTCAGCTAGCTGAAGTTCAGTGGCCTCGTGAAAAACGTCGTAATCGTGACCTAACCCTAAACCAAATTAAGCGCAGCAAGCTATCTGATGCATACCCTGGTTTCGATTGGGATGTCTATTTCGCACAGTCAGGTTATAAGGTACCAGAGCTCAATATTTCTCAGCCTCAGCCTGTGAAAGATGTGATCAAATTGATAAACCAAGTTGACTTAAACGACTGGAAATCTTATTTGAAATATCACACGATTTCTAACAATGCTGACATGCTTGCAGAAGATGTGTACATGGCCAATTTCGACTTTTACGGTCGTACGCTTAACGGTCAACAAGAGCCGCGCCCTCGTTGGAAGCGTGCGTTAAGTCAAATGTCTGGTACGCAATCGCTTGGTTTTGCCATTGGCAAGATTTACGTAGATGAGTATTTTCCTGAAAGCTCTAAAACACAAATGGCTGAGCTAGTTGAAAACTTACGTGCTGCATTAAGCGAGCGTATAGATACCCTTGATTGGATGGGAGAAGAAACCAAGGTTAATGCCAAAGAAAAGCTAATGGCATTTCGTCCCAAAATTGGTTACCCAGATGAGTGGCAGTCGTTTGATGGCGTAACTATTAGTGACAACGACCTTATTGGTAATGTTCGCAATTTACGTGAATTCTTCCATGCTGAATCGGTAGAGCGTGAGCTTGAGAAAACCGATCGTGAGCGTTGGGGTATGACACCACAGCGAGTCAATGCTTACTACAACAGCTCGTTCAACGAAATTGTTTTCCCTGCGGCAATTCTTCAACCACCATTTTTCGACCCAAATGCAGATGCAGCGGTTAACTACGGTGCCATTGGTGCTGTTATCGGTCATGAAATGGGACACGGTTTTGATGACCAAGGCTCAAAATCTGATGCTATGGGTATCCAAACGAACTGGTGGACAGACGAAGATCGCGCGGCGTTCGAAGAAAAAGCAGATGCTCTTGCAGCTCAATACAGCAAGTACGAGCCCATCGAAGGCAACTTTGTAAACGGTCGTAACAGTTTGGGTGAAAATATTGGTGATGTAGGCGGTCTTGCCATGGCCTATCACGCTTACAAACTTAGCCTTAACGGTGAAGAAGCACCGGTAATCGATGGTCTTACAGGTGACCAACGTTTCTTCCTTGCTTGGGCTCAAGTTTGGAAAGAAAAGCGTACTGAACAAAGCATGCTAAACCAGCTTCGTGCCGGTACGCATGCACCAGGCCGCTTCCGTGCACAGGCACCTCGTAACCATGATGCATGGTATGAAGCGTTCGACGTTAAACCGGGTGACGCGCTATATCTAGCGCCAGATGAGCGTGTACGTATTTGGTAATGACCAATAAGTGTTAGCCGATTATTTTATTAATCGGCCTGTTACTCACTAACGATTTATTGAAACAAAGGCACTGTGCACTAGTACGGTGCCTTTTTTATTGCCCAAGCAGCCTTCTATACTGCCTATTACCAACTGGCTCTTTACTGCAACCAGCCTCGCTATAACTAGCCCTTCCACCGTATTTGTTCTAGAAAAACGAAAAATATAGACGACTAAAGTTTGTCCGCATTTTTGGTGTTAATGTTATTTTTGGTGCTCGCGCTGATGTCGGCGTTAGCATGTAATTTGACATTAGTGCTACTGGTATCGTTAATTTTCGTTATCGCTCGCATCGTTATTGAGGCTAATGTTTACGTTTTGAAAAGGCACAAAAAAGCCCCCGGTTCTTTACGAAGCGGAGGCTTTTAACCGGTGTAATCTAATTACTACGACTGAGCGGCAGCTTGCAGCGATGGTTTGCTATCGTCACTCCCGCCTACTTTCTTTTTTGCGTATAAAAGCGCATCGTGTAGCGTCTCAAAATTAGGGATGCCAGGGTGAGCTTCATTAACACCCTCAAGTACTTTGTTAAGCTTTTCGTTAGCACCACAAATTATCAACTGTCTTCCTGCCGCTAGTGCGTCTGATGTTACTGTATCAACCGCCATTGCGGCAGACACGTCCATCAAAGGAACCCGCGAGAAGTCGAGTATAGTAAACTTACTGCCCGGCTGAACACGCTCGCGAACACGGTGTCCTAAATCGGCTGCCGCACCAAAGCTCAATGGACCACCAAAACTGAAGATAGACACTTTGTCTTTGAGTTCTTCAAGCAATCCATTTTCTTTCGGGTCGTTAAGATCCTGCGGTATCTTTTGCAGCTCTTCAATTTGCAACTGTGCGACTTGTCTAACATACGCTAAAGCTCCAAGTACAACACCTACGCCAACAGCGGTAATAAGGTCTACAAACACCGTCAGTGACAATACGAGAATCATTAAAGCAAAGTCCCACCGCGGACCTTTATGCCCACGCTTTAAGTAACCCCAGTCGATAATATCCAGACCAACTTTAACGAGTATACCAGCTAGCACAGCATGTGGAATTTGAGCCGCAAGAGGGCTTAAACCTAAAACGATGCCAAGTAATACCAACGCATGCACCATACCAGACACGTTGTACTTACCGCCGCTTCGGATATTTACCACAGTACGCATGGTTGCACCTGCACCGGCAATACCGCCAATTAGACCAGCGAATGTATTACCGATACCCTGACCGATAAGCTCTTTATTGCTGTCGTGACGAGTACGCGTCATGTTATCTGCAACAAGCGAAGTCAAAAGACTATCGATAGCACCTAACAATGCAAGAACAAATGCAGCTTCAATCACTAGCCATATTTTGCTTTGGTCAAATACAGGCAATTGTAGGCTAGGCAAGCCAGTTGGAATATCACCTAATACTGGTACGCTTAGCGCGAGACTTACTAATGTTCCGATAATAAGCGCAGCGAGTGCACCAGGTACATACTTACCTAAAGACGCAGGCCATTTGTACGCTGCGATTAAGGTACCAAGACCCAATGCAAGAGTTGAAAAGTTGATATCAGCCAACGCTGTTGGGAGATACGAAAGCGCACCGATGGTACCACCTGGAGGTTCATGACCTAGTAAACGGCCGATTTGCAAAATAATAATGATGGCACCGATCCCAGACATAAAGCCCGAAATTACTGGATAAGGAACAAGCCTTATATATTGCCCAACCCCAAACAAGCCAAACGCTATTTGGAATACACCGGCTAGCATTACCGCAGTAAATATTAGGCTAGCATCGCCAGAAAGACTGGCAAACAAGCCAGCAAGTACCACCACCATTGGTCCAGTAGGACCTGAAATTTGAGCTGGTGTGCCGCCAAAAAGAGCAGCGAAAAAACCAACAGCTATTGCACCATACAGGCCAGCCATAGGTCCAAGACCTGAGGCTACACCAAGCGCTAATGCAAGAGGCAATGCAACGATACCAGCGGTTAAACCACCAGTGAGATCACCTCTTAAATTTGAAAAATTTATTTTTACCACAAATGTTCCCTCTTATTCAGCCGCTTTCGCACGTTTGAATCGCGCTTCAGCCTCTGTCTGGTCCATAGTAACAAAGTCGCCAGCTTCGCTGCTGTAACACAACATGTCGCCGCTACCGATATTGTAAACCCAGCCGTGAAGCTCTACTTGTCCAGTCGCAATTTTAGCTGCCACTGCAGGATGAGTGCGAAGGTGCTGTATTTGTTGTAATACGTTTTCTTTTGTCACCGCTTCTAAATCGTCAATAGACAGTTTGTCGTGACCACAACGTTCTTTAACAACGTCGGTCGCTGCACGGCAATGCCCTAACCACTCTTTTACGTGCGGTAATGAATCTAGACCTTCAGGGCTGATTGCCCCTTTCATTGCACCACAATCTGTATGACCGCATATAACAATGTGAGAAACGCCTAGCGCAGCTACCGCAAATTCAATAGACGCAGTCATACCGCCGGTTTGATTGCTATGTGGAGGAACAATATTGCCCGCATTACGACAAATGAAAAGCTCGCCCGGATCGGTTTGGGTAACTAGGTTCGGGTCAATACGAGAATCTGAGCACGTGATGAAGAGAACTTCTGGGTTTTGCCCATTCGCTAATTTTTGAAAGGTTGCTTTTTTATTTGGATAAACTTCTTTTTGAAACTTCGCAACACCTGAAAAGACGTGTTCCATAGAATACTCCCGGTTATTTTTAATAGTTATAACAATGTTAATACTCTAGTGTCACTTGATAGATTAATAGTTTAATATACTACCTCGTGATAACCAAAAACTATCAAGCGAGTTATTTGTTAGATGGATTGCCCATTAATTATAGCCAAAAGTAGGAGTTTTAATTATGCAGTTAGGTGGTAAAGCCCCCTCGTTTAACCAGATTCGCTACTTTGTGGCCGTTGCAAAATACCTCAATTTTCGACAGGCAGCAGGGGCACTTGGCATTAGCCAACCCACGCTGACTAGCCAGATAAATGCGTTAGAAGACACACTTAATTTAACGCTGTTAGAACGCTCCCGTACTGGCACTCTGCTTTCGCCACAAGGAAAGGCGCTTTTAGCAAGTGCAGAGGAGGTATTGCAGTCTACTCAACGCTTCTCGGAAATGGCCCGCGATCTCTCAAAAGGGGAAGTAATAACCTATCGGCTGGGTATTCCTCCAACACTTGGCCCTTATTTATTGCCTTTTGTTTTACCCGATTTGCACAGACTAAAGCCGGGACTGCGATTTTACGTAAGAGAAGCGTCACCCGATGACTTGCAGCACGGATTATTAAGAGGTGAGTACGACATTATCCTTTCTCCCCTTTCAAGTGATAACTCACAGCTTATTACCTCGCCGCTGTTTAAAGAACCGCTTAAGTTTGTTACTCCGTCTGACCATTTTCTATCGGGTAAATCATTTGTGCACCCTGAGGATATCAGCGGTGAAAAAATACTTACGTTAGAAGATAAGCATCATTTTCACCATCAAGTGCAAAGAATATGCGAAGACATAGGTGCAGACTTACAGCGAGACTATGAAGGCACTAGCCTTGATACATTAAGACAAATGGTGGTTATGGGTATGGGTGTTGCCTTTTTACCCGGTCTTTATATTCATTCTGAATTACACAAACCTGAAGCTTTACACGTGTGTGAAATTGCTGACATGCCTATTGAACGCCAACATTCTCTTGCGTGGCGTAATACCTCACCTAGTAGAAAGACCTTCCGTGAAATGTCTATTATAATTAGGCGTATTATTGAGCAGCGGCTGGCTGATGCTGTCACCATGTGTGATTAGGCTTGGTGAGTGAAAAGATGCTCGTTATTTAAATAGGGTTATTGAATTAGCGCTGTTAACACATCTATTGATGTTATATTGACTACACACTCACTAGCGCTTTTATACACATGATTGATAGACAACACCTGCGTATTGTCCACGCAATACACCAGCATGGCACGATGACACAAGCCGCGAAATCCTTGTACTTAACCCAGTCGGCTTTAAGTCATGCTATGAAAAAGCTTGAACACGAATTTGATGTTCCGCTGTGGCAAAAAAAAGGCAGGCGTTTGTTTTTAACTCAGGCAGGTGAAAGTTTACTTGGCCTTGCACAGCGTATATTACCTCAGTTTGAACATACAGAAGCGCAACTTCGTCGATTTGCCGAGGGCAAGCAAGGCACACTGCGCATTGGAATGGAATGTTACCCCTGCTTTGAATGGCTATTGAAAATAGTCGCTCCCTTTCTAAAACGCTTTCCTGATGTAGACGTAGACGTACGACGTGCCTTTTCTTTTGGTGGCCTACAAGCGCTGCATGGTTATGACATTGATGTACTCATTACTCCCGATCCCCTGCACTTAGACGCGATTACTTACACACCTGTGTTTAGCTACGAACAGGTTCTCGTTATGCACAGTACACACGACTTAGCGTCGAAGGCATTTATAGCGCCTCGGGATCTCGCTCAAGAGACGCTCATTTCTTACCCAGTAGAAAACAGTAGATTGGACATATTCTCTCAATTTTTAACACCGGCCAATGCATCAGTTAAAAGCCACAAAACTATAGAGACCACTGAGATTATTCTGCAAATGGTAGCAGCAGGAAGAGGGGTAACTGCGCTGCCTAAATGGCTTATAGATGAGTCGAAAGAAAGTGAATTGCTGTGCTGTCGTCCCCTTGGCCAAGAAGGGCTAACAAAAACCCTGTTCGTGGGGCATAGAAAGCGTACTGACACGCTGGGTTTTATTGATAGTTTTGTAGAGATGGCAATGGCGCAAGGATTAAAAACAAACAGCCCGCAGCAATAAATGCGGGCTGTTGAAGCGAAGGCGCTGTTGAGAATCAAGGCGCCTTGGCCTTATAGGTATTGACTAACTAGCTGTAAAAGCAAAGATAAGCCGTCGGCGATGATACTTTTACGTCAAATGATACGTTGGCATCTACGTTGAATTCAGTGCCAGTAGGAAACGATTGCCACTCATCGCTACCAGGTAATTTTACGGTAAGCTCACCTTCAACAACTTTCATTAGCTCTTTCTTTGAAGTATCGAAAGTATACTCACCTACAGACATCACACCCGATGTACAGGGGCCATTTGCTGAATCAAATGCGATTGAGGTGACTTTGTTGTCGAAGTAGTGGTTAACTGAAAATGACATAGTATTCCTTGATAGTTTTTTAGAAAATTGGTTTTAAGCAAAGACGGTTGCAACACAGAAGTTCCACACCGCTTTTTATTACTCTTTCGTCCACACTAACATAAGATTGTTAGCAGGCATCGTTATCATTTCTTTCAATGTGAGTCGTTTCGCCCATGCTTTGAGTTCATCAACATCTCTATAACCGCCATATCCCCGCTCGACTAACGATTGGTGAAATTCAGCATTACTTTGAGATGAGAAAACCCCTGATTGTGTGAACGGACCATACTGGCAAAATGTACCGCCTTTAGGTAATTTCTGAGATACTAATTCCATGAGCAGTTTCGCCTCATGCTTTTGCATAATATGGGCAGTATTGGCGGAAAATATTCCATCAAAGGGCAAAGCAGGAAACGGATCTACACCCACCTTGAGTTCGACTGGCTGAATAAGATTGGATAGTGAAGACTCACTTACCCAAGCGTTTATTCCGTCGTGGTACTCGTATTGATCGCTCGTATGCCACATCAAATGAGGCAAATGAGCAGCAAGGTAGGATGCGTGCTGCCCGGTTCCGCTGCCAATTTCAAGCACCTGTTGAGTATCAGCGAACGCCCTTTTTAGAATATCTAAAATTGGGCGTTTGTTATTCTCACAGGCTTGGCTAAATGGTTTTTCCATTACTGTTATAACTTCCATCTTACAGATAATTTCGCCAAGGGACAGATTGACCTAATCACTCAGATTAGGCCCAAGCCATTTCTCGGCTTCTTCAAGTGTCCAGTTTTTGCGCTTGGCGTAATCCTCAACTTGGTCAGGTTGAATTTTAGCCACCGCAAAATATTTTGCCTCTGGGTGAGCAAAGTACCATCCCGATACAGACGCGCCAGGCCACATTGCATAACTTTCAGTAAGCGTCATGCCGGTGTGCTCCTTTGCAGATAACAAATCCCAAATGAGCTGTTTCTCAGTATGCTCCGGACACGCCGCATAACCTGGCGCAGGTCGAATACCTTGGTACTTCTCCCTAATGAGTTCTTCATTGCTTAAGGTTTCATGAGGGGCATAACCCCAATATGTTAGTCGTACCTGCTGGTGAAGGTATTCAGCAAACGCTTCAGCTAAGCGATCGGCAACGGCTTTTACCATAATGCCATTGTAGTCATCACCGGCCTTAATATATGCATTGGCAAGGGTGTCCTCACCTATGCCCCCAGTGACGGCAAACGCGCCGATATAATCTGCAATACCGCTTTGCTTTTCAGCCACAAAATCGGCAAGGCAGTAGTTGGCAAATTTATCTTTTTGGGTTTGCTGACGCAGATGATGTGCAACTCCTTTTACCGAAGTGCGGCTCTCATCAGAATAGATTTCGATATCGTCACCCACCCTATTTGCCGGAAATAACCCTATCACGCCTTTTGCTTCAAGTGAGCTATCAGCAATAATTTTATCTAACATGGCGTTGGCATCAGCAAACAATGACGTTGCTTCTTCACCAACCACGTCATCATTAAGAATTCGTGGATATTTCCCTGCTAATGACCACGTTAAAAAGAAAGGCGTCCAGTCAATATAATCCCGTAATGTAGCCAAATCTGCGGTGATAGGCGTGACACCGAGCTGCGCTGGCTTAACAGGAGGCACATCAAAATTGACTTTGCAGCCATTAGCTCGCGCAGCCTCAAGTGTAACGGGCTTACTGCGGGGCTTTTTACGAGCATGCTGCTCTCGTACCGTATCATATTCTTTGGCTAATTCTTTTGCGTATATATCCCGCGAACCTTTGTTCAGCAATTTCTGACACACACCTACTGCGCGGCTAGCATTAGGTACATAGGCCACAGCTGAATGATAGTTTTGCTCTATCTTAACGGCGGTATGGGCTTTCGATGTTGTTGCACCACCAATAAGCAGTGGCATATCGAAACCTTGGCGCTCCATTTCTTTAGCCACGTACACCATTTCATCTAGCGACGGCGTAATGAGACCAGAAAGACCAATCATATCTACATTTTCTTCTTTCGCTTTTTGTAGAATGTTTGCCGCGGGCACCATCACCCCCATATCAATAACTTCAAAGTTATTACACTGAAGCACTACGCCAACAATATTTTTACCGATATCGTGTACATCACCTTTAACGGTGGCCAGCAGTATCTTACCATTGCTCTTATTATCGTCAGACTTTTCAGCTTCTATGTATGGCTGTAGATGAGCGACCGCTTTTTTCATTACTCGGGCAGATTTGACCACCTGAGGTAAAAACATCTTACCCTCGCCGAATAAATCCCCGACCACATTCATCCCATCCATCAATGGACCTTCAATAACATGTAGCGGACGCTCAGCCTCTAAACGCGCCTCTTCGGTATCATCAATGATATAATCGGTAATCCCTTTTATCAGAGCATGCTCTAAGCGTTTACTTACACTTTGCTCTCGCCAAGTAAGGTCTTCTTTAGCCGCAGCCTTACCATCGCCTTGGAATTGTGGCGCGATATCGAGTAGCCGCTCAGTACCATCGCTGCGCCTGTTTAATATGACGTCTTCTACCGCCTCACGAAGCGCCTTGGGAATTTCATCGTACACCTCAAGCTGACCGGCATTAACGATGGCCATGTCCATACCCGCTCGAATAGCGTGGAAAAGAAAAACCGAATGCATAGCTTCGCGAACCGGGTTATTGCCACGAAACGAAAATGAAATATTCGAAAGGCCACCGGAAATGTGCGCATAGGGGCACGTTTTGCGGATAACCCGTGTTGCCTCTATAAAGTCAACCGCGTAGTTATCATGCTCTTCAATGCCGGTTGCGACAGCAAAAATGTTCGGGTCAAAAATAATATCTTCGGGAGGAAATCCAACTTGCTCAGTGAGTACTTTGTAGCTTCGTTGACAGATTTCAACTTTGCGCTTTTGGGTGTCTGCTTGGCCTTTTTCATCAAACGCCATAACAACCGTAGCGGCGCCATATCGTTTGATTTTTTTCGCTTGCGCAATGAAAAGCGCCTCACCCTCTTTAAGGCTTATGGAGTTAACAATGGCTTTGCCCTGTACGCATTTAAGCCCAGCTTCGATGACGTCCCATTTCGAAGAGTCAATCATGATAGGTACGCGGCTAATGTCCGGCTCAGACGCAATAAGGTTTAGAAACGTCACCATTGCCTGCTGTGAATCGAGCATCGCCTCATCCATGTTGATATCGATGATTTGCGCACCGTTCTCAACTTGCTGACGAGCAACGTCGAGCGCCGCTTCGTAGTCACCTTCCAATATGAGTCGTTTGAAACGTGCTGATCCGGTTACATTGGTTCGTTCACCAATATTAATAAATGTAGAAAAATCTGCGCTCACATTGCCCTCCTAGTGTACAAATGGCTCTAGGCCTGACAGACGCATTTTAGGTTCAAATGCTGGTAGTTGACGAGGCTTAATGCCAGCAACGGCATTAGCTATATCACTAATATGCTCTGGGGTACTTCCGCAGCAGCCTCCCACTATATTGACTAAGCCAGATTCCGCCCACTCTTTGATATGTTCAGCCATTTCTGGCCCTTCCATATCGTATTCACCAAACTCATTAGGTAGCCCGGCATTGGGGTGTGCGGAAATTAAACACTCAGAGATAGTGGCAACTTCATCCACATACTGACGCAAAAGATCAGGGCCTAGTGCGCAATTTAGCCCAAACGAAAACGGGTTAATATGACGCATAGAGTAATAAAACGCTTCGGCAGTTTGACCTGAAAGTGTGCGTCCCGATGCATCGGTGATGGTCCCCGATACCATAACAGGCAAGATTTTACCCATTTTTTCAAAGGTTTGCTCTACAGCAAAGGCCGCCGCTTTGGCATTTAGCGTATCGAAAATGGTTTCAAGCATAATGAGGTCAGCACCACCTTCAATCAGTGCTTCGGTAGACTCGCTGTACGCGTTAACTAATTCGTCAAAGGTGACGTTTCGTTTGCCCGGGTCATTTACATCTGGGGATATTGAAGCGGTGCGGTTGGTAGGCCCAAGCACGCCGGCAACGTAACGTGGCTTGTCCGGTGTTTTTAGACTGTATTGTTGCGCAGCTTTTTTAGCCAGTTTTGCAGCTGCCACGTTAATATCACGAGATATGGCTTCCATGTCGTAGTCGGCCATGGCGATGGTGGTAGCATTAAACGTATTTGTCTCGATTATGTCAGCACCTGCCTCCAAGTAATCGCAATGGATTTGGTAGATAAGATCGGGCTGAGTTAATACAAGAAGGTCGTTGTTCCCCTGAACATCGCAATGCCAATCGGCAAATTGGTCACCGCGATAGTCATCTTCTTCTAGCTTATGGCGTTGAATCATGGTGCCCATGGCGCCATCAAGAATTAAAATTCTTTCTTTTGCGGCACTGGCTAAACTAGCTCGTGCTTTCGAATCTAAATCGTTACTCACGCGTTACCTCTTTGGCTGTGGTTTTTCAGCTAACTGACTTAAATCGTACGGCGTTGTTTGATAAACGTAATAGTTAAGCCAATTTGTAAACAATAGACTTCCATGGGAGCGCCATTGAACTAAAGGCGGTTTAGTTGGATCATTGTCAGTGAAATAATTGTTCGGCACCGCTGGGTGTTGACCAGCTTGCACGTCACGCAGATATTCGTCTTTTAGCGTGTCGGGGTCGTACTCGGGGTGTCCGGTAACAAACACCATCCGTTTGTCTTCTGATGCGACAATATAAGCTCCCACCTCTTCTGATTCAGCCACCACATTAAGACCTTCTACACTGTTATAGAGTGAGGTATCTATGTGACCGTAACGAGAGTGTGGTGCTGCGAAGGGAGAGTCAAATCCACGCAGTAATTCGTTGTTAGGATCGTTGACATTGTGCTGGTAAACGCCTGAAAATTTTTCGTTTCGAAGCTCCCGCGTCACGCCGTAGAAATGATACATTGCCGCGTGAGCAGCCCAGCATAAATAGAGGGTTGAGTTAACGTGGCGCTGGGCCCACTCCAAAATAGTTTTCATATTTTCCCAATACTTCACCTCTTCATAATCGAGTAATGCAAGAGGGGCACCCGTGACAATCAGCCCGTCATACTTTTTATTCGCTACGCTTGAAAACTCGTGATAAAAGGCATCCATATGAGACTGTGGTGTATTTTTTGGTGCTTGGTTATCGATGCGAATAAAGTCCACATTGATTTGCAATGGCGTATTAGACAGCAATCTCAGCAACTGCACTTCTGTCTCTATCTTATTGGGCATTAAATTAAGAATACCCACTTCAAGAGGACGAATTTCCTGACTCGCCGCTCTATCCATATCCATAGTGAATATGTTTTCACCTAACAAGACATTCTGGGCAGGTAGTTGCACAGGGATACGGATTGGCATAAATAACTCCAGTCGAAAAAAACGATATCTGTATTGTGGCGAATACTGTGAATATGTCAACATCTTTACGTCTAGACGTCTAAACACAAAGTTAGAAAGGAATCGGATGAGCGCCAGATAAGAGTAAGAAAGATTAGAAATTAAATAAGCGACATTGGCGAGTCACGCACCATCAAGACGAACGAAAAGAAATACTGAAAGGTAGCAGCAATAAAGAATTAGCTGCCCGACTTGTGCACCATAACTAGCATCTCGGCTTCGGCACGAGGAATATCGCAGGTTTCAATGATCTCCTCAATCGTCGCGCCTTGTTTGACTAAATCCGCAGCCCGCTGATAAAGCTTCAACGATGGATCTTGAAATTTTAGCTCTCGAAGCTGATTTTCAACGTCTTGTTGCTTTTCATCAATACGCTGTAAATGCTTACTAATCACAACGCTTCTAGCCTGAATTTCAGATTGCTGGTTGTTAGCATCATTAACCTGAACGGCCATGTTCGACAGCTCTGTTGAGACCCTGACGGTAAGGTTTTCTAACAATTCAGTTGTTTTGCGAAGTTTTGTAAAAAGCACTATAACGACGATAATAAGTAAAAAACTAATTACCGCGAGTATGCATTCAACCAGTGACAGAGCAGCAAGCTGCAAGTCCATATGCGACACACCTAAATGAGACAGGGATACAAGGGCGCTGACGGCACACGTGCCATCAACTCTACTTTCACTACATAGTACTTACTAAAGCCTACTCACTAAATACTACTTAGCTCGTCCCACTCTTCATCGCTTAGCAACTTGTTCAAATCGACTAAGATAAGAAGCTCGCCATCGCGATTGCTTACGCCTTGTATAAACTTAGCACTTTCTTCAGTACCTACGTTAGGCGCGCTGTCAATTTCAGAAGACTTCAGATACACCACTTCAGCAACACTATCTACGAGTATGCCTACTACTTGTTCATCCGACTCTATGATAACAATACGCGTATTGTCGGTAACTTCGGTAGGAGGTAAGCCAAAGCGTGCTCTCGTATCGATAACGGTAACAACGTTACCGCGCAGATTTATTATTCCTAATACATAGTCAGGCGCACCTGGCACCGGCGCTATTTCGGTGTAACGTAATACTTCTTGTACCTGCATTACGTTTATACCGTATGTCTCATCGCCTAAGCGATATGTCACCCACTGAAGGACTTCATCGTTGCTGTCAGTGCCGCTATTTTTCATCTTTTCGTCGCTCATGAACCTGGCTCCCGTACTATGGCGTCTGGTCGTTGCTGCCTAAGCCTTTGTTAAGCATAGATATTAATTCTTCAACGTCAATTAATGCACACATCTTTTCTTTAACCATCCCCGCTAACCAAGGACGTTTACCCGTGGATCCGCGCCATTTGACATCATCTTTAGTTAAATTAACGGTGTTAACGAGCTTTTCGCTAGCTAACCCCCATTCGCTTTCTCCTAGCATTATCAAATATCGATAGTTAAGAGATTCAGCGAGTTCTTCGGTATATTTTTCTGGCATTACCCACTTTGCAGAGTCTACTACACTTAGTTTAGACTCTCTGTGCAACATTACCCCCATAAACCAATCAGGTTTTCCAAAAAGTGGTGAAATTTTATCTATTTGGTGTATTCCACCGAGCGTAGTTAATGGCACGGCAAGGGTTAACCCGGCCACTTCAAAAAATAACGCCTGAAAACGAAAGTCTAGACTATCTTGTAAAGCAACCTTAGTTTTTGCTGAAATTGTCTCTTCATCGCCACTGGTCTCAGCAGCCGCAGAGTCTCTAATTTTCAATTCATCTGACGATATAACACTCGGTGTTTCAACCAAAGATTTTACAACGTCTTCGTGCTCCGCCAACTGTCGGTTATCTTTGACGCTACTGCATTCGCCTAAGCCGCTTTGCTTAGTAATACCATGCTCAACTGCATCGTGTTGAGACTTTAGTGTAACAGCTTCGATTACATCGTTATCTTGAGGCAGCGGCACAGTATCTTTTACTAACCGTTCCTCAGCAATGTGATGAGAAGCTTGCTCGAGCAGTTTCGCTGCTCGAGCGGTTGCGTCATCGACCTCTACAGGCTCTTTAAGCAAACCATCTAAATAGGCTTCCATCACGTCTTCACGTGCAAACGGAGACTGCTTACTCATCGCTTTCTATTTCCCTAACACTTCAAGCAGTTTACCGTAGGCTGCGACACCTCGTGTTTTTGGGTAGGCCGCTGAAATAGGCAATTGCACCAAGCTTGCATCTCTAAAATGCGTATCAACTGGAATAACGCCTTCCCAAACACGCTCACCGTAATCGCTCATTAAGCGCTTACGCGATTCAAGCGCCGCGTTTGTTCTTTTATCGAACATGGTTGGAATAATACAGGTGTCAAAACTTTTGCCCAATGAGCGCCCCATTATTTCCATTGTACGAATCATTCTATCTAAACCTTTTAACGCCAGGTATTCGGTTTGAGTCGGCACGATAACCTTGTCACACGCTGCCAGTGCATTCACCATCAACACACCCAACACAGGAGGGCAGTCGATAATGGCCACCTCAAATTCGTTGTCGACTTTTGCTAGCGCTTTTTTAAGCACTAAGCCCATGCCCTGTTCACTCCCCATGGTTCTATCAAGGGTAGCGAGTGCCATTGTTGCCGGTAGTACATAGAGATTATCTATTTTGGTTGGGCACAGGCAATCTAAAACGTTATCGGCAGTTAAACTGGCAGACTTAATAAAAATGTCGTAAACCGAATGACTTAGCGCTTCAGCATCGATGCCAAAATAGTAACTTAACGATGAGTGAGGGTCGGTATCAATGAGTAGCACGCGCTTACCTTGCTGCGCGAGCAAACCGCCTAGGCTCACGGTGGTAGTAGTCTTACCTACCCCACCTTTTTGATTTGCTACTGTCCATACCTTCACGACATAAAATCCACTACCCGATTAACACACTAAAGCATTTCGGTGAGAATGCAGTTACTCATATCATCAACATTAATATTCTGCGTCGATATATTTGCCACGGCAACCGCTTGAGGCATACCGTAAACCACGCAAGAGTCTTGGTCCTGGGCCCAAATTGTAGCGCCTTTTTCTTTTAACTTTCTACAACCTTCGCGACCATCGGCTCCCATTCCAGTGAGAATTATTCCTAAAACATCACCGGAAAACGCTCGCTCCAGCGAACTAAAGGTAAGATCAACACTTGGCTTGTAATTGACTTTGTCTGCACTGCTAGCATCGACAATAGCAATCTTCCTTTGCCCGCCCACAGTCTCGATCAGCATCTGCCTACCGCCTGGTGCCAAGTAGGCATGACCGGGCATTAACGTGTCCCCGTGCTCAGCTTCTTTCACGCTTATTTTACAGTTAGCATCTAACCGCTGGGCAAAAGCAGTAGTGAAAGTACCGGGCATATGCTGAACTAAAATGATTGGGTACGGAAAATCTGAAGGTAAAGGCATTAGCACTTTTTGTAACGCTACCGGGCCCCCCGTTGAAGCACCAATGGCAAGGCATTTATAGCGTTTGCCCGTTGCTTTAACAGAAGATACCGTGGGCTGCTTAGCCCCGTCTTTGTGACCAGAAAGCAAACTTGACGTTTTAAAAAACGCTTGTTTAGGTGCGTTAGGTGGTAATCTTCGGGTTTCCTCCGACCTAAACGTGGGTCTTTTCAGCCCTATACCTCTGCGCGCAATCAAACGAACTTTGGTGCACAGTAGTCTCGTCGCATCTTTTCTATCTTGCGCTATATCTTCAAATTTTTTCGGTAGAAAATCGAGTGCCCCTGCCTCTAATGCATCTAACGTAGCCTGTGCCCCATGATGGGTGAGTGATGAAAACATCAAAATAGGGATGGGCTTGGTTTCCATAATGGCTTTAACCGCCGAAATACCGTCCATAACGGGCATTTCAACATCCATCGTAATGACATCCGGAGATAGCTCTTTAATTTTATCAAGGGCATCTCTTCCGTTTCTAGCTTCTCCTACAACCTCTAACTCTCTATCCTCGTCGAGAATTTCTTTCACTCGACGACGATAGAACGTTGAGTCGTCCACGACCAGGACTTTAAAGACCATGGATTACTTTTCCTATTGTTTGTAAGCCAGCTTATTATGGCTTACGAGCATACCGCTTCAGAAGGCTTGGAATATCTAAAATCAACGCAATACCACCGTCAGAGGTTATTGTTGCGCCTGCCATTCCGGGAGTGCCCTGTAAAAGCGCATCCAAGGGCTTGATCACCACTTCTTCTTGCCCTATTAATGCATCGACCACAAAACCAACTTGTCGGGTACCCACTTGCACCACGACCACATGTCCCTTCTCTCTCTCTATAGACTTAGGCCCTCTTATTAGCCAGTCGCCTAGGAAAAATAACGGTATGGCTTTAGAGCGAACTATCATTGTTAACTGTCCATCAACCGTATTGGTTTTTTTGATGTCCATGTTAATTATTTCACTGACAGAGCCTAGAGGTAATGCGAAAGTTTGCTTACCAATGATAATCATCAGTGTCGGCAGAATAGCTAGGGTAAGTGGAACTTTTATCTCTAACCGAGTGCCCTTACCAAGCTGAGAATCAATATTCACCGTGCCGTTTAGCTGATTTATCTTGGTTTTCACTACGTCCATGCCAACACCACGACCAGAAATATCGCTAATTTCTGTTTTCGTAGAGAAGCCTGGTGCAAAGATAAGATTGAATGCTTCAACGTCTGACATTCGCGCTGCAGCGTCGGCGTCTAGTACGCCGCGACTGATAGCAATTTCTTTTAATTTCTCAGGGTCCATGCCCTTACCATCATCTTCGATGGTCAGTAAAATGTGGTCGCCTTCTTGCGATGCAGACAGCGTAACCGTTCCCATTCTTGGCTTGCCAGATGCTGCTCGGTCATCTGGCATTTCAACACCGTGATCAACGGAGTTTCTTACTAAGTGAACCAATGGATCGGCAAGTGCTTCCACCAAGTTTTTATCTAAATCTGTTTCTTCGCCTTCAAGCTCCAGGGTAATCTCTTTTTTGAGGCTTCGCGCTAGGTCACGTACAACTCTCGGGAAACGGCCGAATACTTTCTTAATAGGCTGCATCCGAGTTTTCATTACCGCGCCCTGTAGGTCACCGGTAACCACATCTAAATTAGCTATCGCCTTAGACATGCTCTCATCATTGGTGTTTATACCAAGACTTATTAATCTATTGCGAACGAGTACCAGTTCGCCCACCATATTCATGATTTGATCTAAGCGTTTAGTATCAACACGAACGGTGGTTTCAGCTGGCGGCGAGCTGGGCGCAGCTTTTTTCTCGTCTTTCTTGCCTGTATCTTTACTGGCTGACGCTACAGGTGCTGCCTTATTGGCCGCTGGGGGCTTATTGCTAGGCGTTGTCGCAGCAGGTGTAGCTTTAGCCGCTGCTGGGACAGACTGCTTTGCTTTTTGAATAGCTTCAGTCGCCGCTTTATCAACGTTAGGCTCTGGTGCTTTGGTCGCTGAGGCGCTTTGAACGGTTGGACCTTGCCCTGAACCGTGAAGTTGGTCTAGCAACGCTTCAAATTCATCATCAGTAATTTCTTCATCACCGGAGGGGGCAGCTGCTTGTGCAGCAGGCTTAATGGGTGCAGCACTTTCTTCTGCAGCGCTGAACTTGCCCTTACCATGAAGGTCATCAAGAAGCGCTTCGAACTCATCGTCAGTAATATCATCGCCATTGCCCGACGAAGCATTAACGCTAGACGAAGTTGGAGCTTTCACTTCGCTTTTAGTGTCGGTAGGAGGATTAGCTGGCGCAGATTGTCCAGGAGCAGAGGACCCGTGAAGTTCATCGAGTAATGCCTCGAATTCATCTTCACTGATTTCATCAATATCGCCACTAGAGCTTGCCGGTGCAGGTGCTTCGTCTACAAAGTCGAATTCAAGTTCGGGTTCAGAGGTAATTTCGGGTTGCGCACTTGAGGCTGTTTCATCAACGTCGAAAATATTTTCGTCAGGCGACTCTGGTTTGCTCAACTTGTGCAAGGTATCTACAAGTTTGGCGTCGGCAGGTTCTAATGGTTCTTGGGATTTTACCCTTTCAAACATATCTACCACTACGTCGGTAGCCTGTAAAATAATATCCATTAGTTCCGGCGTAAGCGTACGCTGGCCGTTTCGCATGACGTCAAAAACGTTTTCTGCGCCATGACAAATTTCTACTAACTCGGTAAGCGATAAAAAACCCGCCCCGCCTTTAACAGTATGATATCCGCGAAAAATTGCGTTAAGCAAATTCGCATCTTCAGGATTGTTCTCAAGATCAACGAGCTGTTCTTGTAATTGTTCAAGTATCTCTCCAGCTTCAACTAGAAAGTCCTGTAGTATTTCCTCGTCAACATCAAACGACATGCGCCCGCTCCCCTAAAAACCTAAGCTCGACAGAAGATCATCAACATCATCTTGGCCCGATACAACATCATCACGCGTTTCTGCGTCAAGAATCGGCCCCTCTGCTTTAACACCTTCAGCCTTATCGGCCTCAGGGCTCAATGGTTTAGCTTGTTCTGAACCATCTCGCTCGCCAAACATGGTAAGCATGTTGACTAAGCTCTCTTCAACTTCTTTTACTAAGTCGATAACGCGGCGGATAACCTGACCTGTTAGGTCTTGGTAACCTTGCGCCATTAATACTTCAGTTAGCAATTGTGTCAGTTTAGCTGACTGCGAAGCACCATCTTCTAACAATTCGTCTAAGTCTTTACATAAAACCTTGAATTCACCCACTTCAATCTGGCGAGTCATGAGCTTTTTCCACTCAGGCATCACTCTGTCTATGCGAGAAGCTAGCAGTTCAGCTATAGGCATACTCGCCTCTACTGCATCCATGGTAGTGTTAGCTGCTTTCTCAGTTTCTTCAATAACGTAAGTTAGGCGAGTTTGCGCATCGGGAATATCATCTGTCGCTAAATTCTTTATGCGATCGTCTATTTGAAAATTGTTTAGCGCGTCGTGAAGTTGGCGCGTTAGCTTTCCCACCTCAGCGAAAAGCTCTACATTTTCTTTCATTGACGCGGCTTCAAATAGCGCATTTGCCGATGCATTATCACCAGCTTCAAGATAAACAACGAGTTGCCTAGCTTCTTCTAGTGAAAATGGAACGTTTGTTTTCGTTGTCATCCAGTAAACCTCGTTTCTCTGGTGAGCGTCTGGATCAACCTAAACGTTCGAATATTTTATCTAGCTTTTCTTTCAATGTAGCTGCAGTAAATGGCTTAACTACATAGCCATTTACGCCTGCTTGCGCAGCGGCAACGATTTGCTCTTTTTTCGCTTCAGCCGTTACCATTAGTACCGGCAAGTGCTTCAGTTTGTCATCGGCACGAATTGCTCTAAGCAAATCGATGCCCTGCATGCCTGGCATGTTCCAGTCAGTTACAACGAAATCGAAATCACCCTGCTGTAGCATAGGTAACGCCGTGTTTCCGTCGTCCGCTTCCTGGATGTTTGCGAAACCCAAATCTTTTAATAGGTTTTTAATGATACGTCTCATGGTAGAAAAATCATCGACCACGAGAATCTTCATGCTCTTATCCAAAATAGCCTCCAGTGAGGGGTTAATTGTTTTAATTTCTATTCTTCGTCAGCCTGCCACGACTTCATTCGAGATTTGAGTTTTAACATGGCCTGACTGTGAATTTGACTCACTCTCGATTCACTTACATCAAGAACTTCACCGATTTCTCTTAGGTTCAATTCTTCATCATAGTACAAAGAAAGCACGATCGCTTCTCGCTCTGGTAAAGTGGTGATTGCTTGCGCAAGTGACTTTTGAAATGCCCCTTGCATGAGGTCTTCAAGGGGTGCGTCACTACCTCGGCTCTGCTCAGTAGTAATAACGTCCTCTGAAACACCTAAATCTTCAATCCCGACTAATTTGCCTGCATTTACCTCATTGAGCATTTGATGATAATCCTGCAAGCTTACGTTTAGCTTAGCAGCAATATCAACATCTCTTGCATCTCTTCCTGTTTCGCTCTCTACACGTGAGATGGCGTCTGTAATTGCACGTCCGTTTCTATGCACAGAACGGGGCGTCCAGTCGCCTTTGCGAATTTCGTCTAACATAGCACCGCGAATGCGAATACCCGCGAAGGTTTCAAAGCTTGCGCCTTTCGAACCGTCAAAGTTTCGAGCGGCCTCTAGTAGTCCAATCATTCCAGACTGAATTAAGTCGTCAACTAGCACACTGGCAGGAAGTCTCGCCATCAAATGATGTGCTATGCGCTTCACCAGAGGCGCGTGTCGCTCTACTAGTTGCGACTTATCAGTTTGTTGTTGATAAGCTGCCGCCTTACTATTCAACGCTGATTCCCTACTGCTTTTTCTGCAATTAATTGTTCAATGAAAAACTCTAAATGACCACCTGGCTGAGCCGGTATTGGCCATGATGCCGCTCTATTTGCTAGCTGACTTATCGCAACAGCAGCAGGTGAGCCTGGATAGGCATCGACTATAGCAGTTTGCTTTCTTACTGCGCGACGAATATTCTCATCAAACGGAATTGTTGCAACTAATTCTAGCGCAACATCTAAGAAGCGCCCTGTCACTTTACTTAGTTTACTAAAAAGTTCTTGGCCTTCACGTACGTCCCGAACCATGTTCGCAACTATTTTAAAGCGAAACACGCCGTGTTCTCGATTAAGTAATTTTATCAGCGCATAAGCATCGGTAAGTGATGTAGGCTCGTCGCACACTACAACCATAATGTCTTGAGAAGCTTTTGCAAAACTAAGCACCATGTCGGAAATACCCGCTGCAGTATCGACGAGCAACACATCAATGGGCGAACGAAGCTCACTAAAAGCGCGTATTAGACCCGCATGCTGAGTTGGTGAAAGCTCTGCCATCGACTGGGTTCCCGATGTTGCTGGCGCAATTTTAATACCGTGGGGACCAGTAACGAGTACATCGTCTAACGTGCACTCACCAGACAAAACATGAGATAAATTCTTTTCAACGCGAAGGCCCAACATCACATCTACGTTTGCCAGCCCTAAATCGGCGTCTAGAACCATCACACGTTTACCTTGCTTAGCCATAGCGATTGCCGTGTTAAGCGTAATGTTTGTTTTACCTACGCCACCTTTGCCTCCGGTGACGGCGATAACCTTGATTAACCGTGATTGCTTCATTTTTCTTAAGCTACTCGCTTGGTCGTCAATCATAATAACTATGCTGTTTTAATATCGCTGTTGCTACTAGTATGATCCAAACCATATTTTTTATAAAGCTTTGCAGCAGCGGAAACTAAAGATTTCGCTTCTGCAATCTTAATGTCTTCAGGTACTTTCTGACCGTCGGTGACATAGCTAACCGGTAACTGATACTCGACTGCCGCACTGAGCACCTCTCCTAAAGAATAGCACTCATCTAACTTAGTGAAAATACAACCACTTAACTCGATGTCGTCATAAGCTTTGATTATTCGCTGTAATGCAGGATATTGTGTATTAGCCTGCGCGACCAAATATTTTTTCACTACGGGCATCTGACCATTGTCGAAATGCTTTATTTGCTTAATTAATCGACTATCTCGTTGACTAAATCCAGCCGTATCAATCAATACTAGTCGTTTATGGCGAAGTTGGAACAATAAATCTGAAAGTTCTTCACTTGATTGCGCTTTTCTCACCGTACAACCAATTATTTTACCGTAAGTTGCCAACTGCTCGTACGCGGCAATACGATAAGTATCGATGGTAATCATTGCCACTGAATCTGCACCATACTTTTGCGCATACCGAGCGGCTAATTTTGCCACTGTGGTTGTTTTACCCGTCCCGGTAGGACCGACTAATGCAACAGCACCTTGCGCAGTAAGTATATCGTTACCTGTCACATTTAATCGATTAGCCAATAGGTTAAGAAGATAAACCCATGCATCTCTTTCGTTGTAATGTGCTGGCGTATAACTAATAAGCTGCTTAGATAGTGATTTACTCAGGCCCATATCGATTAAACGCGTTATCAGGTACTGATGAACGGGTTTTTGACGGGTTTGCTTTGCCTCCATCAAATCGGCCACTTGATGCTGAAGCACATCTCGCAACGACGCTAGTTCTTCTTTTATCTGTGCTAACTCACCCGACTGCGCGGCTGGAGCTTCTTCAATGCTAGACGCTTGATGA
The DNA here is from genome assembly GCF_027257845.1 of Alteromonas sp. BMJM2. Taxonomy (GTDB): domain Bacteria; phylum Pseudomonadota; class Gammaproteobacteria; order Enterobacterales; family Alteromonadaceae; genus Alteromonas. The sequence continues at coordinate 295,137 of NZ_JAPVOT010000001.1, read as the reverse complement.
GAGGGAAAGGTTTCGCTGTGTGTATGATACTCTTTCGGGCCCGTACGTCTGTCAACGGGTTGCTGTGCTTCGACTTCGTCAATGAATGCGTCAGAGAAATTAAGATGGGATGCAATATCATTGGCATGTTGCGCATTTGCAGACGTCGGTTGCGTGACACCTGCTGAAGCGCCTTGCGCCGCGCCATGTTGCTTTTCTAGCAACGCCTTTAGGCTGTCTGGACCATCATCGCCAATGATCTCACTAAGACTCGGTGTAGGATTTTGCTTAGAAGACACTTGTGCCGAAGAAGCACCGGAAGGTTTGTTAATATTTAGCTTAACTTCTGGCTCTTTGTCATACGCTGCAACGAGTTCGATGCCATCAGCCACTTTGCGATTTGACATGATAACCGCATCGCTACCTAATTCAGCCTTTACTTGGCTTAACGCCTCGCGCATATCTTTGCCAAAAAATCGTCTTATTTTCATTGCAATCTCTCCACTCACCCAGCGTCAGATTATTGACCGACCGAACTGACTATTTTTATCTGCTTGTCATCGGGTACTTCTTGATAAGAAAGCACATGTAACCCAACAACAGAATACTTAAGGAAGCGTGATAGCACCGGTCTTAGCATTCCTGAAGTAAGAAGCACCGCGGGCTCTCCTTCAAGTTCTTGCTGCTGACTGGCCTGTTGCAGTGATTTTTGCAACTTATCTGCCAAGCCTGGTTCAATACCAGCGCCATCTTCGCCACCTGCTTGAAGTGACTGGTGCAACATCTGTTCCAACTCTGGCGCCAAGGTTATGACAGGTATCTCTTTAGAACCTTGGGTAATTTCTTGAACTATTAGGCGCTTAAGGGCAATTCGCACCGCCGATACCAACACATCTGGGTCTTGGCTGCGGGTTCCATATTCACTTAACGTTTGAACGATAGTTCGCATGTCACGAATTGGCACACCTTCAAACAATAGCGTTTGCAGTATCTTTACTACCGTACTAAGGGGGAGTATGTCAGGCACTAACCCCTCGACCAGTTTAGGATGCTGCTTTGCTAACATATCGAGAAGCTGCTGCGCCTCTTCATGGCCTAAGAGCTGATAAGCATTATTAGTCAGCAGCTGACTGAGGTGAGTCGCCACTACCGTTGCAGCGTCTACTACGGTGTAGCCAAGTGTTTGTGCGTGCTCTCGCTTGTTCGGTTTAATCCATACCGCATCAAGACCGAAGGCAGGATCTTTTGTTGCCCTTCCCTCCAACTTACCGAATACTTGCCCTGGGTTAATTGCTAGCTCTTCATCATGGCTTATTACTGAATCGCCAATGGTAACGCCAAGCATGGCAATGGTGTATGTATTTGGCTCTAAGTCAAGGTTATCGCGAATATGAACTGGGGGAATGAGAAAACCTAACTCTTGAGACAGCTTTTTACGTACCCCTTTAATACGAGTCAATAGCTCGCCCCCTTGGGACTTATCAACTAATGGTATTAGGCGATAACCCACTTCAAGACCGATTGTGTCTACTTGCTGCACATCGTCCCACCCAAGCTCTTTCACCTCTGGCGCAACAGACTCGTCTCTTGAAAGTGTGTCTGGCACTTGTGGTTCTGCAGCTTTCTTCTTGGCATTTTGGGTTTGAAAATAAGCAACACCTGCAATAAGAAAAGAAAAACCTAGAAATGCAACGTGGGGCATTCCAGGAATGATGCCCATAACAAACAACACGCCTGCCGCGATATACAGCGCTTGGTTGTTACCTAGCTGCCCGCGAATCTCTTTACCCATTTCTTGAGACTCATTTTCACGAGTTACGATGATTGCTGTGGCGACTGACAACAGCAGTGAAGGTATTTGAGCAACTAACCCATCACCGATGGTTAGCAGTGTATATATTTCAATAGCATTGCCAAATGACAAGTCGTATTGAATCATGCCAATAAACAGGCCTCCGACGATGTTGATCAGCATAATAAACAGGCCCGCTACTGCATCGCCTTTAACAAACTTTGACGCACCGTCCATAGAACCGTAAAAATCTGCTTCTGCGGTTATTTCTTCACGGCGCTCCCGGGCTTGGTCTTGGTCGATATATCCTGCGTTTAAATCGGCGTCTATGGCCATTTGTTTTCCAGGCATTGCATCAAGGGTAAAGCGAGCGTTTACCTCAGAGATTCGACCCGCACCGGCGGTAACTACTTTAAAATTGATAATCAGTAAGATAGCAAATACCACGATACCCACCGCGTAGTTACCACCAATAACCACTGCACCAAAGGCTTCAATAACCTTACCCGCTGCGTCGCCGCCTTCATGGCCGTACAACAACACAACCCGCGTGGAAGCTACGTTCAAAGCGAGGCGCAGTACAGTAGCGATAAGCAATACAAGTGGAAAAATACCGAAATCGACAGGCTTCTTCGTTAAAACCGCCACTAAGATAATGACCAGAGACAGCGCAATATTGAAGCTGAACAGCACGTCTAATAAAAAGGGGGGCATGGGTAGAATAACCATGCCCATAATGGCAAGCAAAACTACCGGGGCACCTAAGCCACTGGTGAAGTTTTGCAACTGATTCTTATCGAACCGCGGAAGATAGCCGGATAACTGCATCGTTGGATGTCTCTCTATCAGAAAATTGACGCTTAACGTTAATCTGATAGAGATATAACAACTAACGTGCCAGCTTTGGGTTTTTTATAAAATAAAAGATGCTCTAGCGACGATATTCTGGAGGTATGGGTAAGTCTCGTTTTAAAGGCTTAGGACGCTTGCCCTTTCCAGCTCTATGCGCTTTTAGTTGGTAGACGTGTGCCAGTACCTGAGCCACGGCCATAAACAATGCGTTGGGCACTTCTTCGTCAACTTCTGTAGAGTAAAAAATGGCGCGGGCAAGCATGGGAGAAGGTATGAGCGGCACATCATTGGCCGTGGCGATTTTTCGTATGTGCATGGCAAGCTCATCAGCCCCTTTAGCAATAACAACGGGAGCTCGGTTGCCATTATCGTCATATTTTATCGCCACAGAAAAATGGGTGGGGTTAGTGACGACCACGTCAGCATTGGGGACTTCTTGCATCATTCGTTTGGAGGCTGCCTGATATTGTAAACGGCGTATACGCCCTTTCACCATAGGGTCGCCTTCTGCGTTTTTGCGCTCGTCTTTAACTTCTTGCTTGGTCATTTTCATCTCTTTATTGTGCTTATACATTTGATAAGGCACGTCAATAAGTGCAATCGGGATCATGCCGCACACAAGAAGTAAAAATGCCCATTTCAGCATATCAAGGGCGTGAAAAATGTTGCCAGGATAAAGCTCCATATCCAGGTGCAGTGCTTCATCTTGAAAAAAAAGCAGTGCGGCAATTGCCATACCGATTATGGTAATGACCTTGGCGATTGATTTAAGTAATTCCACCAAGCCATTAGTGCCGAACATACGCTTGAAGCCTTGAATAGGACTAATTTTGGAAGCTTTTGGTTTTGCACCGTCCCAGGTAAAGTTGTATCCACCTAAGGCTATTGAACCATAGATACCGGCAATCATGGCCACAACCATATACAAAAGCACAGGTCCGCTGATAGTAGTAAATGCGTCTCCCCAAGCAGCCAGCATGTGAGTGGTGTCGTAGGTTTCATCGCGGGATAATATAAACATGCGGCGCGTAAGTTTAAATACCGATTCAGCAATCCAGCCACCCACAAACAAAAACATGACGGCACTGATAATAAGCACCAGCGTGGTGGACAACTCACGAGATCGCGCAATCTGCCCTTTTTTTCGGGAATCTTCGAGTTTTTTCCCCGTGGGGTCTTCTGTTTTTTCTGCTGAATCTGCCATTTACTTTCTCAAATCAACATAGTGATCTTTGGTTTTTAAGAACATATTCGCAACAACTCGCACATATATTGCTGAGCTCGCATCCACTGTGTCTCAAAATGCGCCGTAAAGTTGCCAAGGGTTATCCAGATGATAAGTAAGCCCATCATTTGCGCGATAGAAAAACCAATACTAAAAATATTTAACTGAGGGGCGGCTTTGGTCATAACACCAAACGCCAAATTCACTACCAACAACGAAACAATGGGTGCCAACGACAATGTAATAGCAGACACAAACATCCAACCGCCCCAATGAGCTATGCCTTTAAACTGCTCTCCCGTCCACCATGCTTCACCGATTGGGAATGCTTCAAAGCTCATTACAATCATTTGAATCATGGATAAATGACCGTCTAACGTCCAAAACAACAAGGTCGCTAAAATTAGGTAAAACTGTCCAACCGCGGGTACATTAATGCCATTGACAGGATCTACGATAGATGCAAAGCCTAAACCTGTCTGCATGGCGATAATCTGACCGGCTAATACGAAAGTGTTCAACACCATCATTGAAATAAAACCAATGGCAATACCTATAAGCAGCTGCTGCACAATAATCAAAAAAGTACCAGCACTGACCAAGTTTTCCACTGGAGAAGGGGGCACCATAGGCATGATGATCAACGCAAGCAAAATACCAAGTAGTGCCCTAACCTGTGGGGGGATAGATTTAGCGCTTAAACCAATCATTGCGATAAACATTCCGCTTATGCGCATAAACGGCAACATTAAATCGGCTAAGAATTGGTTTATCGTAGCTAGCTCTACTACCACTAGACCCTCCTAGACCTGATACTGCTCATTTTTTACCCCACATGCTTTTTTACCCAACGAGCCACACTTCCCGCTCCCTTGTGACCCACACCCTTTGTTGTCCAAAGCTCTCTTAGCCAACCACTTGGGGGATCATTTCAACCATATGAAAGGTGAAATCCATTAGCTGTTGAACAAGCCAATTTCCACCCCAGCTCAACGCGAGAAGCGTAATTAACAAACGAGGTAAAAAGCTCATGGTTTGCTCGTTAATAGAGGTCGCCGCTTGAAATACAGCAACAACCAAACCTACAATAAGGCTAGGTACGATAACCGCAGACACAAGCATGATAACCATGAACATGGCTTCTCTGAGTATTTCAACAAAGACTTCTGGTGACATAAGTCCTCCTAGACGCCCATACCAAAGCTAGTGGCTAAGGTACCAAAAATAAGATTCCAACCATCAACCAAAACAAACAGCATCAATTTGAATGGCAGGGACACTATCATCGGCGAAAGCATCATCATCCCCATGGCCATAAGAATAGAGGCTACTACTAAGTCGATGATCAAAAACGGAATAAACAGCATAAAACCAATCTGAAAAGCAGTTTTTAGCTCACTGGTGACAAATGCGGGTATGAGTATAGTAAGGGGTACCTCGTTAGTATCAGCGTACTTGTCTTCGTCACCAGCGATACGCACGAAGGTTTCTAAGTCTTTCACTCGGGTTTGCGAAAGCATAAATGCCCGCATAGGCCCTTTCGCTTGCTCTACCGCATCGAGGCTAGTCATTTCCTCATTCAAATATGGCTGAAGCGCTCGTTCGTTTATCTCCTCAAATACGGGAGCCATAATAAACATGGATAAAAATAAGCTTACCCCGATGAGAATTTGATTAGAGGGTGACTGCTGTAAACCAATGGCCTGGCGCAAAATGGATAACACTACAATAATGCGTGTGAAAGACGTCATCATCATGATAAATGCAGGAATAAGACTGAGCGCTGTCATAATAAACAGTGCTTGCAGGGTCATCGAGTAGTCTTGAGAGCCATCTTCATTGGTAACCACAGTAACCGCCGATATGCCCTGCTGTGCATACACAGGTTCAGCAAACAATGCTAACGACACCAAAGCTATACATAGAAACGCTAAATTACGCATTTTTTTAGTTATCCTTTTGCTTAGTATCGGCCTGCGGATTCAGTTTCCCCGCCATTGCAGCCACCAGCTTTTGCTTGAAGGCATCTTGGTTTGTTGCTGGCTTACCTTTCACCGGCACCTCTAAGTTTTTATCCAGTTTACTTAGGTGGGAAATATTGTGACTAGTCACACCAATAAGATGCTGCTCGTCACCCACCTGTATCACCATTATTTTTTCTTTAGTGCCCGCTACCATGCTTGCCACCACCTTCATGTGGTTGTTGCCCATGGTAGTGACATTAAACCGACGCATAATGTAAGCAAGCGCAAAAATAACGCCAATAACAACCAGCAACGAAAAGAAAATTGACAGTACAGATGTGGGATTGGTGATTGACTGAGTGGTTTGCGCGCTGGCAACTTGGCTAATAAAAAGGGGCAGCATTGCGCAACCCCTTACTATGTAAGAAGTTTTATCTAAGCTTCTTGATTCTCTCAATTTGACTAATAACATCCGTTAATCGAATACCGAATTTGTCGTTAACTACTACTACTTCACCATGAGCAATCAACGTGCCATTTACTAATACATCTAGTGGCTCACCGGCTACGCGATCCAGTTCTACCACAGACCCCTGGTTCAACTGTAGCAGATTTCGAATACTAATTTGACTACGGCCTACTTCCATGGAAATAGTAACCGGAATATCTAAAATAGTATCTAGCTTCTTTTTCTCTTCCTGAGTAATAGGCGCATCATCGGTTAATTCATCTAACTCGGCAACCTGAACGTCTTCGTTCTCGCCGTCTTCTTGATCAGCTTCTGCATCAGCCTGCTCAGCCATGGCTGCAGCCCAATCGTCCATACCGTCTTCACTCATGGGAACTCCCCTTACCTTACAGGTCTTCTTCGAGTACTTGTAGCTCGGCATCATTATCAATAATGCGCCCGCCACGGGTTAATAATTGCAGCTCAGACTTCACAGAAGTCGGTCTTGCGATTTTCTCTACAATTTTTAAAGCTAAGTTGTCTCTTGAGCGTCCAAGTTTAGCTCTAAATGTGGGTAAATCTTCGATGAGTACCGTGATAGTTTCAGGCATTTCAACGGGAATAATATCGCCCGGCTTAAACTCCATCACGTCTCTTAGGGGCACATCTACATCAAGCATGTGCGTGGTTAACGCCACTTTGACATCCATAATTTCATCGCGAAGCGCTTTGCTCCAGCGAAGATCCGTATCTTCTTTGTCACTTTGTACACCCGCATCGAGCAACTCTCGAATAGGCTCTAGCATCGAGTATGGCAATGATACGTGGAAATCACCACCGCCACCGTCAAGCTCTATATGGAAAGAGCTTATCACCACCACTTCAGTGGGGCTCACAATGTTGGCCATAGCAGGGTTAACTTCTGAATCTAAATATTCAAAAGAAACGTCCATTACCGGCGCCCATGCCTCTTTATAATCTTCAAATATTATTTTAAGCAGCATTTGAATGATACGACGCTCAGTAGGCGTAAACTCCCTACCCTCAATTTTTGCATGGTAGCGTCCGTCTCCACCAAAGAAGTTATCAACCAGTATAAATACAAGTCGCGCTTCCATAGTAATGAGGCCAGTACCTTTTAAAGGGCGAAACCGCACCATATTCAAACTGGTTGGAACAAATAAGGTGTGAATGTATTCGCCGAACTTAATCATTTGAATACCGTTGATAGACACTTCAGCAGAACGTCGCATCATGTTGAAGAGGCTCACTCGCATATGGCGAGCGAAACGCTCATTGACAATCTCTAGGGTTGGCATGCGCCCACGAACAATGCGATCCTGCGAGGAAAAGTCATATTCGAGCGTCGAAGCGCCAGATTCAGCATCGCTGCCAACCTCTTCTTCTTCTACGTCATCAACGCCGTGTAATAAAGCGTCAATCTCATCTTGTGATAGTAAATCGCTCACAGTGTTCTACCCGTTATCGTATGCACAATATGCAAACTGCTACTGCATCACAAAGCCAGTGAATAACACTCGCTCCACTACGTTGCTACCTATATCGTTTTCTTCCAGTGCTTTTTTCACTTCGCTAACAGCCTGTTCACGAAGTTCTATTTTGCCCGCTTCAGTGACTAAATCTTCAGCATTTGACATACTAAAGGTTTGTAACAGAGTACCTTCAATTAAAGGGATATGTGTTTTTACAAGTTCTTCGTTGTCAGAGCCGCGGACTAAAAGTTGCACTTTTATTTGCACTAGGCGATCACGTCCACCACCAGGCACGTTAAACACAAAGGGTCTTGGCATGGCCACATAAAGTGCCGTTCCAATTTCTGCACTGCCACCTTGTGTGGCTGGCGCTGCAGCTGCTGCGGCCTCTGTTTCAGGGAGTTGCTCTGCTGCAGGTTCATCACTGCCTGCAAAAAGGAAAAAGTAAGCACCCGCCGCTCCGCCAATGACGACGACAGCAATAATGATGATAAGCATCAATTTACTTTTCTTTTCGCCGCCTTCTTCTACCTGTAACTCTTCATCTGCCATGGAAATCTCTTCTATATCTTATTAAGTACCACAAAGCCTGTATTATCAGACTTCAGGTAAAAATCGCAATGCTGCCTTAGTCAAAATTTGCAGATATTTGCTGATATACACTGTTTGAGCGCAACTGCTCGGTGAAAAACCAGCATAAAACTTACTTTGCTGAAAAAGCTCTAGCCAAAAAAGCTAAGCGTAATAATCAATACCGCCTTTTGCTTCTCTTGTTACCGCTTGTTCAATCACTCGAGTGTCGTCACCAAACTCAGCGTCATTATTTCCACGCTGTGCCTGACCACTTCCACTTTGACCTGCAAGTTGCTGACCACTTTCACCGTTTTGTGAGTTATCTTTTCTTACTTGAGCATCGCCAAGCTCAATACCTTGATCTGATAGCATGTCTCTAAGTTTTGGCATCGTGTCGGCAAGGGCGTCTTTAGCTTGTTGAGATTGCACGATAAAGCTTACGCTAGCCGCATCGCCCTGCACGTTGACACGCACCTGCATGCTGCCTAGCTCTGGCGGATCTAGACGAATCTCTGCCATCGTATTTCTGGCGTTAACCATCCAGCGAATTTTCTCATTCAGCTGCTGCTGCCCTTCTGGCTTATGAATATTAACGGCCTTATCAAAACCTTCAAACTGCTGTTGAAGTTTAGAGGACTCTGAACGTATCTGGCTATTCTCATTAATCGTTGTATCAACTTGCGCTAACTGATTCTGCACGATTTGATGGATACTGCTTTGGGCGTTGTTCATTAACTGCATAAACTGCCCTGCTTGAGCATCGACTCTCGAATTCAGAGCGGCTGATACATCGCTGCTAAGTGCAGCATCTTTTGCAGCGTCGGCAACTATTGCTGATAAGTCGATACCAGGCTGATGCCCCTGCTCAACCTGCTTTTGGAATTCGTTAATGCCCGCAATAATATTTGTTTTCACTGCCTGTTGCTGCTGACTATTTGGCACAAGAGCAACCATTCGTTCGGCAAAGGCTTCTGTCGCTTTTTGCGCCGTTTCAGGCGGTAATTTATTAATTGCCATTAAAAGAGACTCATCGCTTAAGGTAGCCGCCTCTAAGTTCGCCACAGAGTTGTCTCCATCTTTATTGGGGGCAGACGCAGCACTCGGTAAATTAGCACTTTCTCCATTAACCACAGCAGCGGATGCCGCTATTTTGGTAGAAGCCTCTTGCTGAACAGCAGTAAGTAAATTCTGCTCGGCTTCTAAATCTGAAGTAGTTTGAGCTGGCACATCTACATCTAAAACATCCGCGTCAGTTAACTCTTCATGCAACCTATCTATATTGCTGCCAATTTGCACAGTGGCAGTTTCACCTGCATTATCTATAGATAGCGCATTGCTTAGCCTGTCATTAGTTACGGTTGAAAGTGCATCTTGAGCTAAACTGAGTATAAACGCTTCTTGTGCTCTCTCTTCACTCCTAGCATCTTCTGAAATAGCGTTTACTAAATTAGCGCCGCCTAAATTGCCCCCCTCTTGCCCCTCTGAAGACTCTGAAGACTCTGAAGACTCTGAGCCTGTTAGCACTGCAAGCAACTCACTCAATGTATCTGTGCTTTCGTTCTCTGTAGCGTCTTTCGCATCAGTATTTTCGATTTGTTTATTAAGCAAATGACTTAGCGCAGTTAATTTATCAGCTAAGGTTTGATTAGAGGCTACATCGTTCTCTTTCATAGACTGTAACTGAGACATTAATTCAGAAACTGCATCAATAACGCCGTTACTGTCGTCTAGCCCCTCGGCATTCATAGCCTGAGTGCTGTTGCTAGTACTACCAATCCCTTCATCGCTGCCAACTTGCGTGCTGCTGTCGCTAGCAGTCTGTCCAAATCCATTTTTAGTGATGCCTTCAACGAGTGCTATCCAATCCGGTTCTGGAGCAGGCTCACCAGTGACGGGCTCTGACAACACTTTCTTGCCATCAGGGCCAATAATGATTTGTTTATCTATCACCGGCCCGATGACTAAAGACTCTTCCTTATCAATCGATAAACCTTTCTGCTCTTGAACTATCGAAATGCCTTCATTGCTAGGTGATAAGGAGTCAGTGCCGTCGGAAGTACCCAGTTTTTTGTGCGAGGGGCTTTGCGAAAGTGGATGAGTAGAATTGCTCGGCTCATCGTCATTTTTAGGTAAATTAGTGTGTACAGGTGGGCTTCCCTTTTCCAAATTAGCGGAGTTGCCATTTAATACGAAGTCACGACCAGCATTTTTTGCCTCTTGGTAAAGTCTATTAAAGGCGTCGCTATTTTGTCCCTGAGCATGACTGTCTAGGCCTGACCCCACCGCTTTTGCTGTGGAAGATGCCGAGAAGGGCAATGCGGCAATGTCTGTTTTATTTGCGGCAACTTGTTGCATGATTTTCTACCGTCCTACACGTTCACCGGCAAAGCCAGTAATCTAAAAAGTTATATCGTTGTATGTACGCAAATAAAAATGTAACTACATGTAAGTTAAACCCTTTAACAACATCCTTTTTTATAAAGGTATTTTTAAACCTACGATTTGCATTAACAACGGTGTAAAGGCCTAATGGTCTTTCTTGCTTTCTTCGCCATGATTAGCGATACCCAATAACAGAAAAAGCAATAAACGTTCCAAACGATGCGCTTTGTTACTATTTGTTTTTCAATGGAGCTAATAACTTCGCTTAGCCTTGCTTCGTATTCTTAAAATCCGTGGACTATTAATAGACTTAGCAAAGGCCGCGCCAATAGATTTTTAGCGTCAGCACAAAAAAATAAACAAAGGAATTATTCCACTTGAGATATAAAGCTGAAGGCCACGGGGTTGAGAGCCGATTTGGTAAGTCATTAGGATTGAAATTGGATTAGCAAGGTTTGCGGGAATATAGATTAAAACACGGAACGCTTTGAGCGAATAAATCGCTGCGTGGCAAACTCATCCATCATGGCCTGCTCGGCCTTCGCCTCTTTTTGCTCTTTTGCTATTCGCTTTTTATCAAGTAAAAGCGTGACCGCTTTTACCTTCTGCTGCTGTTTAAGCCACATTTGCTTGCGTTGGTCTGCGGCCACTTTTGCTTGGCCAATAATGTGCATTTGTTGTTCGCATGCTTTGTCGAGCTTGCCCACAAATGACAGATGCTGTTGGTAGTAAGTGGCAGTGACACCAGACTGTCCGGTTTGTTGTATACCCTTAATATAATCGACGCGATATTGCTCTAAACTAGATAGCTTTTGCTTTTGCTGATTCACATTAAGCTGTGCCTGCTGATAAAACCGCGCCTCTCGCTGCTCTTTTTCCTTTTCAAACTCAGCCAACCGCTCTAATTGTTTCGACATTATCCTAACCCTTTCGCGAGTGCTGCCATACCTTCTAGGCTTTCGTCATAAGCTAATACTTGATTCATGCCCTGCTGCAAAAAAGCGTTAATGGCAGGTTCTGCCCTAATGGCTAAGTCAATACGAGGGTCAGACCCTTTCGCATATGCACCAATTGAGATGAGATCTTGATTTTGTTTGTATTGAGAATAAACCTGACGAATGCGTCTGGCCATTAATTGATGCTCTTCACTCACAACTTGCGGCATCACTCGACTAATGGACGCTTCAATATCAATGGCGGGATAATGCCCACTGTCTGCCAATGAACGAGATAGCACTACGTGGCCATCAAGTATAGCTCTTGCGGCATCTGCTACTGGGTCTTGTAAATCATCACCTTCTGTTAACACTGTATAAAACGCAGTGATTGATCCCTGCTTTTCACTCCCGTTGCCGGCTCGCTCTACCAATGCTGGCAACCGCGCAAACACGGAAGGTGGATAGCCTCTTGTTGCCGGCGGCTCTCCCACGGCTAATGCTATTTCACGCTGCGCCATGGCATAACGCGTGAGGGAATCGATTAAAAGCAGCACTTTCATTCCCTTGTCGCGAAAATACTCTGCTATTGTTACTGCGGTTTCACAGCCTTTTAGTCGCATTAGCGGTGATGTATCCGCTGGTGCAGCGACTACTACTGCGCGCTGACGCTCTTCTTCGGTGAGAATATCATGAATAAATTCTTTCACTTCTCGTCCACGCTCTCCCACTAGGCCAACGACCACAACGTCCGCTTCGCAGCCTCTTGTCATCATTCCTAACAGCACACTTTTACCCACGCCACTGCCGGCGAATAAGCCCATGCGCTGTCCAACCCCTACCGTATTTAGCGCATTGATAGCGCGAACGCCTACATCCATGGCAGCATTAATAGGTCGTCTTATAAGCGGGTTCATTGGAGGACGCGTGGTGGGAGCACGATGCTCAGCTTCAATTTCACCAAGGCCATCGAGCGGCTGACCGTTACCATCAACTACCCTGCCTAATAATCCCATTCCCACGGGTAAACCACCCTGTCGATTCAAAGGCATCACTCTACTACCGGGAACAATGCCTCTAACCGCTTCGGTAGGCATTAAATACGTAATGTCATCGCCAAACCCTACTACTTCGGCTTCAATTTCACCTTCTATAGTTTGCACTAAACACTGGCTTCCGACGGGAAGTTGACACCCTACTGCTTCAAGCGTTAATCCAATACCCCGAACAAGCTTACCCGCCGCAACGATTGGTACCGATGCCACCTGCTTGGTCAGTGATTCAAAGTGATTGTGCCAAGGACTAGTCATCGTTCAAACCTTGGTTTAATAGAAAGCGATCAATCACTTCTCGACAGCGTCGTTCAACAGAAACATCCACTGCGTTTTGCGTTGTCACGATGTCGCATCCCCCTCGCTCCATGTTTGGCGCGGCGATTAAATTCCACCCTTTTTTCTCCACTTCCTCTTCAGAAAAATGCTCGTTCACAATAGTGATATCGTCAGGGTGTAAATGTATTTGGTATTCGTTTTGATTGATGGGCAACGCTTTTATGCCCTCGCTAAGAGCCTGTACAATCACGTTTTTGTTCGTATTAATTTCAGTTTTAATGACCGCTTTGGCTAGGGTAACTGCCAGCTTCACTAGCTGGTCGCGGGTCTCATCATTCGCTTGGGAGAGTGGATCATGTAACTTATCAACAAGCATCTGCCATTGCTCAGTCTGCGTCGCTATTTTAGACTGCCCCTCTTCTAGGCCTTGGGCCAACCCTTCTGCGTGGCCTTTTTCACGGCCTTCTTGAAGTCCTTCTTCTAGCCCTTGGGCTTTTCCTTCTTCATAGCCGGCAGCCTTTCCATCGCTCATCCCCTCATCAAATGCTGCTTGACGAATAGCCTCAATTTCATCCGCAGTTGGCGGAGCAATTTCTTCTACTTCTTCTGGGGGCTCATACTTCCAGTCTGAGCGACGATTTAAGGCATTAGTTGTGCCGTCATTTTTTTTCGCACTGGCATCTTCGACAAATGGCAGGTCCCATTTTTTAGCATCGCTTGCTTCGCTTTCACTAAAGCCTTTGTTCGTAGACATCATTTTTCCCAGTATTTGAAGGCAACAGTATTTGAAGGCAAATCAGTATTGAAAGGCACTACTACAAGAACTCTTCGCCGCCACCGCCGCCAAGCATAATTTCGCCAGAGTCAGAAAGTCGACGGGCCACTGAAAGAATCTCTTTCTGCGCCACTTCAACTTCAGAGATACGCACCGGACCGAGCGCCTCAAGGTCATCGTTAAGCATTTCCGCCGCACGTTTTGACATGTTGCGCATGATCTTATCTTTCAACTCTTCATCTGCACCTTTAATTGATTTAAGTAGAGCGTCTTGCTGCACTTCGCGAAGAATAGCCTGAATACCTTTGTCATCAACATCGATTAAATTGTCGAAAACGAACATCAAGTCTTGAATTTGCTGACTCATTTCTTCGTCTTGCTCGCGTATTGCATCCATTAGCTGCCCTTCAATGGAGGTATCTAGGTAGTTCATGATATTGGCAGCAGACTTCAAACCGCCCATTTTCGCAGCTTGTGTTCCGGCCTGACCCGCGAACTGTTTCTCCATAATCTCATTAAGCTCTTGTAAGGCTGCAGGCTGTACTTCTTCAAGATTAGCAATACGCATAAGGAGGTCTAACCGCACTTTCTCTGGGAACTGAGCCAAAATCTCTGCACTTTGTTCCGGCTCTAAATAAGACAGCACAATAGTTTGTATTTGCGGGTGCTCATTTCGAATAATGCTGGCCACCTGCTTGGAGTCCATCCACTTAAGTGAATCGAGGCCTTTCGCACCGCTTCCCATGAGTATTTGATCAATAAGATTGGCGGCTTTGTCTTCGCCAAGGGCCGCAGTAAGTGCTCGCTTAACAAAGTCTTGACTCTGAAACCCGATGGTACTGTAGTTTTGAATCTCTTCAATGAAATGCTTGTGCACCGCCGTGATTTTGGTTTGTGTCATATCATCGACTTTCGCCATCTCACTGCCGAGCTTTTGTACCTGCTTTGGCTCTAAGTGCTTAAGTATTTGCGCGGCATCTTCTTCAGACAAGCTCAAAAGCAATATTGCTGCCTTTTCAACGCCTTCTAATTTACTGACGTCGTAGGACTGGTCTTCAACGTTGGCAAGTTCTTCGGCCATAATATTTTCTCACTACTCGTCTTGCATCAACCAGCCCTTCACAACTTGGGCTGATAATTCAGGTTCGTTCGCAACTAGGGCACGTACGGCTTTTAATACATCTTCGTCTTTGTGTAGATCAGGCAGCATAAGCGAGCCATCTGCGGCAAAGCCAACTTGCCCCTCGTCGAAATCTGTCGACAGCATGCTAATGGTATCGTCGCCTAAATCTAAACCTTCGTCAGCATCGAAGTCATCAACCTCTTTCGTTTCATCTGGGTTGATCAAGCGACGTAACATTGGGCGGATAACAAAGATGATCAGTACTATTATAACCAATCCACCAATAATGAGCTTAATAATAGGAAGAAGTTCTGGATCCTTCCACAGTGGGATATCCTCAACTTCACCCGTATCCATGCGCATGAAAGGTACACTCACCACTTCAAGAGAGTCTCCCCGCGTAACGTCAAAACCTACACCACCTTGTAGTAATCGACGAATGTTGAGTATTTCTTCTTGTTTGCGAGGTGACGGTGTCATTGTGCCATCTTCGCCCGCCACTTGGGTATAATCTACCGCCACAGACACACTTAATCTGCGGATAACGCCAGATTGCTTTTTAGTGTGGCTGATTGTGGTATCGAGTTCATAGTTACGTGTTGACTCTTTTGCGGTGCGTCCAGGCACGGTTTGTTGACTTGCTGTACCAGTGGCATTTTCAGGAATATTAGAATCGAGTGGTGGCTGATTAGAAAGCGCGCCAGGAATGCCGCCTACACCGCCGCCAACGCTGTTTTCTTCCATAATCATTTCGCTTCGTACTGCGGGTAAATCTGGATTGTAGCTACGCTGAGTTTGCTCCATCGCGGTAAAATCCATCGATACGTCTGCTTGGGCAGTATAATTACCGATGCCCAATACTGGGATAAGTATGGCATCAATTTTTTCTAAATATTCTTGCTCGCGCTGACGTTCAATTTCATATTCTTTTCTAGCCCGTGCACTTAATGAATCTTGTGAGCCAGAGTTGAGTAGCCGTCCATTGCTGTCGGTGACTGTTACTTTTGATGGGTCGAGGTTTTGTACTGCTGATGCAACAATATCCACCACTGCATCAACTTCTTCGCCAGTGATAACTGAGCCTCGCTTAGCGGTTAGTACTACCGTAGCGGACGCTTTTTTCTCTCTTCGCGCAAATACATTTTCTTTAGGCATAGCCAGCAAAACACGTACTTTTTGAATACTCGACATATCCTGAATGGTTGATGCAATCTGCTGCTCGCGAGCATGCTTAAGACGCTCCATTTCAACCCGCTGACTAACACCAAACCCCATATCTTGCATGATGATGTCTGTACCGGTCTCAGTAGGGTTATTTAGACCTTGTCGCGTCATACCTAGCCGGATGGTTTGAAACTCATCGGTTCTTACGTATACCGTGTTGCCCTCAAGCTTATAATCAATTTGGTTGGCGTCCATGTAATCAAGGGTTTCAATTAACTCTTGAGTTTCCATTTTGGCTAGCGGCCGATAATCTGCCTCTTGCGACCACATGAAAATGAAGATAGCGATTGCCACGCAGATGACTAATACAACGACTAACGCCACTTGACGCATCATGTCGGCGCTGCCTAGGGTGTCCATAAAGCCTGATTTGTTTTCCGGCTCGCCATCCATTCCATTCCCTTGATCTGGGATAGATAAATTTGTGCCTGTTGCCTCAGCCATAACCTACTCCACCTACACCGGCATGTTCATGATTGTTTTATATGCTTCAAGTACTTTATTGCGTACCTGAACCGTTGCCTCGAACGCAATGCCTGAGGTTTCTTTCGCAAGCATGACTTCAGCAAGGCTCAAGTTTGGATCGCCCATTTCAAAGCGTTGCTGCATAGTTTTGGATTCTAACTGCATATCATTAACGCCATCGACAGCGTGTTTAAGCATTGTGGAGAAATCACTTGCAGATGTGTTTATCTCATTGCTAGGTTGCAGCCCATTTGAGGGTTGTAGCTCGTTAACTGGAAGACGAGTTTGCCCAATCATACTTTGCATTTCTTGGTACAAGCTGTTGGCTTTAACGTCCATAACCACTCCTAAGAATCAATGAATTGCGACGATTGTCGGTCACATATTTATTATATAAGGGAGGATTTGCAAAGGGCTTGCCAAGTTTTCAACCCAATTTAAAGCAATAAAAATCAGACACTTAAAACAATTAAACTTAAGAAGCCAAAATAATGACGTAGTGTGGAGAAGAGTTTTGACTAATGGCAACAAAAAACCGCCACCAAAAATGTCATTAATGGCGACGGTATTTTTTGTTAGTCTTTTTTGTCAAAAAGTCCTGAGTAACGCTAGGCTGGTACTTCGATACCATCGTCGCGCATACGTGCCAACTTATAGCGAAGGGTACGAGGGCTTATACCAAGCTTTTCAGCCACGTCTTTGCGTTTTCCATTACACGACGCCAATGTATCCAAAATAATTTGGTGTTCTTGATACCGCAGCTCTGAGCCTAGGTGACTGTCTTCATTTGTTTCTGATGAGATAGGCGTATCCGCAGTAAGAGATACACTTTCATCTATCATTAAATCGCTAGAATCTATCTCACCGTTTTCACATAAAATAAGCGCTCGCTGTACCACGTTTTCAAGCTCTCGTACATTTCCCGGCCACTGATATTGAGATAGTTTACTGCGCCCTGCCGCACTCAGCCTAATGTTGCCCAACCCTTGCTGGCTTGCGTGGCGGGTAATAAGATGTTCGGCCAAAGGCACTATGTCACCTGGGCGCTCTGATAGTGGACGCCACTCAATAGGGAAAACATTTAATCGGTAGTATAAATCTTCTCTGAATTCGCCGTTATCAACCGCCTTACGTAAGTCTCGGTTACTCGTGGCAATAACTCTCACATTCAATTTTACTGTTTTTCGACCACCCAACCTTTCCACTTCACGCTCTTGCAAAACCCGTAAAAGCTTGGCTTGTAGCGCTAAGTCCATCTCGGTAATTTCATCGAGTAGCAAGGTCCCCTCTTGAGCTTGCTCAAATTTACCAGGGCAGGCTTGAACCGCGCCGGTAAATGCCCCTTTTTCATAGCCAAATAAAGTGGCCTCGAGCATATTTTCTGGAATAGCGGCGCAATTAATTGCCACAAATGGCGCTTCACTGCGGTTAGATTGGTCGTGAATGTAGCGAGAAATAACTTCTTTACCCGAACCACTTGGTCCTAGCACCATCACAGTCGCTTCAGATTTTGCCACTTTTCGAGAAAGCTCAAGTAGCTTAATACTCGATGGATCGGCAACGATAGGCGTTCGCGACTCTATTTTTTGCGCTGGTGCATATCGACCTACCAGGTTTAACAGCACCTCTGGTGCAAATGGCTTTGATAAGTAGTCAGTGGCGCCATCTCGCATGGCTTGGACTGCATCATCAATGGTCGCATAGGCTGTCATCAACAGCACCGGCATGCTTGGATATTTTGCTTTAATGTTTTTTAGCAGCGTGAGCCCACTCATTTCACCCATTTGAATATCACTTACCACCAAATCTATCTTTTTAGCAGACAGAATCATAAGAGCAGACTCAGCGCAATCAGCATCAATCACGTCATAGTCACCAAGCAGTAAGGTGTCAAACAGTGCTTCGCGTAAACCTGCGTCATCTTCAACAATCAAAATAGTAGTTTTAGACATTGATATTCTCCTCTGAATTTACGCGACGTTAGTCAGCATGTTGTGGGTTTTACACGGCAAGCTAACACTGAAACATGCGCCACCACTTTCTGCATCACCGACATTTAACACACCGTCATGTGCATTGATAACCGACTTAACGACCGCTAATCCCAGACCTGTGCCATGAGTTTTAGTGGTGAAGAAGGGTTCGAATATTTTTGATTTGATGGCGTTTGGCACGCCAGTGCCACTATCTGTGACTTCAATTATCAAAGAACCTTTATCTAGCTTTGCTTCTACGATTATCTCGAAGCCCTTAGGGGTTACCTGACTGGCGTTATGTATAAGGTTGAGTAACGCACCTTGCAGCGCCGTTAAGTTACCAGTAATTGACGCTGTGCTGTCAAAACCTTTGAATACCAACGTTTGTTGCTCCTGCGACGTCATCGCGTGGGCATTTGACTCTAAGGCCGTAAACAGTTCTGGCAGTGTAATTTCACTTACCACCTGCTGCTCACCTGACTTTGCAAACAACAGCATGTCGTTGACCTGGCTCTCTAGCTCTTTAAGACGGTCAGTTAGCTTATAGGCAAACTGTTGCGAGGCATTTTCGGGCAAATTTTTGCGAGTTAGGTTAGATGCATACAGTACCGCCGCTGATAACGGCGTTCGTATCTGATGCGCTAACGAGGCAACCATTTTTCCTAACGAGGATAGCCGCTGCATGTGACTTACCCGAGCCTGAAGCTCTCTCGTTTCAGTTAAGTCAGTGATGACAATAAGTTGGCCTGGTTCATTATCAAGAGGTGTTATTGACAGCTTAACTCTGCGTCCATCAACGAGTGATACTTCATGGCCGTCATCGGCTCTTGGCTTAAAGGAGCGGGTGATGATACGTCGCCAAATTTCTTCTTCAAGAGGCTCGCCGAGTAGATTTTTGGCTTGGTCGTTAGCCTGGCGCACAATGCCCTTGCCATCAAGAACGATAACACCTGCGGGCATGACTTGAAGAAGATGCTCTAGGCGGCTTGCTTGAAGTCTAAGCGAATTCACTTCTTCAGAGGATGGGGCTGTATTAGCTGCAGCCTTCTGCGCTTTTTCGTCGTCTTTTGCGTCTTCAAAACGATGTTCTGACTTAAACTCGTCTCTTACAGGAAAGTTGACCTCTGTGAAAGAGATGGCTGGACTATCTTCGCTTTTCGAACCATTAAAAACAAAGCGTGAAGCAGCGTATTCGGAATTTGTTTGTGAGCCGTCGTAAGCCATATAACCCTCGTCAAATTGCAGACGTTAACGAAATATGGCTTAACTAAAGCAGAAGACGTGCCAGTTTTACTTTTACAATACTTTCAAAGACTTAGCACGAAATTTTGATAACAACAATGACGTCAAATACCTGACGTTAGGCATCCTCAGTACGTTGGATATCGTATTTACGCATTTTCTCCACTAACGTGGTTCTGCGCATTCCTAACTTATCTGCGGCTCTAGCCACTACCCATTCTTGACATTCTAGCGCTTGGCGAATGAGTTTTACTTCAAGCTCTGACAGATATTCTTTAAGATTAACCCCCTCTTCCGGCAACGTAGAAGAAATAAAGTTGTCTTGGGTAGTCTCTGTAGCCTCTTCTTGGTCTTCGAGTTGCTCCCGCGCAGCAGATTCCGCAAATAAGGTATTAAATGCTTCGCGTTCGAGTATTTCTTCAGGGTAATCTGGCTCATAGGCAACAGCATCACCATGCTGGTACTTTTCGGGGAGATCGCTTATATCCACAATGTGGCCAGGGTAAAGAATGGTAAGTCGCTCTACTAAGTTGGAGAGCTCTCGAACATTACCTGCCCACTCATGCTCCATAAGCGATGAAATTGCTCGTTCGGTAAAACGAACCCCATCAACACCGTCGACTTTTATACGGCTGTTGATCTCTTGCAGCAATAGTGGGATATCGTCTTTTCGTTGGCGCAAGGCGGGGCTATCAATTGGAAACACGTTGAGCCGATAATATAAGTCTTCACGAAATTTATCCTGGCTTATCATCGTCTCTAAATCACGGTGCGTAGCGGCCACAATGCGAACATCGCATTTTAAGGGCTTGGTTCCGCCTACTCGTTCAAATGTTTTCTCTTGCAGTACACGAAGCAACTTTACCTGCATTTGAAGGGGCATATCGCCTATTTCATCGAGAAACAAGGTACCGCCTTCTGCGAGTTCAAAACGACCTTTTCTGGCACTAATCGCTCCGGTGAAAGCGCCTTTCTCATGCCCAAAGAGTTCACTTTCTAAAAGTTCTCCTGGAATAGCACCGCAGTTCACAGGAATAAACGGGCCGTCTTTACGTTCAGAGAAAAAATGTACATTTCGAGCAACGACTTCTTTACCCGTGCCTGACTCACCGAGTATGAGTACCGTGGCATCGGTAGGAGCCACCTGCTCAACTAAGCGCCGTACAATTTGAATTTGCTCGCTCTTGCCCACCAGACTTCGGAAAAGCCGTGTTTTCGTACCTGCGGATTTCGATAAGTTAGGCTTTCGTCGCGCGTACTCTTGGCAGCGATGAATGGCTTGGGTTAATACTGGGTAGGTCAGTGGCGTGCTGATAACGCTAACCATATTACAATTAACGTTGGCTTCACCTTCATTGTGTACTAGTGCAACAAAAGGGATGTGGGGAAACTTTGCGACCAACTTGTTTACTGTAGCAGCTGATGTGTAATCGATAAGTACAGCATCGGCGCCGGCAGAAGACAGGTACGAATCACAATCATCAAACCCTCGCGACAAACACGGTTCGCCCATGAAAGTGACTATCGTTTCTAAGTTTTGAATGAGTTCCTGATTATCACTAACCAGCAATATGTCCTTCATCTATTCCCCAATGACGCTCGGTTATTATTTATAGTGTAGCGCATAAGCAAAGTGTAACTGTAAAAGTTAACTCTGCAACCGATGTTTGCGGAAATATAGCAATAAAAAAAGCAGGTTACCCTGCTTCTTTCGGTTAATTTGTAGAAATTAGAACCAATAGGTTAATTTAAATACAGAATTGATTAATTAAGCAATGCCAATACCTGGCCTTGCTGCTGATTAGCCTGTGCCTGTACGGAAAGTGCGGCTTGTGATTGAACATCGTTAGACGCACGCTGCGAAGACGCTTGTGCAAAATCAAGATCTTGGATCCTGCTGCGGGCCTCAGCCGTGTTTACATTAGATTGTGTTAGTGTTCTCGCTGCACTCTCAAAACGATTTTGCGTTGCACCGAGATCGCCTCTAGCGCCACCAATTATTTCAAGCGCGGAATCGGCAGCAGATAATGCATCATTTACGCTCGTTCCCGAAGTAATATCGATGCTGAGTACACCACTTAGTTGCGCAGCAATGTCTTGAGTCTGCACGCTGATGGATTGTTCAGAGCTTGCACCTGCCTGAAAATTTAACGAACCGTTATCGGATAACAAAGGCTTACCAGCAAAATTTGTCTGCTCAATGGTTTGTGAGATGTTTTCTTGAAGCTGAGTAATTTCAGACTGAATAGAGCGGCGATCGCCTGCGCTTAAAATGCCATTGCCTGACTGAATAGTAAGCTCGCGAATTCTGTCGACGTCGGAATTAATGCTGCCTAATCCGCCCTCTGCTACTTGCGCCACTGAAATACCGTCATACACATTATTGACGGCTTGACGATTACCTTCAACTTCGGAGGTTAAACGGTCGATGATTTGTTGTGCAGACGCGTCATCCAGCGCATTATTAACCTTTTTGCCAGAGGCGAGTTTCTCGAAAAGATTGTTTTGCTTTTCTTGTACTTGACCTAGTAATGATGAAACGCCGTCATTATTGATTTGCATAGCTTACCGCCTCCTGAATATTGACGCAGCCAATTTAAAACTTTTACTAATAATAGTATAGCATGATTGCTGTTTTTTTCTACACCACAAACTGTAGACGCAGGTATAGTAATTAATACGTTTAAAAACTAGAATAACAATGAGTAGAACACTAAGTACCTGCAATTATTGGTAATAATTTCTAATTCGTCGTCCAAACACTAATGCATAAGCAATAATCACTGGAATGTTAATTGATGGGTAAATCTGCACTATTTCTCGTTCAAACACCACTGCACGTAATCAATGCCCTAGAAGCTATTAAACAATTTGAGATAGCAGAAATTACGTTTTTCATCGTAACGAGTAACCGAAACGAAAAGTGGCGTCTTATGATGGAGAGAATACTCCCTCTTAACGCAAAAAAAATTTACTGCATTAGAGATGACTTCGACATTGAAAAAGGAACTAACGCGTATGCGCAGCATATTCCCTTTCTAAAGGCGCAAAATTTTGAACTTGTTTTTTTTGCAGATGCTCGCCTATACATTTTTGTCGACATTGTTAATTCTTTGCGCATCGAATCAACGTTTCTCATGGATGATGGTACAGGCACCTTGCTTGCCGTCCATAGTTTAATGGAAAACGGTATCTATTTTGACATGTCAGTGAGTAAATCTGTGATACGCCAGAACGAAATAGAGCAAGTGAAAAGGAAACATAACTTGTGGAAGTTAGCACCCATCAAGTATAACCTTTTCACCGTTTTCGACTATCTAAGCTGCGACTATTTCAATGTTGTGAATAATAAGATGACTCGATTGTGTTATTCACACGATGAAACAGACAAAGACAAAGTGCTATTTATTGGTCAACCGTTTGTGAAAATAAAACATATGACAGATGAAGATTATCTAAGATGCTTGCTCAATGTGAAATCATTTTACGATGGCAAAGAAGTGACGTATTTACCGCACCCAAGGGAGGATTCTGCATTTCTGAATAAGCTGACATCGATGGAGGGTTTTAACATAGTAGATACAATAGACACTGCGGAAAACTATGTTACTAGCATACCTAACCCACCACACACCATCTGTGGCTTTTTATCGACCTCCTTATGGAATATTGCGAAGTTTCAGAAAGGATTAAACGTTGCATCTTTCAAAATACCAGAAGCACTTTTCAACCCTGAACTAAAAGTCAAAAAAACAAGGAGCAGCTATGTCACTGACCTTGCCTTTCTCAACATTATTTATCAATATTACTCGAAAAGAATGCAGGTTTACTCGTTGTAAAATGTGAACCTATTTTTTGATTTCTTGAGAGTGAAACCCCATTACGCGATTAAAACCGCTTATAAAGCCTAGTCATCATCGACCCCCAATAAGCGTGTTTTTGTCCTGGTTTGTCATGTTGAATAACGGCTAACCAGTTACTGTCATCACTATCAGAGCGATAGACTGATTCTTTGTAAAGGTCAACGTGGTCAGCCAACGTGAAGCCAAGCTCTGCGAATAGCTGATCTACAAGAGCTGAAGAAAAATGCTGGAAGTGACTTGGGTAATGATGTTGCACCCACTTTTCGCGATAAACATTTGCAAGTGTTGAGCTCGAATCAGGCGTGGCCGTTATAAAAAAGTACCCATCATCTGCTACCAATGAGGTAAGCTCTTTAAGCAACGTTCTAAAATCTAAAACGTGCTCTAGTACGCCGCGTAAAACAACCAACTGCATTTCGCCCTTTTCCGCACTTTCGATAGGAAGTCGATAACCTTTTTGCGCCAGAGTTTCTCTTGCGCCGGGTGATAAGTCATCCCCAAAAGCAACATCTGTGTTGATACCACCATGCTCGACCAACGCATCCAAAAAATATCCGCCAGACGCCCCATAATCGAAAACAGGCCCTTTCAGCGGTCTATTAGTTTGTCGTTTTATCCAGTCAATCTCTTGGATATAAGAAATTGCCCTTGCTTTATTTTTAGTTTCAGATGCTTGATGATTTTGTTCGTGGTAATTTGCATAATGCGCATCTATTTCTTCTGTAGAAGGAGCCGGTACAGTGCAAATATAAAGACAGTCGTTACAACGATAGTATTTTCCGGTCCATACTTTTAAATCTGTTCCATTGCAAAATCGGCATTCTTTCATTGTCATTTTCTCATTATATTATTAACTAGTGATAACCAAAAAGATTCACTCAGTCGCGCGTTCAACACTGACCCTGCCCTTGACATCCCACGCCACAAAACAGTGTCTTGAATAATCTTTTCAACACCGTTGACTATTTCAGATATTGAGTTCAAATTTGTAGGTAAGGCGCAACCGTGATCGTGCAAAAAGCGGTATGCGTCGCTAAATTGTTCTCTACGCCTAATAACAGTAGGCATTCCCATTAACGCGAGTTCAACGGCGCTCAAGCCACCTTGACAAATTACAGTATGGCAATGCTTCATCGATGCATATGGAAATGGCTGATGCTCTGTCCCCAATAATTTTCGCTTTAAAAATGCGTCAAGAGAAACCTTCTGCATTGACGATGTAGGATACATAAATGCTTCAAACCCTCTACGCTCAATTGCATTCACTATTTCAGGCGCGACGCCATCAGCATCTCCACCACCCATACACACTCCCACAATTTTGCTTTCCAGTACTCGCTCGGCGTCTAATACCGAGCCAGCACAGGGGTTATTACACAGCATCGCAGATAAATCTGTTATAAAGTGAGATTGTGTCGGCATACCGTTTAGAGCTGGAGCTACAACGAGATCTACAACATCATTCACATCGGATATGTATGAAAGCGAGATTTTACTAGGCGCTTTAATAAAACGATCTGACTCGTACTTAAGTGACAAACCATCAAGAAACGCGATATCCGCATCGACTAATTCCTTAAGAGCAAATTCCTCGGCGAGTATCGTTGAATCCCAAGGCTCACGATTAACTACCTTCACCGTTACTGCAATGTATGGAGACAGCAGAGTTTTTAATATATGTGCACGTGCCACATGCCCCCATCCTACTTGTTTTCCAATTTCAGCGACAATAAGGGCATTCACACTAGTGTTCATTAGATATCAGACTTTTTAATTGGTGTCCCTGCAACCGCTTCATTCAGCAGCTTTCTACCTAGCACTTTCTCTAATCCTTCTAAAGCGAAGTCTCTCTCAGGACGCAAGAAGACAATATCTTCCTTTGTTATAATGTGCCCCTTTGGTAAATCAGTATTGAAATACAGACCTCTTCTTGCACGCTTTGCCGTATATAGTTCAGCGTCTGTTGGCTCTGAACGCACTCCCTCGAGTGCCGCTTTAGTTTGCTTAACCATTTTACAAAAAGTCTGCAGCTGTTCACCATCGAGAGAGTGTTTTACATCTAGCCCGCCATTAGCTGGAGACAAAGAGAAATGCTTTTCTATCCATTCAACCCCCATAGAAGCAGCGAGAACCGCGGCCCCATATCCTTCAGAATGATCAGAGAACCCGATAGGGACGTTATAACGTGATTTAAGGAAAGGTATACTGCCAAGCATGGAGTTTTCTAGATCATGCGGATACTCTGCAACGCAATGCATTAATACGATATTTGACGTATGTTTTAGTAACTGCTCTACAGACTGGTCAATTTGCTCAATCGTTGACATGCCGGTAGAAATGATAACAGGGAAACCGCTTTTCCCGGCGGCTGCCAGTAATTCATTATAGTTATTATCGCCACTCGCTATTTTGATAAAAGGCGGGTTGGTTTCTAATAACTCGTCTAATGACGCCAAATCAAATGGTGTAGATGTAACGCATCGGTAACCGGCTTTTTGAGAAGCCCTCTCTGCAATTGCCTTATATTGATCATGGGGAACTCGAGAATGATGCCTCAGCCACCGAACATCATCAATGTTATAGGTACCATATTCATACTCACCAGGCGCATACAGCGTCTCATCTTTAATTAACTGGAACTTTACGTAATCAGCGCCAGCATCCAAGGCAATTTTGGTGTTTTCCCACAAAAGTGGCACGGACCCGAAATGGTTCATCGCTGCTTCTGCAATTATTTTCATTTTACGGGCCTCAATTTGTCTAGGAAACGGTTTATACCTTTAACCTGAATGTCGTGTAACTCATCCCAGCGAGGAGGTATTGACACTGAATCCGGCATATTTTCAATGTGATTCTTCAAATCATCTTTAATCGAATCGCGACGCTCAATAATATTGAGATCGCATTTTTCCATATCTAACGTTTTTATGAGACTTTCTGAACGCTCATCATAAGAGAGGTTCAACGTTGGCCTTCCTAGCGACCACAGCGGTAAACTGGTGTGCACCCTAAACGAAACCGCAAGCTCTACATTATTGAGAATATTGAAATACTCGTAAACGTCACTGGTATATAAAATTTCTTTACCAAAAGACATCGCGTACTCAATATCTCGCTGGTCGTTACATAGTACCTTTACTTTTTCATTGGAGCGCGATTCCATCAACTCAATACACTGCTCTGATAAGTGGTGAATTTTCATCTTTTGTGAAAGAGGAATATTCATTTGTTCTGGATTACGCACCGCTAAAAGGGGGAATCGATTCTCGTCCTGTTCTCCTTTTGAAAACTCGGTATTCGCTAAGTCAGAAATGTAGACGGAGGGGCATCCTCCCACCAAATGGTCGGGATGGCGCATTAAAGATTCGATATGATTGTATGTTGCTTGATCTCTTGAAAGCACAACATCTGCGTGCTCTAGCAACGTAACCAACTCATTATCGTTGATAGCATCAGTGCGTCTGACGTAAGAAAGATCCGGGCCGTAAATATGGCCGTATGAGGACGAATAAACTAGCATCGGCTTCCTCAACGCCCTCAGCGCCCCCTTATCAAATTCAATCTCGCCATTCTCGAACAGATTACCGCCACCTATAATGACACCCGACGCAGTCTGGTTTATGTCGTAAATGGTCTTTTTTGTTAAGCCAGACTTCGCTCCGAAACCAGCAGCGGGGATAGTTATAAAATTAACCCCTCCATTACAATGACGCTCAACAATTCGTCTCACTGCTTGTTGAATGAGAAAGTTGCCAATGTTGAAGCCGTGCCCGAAAGGGCATATATGATAAATATTATATCTCATAATTTTTGTCGTTCTTTGTAAGCGTAAGTGATTCGCTCGATGCTTCCAATCTCCGTGCTAACAAAAGCCCGCTTGTTCCAAAGCGAATTGAAAAAATCGGCGTCATAGTCGTAGTCGATAGTAAGACGAACAGTTGATTGAAAAGAGCTTATGCCTAAATCATTAGCCTCAACACTATATATATCCGATTCATCTAGCCTATCTTTAATGTGGGTAATATTTTCACTCTCATCTTGTGTAAATCGTGTTTCTTTCAAGTTGTTCAGCCAGCTAGAGCGAAACATTTCAAGTGAAATACCGTAAGGAAAAGTTCTATTCACTAAATTCGTTACAAGTGGTGTAGAACTATTAATTTTATTCTTAATATCAGCAACATGCTTTATTAGCGGGAATAATATCAGAGGGCTGTCAGCATTCAAGCGCCATAACCATACATTCTGTTTGCTGCTGGCAATTTCGCACAGCCGGACAAGAGGCTGTAAATCTCCTCGATGTACCTCAATATTGTTCAACTCTCCCAACTTTCCCACTTCATCGTCTTGCTTTCGGTGGGAGGTCGCTAGAATAGGAGGGGCGATACAGTCTATCTCACTAGCAAGAATATGAACTTGTTCACACAAGTGCTGCACAATGGAGCGCCCGCTATAAATGGGCGCAAGCACTTTACCAGGAAGCCTTGTAGAGTCTGCTCGAGCGAGAATAACCGGTACAATTTTCATATTTAAACGTTTCACTGTCCTAATCTATGTTTGATATTGCGCAAAGAAGTGCAAACTAAATCGTTCAAAACACTAAACACTTTTCTTTTTCCCATCGCACAATAATGAAAGTATCGACTGGTTTTGAAATTTCTTTCGTTTTTTATTTGCTGCTTTACAACTAACTAGGAAAGGAATCACTCAACGCGCAATCCAGCTTCAATAAAATCATCAAACTCGACATGCTGAGTATTGGCGTAATCTGAAAACGTTATATTTTGCTTAGGTTTATGCCAATCTTCGCCGTATACAAATTCTAAGTAAGCTTCAGGAAGAGCTGGCACTTGAACAATTGAGCGCTGCCAAGCAATCGTCTCTACTTCACGAAAATGATGCTCTGGAGCAAACCACATGCCAAGACTAGGTAAATGAACAGACTTGCCATCGTCAAATTCTCTTACGCTAAAAGTAGTTTTAAAAATTGAGAGGGCATTATTCGGATCGGTAAAGATAAGAACAAGGCCCATTCCTTTGCCATTTTTATCCCGAGTTTTCTCTAACGTCCAGCTTACGCCACTTCTATCTTCAAGAATGAAAGTTTCGATAACACCAATGGTATCGTCAAAATATCCTTCAGGAATCGACATATCAATATCATCATCCCATTCAATAATATCGCCATCGCGAACTATGCCAAGCAAAGTACCAAAATCTAACACTAAGGGGACATTTCGAGCTGTGGCAATATCAGAAAGACCACAAATGATGGCGCGACCAAAAGCACGGGATTGCTTGTCGTAAAAAGGCGGCTTTTGTTTTTTTAATTGATGCTTAGGCGGGATCTTAATCTTATAAGATGGAACATTTAGTTCCGTTAGAAGCTGTTGCTCTACTTCTGTCGCCCACTGGGTTGTGATAACAATCTCGCTATAGTCAAAAAGATTCAGTTCATCGGGACTGCATACCACAACACCCTCAATAACCTGCCCTTTCTTTTTACCGTCGTTGTCTATTATTCCAACAAACTCCCTGTTATCAGCGCAATTTATTATAAATGCTCTCGCACTTGCACCAGCACCAAACAGCAATGTTTTCGTTTTCATAGCGTTTACCTTCGTTAAGTGCTTATTTCATACTTTCTTCAATGACAGATTTAACTAAATCAGGTGTGACTGAAGTAATAAAATTACCTGCTCTTGATGGATCTAAGTCTTGATCTACGGCATCAAGCAACTCAGAAACTGCCGCATACTTAGCCACCTTGTCATTAAGCTGAAGTGATTTAAGCAACGTTAACAGTGTATCGACCTGTTCTTGAGTGAGCTTTAATCTCTCTGCCCCAACTCTTTTTATTAACGCTGCTAATGTAAAGCTACATGCCAGTCCATGTGGCACGTTAAAAGACAACGTAATAGGGTATGAAAGCGCGTGAGCCAATGCAGTTTTCGTTTCTGAAATAGCTAACCCTGCTAAAAACGCCGCATTTTGAAGTGCTGATCTAGCCTTTAAATTTGTTGGTTCATCGAGAGTGACAAGGAGATGATCACTTATGAGTGTGATGGCCTGTTGAGCGTAACAAATAGAACGCGCGTTTCGCTTCACATTCCACAGTGACTCAATGGCATGGGAAAGCGCATCAAGGGCGGTTACCATTGTGTCAAAGTAAGGAAGCGCTACGGTGAGTTGTGGATGCAAAATAATATGTGAAGCCTGTACATTCACTACAGAATATTTTTTTCCGTTTACTGAATCCCATACCGTGGCAAAAGGGGTTATCTCAGCACCCGTTCCGGATGTTGTCGGAATAGTAGTGAGTGCGATGCTCTGCAAACGCTCAATAGGCTGTTCTAACAATTGATGCACAGATACCCTTTTATTATCTAGCATCCCGCATAATACTTTGCCTGTATCCATCACGCTGCCACCACCGAAAGCGATAATGTGAGATATGTTTGATTCAGCAAATCGCTTATAAAGCGAATCTATATAAACAAGCTCAGGATTTGGTGTTACATCATCAATAACATGAATTTCATTACACGTTATGTAACCCGTGATTTCATCAACATATCCGCGTTTTGTAAACCCGTTACTGGTTATAAGAAGCACGTTGTCGCTAGAATGGATAAGCTCGTTTATCGAGGGCAAATAGTCGTCTGAAACAACTAGTTTCGTTTTTATGTTCTCTGGTAGGTCACTGAGCACAGATTGCATATTAATCTCTAAGCGCATGGCGCATAAAGGCCTGTTTATTTTCAGCAGGTGTTGAAGTGGGTCTCCCTAAATCTGCTCTTGCTCCTTTTCTTATTTTCACTTCTAGTAAAGCCGGACTGCTCAAATTCGCGCTAGCGCTTGATATTTCCAGCCATCGTTCACGCAATGTATGCTCGTCGCTGCAAACAAAGTATTGGCTATATCCGCTGCCTATGGCAATGCGCTCTATATCGATTGCCCCTCCCACGGTTGGCTGTCCTCCTACAGAGTCATGACACTCGTTGTTAAGTACGATGTGTATGAAATTGGTTAAGCCACTACTTCCCGCGATTGCCATCGCCCCCATGTGCATAAGCATTGAACCATCGCCATCGAGTGCAACCACAAGTCTATCCGGATTTACTTTTGCAACTCCCATCGCTATGGACGAAGTATGCCCCATTCCACCAACCGTCAAAAAATCAGTATTTTTTTCATTTCGCGCTTTGCGTATTTCGAACACCTCGCGAGAGGTCTTGCCAGTTGTACTCACAATGAGGGCATCTGCAGAGATAAGTGGTAACAATACTTGTAACGCTTGCTCTCTGTTCATCGGATAGCTTTCTCTTTGCACAGTAGAATGCGACGAAGTTGGATCTTTATAAGAGTCAAACGTATTTTTTCTGACGAGCACCGCAACAGGACGACACTCCTGAGCCATTTGGGCTAGTACACCCGGCAGAGACTGGTGTAGATTAGAATGTCCGTCGATAATGACATAGGGAATGCCCAGCACATCAAGTTGCTGCTCAGTCACCTGGCCTTGCTTGACATGCTGGGGCTCGTCTTTTACCCCAGGCTCTCCACGCCATCCAATAACAAGGAGCATGGGAATGCTATACACAGCGGTGTCTGCGAGGGATGTCAACGGGTTTACCACATTACCCAGCCCAGAATTTTGCATATAAACAACAGCAGGCGAATTTGACCCAAGATAATGGCCAGTGGCTAGCCCCACTGCATTACCTTCATTCGCAGTAATGAGATGAGCTTCTTTCGAAAACGTCGCATCGATGTAGGTACATAAATTTTTGAGCAACGAATCGGGTACACCATAGTAATGGGTCAAACCAAATGATAGAAGCACATCACAAAAATCTTTAGGCGATATCATAACTTTACTTTCCGCCAGGTATCAGTTCAAGAATTTGCTTAATTGGCATCATTTGGTTATCAACCTCCGCACTTCGTCCATTGCGCAATATTGACTCAGCCGTGTTGCACATTGCTGGATAAGCACTGCGTAATAACTGATTGGCGTAAATGACCACATTAACACCGCGTGCTTCTAACTCAGATTCGTACACCGAATTATAGCTAGAAGGAACGGCGACTAAGGTCTTCTTGTTGTCAAACTGAGCATAGCGATCACAAAATGCAAAAATCTCATCAGTTGTCTTTTCTCTGCTGTGGATCATGATGCCATCTGCACCCGCGTCTAAAAATGCTTTAGCACGCTCAATGGCGTCATCGACTCCCTTACCTAATATAAGGCTCTCGATACGCGCTATTATCATGAAGTCATTGGTGGCTTGTGCTTTTTTTCCTTCAGCAATTTTGTTGCTGAAGTTTTCGATAGAATCCTGAGTTTGTGCAACATCGGTTCCAAACAGAGAATTTTTCTTTAACCCTGTTTTATCTTCAATAATAACTGCTGATACACCAAGGCGTTCAAGGGTTTTTACGGTAAACGTAAAATGCTCTGTTTTGCCGCCGGTATCCGCATCATAAATGATAGGTTTAGTCGTCACTTCTAGCACTTCATTGAGTGTGCTCATTCGGGAAGACACGTCTACAGCTTCAATATCGGGTTTACCTTTTGCCGTTGAGTCGGTCAGGCTGCTTGCCCACATCCCATCGAACTCTTTTGCACCTGATTCTGTCTCTACACGCGTATTTTCAATAATTAAGCCAGACAGCGCATTATGAATATCGAGGAAGCGTACCAATGGTTTTGCCGAAAGAAGCCGTTTTAAAGACTTGAGACGAATCTCTGGTGTAGTTCCCACTTCTTTCATCGCTTGGTGTAGTTTTGTAGAAGAAATACCTTGCGTGTAGGGCACTTCTACAAGCTCACCGCCCCACTGTGCTAGACAATCAACAACCCGTTGACGGGTTTTCTTTTGCACACCGGTTTTCCAATCATCCCCATGCACAACATAATCGGGCTTTAGCGATTCAAGGTTAGGCACATAGTCTAAGGTCGTTTGAGGAATAACCTTGTCGACACCCTTGATGTTCTCGATAACTTCTCTTCGCTGCTCAAACTCCATGAACGGTACACGCTTATAGCTGGCGATAGCTTCATCAGTAAGCAACCCTACCGTTACACTGCCAAGTTTTGCAGCGCTTTTTAAAACATTGAGGTGCCCTGGATGAACAAGATCGGCGCTCATCCCTACGTATACACTTTTTGTCATAGTAAATTTTTCCAAAAACTTTATTTTGATAATTATCGAGTAGCCAAAATACTATCGGCACAAACTTGAAAACGTTGAGTTTTACTCTGTGAGCATTGTTATGAATTTATTGCCGCGCCCTCTTGGTCGGTGAGTTCTTTGAGGAGTGACTTCACTCTTGCGTCGTTAGCCTCTTCTAGCAATAGTGATGATAATTGAACGTTCCCACTCATTATTTTGCCCCGATTTCCTATGTTATCGCACGCAAGCTGAAGTAGAGCATTTCCTTTTTTGGGAACAGCAATATATTTAGGATATTCGATATAATGGTTAATCCACGAGAGTGACGCTAGTAAAGGTTCGAGATAGCGCTCTTTTTGTTCTGATGAGCTATTTGCAAATTCATATTTAGGGAGAAACAAGAACACGTCATCTACATTACATAAAAAGGCCGGCAAGAAGCTTTGTTTACTATGATGAACGAAGGGCACATCTCCTGATTCAAACGCAGAAAACTGATAAGAGGGTGCTCTATACCATAGATAAAAGCTTGTTCTTGAGAACGTTTTATATTGCAAACTCAGTAATTCAGCATCTAGGAGGCCATAGGTGCCCAACAGCCGAAGGTTCTTTGGTTCACTATTAGTAATATCACTGAGCAACTCATCAGAATTTGCGTTAAAAACCACCTGACAGTGGTACTTCGAAGGAGTTGATGGCTGAGTTGATACTACTGAGTATTGTTCAATAAACCGCGTTATAAGCTTATCTTCTGGGTTAACTGACACCTCAAACGTCCGAGAGGTGGAGTGCAATAATCGTTTAATAAAGACTGACTCTCGTAGATAGACACAAGAACTTGTCGTATCAAAATCAGAAACATTGTCAAAATAGGCCGATGAAATTAGGTTAAGGGTGTCTATCCACTCTTTTTGCGCTTTTTCAATAGTGCTTAAATCACGAGTGGTTGAAACCAGCTTGCTGAATAATGCATTAGCGTAATTCACAGTGCCGTAAAGTAAAAAGAACAATAACGACTGTTTTCGCTGATAAGAGTCGAAAAGCATTTCTTTTTGGGTATTGATGAATTCATCCACCTGCTCAATCGATGTAAATACCTTTTTTGCGTTTTCGATAAAGACTGATAATTCCTTTTTCAATGCTTCTTTGCAGAACCTTTGCTCAAATACTTCTCGATAACTTACTTGTTTATCAGAAACATAGAAAGCATGCTCTTTTATAGCTTGTAACGCGTCATCTCGCTGCTGAGATGATGAAGGAATGAGCACCATTTCTGGTGACAAAGGTGACGTACCGACAATTTTGGCACCGTCACTGCAGTTAAAACACGATAACCTGTTAGAAGCCAACGACTGTTCGATAATAGCCTTAGACAATTTAAATTCGTATTTGGTAAATACTGTTTTTCTAAAATTCCCAGGCACTACTAGCGACGTATTATTCGTCCCTTCATAGTCATACACCTCTTTTCCGTTTATATAGTAAGAGGAATTTTGAGAGTGATGTTTTTCCTTGCTATAAAAACCAAGGTCTACACCAAACAAATAAACTTGCTGCATTCCTAGTTTTGAAATGAGGTTTATGGCTAAATTCGACACGGTAGGAAAAGCAAACTGTAACTCTTCATAGTTTTTTCTGCCTAACACCTCTAATGCCGAAACTGTTGACGACTCACCGTCTTTAAAAGCAATGTAAACTTCTTTAAACAGATTACATGTATCAGGGTGAATGCCATTTACCGAAATTAAGCTTATTTGTTTCAAGTAATCAAAGTCATCAACTCTGCTGCACCAATCATAAGTCGCTCGATTTTGCTCTATTTCCGCATGAAAGTCCGGTGTAATTTTATACTTATGAAGCGCTGACAGTGCTGTACCACAAGAAATGATAATTGCTTTATCTCGCCACTCTTTAATAGCGTCAATTGCTGTGTCTAGCGAAGGGCCGTTACCTATCACAAAAACCGGTACTTCTTTGTCTTCAAAACTCAAATATTGTGCGGGAGACTTTCTTAAAAAAGGCGTACTTCTGCTCAGCATCTCCGTGGTTTGCGCGATTCCAAAGAAAGCGTGATCGAAGTATTCCCCCATAGAGATTACCACCTGCAGCTGCTCTCTTAGCTGGGCTAATGCAGAAACTAATACGGAGTTATAGTAACTTTGATAGAAGTAGGTATTGGCCAAAATGTAGGGGCCAATAGAGTAAAACTGACTAAGTAAATCTTTGAAAAGGTTTGTGCCATCATCGCCAATATTTATGTACAAACGCCCTTCTTGTTCATCTATGTCGGCCAGTATTTCATCCCACTTGATGGCAAACAGTGAGCCGTGAAAAAAGTCTTTATTTGGTTCACAAATAAACAGCTTTTCGACATGGTGTTGTTTAAAGAGTCTTTCAATTTGATAACCAACGCCGACACCAAATAAAATTAATGATTTGATTGTCTCAGGTAGTCCCCCCTCTTCCTGCTCTACGTCTTTGAGTAAACTCTCTGTTTTACT
Source organism: Alteromonas sp. BMJM2 (assembly GCF_027257845.1). GTDB lineage: Bacteria > Pseudomonadota > Gammaproteobacteria > Enterobacterales > Alteromonadaceae > Alteromonas. The sequence goes on along the minus strand of NZ_JAPVOT010000001.1, from coordinate 259,818 downwards.
GACGAACTGATAGTGAAGGTATTTTTTGAGTTTTCTTCCGTTGTATCCAAGTATTAGTCCGTCTTTATTGGGCTGTTCACTGAAATTATCAAAGTTAAGAATACACTCTTGGCTTGGTGATTCACCGTACCAAGGTACCAGAGACTGCTTATGTAAAATGTTTATCTCGCCATTATCGCCTTCAACAGGCAGCCAAATTTGAGGCTCATAATCTGCAAATGTTTTGTAAATGTCAGGGAAGTATTTCTTAAATGCCTGCAGGTTCTTCGTTCGTTGCTCTTGCGCTTGCTCACCTGGAGATTGATAAGCGTCTATATTTAACGACTGGGTCCAAAGTGGAATAAACTCCGATGGCGTTGAGGGTGTTTTAAAAGACAGCGCGCCCCGTTTTATTTGCAGCCAGTCAGATTGAGAGCAAGCCTGTTCAATCGAGTTGAAAACAGGGGTATTATAATGCTTGTACACATAGAAACGACTAAATCCAAAGTGCTGATGTAGCTCATCTATATCTGCAATTAAATGACTTCCATCCTTACCAAGCTGAAAAAAAAGTCGAGTTCCTTTCTCTTGGGCCTTAGTTAACGCTTCGTCCCACTGGTTGCAATAAGCCGAACACTTGAAATATTGCATCTCTGGCTCATAAACCACCAGATTCTCAATGTGATAATGCTTAAGGAGTTCGACAATGTGTAGCCCTATGCCTATTCCAAGGACAACCATCGTTTCAATCTTTGCTGGCAAGGCGTCTCGTTTTGAGTAGCCACTATCAGCGCAAACTTTAGCAAGCTGGTCACTGCAATCATCTTCATTTGCAACCTTAGCAACTGAATCCATGGAAACTGAAATAGCATGCTTGGTAAAATTTAAATACTGCGACTTAATTTCTTTCTCTGGCTCGAGCCCATAAAATGTGCGACCCACACCGTAATCTACAATATTAAATTGACCGTGTTTGTTACAAAATATAGAGATGTTGTCGTTTCTAATCGTTTGTATTTGATCGACTATTGAAGGTATGTGTGCCCGAAATGCCAACAAATTCTTTTTAAACTGACTATCGATAGACGCGGCAGTTGCTTGTTCGACACGCGTCTGTTGTTCTTCATTTTTATCGATATGCAATCGAATGTTCTTAAGCATTTGCGACCTAAATCCTTTGTTTGACGTTGACCTAAATAAAACTACCTGTGCATTTTTTAACCAAACTCAGCAGAAAAAGACGCGAACCGCTTTTTCTTTTGCCAATGTTCTTTGTGCAATTCGAATAGATGTAAGTCGAGCCAGTTACCATTCTTATTAATGTGCGATTGATAAACCCCCACATCTCTATAGCCATGTAATCGGTGTAACTTCATTACCTTTTCGTTGTTACTCATTACCTCTGCAACAATCTTACGTAATGAAGTATGAGTGAATACATAATTATAGAAATAAGGGGGGATCAATCCGCCCAAGTACTTATATTGGTCTTCGCCTATATAAAATCCCCAGCTACAGCGAGCATGAGTCCAACTAATCTCGCACTGATTCAGTACGCCAATTGGCACATCTTTGTATTCAATGATCCAATACACTGTAGTCGCATCGTCCTGCATTTTTTCAAACCATGCTTGCTGAAGTTCGATGTTGTTTTCAACATCGGTTAACATGACCTTGTTTACATCATCGCTTGTCCGCCACTTCAATACCAAAGGAAGATGATCGTAGGTCATTGGTTTAAATTTAAACACCAGCTATACCTCAAAGAGAGCGCTGTTTTTTGAATCGTGAACTAAATTGTTCACTGTGATCAAAATGAAACTTAACGGGTACCTGATACCCTTCCAGGTGCTTTTTACAGAACTTTTTCATTTCTATTTTTAGCGTCTTTTTATCTTGGCCTTCTGTACTCTCAGATAGCCTAATTTTGCACGCTATAACATTGCCTAATAAGGCATTTGACATGCCATAAACTTCGGCCTCTGAAACAAAATCAAGCTGTAACAAAACACTCTCAACCTCTGCAGGATACACTTTCTGCCCACCTACATTGATTATTTCCGACTTTCTGCCGAGTACCTTGATGTAGTCACCTTTGACTTCCACTTCATCACCAGTGTGGAACCAGCCGTCTTCTGTGTATGGACTTGGTGCATTCATATAACCTAGCATGCCAGAAAGTGCTTTAACTTCTAAAATATTGTCTTCGGTAATTCGCGTCTCAAAGCCTTCCCCGCCAACCTTCATCCAAAGCGACGATGAAGACTCAGATTTTGAACGAAGAATACCAATCTCGGACAGACCATAAGTCTGTAGTAATTTAATCTTTGGAAAATGTGAATTAAATCGAGTAAGAACCGACTCAGGCATCGGCTCAGTGCCATAGGTAACCGTTTTGAGTGAGCTGATGTCGTGCCGCTTATACGCTTCACTAATCAGCATTAGGTTTATAAACGTTGGAGAAGTAGGAAGAAGTTCAACGTTGAACTTTTCGACGGTCGCTAATACGGTATCCGGTTGGCGATCTGAAACTGTTATAACACAGCCGCCGTTTGACAGTGTATAAAGCAGTGTATTGACACCGCCAATATGGTCGTAGAGTAAAAATGTAATTGCGCGCAATGCGTGACGCTTTACTTTAAACTTCTCTAAAAGTTTAGCTACATCGTGTACAGCGGCCTTGCTCTTACCGGTTGAGCCTGAAGAAAAGAGGATAAGCCCAGGAATATTCATACTACGAAGCGTTGCAATATGTTCATGAGTTGCTTGTGTCTTTAGGTGCGTCATTTTATAGCTATCGTCGGGCTTGATTGAAATGACTAATTCAACTTCTGATGTGTCTATAAATTCAGCTTTCTTGTGAGCTACTGAGGCGGTGATAGGCACTACAATAGCTGCATTTTCAACGAGCGCTAATAATAACGCAATAGAGCTTGGGGAGTAGTCGGCTTCAACCATCACCACTGTGCCTGGTTGAATATTTGTTTCTTTAAGTATCTGTTGCCATGAGAATACTTTTTCTTTTAGCCAGCCATAGCTAAATATAGTGTTGTTCCAAACAATTGCGTCTTGCTTCTTGTGGGTTTCAAAAACGTCTAAAAAGAAATCGATAAACATTACGCCCCTCCTAGGTACAGCACTTGCCCCGTTACGAATTGACTCTGAGGCTGCATGTAGAAATCTATGATATTTGAAACGTCTGCCATCTCGCCGTACCGCTTGATACTCTGTCTTTCCAATAGCTTTTCTAGTTTTTCCGCGGGTACATTTTTTATAAGGTCGGTAAGAATAGGAGTTGGGCCTAGCGCATTCACTGTCACTCCAAAATCAGCAAATTCCTTGGCTAAAATCTGAGTAAGAGTTTCTACGGCAGACTTTGAAGCAGCATAAATAGCCTCGCCCTCGAGGGCGAAGGGTACAGCCACCGTGGAAAAGTTTATGATTCGCCCGAAGTGACGCTTTCTCATGAGCTTTACAGCCTCACGACAAAATAGGAAGCTGGCAAATACATTAGTGCTAAATATTTTTTCAACCGTAGACAATGGGGTAAGCATTGCGTGGTTCATCGCCGCAATCCCAGCATTGTTTATCAACACATCAAGCCGTTTATATGACTTTCTTATTTGGGAAAATAACGACTTCACTGCTTTTTCGTCTGTAACGTCAAGACAGAAGTGAGTGTACTGTTTATGTGTAATTGACGACGGTGAACGACTGCACCCAATAACAATATAGCCTTTATCAAGGTAATACTGTGTTAAGTAAAGCCCGATACCTCGACTCGCTCCGGTGATAAGCACTATTTGTGGGGGGCTGATTTCATTCATTATTGGCTGTTAACTTCGTCGGCTACATAACTGGCGAGTGTGGAGACAGTTCTAAACGGGCTGTTTTTTTGTGATAACGCTTTTTCATTGGCAATGACAAGCTCAACCTCAAACTCATCCTCTAGCGCTTCTTCAACTGAAAGCAGTACATTGACTAAGTCTACAGAATCAAGTGGACTAGACTCCCCATAAAGTGCGGTGTCTTCTTGCTTAATCACCGCTTTATTGTCAGATGATGCATTGAGTTCATCAATGGCTGAATAAATTAGTTCAATAACTTGCTCATAAGTGATCATTACATCTATTTCCAGATTCATCTTTTAATTTCATCAGTGCGTCAAAAATATTATCGGCACCATTAGATTTCGCTTGAGTGTGATTGACTTGTTGCATGTTAACTAGTGTCTCTGGGCTGTTCCACAAATTAGTCACTTTTGATACTAGAGACGTTAAGTCAAATTGCTTCAGTATATTGTAATAACATGCTCTCCCCTCCTCGCTACTTTGCTTAGAAGCTTGATACTGATTTTCAGCAACAATTAACAGCAAAGCTGGTGTGCATAAGGCTTGCAGTTCGTATTGCGTAGAGCCACCAGCAGAAATTACTAACCGTGACCGAAGAAACACTTCGGCGACGTTTTGCACGTTGTGTAGGTGGTGAATAAATGGTGATTTACTAGCAAATTCGTCTAGTACTCTCAAATGCGTATACGCACTTCCCGTGATCACATTTATAGAGATATGTGTTAGCGCTTGGGCAAGCGCATTGACTATAACAAGAGATAGGTTTTGAGTATCAGCACCGCCTAATATTATGGTGAGTTCATCTCTACCATTCAAAGACATCGCTTTTTTACTTTGCGCATCACTGAGCACAAACTCTTTTCTCAAAATTCTGAAATGTGATCCAAGACAGTAGGTCGCGCTAGGCTCCGTATCTTTGTAATTAAGTGACGGTGCGTGTCCGTTAGGATTGACAATACAATGCGCAAATAATGGGCCCACATCATTGTTATCATCTATTGCCACTATGAGTGTCTCTTTCAAAGAAAGAAATAAGTCTTTGCGATATTCAAAGGTAAACTGATAACCGTCCAACACTAGAAAGTCCACTTTATAGTCTTGACAGAAATTTTTTACGTGTTTTGTATTATGTTGAAAGTCCTCAACTAGAATTATCTCTCCCACCCAATCTTTGCGTTTTAAGGCCTGTTGCTGAGTAGCCTCTGTTACTAAAAACGAAATTTTATCAAACCTACCTTGACCATGCTGCGCAAGGGCAAGACATCGCATTAGGTGACCTAGTCCAATGACTTCATTACCGTCAACTCGAAAAGCAATATGCATCAATCCACGTCACTCTCGAATATAGCATCTCCGGGTTGAAGTGGGCGACGTGCGACAGACGATAAGACTTGGCGATAATATTTAGGCGCTAAGCCTATAGAAGGCCTTACTACCTGTGTATTATCACGACTAAAAGCTTCGCCCTGAGATATCGCTTTCGTCGCAAAAATTGATCGTCTGTAATATTTTGACTTTTCTTCGACATCAGTACCGCCGTAAGTAATTTCCCCAAGCGCTTTGTGAGCGATTGCAACACTATCTGTCAACAGCTTAAATTCGTCAGGCTCTAACGAAAAAGCGGCATCGACACCACCAGCACTTCGGTCTAAAACAAAATGCTTCTCTATAACACAGGCGCCCAAGGCTACCGATGCTATCGCTGCGCCAACACCCAACGTATGATCAGAAAGTCCTACTAAACAGTCGAACTTTTGCGACATGTCAGTTAGCGTGAGTAAGTTTGTATTTTCTGGCGTGGCGGGGTATGTACTGGTGCACTTCAACAGTAGAAGCTCTCCAGCTCCTGCATTTTTGGCTGCATCTAAAGCCTCGCGTATCTCTTGCTCTGTTGCCATCCCTGTAGACAAAATCATGGGCTTACCCGTTTTAGCCACTTTTTCAATAAGAGGAATATCTGTTAGTTCAAAAGACGCGATTTTATAGGCAGGTACATTTAAGTCTTCTAAAAAATCAACCGCAGATTCGTCAAAAGGAGAACTAAAAGCGATGAGCCCAAGCTCATTGGCGTAATCAAATAACGGCTTGTGCCATTCATAGGGCGTACTTGCCTGGCGATAGAGTTCATGCAGGTGGCGGCCGTACCACAATGAGTCTTTTTCCATTATACGAAAGTTATCTGAATCGATGTTGAGCGTCATCGAATCCGCAGTATAAGTTTGCAACTTAATGGCATCGACACCTGCAGAGGCTGCTGCTTCAATCATCTTTTTTGCGAGTGAGAAGTCTTGTGAATGATTACCAGATAGCTCGGCTATAATAAAGGGGCGATGATGCGGCGAAATGTGTCTATCAGCAATTTTCATAAGCGTTGTTTTTTCGTGAGGTTGTTAAATGATCAGCACGTCGAGCCGTGTGCTACGGGAGAATTATTTCAATGCATTTTCGCTGTCTTGCTGTACATATGATTTGTACATTAACTCTGCCCGCATCCAGTCTTCAATAGTATCAATGTCTTGCACCAAATGTCTCGGTAAAATGACTGGCGTACTCGCATGGGAAAACATTGATTTATTTCCCTCTAGATAGGCGCTTGAGCGTCCCCAATAGAACTGTCCCGCATCGTGATAAGCCTCAACGAGATCCTGCGAGCGCTTTTTAATATGTTCTGGAAAAAGCACTTCCACCCCTAGTTCGGTCACCGCTATAGCCCTTTGTATAGGAAAAGCAAAGCTCGTGGCAGAAAATGAAAATGATTTCTGGGGGCTGTTTTTTAGAATAGACAACCCCTCTCGCAAATAAGTTGGTTGCAAAAATGGTGCTGTTGCGTAAATACAGCAACTGTATTCAAACTCGAAGCCTAGTGACTGCATTGTTTTTATAGCGTGTCGTGTTACCGCCGTTGTACCAGTATAATCGTCGGACAACTCAGCAGGGCGCATAAAAGGAACATCTGCACCGTAATATTTTGCTACAGCAGCAATTCTCTCGCAGTCTGTACTAACGATTACATGGTCAAAGCACTTCGAACGTCTAGCAGCTTCTATCGAGTAGGCAATGAGGGGTTTACCAGCAAACTCACGGATATTTTTATTCACGATGCGCTTACTACCGCCCCGTGCTGGGATAATAGCTATATTCAACGTAGTGCCTCAGACAGCTGCTTAACTACCTTATCTTGGTCCTCAAACGATAACGTTGGATATAATGGCAATGTAATTGCGTTTGCATAGTATTCCTCCGCATTAGGATACATACCAAGCTCAAATCCAAGGGACCTATAGTAGGGATGGTAGTGTATAGGAATATAGTGCACATTAACGCCTACCCCACCAGCTCTCAGTGCATTAAACACTTTTTTGCGATCATGGGTTTGCAATTCAATTGTGTAAAGATGCCAAGAGCTTGATTCATCCATCAAAGGCAGGGTAATAGGCAGCTCTGCTAATAATTCGTTGTATCGCTTTGCGAGAGTAACTCGAGCTGCTACAAAATTATCTAACTGCAATAACTGAGAACGTCCAAGCGCAGCATGAATATCGCTTAAGCGATAATTAAAACCTAGCTCAAGTTGTGCATAAAACCAGGGGTCATCCACATGTTCGTTGTCGAAAAGGCTTACGTCGCGAGTTATACCATGAGTGGCTAAGCGGCGAAGCTTTGACGCTACATCAGCATTATTGGTAAGCACCATACCGCCTTCTGCACTGGTAATCGATTTTACCGGATGAAAACTTAAAACAGAAAGAGATGAGTAAGCACACATACCCACTTTATGTCCTTCAGCATCCCTCGCACCGAGAGCGTGTGCTGCATCTTCAATAATTTTTATATTATACTGCGACGTCAATTGAGCAATTGATTTCATATCACAACTGCTGCCTGAGAAGTGAACGACAACGAGCACCTTTGGAATACGTTGTGTTTTGTTTGCTTCAATGAGTTTTTGTTCTAGTCTTTGCAAACAAATATTTCTTGTTGCTGGATCGATATCAACAAAGTCGACATCTGCGTCGCAGTAACGAGCACAATTAGCAGACGCAACAAATGAGTTTGGAACAGTCCATACAATGTCGTTTTTTGATACATCTAGCGCCATACAAGCAATGTGCAATCCTGACGTCCCACTATTGCACGCCACTGCATAGTCAGCACCGGTATAATCACAAACGGCTTGTTCGAATAGCGGAACTTGCTCACCTTGAGTGAGAAAGCCTCCATTAAGCACCTTTGTTACAGCATCAATATCGCTGGGAAAGATTTTGTGCTTTCCGTAGGGGATCATGAGGTGGCCTTATCAAGATTCCTTAATTCGTCAACGCTCAAAAATTCAGAGTTTGTTCCTGAGTGATACTCAAATTTACTTTCAGCTGCGACACCGCTCTCACCCAATTTATTATTAAAATAATCTAGGGTTTTATCAAAAAAGGTAATGGCTGGAGCGATGACGTAATGGTCGCTGAACTCAATGGTATGGTGAGCCATCTCTTCAGGCACCATGATTTCGTGTAGCTTTTCGCCTGGGCGAATGCCAATAACGTTAAACTCTTTTTTGCCACTCATAGCTTCAACGAGATCTATAATACGAACGGAAGGGATCTTAGGAACAAACACTTCCCCGCCTTGCATCCGAGAAAAACTCTTAACAACAAATTTTACGCCTTCATCAAGGGTTATCCAAAAGCGGGTCATTTCAGGGTGAGTAACCGGTAAGGATTCACAGTTTTCTTGCAGAAGCTTTCGGTAATACGGTACCACGGAACCTCTTGAACCTACCACATTCCCATAGCGAACCACTGAAAAACGCGGGCCTGTTGCACCGGATATATTGTTAGCAGCCACAAAAAGTTTATCTGATGCTAATTTTGTAGCTCCGTATAAATTAACAGGGTTTGCAGCCTTGTCGGTAGACAATGCAATTACCCGAGAAACATCGTTGGCAATAGATGCATCAATCACGTTTTGCGCACCATATATGTTGGTCTTGATACATTCATTGGGATTATATTCAGCAGCGGGGACTTGTTTTAACGCTGCAGCGTGAACCACATAATCCACCCCTTTCATAGCGGTAATAAGACGTTCTTTATCTCGAACATCACCAATAAAGTAGCGCATACATGACTGCGAGAAAATTTGTTGCATCTCAAATTGCTTGAGCTCATCCCTCGAGTAGATGATTATTTTCTTTGGCTTGTAGTTGTCGAGTAGATATTTAACAAACTGGTTGCCAAAAGACCCCGTTCCACCAGTTATTAAAATGGATTTATTTTGAAAGTCTGTCATTACGAGGTTCTCATTTTCTATTATTTTTTTAGATGTAACTAACAGGGGTGCACATGAAACCCTAACTCTCCGTTAAAGACGTTAATTTCATTGAGAAAGGGCTCTAATCATTTGTACTTTTCCGCAGCAGATTTACTTCGGACAAAATGAGTAACCTCGTCCTTAGCGTCCTCTAACATCTTTCGTACTATATCTTTAAGGCTATTATTAACATCTAGTTCACGGATTGCAAACTCACGCTTATCTTGAGCGTCAAGGTTCTCAAGGTATGCTGTTATAAAAACGTCTCTGTCGATGATGAGTTGTTGAAGTTCTGAAAAGCGAGAGTCTGAAGCGCTATCCAACGTCGCTGCAATTTTTTTATTGATCTCTCGCAGCGAGATTGGCGTTTCGGGATGATTTAATTCTTCTATTTTCACACAGCTTGTCTGTTTTGACGCTGGGTCTCGTAAGCTTCCTGCTTTGCTTCTTCAGGAATTTGAACCCACGCGTCTCTTATCGGTGTTAACAGGCTAGACACTTCATCCAAAATCTTCAAGTCGTTCTTAACGTGGGCATTACCTAGTTGTTCAACCATGTAGTTATACAGGGAGAATAAATTACTAGCCACATCACCGCCTAGTTCAAGATCAAGTGTATCGCGCAGGTGCATGATAATAGCGCTTGCCTTTGAAATATAGTCAGCTTTCTCGATAAGCTCTTTTCTTTCCATGGCTCCTTTTGCATATGCAATACGGTCTAAAGCGCCTTGTAGCAGCATTAACGTAAGCTTGTGCGGATCTGCCTCTGAGACATCCTGCTTCAGGTTGCCTTTACGATAAGCGTTAATACCTTTGAGTGACATAAAACCTCCAATAAAATTTGCGGCTTACAGCGAAGCTAGCAGGGCCGAACCCGTTTGATTTAGACGCGCTACTGTTTGGTCGAGATTCAGATACTTATCTCTGAGAGTCTGCTCAAAACTAAGCATACGCAGTTCTAAGGTTTCACGCTGATCGAAAATTTCATCTCTATTATCTTTCGCAGCACGCTCTCTGAGACTGACCAAACCACTGAAAGAAGTATATTCCTTTGCGAATTCAAACATTCGCGTGGCGATACCTTCGTCTTTGTCAGTAAACAGCTTCGCTATTTCGTCGAAGTTATCCTCGAGCGCATCCTCTAAACGGTCTTCTCCAGAACCCAATCCAAAATCAGTTGTACCAACTTCAAGTTTACCGTCACTATCAACTTCTATGCCAACCTGAAACAGGTTGCCTAACGCAGAGCCCGCTACACTGCCACTAACGATTGACGCAAGGCCAGATTGAATTCCACGAAGCAGTGAATCACCGGCAAGTGCTCCATCATCTTCAAGTTCTGATTCGCCATAGCGTGTTAGAGTGCCTATTTCATCAATCAACGCGTTATAGTTATCAACAAAATCACGGATCTTCTTATCTAATCCTTCTTTATCAAAACCAATATTCAATTTAGTCGTCAAGAAATCGCCAACCGAATCTTTGGGAGACACCTCGTTGACATCAAAAGACACGTTTTGAATAGTATTTTCGAACTTATTCGACGTACTTTGGACTTCAATACCGTCTATATAGGCAATCGCATTTTTTGCGCTCTCAATATTCGCTGCGCTAATGTTCGCCGCCCCGCCAGTTGTGGACAGTCGGTCCAGCTCTGAAACGCCGGTATCATTGGTAATTACGAGATCGTTCCCCTCACCAGTTTCAGAAGAGGAGAATACGAGACGAGGACCTGCGCCAGTACCAGTATCAATAATGTTAGCGGTTACGCCAAAGTTATCGTCAGCACCATTAATTTTTTCACGAAGAGCAGTTAATGACATACCAGCAGTGACATCTACAGTGAAGCTCTCGGCTCCACCCACATCAAATGAAAGTGAACCTGTGCCCGACGTGAGTACCGGATCGCTACTTGATGTAAATGCGCCTGCATCGGTGGTAATACGACTACCGGCAGCAAGTTGCTCTACCGATATCTCGTAGCTACCTCTAAGGGCTGAGTTGGATGCTTCGGCAGATAAGACATCGTTATCTTCAGAAGGATTGGTTATAGTTGGCTCTCGGCCGTTAATACCGTTATCACTTCGAAGGTCATCTACCGTGTCTTTAAAATCGGAAAGCTTCGATTTAATTTGACCGAGGCCAGAAATTTCAGCCTCAATTTGCTCTTCCTTCGCATTTAAACGGTCTTCTTTCGGTTTGCGTTCTGCGGTTATAAGCTGCTGTACAAGATCGTCAAGGGCTAAGCCCGATCCTACACCTAGAGACTGAATTGTCATTGTATTACCTCATTAAACCTGGTTGTTGATAAACACTCCCACACTATTCCCAACATCCTGTTGTAGCTCTTGGATACGCTCGGCAAGTTCTAGCACCTCTTCGGAAGGAATTTGCCGTATTACGTCTCCAGATTGAGAATCTTTCACCGTAACTATTGAACGATTGGTTTCTTCGTCGATAGAAAACGCTAAATCCCGATTCTGAACTTTTAGGAATGACTCGACTTTTGATATTGCATCATCAAGCTGCTTATCATTCTCCGTGCTTCTTACATTATCGGCCTGTAATCCAGATGCTTGAGACAAATCTTTATTCGTCTCAATAGAAAAAGTGTCACGAGTTTGCAGTGTTCTTAACGCATCATTATTTTGCTGATTAAACTCTTTACTTTCACTACCAGTAGACTCTTTTCTAACATCAGTATCCGCCCGAATAGGTGTCACATTTGGCGATGCAAAAGCTTGACCACCTTGGGTATTTTGAATTTCCACGTAATACCTCCTGACCTAAACCAGAAAAACGGGTGTCACACTGTATGTAAGCACCCGTCACACTAACTATAGCTACTTTTTAATTACTTATCCAAGTAGTGAGAGTGCTGTTTGCGGACGCTGATTTGCCTGACTAAGAATTGAAACCGATGCCTGCTGGACTATCTGATTTCTAGTTAGTTCGGCGGTTTCAGCTGCAAAGTCTGTATCGCGTATCTGCGAACGGGCCGAAGCCAAGTTTTCGCTAATATTGCTTAAATTACGAATTGTCGACTGAAAACGATTTTGAAGCGCACCTAAGTCTGCGCGAACCGCTCCGATACCGGAAATTGCACCATCAATGTCTGCAAGCAACGCTGAAGCGCCCGTAGCTGTGGAAACATCGTTGGTCGTGATCCCTAGTCCAGTTGCACTGAAACCACTGATGGAACCAAGATTCCCCCTAGATAAATTCACTGAAATCGTTTGACCTGCATTGGCGCCAACCAGGAAACTCGCTGAGAAATTTCCGTCAAGCAAGTTTACGTTACCAAATTGAGTATCAGTCGCGATACGCGAAATTTCAGTACGTAGCGCAGATACTTCTTTTTGAAGTGCCTTACGGTCTGAAGAACTATTGATTCCGTTTTGCGATTGAACAGCTAGTGTTCGAATACGCTGCAAACTTGTTGTCACCTCACCAAGAGCACCTTCAGCGGTCTGCGATAAAGAAATTGCGTCGTTCGCATTTCTTACCGCTTGGTTGAGCCCCTGAACTTGCGATGTAAGACGGTCAGAGATTTGAAGACCTGCCGCATCATCAGCCGCACTGTTTATACGAAATCCCGATGACAGTCTTTCGAACGATGTGTTTAAACGGTCACTTACGTCAAAAAGCTGACGTTGTGCATTTAACGACGACACGTTAGTATTTACAAATAAAGACATTAGAATACCTCCTAGAGATTCGGTGTGCTAACAAGTACACTCAAATCCTTCCAGTTCAAATTAGCCGGGTCACTACGCCTGCCAACCTCTCTTGTAAAAGTAAAGTAAATTACCCCTCAACAATAGGTATCGGCCAAGGCTTTAGGTTCTTTAGCCTTTTTTTTATTTTTTTTTCAAATTATTGCCAAGCAGAACATATAGTATTGATTACATTGAATTTTACGTTTTGAAAAAATACGTAAATAGATCTTTCAAGCTCAGTGACTAGCTAAACATGTTGTCAAAGACGATAAGATCAATTTATGTGAGGCGATATCAGCAAGAAATCAGACAAGACAAGGCGCTAACTTGGCAACAGCAGTTTAGAGCGTATGATTAACGTGACGCTTCACTGCTATCAAAAAAAATAATTGGGAATTCGAAATTAAGTTGGCATCAAAGATGCTTTAGTATTAGTGGATTTCAGCGTTGCTCTACTGAGATCTGAAATTGGTGGGATGTTTCGGCGATTATAAAAAAAGGCCGAGACATAATATCTCGGCCAATTTGCTCACGTTAGGAGATTGAGCAAAATTAGTTTCTGTCGGCTGGCAGGGTTTAGTAGGACAAACTGGCCTCTCAACCAACACTTCTACACTCTCAGTCCTGTTAGTCGGCGCTTTCTTAAAGGTGCGACCTCTCGGTCGCATTCCTTTCTAGGGGATGGCCTCTCAACTCCTTCCCAGACTTACGCCTAATTTAAAAATTAACCTAGCAGTGATAATGCGGCCTGTGGACGCTGATTAGCCTGCGATAGGATGGTGGTACTTGCCTGCTGTAATATCTGATTACGGGTTAGTTCTGCCGTCTCTGTGGCAAAATCCGTGTCTTTGATGCGAGATCTTGCCGCCGACACATTTTCAGAGATATTACTTAGATTACGAATGGTTGATTGAAATCTGTTTTGCAGTGCACCTAAATCAGCTCTAATTCCACCAATAGCCGATATTGCACTATCTACCGATGCTAAAAGACCTGAAGCATTTGATTCTGTCAACACATCGTCAGCGGTGATACCTAAACCTGTTGCACTAAACCCATTTACGCCTGCTCGGGTTAATGCCTGACTAGATAAGTTTACCGAGATAGTTTGACCGGCATTCGCCCCCACTAAGAATCGGGCAGAAAAGCTTCCTGTCAGTACGTCTACCCCAGCAAACTGAGTCGTTGTCGCAATACGCGAAATTTCAGTACGTAATGCAGACACTTCTTTTTGCAGTGCTAGGCGGTCAGCTGAGCTGTTTATGCCATTTTGTGATTGGATTGCAAGCGTACGAATACGTTGTAACGCTGTCGTAGTCTCCGCCATCGCACCTTCAGCTGTCTGTGCTAGTGAAATACCGTCATTCGCGTTTCTAACAGCTTGGTTTAAGCCTTGAATCTGCGATGTCATTCTATCGGTAATTTGCAAGCCCGCAGCATCATCCGCGGCGCTGTTTATGCGAAATCCTGATGACAAGCGTTCAAACGCGGTATCTAGATTGTTTCCGGTGTTAAATAATTGACGTTGTGCATTTAATGATGACACGTTGGTATTTACAAATAGACTCATGGGGTCTCTCCTAACAGTTTCGAGTGATTGCGCTATTGGTTTTATTATTTGCGCGTTGTATTAAATTATTGGCACAGAGCGTGCTTGACCTAAGTTGTCAGATTTATCTGACGCTTCATCAGCACACTACTGTTGAAGTTTGCTAAACGGAGAAGTTATCTTCTCTTTGCTGGCTGGTGAGATTGATGTTCCAGACCTCAAACCTCTCACTACCTCCTGGCTTCATTCTCGCCTGTCAGCAGCTCCAACCCTCTAGCAAACCTTCCTATTTATCGACATTAAAAGGCAATTACTTTAGAAGTTTTTAAATTGCACTTTTTACATCTCAACAGGTTGATTTTCCTAACCTTTAATTCAACCTACAATATATACATTACGTACATATGACCTTTCTCAGTGCCCTACTATTGTTGTTATTAGCACCTGGGAAGTAAAAACGCTCTTTATCTCCCCTTTGTAATAGTTATCGTCCTATTATCGATTTTCCTTTAGTCTTTTTTTTACGCTGAGACAAAAAAATTAAAAAGTTAAAAAAAGTCATTAATTTTCAGAATGATAAATTAGGACAAAGAACTCTAAATTGTATGAAAAAACACAAAAACTATAAGTTTTGGACAGAATAAAACCATGTGATAGCAAGTCTATTTACAAAATTTGAGCTTATTTTTTGTAACGCCGGCTTAAGATAAACAACCAACTAAAAAATGAGTTGAGTTTCTTGGAGAAAAGTCAGTGAGAAAGATGTATTAGGTAAATGTGTTTAAACGCTAGATATAAAAAAGCCAGCAAACTGAACGACATTCAATTGCTGGCCCTTTAGATAGATAACAAGCACTGGGTCACTACCCCCTGGCTTCATCCTCGCCATAGATGGCTTAGAAAGTTTATCCTAGAAGCTGTAATGCTGCCTGTGGACGCTGATTAGCCTGAGACAATACAGTCGTACTAGCCTGCTGCAGTATCTGATTACGGGTTAGATTAGCGGTTTCAGTCGCAAAATCAGTGTCTTTTATTTGTGAACGTGCAGCAGAAACATTTTCAGAGATATTGCTTAGGTTACGAATAGTAGACTGGAAACGGTTTTGAAGCGCACCTAAATCTGCACGCAATCCACCAACAGCAGAAATTGCAGTGTCTAATTTCGCAAGTATTCCAGACGCATTACCAGTAGTAAGAACATCAACATTGGCACCTGTGATACCCAAACCACTTGCACCAAAACCAGTTACACCAGCACGGGTAAGCGATGGGCTAGATAGGTTTACAGAAATAGTCTGGCCGGCATTGGCCCCCACCAAGAAACTCGCAGAAAAATCACCAGATAGGATATTTACACCGGCGAACTGTGTCGTAGTTGAAATTCGCGAAATTTCGGTACGCAAAGCAGACACTTCTTTTTGAAGTGCAACTCGGTCTGCAGAGCTGTTAATTCCATTTTGCGATTGCACTGCTAGCGTACGAATACGCTGAAGCGCGGTGGTGGTTTCTGATAGCGCACCCTCAGCAGTCTGCGATAGTGAGATCGCATCGTTTGCATTTCGAACGGCTTGGTTAAGACCTTGAACTTGTGATGTCATTCGATCTGAAATCTGAAGGCCTGCAGCATCATCAGCAGCGCTGTTGATGCGAAAACCTGAAGACAAACGCTCAAATGACGTATTCAAAGAATTGCTAACATCGAATAACTGACGTTGTGCATTCAATGATGATACATTGGTATTGACGAACATAGACATAAAGTCTCTCCTACACTCTCAGTCCAGCGTGGGCTGGCTGTCGGGTTTTCCGACGTTTTGTTTTAGTAGTCATCAACACCTGAGGGGTAATTGATGAACTGGCTCTCTCAGAAACTGTATCGACTAAATGTAACTTCCCTTTAGAAAAAATTACGATTATTGCCGATTGGCGGTAACATATTGCCGCTTATTACTTGATTTGAGCGCCGTAACTATCAGATTTTCCAAGGAGATTTTTAGTGCTGGATAAATTGAAAATACTTGAGGTCACTCGGATCTCAGCGCCTGCACCTCATGCTGCGTTTACTGATTTATGCGCAGACCCATTTGATCATTCAGATTCATCGCTATTTTGCACCTACCGCGAGGCTGACACCCATGTCAGCCCAAACGGAAGAATTGTTGTTATTCATATAGATAAAGGTACTTTGCTGCCACTGCACTCAACGACACTGGAAATATCAGGCACAGATCTCAGAGATCCAAAATTTTTATTTGATGACCAACGCCTTATTATCACTGCCTATGCCAAGACAGTATTAGGTGACGGAAGTCTTTCACGTCATATGGTAAGTTTTAGCTCGGACACAGGATTATCGTGGTCTGAAGCCCATCATTTTGGTGACGACGCCTGGTGGATTTGGAATTGTGATTGGTTTAGAAAAACGGCATACGGGTTTGCCTATAATCGCAAAGCGCAATCTATAAGCTTGTATAGAGGCAATCCTTTAAACTCAATGACATGCTATCAAGACAATGTATTTGGACTTGAAAAATCAGACAAGGGTTACCCCAATGAAAGTGCGCTTCTCTTTGACGAACAGGGTAATGCGAGTGTTTTTTTACGCAGAGATGCCGACACCTACAGCGCTCAATTTGGATACGCAAATCCCCCTTACTCAAACTGGGACTGGCATGATTTAGAAATATACATCGGCGGACCAGCGGCAGTTACGCTAAAAGATGGGAATTTTGTTCTGGCAGGCAGACACATTGAGTGGGAGGAGGATATTTTCAGTACTAAACTATGGCATTTTGATGTTAAATCAAAAAAGCTCACTGAGCTTATTACTCTTCCAAGTGGCGGAGATACCAGTTATCCAGGCTTAGTACTCGATAACGATATTCTTTACGTATCCTATTATTCAAGTCATTGTGATGAAGAAGCACGGGTTTACCTCGCTAAATTGAGCATGTAAATACGCGCTAATAACCAGTTCAAAATATATTAGATAAAGTTAAATAACGACAAGTTGGTTATTTTAGGAAATGTAGCAAGGGCGGCATTTAATGCTGTCTCTTGTTGAGCAAATTTAGTCGACGCTTCTGCGTAGTCTACATCTTGAATGGATGAACGCGCGGCTTTAGCAGCAATCTCCATATCCAGATTAGTTTCATACGATGATTCTGCAATGTTCAGTCGACTGCCTATGGACGCCCGTTCTAGAGAAATTCGCTCTAAGCCGTTATCTAGCCCTACCAATGCATCGGCAATAGACTCTTGCAGTGCGCCGTTATCAATGGTGCTGTCTAGCAAAATCTCTTGAATCTCATGAATTGCCTGAGCCATACTTTTCTTTTCTGGCGTATCCAGAGAGAAATCTATACTGTCGCCGGCAACGGCAGTGGCCTCAAATTGCATGCCTTTTATGGTAAAAGGTTGGCCCGATGTAAAGCCTACCGTATCCACTACTGCGCCCGTACCTTGATTAACAAGTTCGGCTTGTCCACCGGCTAAGAAATTCACCCGATAGTTATTATTAGCTGCGTTCACAGGGTCGAAGTTTTTATCGAAAAACGTATCGAATGTTCCCTGCTCTTTTACTGTCGCGCTTTCTAAATTGCCTACAGCACTTCCCGTCACTGAAAATTTAAAACGAGACAGCACGTTTTCAAATACATCATAGCCATTGCTGGTTGACTGAATTTTTGAGCTATTTGAAAGCTGGATAAAACTCACACCGGCATCACCGGCAAAGGAAACGGCATTACCTGTAGATGCAGGATTAAAGGAAAACGCCTGATTAGCTGACTGATAACCTGCATAAAGATAATTGCCGTCGGCATCTTGCGTGTTCATTAAATCTAAAACTTCTAATTTTATCTGTTCTAGCTCTGCACCAATGGCCCGTTTATCGGGGTCGGCTAAGATTCCGTTGCCTGATTGGACAACGAGAGTTCTAGCACGGTTGATAGAATTGGTGATATTCGTCAGTACTGCTTCTTGCTGTTCTAAAGACCCTGTTACTAAATCGTTGTTGCGCTGAAATTGGGTAAGCTCGTCAACTTCTTCGGTTAAACGCAGTACCTTTGCTGCGCCAACGGGATCGTCACTTGGCGCAATAATTCGCTTACCTGAAGCAAGTTGCTCTTGCGTCTTAGATAGCTCGGTCTGATTGTTCATTATTGAACGAACGTTTTGATCGTAAATTTGATTTGTAGTTATGCGCATTTTTTTAACTACCTCGCGGACTGTAGAATGGTGTTAAACAGCTCTTGTGCGGTGGTAAGAATACGAGCCGCCGCGGCGTAACTTTGCTGATACTTAATCAAGTTGGCAGCCTCTTCATCCAAACTCACTCCCGAGACAGACTGAAACCAGTTTTCTGATTGCACCTGCATAGCTTCAGCAGACGCCAACGACACTTTGGCCATTGCAGCATCTTCACCGATGCGACCTACCATTGAGGCATAGGCATCTTGAAATGTACGAGGTGTATTTGTGGCTTCACTGCTCACTTGAACTAAATTCTCATTTTGTAATGCCGCAAGATTAAGCGCATTGCTGTTATCGTTAAAACCGTCGGTATTATAGGCGAGTGAAAAGCTATCACCGGCTCTTGGAACGCCGTCTAAACTTATATCGTAGCCTGGGTAATCAGTTAAACCGCTTAATCCTGCTGGCCATGTACCGCTATTTTTTGCCTGTTCAATCAGGTTGTTTAAATCGGTGGTCCCGGTAACGCTTGCCATAACGGCTCCGGTTCCATCAACAACATCAAACGTGTCTGGGGCAGTGAATACAATTTGAGCGGGTGCTCCTGTATCAATACCACCGGCACCATCAAAGGCAGAGCGGTCAATACCTGCACCCACCGTAGTATTAGATACGCCTACATTCACCACACTCGCATCACCTAAGTTTGTACTGTCGGCTTGACCGCGAACGGGTGTTGCAAAAGCCAAATCTTCTGGTCGCATTGTGCTGAAATCAATTTTTGACGCTATCGTTTTTGTAGGCTGTATAAGAAATTCGTTGCCTACCGTGTAGCTAGACGTTCCCGCAAAATCCACTTCAATTCCACCTGGCAGTTCGTTAAAGCCAGAGGAAACAGGAAAGTTTGAAAACACGATGTCGTTACCAGAGCCATCTTTCTTTGGTGTTCCGTCTGCATTTAAAAACGTTATTTCCAGCTCACTAGGTGCTCCACCGGAAACCGCAGTTACTTCAATTTTGTAATCAGCATCTGTTAGTTCTGCGCCCATACCTTCGGTAACTTGCGCTGTGACTACGTAATCACCATTAGTGTCTGCGTATGCTAGGCCGCGAAATGAGGGGATATCGAAAATATTGCTTCCAAGCTGGCCGTCTAGGTCCATACCTAGCTTATTCTGCTCGTTCATAGCGTCTGCAAAAGCAATAGACAGCTGACCAACGTCTCGCATTGTAGGCCCAAGCACTTCGTTTCGGTAGCCGAATAGTCCGCCAAGTGCACCGCCTAAATCACTTTCCTGAATTCGCAGTGATGCGTCGCCTTTGGTTTGCGAACCAAAGTTAGTTTGCAGAATTAACTGCTTTAACGACAGGTCAGCATCGGTGTTAACTTCAAATAAGTTAAACGCGCCGTTTTCCAACACCAAAGATTCACCAGAGGTTAAGTTAATGGTAACCGCACCGTTTTGTGTCTGACTTTCCTTAACATTGATACCCATAATTGACGATAACTCATCAACCGCTTTGTCTCTCTCGTTGAGCAGTGCTGATGGCTGATCGGCTGTGCTGTTTCCATTAGCGATAACGATATTTCGGTTTAAATCACCGATATTGCCAATAAGGGTGTTTGCGCGATTAATCAAAGAGGTAAACTCTAAGTTAAGCTCTTCCTCTTTTTCAATCATGTAGTCAGAAAGGGTTCTCATACGCTGAAACAAGGACTCTGACTTGCCAAGTACCTGCTCTCGAGACGCCAAGTTTGTTGGGTCGTCAGCAGCAGTCTGTAGCGCAGAAAAGTATTCGCTCATTCCTTTTGAAATGGAATTTGCATCGCCTGCGAGCAAATTATCGATAGCCGTGGTTTTTGACGAAAATGCCTCAAGCTCTCCAACCGAGGTGATATCACGTCGAAGTTGATTTTGCGCAAACACGTTGATAATTCTTTCCGTATTGCCAATTTCAACACCAAACACTTGGCTGTTATTCAGCTCTGTGCGCTCGCGTACGTATCCAGGCGTATTTACATTGGCAATGTTGTTACTGGTTGTTTGTAACAACTTTCCACTGGCATTAACGCCACTGGTTGCAAGAGAAAATAAGTCAACTGAACTCATGGTGTATGCCTCCCCTATCTCTGTGGTATCAACGCATTAAGTCTATCGCTGTTGTAAACAGACATGATCTTATCGGCGTAGTGTGGGTCGGTTGCATAACCTGCGTTCTGCAATGCTTGGGTATACTCTGTGGCATTACCTGCAGCTTTCACTGCGTCACTGTAACGCGGCTGCGTAGCAATAAATCGTCCATAGTCATCCATTGCATCTTCAATAGAGCTGTATGCTCTAAACGCTGCTTTTTGTTTCTGTGGAACCAATCCGTTAAACTCAAGCGTATCAACAACCGCCTGCTCTCCTTTCCACTGACTATTGGCTTTTATTCCAAATAGGTTGTGAGAGCTTTTACCGTCGGCTGAGTGAATAACAAATTTTCCCCAACCGGTTTCAACGGCGGCTTGTGACACAATCGCTTTTGCATCCATACCATATTTTTCAGCTATTTTTTCAGCGTGAGGCATCAGTGACTCAACAAATTGCTCAGGGCTATCGAACATCGCGTCCTTATGAGCACTTTTGCTGCCCATAGAGTGCGAGGATAACGCAACGTCTTGCGCCTGAGATATAGACTGAGCGCGGTGTTGATTAAGCGAAGATAAATTGCCGTCGCTACGTATAACGCTAGCTGGCGTGTAACTTTCTTCGGTTTGGCCAAGCTGCTTCACAATCACATCGGCAAGACCCATCCCACCGCCAGCGGTCAAATCCGTGGCTAGCTGTTGGTCGTGCATATCGCGATAAAATTTTACCTGCTGTGAATTAAACGGGCTGTCTTCGTCGGCTAATGCATCTTGAGCTTTACGCATAGACTTAAGCATCATCTGTACAAAAATCGCTTCGAACTGCTCTGCTGCTTCTTGCAATACGGTTTCATCGCCCGACGCTATGGCCTCGCGCATTGTGTTGATGCTGCCCATATCGTGAACGTTGCGCGCCATATCAAGCTGGCCTTTCGTACTGAGTGCGTCCATTACCGTAAGCCCCTAAATAATAACCAGTTCGCCGCGTAACGCGCCGGCCTGCCTTAGTGCCTCAAGGATTGCCATTAAATCGCCCGGTGCTGCGCCCACTTCGTTTACCGCCCGCACTAGTTGGTCAAGGGTTACGCCAGGCTCAAACTTGAACATTCGGCTGTCGGCTAAGTCGACGTCAATGATAGACTGGGTTGTTACAACCGTGTCGCCATCTGCAAAGGCATTAGGCTGAGCAACTTGCTGGTTCTCTGAAATGGTAACGGTAAGCCCACCATGTGTTATCGCGGCAGGAAGAAGACGTACCTCGCTACCGATGACAATAGTGCCGGTTCTGCTGTTAATAACCACACGAGCAGGAGCCTCGGCAGGCGTAAATTCAAAGTTTTCTAATGTGGCGAGAAAGCCTACACGCTGTCCTGCATCTCGAGGTGCCGATACTCGAACAGAGGCAGCATCAATGGGTGTAGCAATGACATAGCCATTTTCTGGTTGCGCACCCAAGCGTTCATTAATGGTATCTGCCAGCGATTTCGCTGTAGTAAAATCAGGATAGTGAAGGTTAAGCGTTAACGAATCACCGTTTGCAAAACCACTTGGCACTTCTCTTTCCACCATGGCGCCGTTTGGAATACGTCCTACCGTAGGTGTGTTAACCACAATTCGCGAGCCATCGCCACCTTCAGCACCAAAACCACTGACCACTAAGCTGCCTTGGGCCACAGCATATACTTCGCCGTTTACCCCACGAAGAAAGGTTTGTAGTAGAGAACCGCCTTGAAGGCTTTTCGCTTCACCCACCGACGATACGGTGACATCAATTGTTTGACCGGGCTTGCTAAATGCAGGAAGTTCGGCATGTACTGCAACGGCTGCAACGTTGCGAACGTTAGGTCGCACGTCGGCACCTAAGCGGATACCAAAATTGGCGAGCATGGTTCTAAAGCTTTGTTCAGTAAACGGGTTCTGCTCGCCTGTTCCGGGTAGACCAACCACTAGCCCATAACCTATCAATTGGTTAGAACGCACACCTTGAATAGATGCTACGTCTTTGATCCTTTGAGCATTGGCTGCGCCTGAAAGGCATAGTGTAAGCAATAAACATATTAAAACACGCATAGTAAACCCCGTCATTTATAGCGGCCACCAAGTAGAAGAGAAGAACTTACCTAGCCATCCCTTCTCTTGTGCATTAGCAAATGATCCAGTACCACTATATTGAATGCGCGCGTTTGCAATACGCGTAGATTCAACCTGATTGTCTGGGTCGATATCGAGCGGTCTAACTATTCCAGTTAACCGAATATATTCATCGCCGTGGTTTAAGGTCATCCACTTCTCACCTCGCACCACAAGATTACTGTTTGGCAACACATCCACAACGGTGACAGAGATACTTCCCTGGAGGCTGTTTGTTTGGTTAGCCGCAGCATCACCGCTAAAATCGTTTGAGCCATCAATGCCAAGCTGTATGGATTCACGACCTATATTTACCGCGTTACCACCTAACCCAATAATAGGGTCAAGCTCGGCAGAGGTTTCCCTTGATGTAGTCGTGTTTGCAGACTTAGTTGCCGCCGTATTTTCACTTAGCGTAACGGTGATGATGTCACCCACTTGACGCGCAGTAACATCAGAATAAAGGCTTCTTGCTAAATGACCGCGAAATAGTGAACCGTCTTCAATGATCGTTTCTCTGGGATAATCAGGAATAATTGGCGCATAAAAAGGATCGTTTGCCTGTACCGGTGTATCAGGCGTGCTCTCGCACCCTGTGACTACTGATAAAGCAACTAGCGCAGTAAGGAAATAACCGAAACGATACATAGTAAACACTCCTACAGCTGCTGAATGACTTGACCCAGCATTTGGTCAACTGATGAGATAACTTTGGAGTTCATTTCGTAAAGTCTCTGACTTTCAATCAAATTAACGAGCTCTTCCGTTACGTTAACGTTCGATGTTTCCAGCGCGCCCTGCGCTAACATTCCTAGGCCCTGAAGACCTGGAACACCTCGGTTAGGGAATCCGCTAGACACCGTTTCTGAATACAAATTCTGACCAATTGGCTGCAGGCCTGTTGGGTTAACGAAGTCGGCAATATTAATTTGACCAAGCTGCTGAGGCTGAGCCTGCCCTCTGATACTCACGCTTACTTGCCCATCTTGAGAGATGGTTATTTGCTGTGCATCAGGTGGTATGGTTATCTGAGGCTGAAGTAAATAACCAGCGCCAGAGGTCACAATTTGACCTTGATCATTTAAACTAAACTGACCATTTCTGCTGTAGGCGGTAGTGCCGTCAGGCTGTAAAATCTCGAAGTAGCCGCGCCCTTGGATAGACAAATCAAGCGCGTTATCAGTGGTTAGCAGATTGCCTTGTGTATGAGCTTTTTGTGTAGACACAACCTTTGAACCAGAGCCAAGCATAAGACCTGACGGCAGCTCAGTGTCAGCAGACGATCTGCCGCCTGGCTGATTGATATTTTGATAAAGCAAATCTTCAAATACGGCACGGTCTTTTTTAAAACCTACCGTAGAGGCATTCGCTAAGTTATTAGAAACCACTGCCACGTCAGTTTGAGCTGCATCTAATCCGGTTTTACTAATCCACAATGCTGGATGCATGTTAACCTCCAAACAACACGACAATACGTATTGCTTTTAAAGAAAAATATTAAAGAAAAATATTAAAGAAAAATATTAAACAAAAATTGAAAACTGCTATTACAAAATTCTTAGCATCATATTGCCGCGGGTATCGAGTTCTTCCGCTTGCTTCATGACTTTTACCTGTAGCTCGTAATGACGCTGAAGGCTTATCATATCTACCATTTCTTCAACGGCATTCACGTTAGAGCCTTCAAGCATACCCGACGTCACTTTTACGTTAGCTGATGGGTCTGCCACCGAGCGGTCTTTCATATGAAATAAACCATCTGTGCCTCGCTCCATATCCGAATAGTTCGGGCTAACTAGCTTTAACCTGCCAACCGTTTCTATTACATTAGCCGGAGCACCAACCTGTCTCATCGACAGCGTTCCGTCTGCAGCGATAGTCAGATTATCGAGAGGCACTGGCAAAAAAAGCGGACCGTTATCCCCAAGAACCGCGCGGCCGTTGATGTCTGTCAAAATTCCGTCGCTACTTAATTTAAAGTTTCCGTTCCGTGAGTAGGCCTCTTGACCGTCGTCGCCTTGGACAGCAAACCAGCCGTCACCTTGGATGGCGACATCTAAATCTCGGTCTGTTTTAATCATTGGACCAGATTCATAATTATTAGACGGGCTCTCAGTCATTGAAAAAACACGGGTAGGCAAACCTTCGCCGTAGGCCGGCATTGCTCGTGCTTGCTCTAGCTGAGCTCTAAATCCTGTCGTTTGGGCGTTGGCCAAGTTATTCGAGCGAATACCTGTCGCCATAAGGTCTTGAGACGCACCACTTGCCGCAATGTAGAGAAGTTTATCCATGACTGACTTTTGACTCTGTTTAAACCATATACAAAGATTGCAAAGGTAGTGCCAGAATGGTGGGAGTTCGAGCTATGATGTTGACTAGCGTAGAGATATAGATCTAACAATCTGATTTTTAGCAATAAAAAGCCGCAGACTGTATCTGCGGCTTTAATTTTACGAGCTTTATTTTTCCACGCTAAGCTATTTCGCTTATCGGATATTCAAGATAGTCTGGTTAAGCGAATTATTCACCTCCAGTGCACGAGAGTTGGCCTGGAAATTACGCTGGGCGATGATCATGTCAATCAATTCAGTGGTTAGGTTAACGTTGGCTTGCTCTAGCGATGATGAGTTTATCTCACCGTAGGTTCCGGTTGTTGCCTCGCCGGCAAGAGCCTCGCCTGAAAGAATACTTTCTTTCCACTGAGTACCACTTTCCTGTGTTAGCCCTTGCTCATTAGAAAACCTAACTAGCGCAACACGGACAATAGGCTCAGACGTACCGTTTGAGAAAGTCGCTCTTACCAGTCCATCTGGACCGATATCAATGCCGGTCAAACGGCCCACTGGCAAGCCATCTTGCTCTAGTGACGTTACCTCAAATGCAGAGGCAAACTGAGTGGGTTCATTTGGCGTTGCATTGTTAACATCTAGATTAAAATCGATGCTGATTTGTTGAGTTGGATCAGAACCATTTGCAAGAATAGTAGCGCCTAGCGCCTCGGTTTGCATCTTAAAATCTAACGTGGGGAGACCATCTGGTGTCTCCATTCCATTAAAATCACCACCTTGTGAAAACAGTAGTTTTGATGCCGTGACCGCATTCCCCGTATTTCCACCAACCGAGTTCACTGCGGTAGCAGGGTCAGTATCAGCACCGGTGGAATCCGTCATGTCAACCAGGGTATCGTCAATAGCGGTGGCCACATACCACTCGTTGTCGGCAGTAGGCGCGCTATCTTTGATAAAATAATACGTCATTACATGACTATCACCCAGTGAGTCATAAACAGTCACAGACGTTGCTGCGTTGTAAGTCAATGGGTCTTCTGGGTCAAAATCTTGAGGATCTAAACCTACATCCCCCGCAGGTAGGTTCATTCGAAGATCGACCTCAGAGGTTTGTTGGGGTGAGCCTGATGAATCAGGAATTCGAACTGGCTCTGTAGTACTTAACGCAACCGACGCACTGGTTCCATCGTTGTTAACGGGGAAACCTAGGAGGTTGTCACCATTACTGTTTACTACGAAATTATCATTATCCAGCTTAAACTGGCCTGCCCGAGTAAATGAAAAATCGCGCGACGTAATCTCAGGTACTGTAGCAAAAAAGCCGTTGCCCGTTATCGCAAGATCCAGTGATGTATTGGTAAACTGAAGACTACCTTGTGAAAACTGCTGAGCAACTTCCTGAGTAAGTACACCATCACCTACTTTGGTTTTACCACCGGCAAGTAATGACGCAGCGTACACGTCACCAAACTCTGCCCGTGACTCTTTAAAGCCAACGGTGTTGACGTTTGCAATGTTATTGGCGGTTACATCCAAATCTTTTTGCGCGGCTGATACACCGCTCAGTGCAATATTAAAAGACATTTTTAATTCTCCTACTAACTGCCGATTTGAATGACGTCGTCAAGATTAATACTGACATCACCATCCAAATTCAAAATGACACCTTGACCGCTTCCAGCCAAGCTTACGCTACCTACATGACGATTGACCGCTGTGTTCAGCTGCACACCCTCGCCGTTTAATTCGCCCGTGGCGCTTATTACATATTCACCGGCACGCATGAGATTGCCTTGCTGATCCTTCCCATCCCACTCAAACTGAATGTTGCCTGCAGTTTGCGTGCCTGCATCGATTGTCTTGATAACCTCACCAAACTGATTCTCAATACTTATCGTCATATTCTGAACGGTGCCTTCATTAACAACGACGCCAGAAATTCCTTCGCCGTCGCTGCCTTTGTAGCCTACGTTGCCTTGAACAAGTACGTTCTGTCCGATGAGACTCGATGCTTGAAGCGCCTGATTCGATGTCATCGACGATGCAAATGACTCAAATTTTTCGTTTAGCTGTGAAATACCATCAGCCATGGTAAACGACGTCATTTGAGCGACCATCTGGTCGTTGTCTACTGGCTTTGTCGGATCCTGATTCGCAAGCTGCTCTGTCAGCATCGAGAAGAAATCTTCTTGAGAAAGCTGCTGCTCGGTACCGTCTGCTATTTTTACCTTTTCCTCTTGCCAGTAGAGGTCGGTATTTAGGCCGGTGTTATTAATTGTGTTCACTGGTTTGTCCTCACATTAACCCAACCGCGCATTATTGCCCTTGCCCCAATTGCAATACTCGGCGGAAAATACGCTTCGTGGTGTCAGCCACTTGAACGTTTGTTTCGTATGCTTTCGATGCCGACATCATGTTCGCCATTTCTTCGACAATATTCACGTTTGGCTTGTATATATAGCCTTCAGCGTCAGCCATAGGATTGTTGGGCGAGTACTCAACTTGTAGCGGAGCGTCGCTTTCTACGATCCCTTTAACCTGAACGCCTACACCTTTCGATTGATTGTTCATTGCATCTTGTAATGCGGATGCAAAAACGGGATGGCGTGCACGATAGGTCTCTTCGTAGCTGCTGCTCACTGAATTTGCATTTGCAATATTACTAGCCGTGGTGTTAAGGCGAACATTTTCCGCCTCCATGCCCGTGCTCGATATCTGCATAACATTAAATAAACCCATTGCTACTGCCCTCCAGGACCTATTGCTTTTTTCATGCCTTTAATCTTTCCGTTTAAGAATTGCAAACTCGCTTGGTAGCGTAGTCCGTTATCTAGGAAGCGATTTCTTTCAGACTGAACTTCAACAGTATTCCCATCCCCTGTATCAGGCTGAGTAGGTATACGGTATTGCATGTCAAAATTTGCCGCGACTGACGAAGGATTGCCGCTTAGGTGGCGTTCGTTGGTGCGAACTAAATTACCGTTGCTTTTATGTTGACCTTGAACACCTTCATTAATGGCTGACTGCATGGCTTTGTTGAAGTTGATGTCTTTTGCTTTGTAACCAGGGGTGTTTGCGTTAGCTAGATTGCCAGAGATAACTTCCATCCGTTCAGTGCGGATCTTTAGCGCGGACTCATGAAACCCGACTAACTTATCTAAATTGATCGCCATTTGTTATGACCCCTAACTTTTCACTACTTTCTGATGCAAGTTGTCCCATCAGAAAGTTATTCATTATCTTCTAGTGAAATAGTTAGCAAGGCGAGTGCCAGTTTGAATTTTGACGTTTGATATTTTGCAGAATTGAAGGAGCGAGTAATGAAAAAGTCTTTAAAATTCAGCTTTCAAACTGCCCCACTTTTTTTGATACTACTTTATCGTTTTTGGTAATAAAGGCCAGGTTGGCATTTAACCATAGAGTAAGTGTCGCTGGCTGAACTGATCGATTCAGAAGCGCCAAGGAAAAGAACGCCATTTGGCTGCAGTTGACCGGCAATTTGTTGCAGTATCCGCTGTTTTACGTCGGCAGAGAAGTAGATGAGTACGTTGCGGCAAAACACGATATCAAACCGGCCAAGCGCAGCGTAGCTCGACAATAAGTTAAAACTTTTAAATGTAACCATACGACGAACTTCTGGCTTTATCTGCATTCGTCCCATTTCGTGCTGCTGAAAAAACGTTTGTCTGCGCTGTGGAGAAAGCCCTCGTGCAAGAGATAGTTCATCGTAAACACCCAACTCACATTTAGATAGCATTTCAGATGACAAATCCGTCGCCACAATATCAACACCTCCTCTCAAGATGCCTGGACGTTGTCGCTGAAACTCTAAAATTGCCATTGCTATTGAGTAGGGTTCTTGACCTGAGGAACAAGCCGCACTCCAAATTTTGATATTCCTGTTGGTTTTGGCCAAATTAGGCAGTAATTCTTTTACAAGAAGATCAAAGGGGTAGTTATCGCGAAACCACAGGGTTTCATTTGTCGTCATGGCATCGATCACGCTTTGCAGTAATCCGCGATCGTGACCGCGCACAACCACGTTGATCAATTCATCCGCAGAGCTATAGCTGTATTTGTACAACAAAGACGCCAATCGACTTCGTACTAAATACTGCTTGTTTTCGCCAAGCACTATTCCACACTGCTTTTCTAAAAACTGCCTAAACTTTAGGTAGCCCTCTGGCGAAACCTCTTTATTAATCAATCCCTTGGTGCTCCGTTATTCGCATTCAGTCATTAACCATTTTTGCACTGCGGTGGCTAATTCGTCAGGGTGGAATTTTGCGATAAAGTCATCGGCGCCCACCTTCTGAACCATAGCCTGATTGAATACGCCACTTAACGAGGTATGAAGGACAACATGAAGCTTTTGCAGTTCAGGCGTATTTTTTATTTCTGCAGTTAACGTATAGCCATCCATTTCAGGCATTTCAATATCAGAGACTAAAACACCCACTCGCTTCGTGATATCGCCATACTCTTCGGCAATTTCTTTTAAACGCTTAAGCGCCTCAAGACCATTTTTGGCGAGCTCAATCTCAAGACCTAATGAAGTCAGCGCCTTTTTAACCTGATTTCTTGCAACGGTGGAATCATCCGCAATAAAGATAATTTTGTTTTCTTGCCCTTCGGTAGTTAGCCCTTCAGCGACTTCTGAGCTGACTTCCGCATTCAGTGGAGAAATTTCGTTAAGTATTTTTTCAACATCGAGGATTTCAATGAGTTCGTTCTCGACTTCAGTTACTGCAGTGAGATAACTTGCGCGCCCGGTCCCCTGAGGGGGCGGCATTATAGCGTCCCAATTGGTATTAATGATGCGCTCTACTGCTCCCACTAAGAAACCTTGAACCGAACGGTTGTATTCTGCAATGACGATAAAGGCGTTCGAGAGGTCTTCTATCTTCCTCCCTTTCGTCGCCATGCTTAAATCGATAACTGATATGGTCTGCCCACGTATGTGCGCAATTCCGCGTACCAAAGGATTTAGCTTGGGCATGGAGGTTAACGGAGGGCACTGAAGCACTTCGCGAACTTTAAACACGTTTATGCCAAAGCGCTGACGTCCGTTTAGCCTGAATAGTAATAATTCTAAACGATTCTGCCCCACAAGCTGCGTGCGCTGGTTAACTGAATCTAAAATCCCCGACATAAGTCACCTCTAGGTAATTCTGGGCATGAACATTGCGTTATCTAATAAGATAGACAATATCACGTGGTTTTTGCAGGTTA
This sequence comes from Alteromonas sp. BMJM2, assembly GCF_027257845.1. Taxonomy (GTDB): domain Bacteria; phylum Pseudomonadota; class Gammaproteobacteria; order Enterobacterales; family Alteromonadaceae; genus Alteromonas. Next base: position 229,439 of record NZ_JAPVOT010000001.1, on the reverse strand, counting down.
AACGACAGAAAAATGACAGTATAGCCTTAAACTCTCAAAAGCAACTGCCAAAACTCACTGTGATACTAACCGCGCATCTTGTTACTAAGCATAGCCAATAACTCACGAACTGAACACGAAATGTCACAATGAAAAAATTGAATAACAGAATACAACAGAAAACATTGACCGCCATTGCGCTTATCATGTCGAGTGTAGTGTCATTCTCAAGTATTGCGAAAGATAATTTACACCGTGTTGTAGAAAATGGCGCTAAAGACTACCTAGTATCACAACTTGCTGATAATACGGCGGATACTAACATCGCCGTCGACATTGTGAAAATAGACGATAGGATAAATATTCCGGAATGCCCCGAAGGCTTTCAATATCATACATCCGAAGAGTCCCTCAGACAGTCTTACGTTTCAGTGCGAGTGAGCTGTCAAAATAATGATTGGTATTTATTCACTAGTGGTCAGGTATCACGGACAAAAGATATTGTGGTGACCTATGGCGCCGTTAGCCCAGGCACAGTGTTGACATCATCCAATTTGAAGATGGCGAGTGTAGACATTAAACGCCTTCGGTATACAACATTTACCAACATTGAAACGCTAGTTGGCGCACGTATGAAACGCCGAGCCACGAATGGGCAGGCTATCCAAGCAAATATGCTCTGTTTTGTATGCAAGGGCGATCGTATTACTATCTCTGCCGAGGTAGGCAAAATGAAAGTAAAAACCGCCGGTATAGCGCAACAAGATGGCGTGGTAGGCGATAATATTCAGGTACTCAATGCGAGCTCAAAAAAGACCGTTATAGCCAGAGTCGCCAGCGTAGAGAAAGTCGTGATACAATTATGATAATGGCGCAGGAAAACTATCCTTTTTACGTTAATTGGGGCTAAAGAAAATGTATCAGCCGCCGATAACGTATAGAGAGGTAAAAAGGTAGTGAGGAACTATTATGGCTATTAATAACATAAACAATGGGTTACCCAAAAACCCCGTTGACAATGGTAAGGTTTCACAACAAAACCAGACCCAACAAGCTCAACAGCAAGCGAACGCGAAAACCGCCACTGCGGCGCCAGCACCTCGCCAAGATTCTGTTTCGTTAACGCAATCTGCTCAGCAGCTCAATCAAGTTCAGAAGAAAGGGACTGAGGCGCCAGTTAATCAGGAAAAAGTCGATCGTTTGAAAAAAGCAATTCAAAGCGGTGATTATCAAATCAATGCTGAAGTACTTGCGAGTAAGATTGCAAAAGCTGAGTCAGAGATTTTCGGAACGAAGTAGTGATGGCGGAAGGTATTAATACTCAGTAGTGAGGGTATTATGGACGTTCCAATCTTTGCTTCGTTGTTGTTAAAGTCGAAGACTCCCTTCTTAAAGTTAATGGCTTAATGTTAACTACTATGTCTTTAGTCTTGTTGTTAAGGGCATCAACTTCCCCATAAACAACTTTAATTTCGCGCTTAAGGCTTTTGCCAACCTCCGAGGGCGAGGTTAAATGGCTAACTTGAAAGCCACCATCTAAAAGCGTACATTATTAAATCAAAAGTGAACTGTGCAAATTAAGGCTATAATAAAAGCAATTAATGCGTAGTTTTCGGATAAATCGAACGAACCAAAAGAGTAATACATTGACGAATCAGCATGCGAACTTAACATCGGTATTAAAGGAACAAGTAGATAAGCTGACGGCACTTTCTCGGCTGTTAGAAAGAGAACTTCACCTTATTAGTTCACGCGATGCCGAAGCGTTGATGACCTTGCTTGACGATAAAACGCAGCTTCTCGAAGAAATTCAGACGTTGGATGACTCAGCAGAATCGATGTTTGTGAACGGCCAGTCCTACAGCGAAGAAGACGACGCCCTAACTGATAAGGCGAAAACGTTGCTAGATGACTGTAAGTATCGAACGCAAGTAAACCAAAAAGCCGTTGAACAAGGACAGCTTCGTCTAACCCACCTGCGTAATCTCATGATGGAAGTACGTGCGAAAGAATCGCTTACGTATGACAAAAAAGGAAAGCCAAAAGGCGGTACCCTTGGTTCAGGTGTCAGCGCATAGGGTTATTCAACGCTATTGTTAACATTGATTGAGTTTTAAAATCGGCTACCTTACAAACTTCTGTATAAACAGTCCAATATACGAAGTTAACTATTCCTACCTAGTAATATTTAACATCTTTAACTCGTCGTGGCTTAGCCGTAGTCAAATAAATGTCGTACACACGTTTCATATCCAATGAAAGCTCTGTGACATAAGTGTCTTCGCCTACAGGATAGGTTTTCACAATCTTAGCTCCTCTGATAACACCATCAACCGAAGCCCGTAAAGACTCACTATCGACAACGAGACTGGATAATGACTGGCTGCCTTCAATTCGCTGACCGTAAACTTGTTCTGCTAGTTCTCTATAGGCCTCTAACTTTGATGCTTTCATCGCCATTAATCGTTTTACGTTAGCATTGCTACCCTGCTGTGATTCAATTGGGGCGTAGCCTATGGCGGTAAGAACAGGATACGAATCAGGCTCAACCGTTTCCCACTCAACATGTTTATCAATAACACCACAGCTAAAGAGCGTCATTAAGCTACACATGACTAAAGCAGTTTTCACACTAAAAACACTTGTTGGAATACCCATTACGTATTTTCCTATTTCTACTATAGCGCATAGCCGTTAGCTGAATTACTCACACTGCCATCGTCTATTTTACGGTGAGTGTTTCGCTTATATGCACGATAATCTTGTCAATGTTTGGATCTTGTCTGTTGTTCTGCAAGGCTTATGCCTGATCCGCAATGCTTGTGTCTAGTTCACACTGTCTATGCTTAGCACGATATTGCGAGTCGCTTATTATTCAGTTGTGCCGCGCTATTTTGTTACGCCTCGCTATTTCGTTACGAAACCTTATATCCTTCCCTCACTTGGCATTGTTTTAGCATAGCAATAAAGGCTTATAGCGTTATTACTAAAAACGTAGCGTCATTTTTTATGTAAAGAGTTTTGTGTACAAGATTGAGTCGTTCGGGCTGTCGCTACAAAGCCGTCGTAATTAACCAGTGCATAATTTACAAAAATTCGTGAGGTCCATATGCAAAGTAAAAAGATAAAAGGCCATGCCATTTCAGTTAAAGTATATGTGGCACTGGTTTGCCTTATCGCCTTTTTGGGCGGGCAATGCCATGCCATGTGGTATGAAGCCAAAGGACAAGCGATTATCTTAAATGGTGATAAAGAAACGGCCAAACGTGAGGCTATTGAAGAGGCCCTCAAACAAGCAATGCTTTTCTCTGGCGCATCGATTAACAGTGTTCAACAACTTACCAATGGTTTGCTCGAAAACGAAGAAATGACTATTCGTAGTACGGGCGAAGTTGAGCAGTTAGAGATTATTGACGAAAGTTACAATGGCGAAGTTTTTACGGTAAGTATCAGAGCCGATATTTTTCCCGCTTCCCAACAATGTGCCGCGATATCTGATATCAAACGTTTTGCAACCACCCACTTCCTTATTCCAAATAGACGACAGCTAACCGAGGGCAATATCAGGCATTTAGATGAAGCGGTGACTAAACGCTTTGCTGACTTAATGGCCAACACGACTGATACACTTCGCTTGACGTACATCGCACCGCATACGGCAAAATTTAAAAGCGAATTTACCGAACAAAACGTGCGCTCTTTATCACAAAGAGGAAACTCTCAATTTGTCATAGTGGGCACTATTGACGATTTGAGTATTAAAAGAAAAGCAGCCTCGGTATTTACTCCGTGGGCCGATGATAGCGTTGACAGATACTTTGGAATGACTCTTCATGTTTTTGACGGCATCAATGGAGGCAAACTCTTTACCAAGTCTTACAGCACACATGCCCAGTGGACATTTGACCGATTTGCTCAAATCGATGAGTTTTCAAATTACTTTTGGCACTCTACCTATGGTCAAGAGGCGCAAAAGCTAATGATAGATGCTATTCAAGACCTCAAAGAAGCAACAGCCTGTCAACCGGTAACAGGGCGAGTCGTTAATGTGGCAGGCGACATTATTTCTATCTCTTTAGGCCGGGACAACGGATTGCAAGACAGTGATGAGCTTGTGCTTTATCAGGCAAAAGAAGTCATGGATAATAAGGGAAAGAAATACCTTCAATACTCGCTGTACCCTGGTGTTTTCGTTGTAGAGAATACATTTGCGAACTCTTCCACTATCGTTCACAAATATTCAGGACTCGTTGCGAATATCCAAGAAAATGACTTTGTGGTAAAAAAATAAAGGCACAAAAAGCGGTCGAACAATTATCCTAAATCCAGGGTTCCGTATTTGGCTTTTGTGGGTATAATCATAAACGACGTCCCCATAGTTTAACTGGATAAAACAAGAGCCTCCTAAGCTTTAGATCTGCGTTCGAGTCGCGGTGGGGACGCCAGTGAAATTTACAACTTAATCCCCATATCCTTATTTAGTGTACAAATCACTTGTCGTTGTTAAAGCCATCAAGTAACTTGCCATTTAAACAAGTTGTAACCTCAGGGAGCACTAATGAGCCATTTCGAACACGATGAATTGGATTCTTTTTTTGCTGAGATGCAAGACGTAAAACCCATTATCTCTGACGATAAAGCACAGCTGCACGACCCAGCAGCAGCCTTAGCAGAAAAGCAGAAACGCGCTTCCCTGCAAGCCTCCATTCGAAATAAATTAAAAAATCCATTGAGTATGGAAGGTGTGAAACCTGTGCCGCCCGATGACTTTATACAATTTCAGCAGCCAGGTATTCAAGATGGTGTATTTAAAAAGCTAAGGCTAGGAAAGTATCCGCTAGAGGTAGTGATATCTTTGGCGGGAAAAACCCTCGATGAAAGCAGAGATTTACTGTATCAGAACGTGCTTTCAGGGCATGAAAAAGGCGTAAGAGCATTTTTGATCAAGCATGGGACTGGTGAAAACTCTAAGCCTTTTCCGGCTTTAAAGAAAAGTTACGTTAATCATTGGTTGCGCGAACTTGAGGAAGTCATTGCGTTTCATACCGCGCAGCCTATGCATGGCGGATTTGGCGCTACCTATGTGTTATTAAAGAAACATCCTCAACAAAAATTGATAAACAGAGAAAAAAATAGGAAAGGATAAGTACCGCTCAAACTTAGGGGGAGATGCTCATAGAAAAATAGCATCGCCCAAAATGATTAAAGCCCGTAATAAACGTATTTATTACGGGCTTTATTATTTTCTTTCAGACTACTTAACTGAAGATTGCACACTTAGCGTTGTTGGAGCGTCTGCAGATTTTGCAGAAGTACTAAATACGGCGGTAATAAACATCAAAACCACAGCGATGGCGACTCCAGTCAAGCCAAACCCTTTTGAGGAACGATTCATTGTTCGTCTCTTATTATTTAAACTAGTATTGTTACCAATAACTAGTGCAACCCAATTCAACTCCTGTAACCAAATTGCAATCCGTGCAGCACTACAATAGATCAGCGACACCCCAATAACAAGGGGCAAAAGCAAAATATTGACGCTAAGCCAATGGTTTGACACAAAAAGTGCCCTTGTTCAATAAATCAGCAGCTATATTGGCCAAAATCAGCCAACATAACACGCTGATATCATATATTGCTAACCAACAAACTTACGTGCGTTTCTGAAAATACGCATCCATGCCCCATCCTCTTCCCAGTCATCAGGACACCAAGAGTTGGCTACAGCTCTAAATACACGCTCGGGGTGCGGCATCATAATGGTGCTACGCCCATCAGCAGAAGTTAGTCCTGTGATCCCTTGTGGAGAACCGTTAGGGTTTGCTGGATATTGCATGGTTGGGTTACCAAAATTATCCACGTATCGCAATGCCACGTGCTCATTTGCTTTTGCTAACGCTTCAGCACTGGCAAACTCTGCTTGCCCTTCACCGTGGGAAACCGCAATTGGCATACGCGAACCGGCCATGCCATCGAGAAGCACAGATTTGGATTTCATCACTTCAACCATAGCAACACGTGCTTCAAAACGCGCAGATTGGTTTGTCACAAAGTGAGGCCAGTGATCGGTACCTGGAATGAGTGACTTCAAGTTAGACAACATTTGACAACCGTTACATACACCTAAGCTAAAGGTATCGTCGCGAGAAAAGAACTTCTCAAATTGATCTCTCGCCATGCTATTAAAGAGTATTGACTTCGCCCAGCCTTCACCTGCTCCTAAAACGTCACCGTAAGAAAAGCCGCCACATGCGGCAAGGCCCGCAAAGGTGTCTAGTGGACTTCGACCTGAAAGAATATCACTCATGTGAACATCTACCGCATCAAAGCCTGCACGCGTAAATGCCGCTGCCATTTCAAGATGGGAGTTAACCCCCTGCTCTCGTAATATAGCGACCTTTGGCTTAGCGCCAGTGGCAATGTAAGGTGCCGCTATATCATCGTTTACATCATAAGATAAGTTAGCGTGTAGGCCTGGGTCTGTAGCGTCTTGCTTTGCCATGTGCTCTTGTTCTGCACACGTGGGGTTATCGCGCAGCTTTTGCATCTCAAACGTTGTGGTTGCCCATGTAGTTCTCATCGACACTCTGCTGTCAGCTAATACCGCAACACCGTCGCGCTGAAACTCAATCATATCGGTAGTATTAACCGAGCCGATGTCATAAGTGATGTCGGCTAAGCCGTGCTCTGCAAGAATAGCATTTACCGCCTCGCTGTCACGCTCTAGCACCTGCACAACACCGCCTAACTCTTCGTTAAATAACACTGATAAATCATTACCGGTGAGTTTATCTAACGCTATTGTTACACCGGTTTTACCAGCGAAAGCCATTTCCGCAACGGTAGTGAATAAACCGCCATCGGAACGGTCGTGATACGCTTGAACCAGCCCCTTTTCCAAAAGCGCCTGAATTGCGTTGAAAAAGCCTTTTAGTCTCGCGGCTGAAACCACATCTGCTGGGCTATCGCCGAGTTGCTCATACACTTGCGCTAGGCAGCTTGCACCTAAGCGATTGTTGCCCTCACCAAGGTCAATGAGCAATAACTTACTGTCGCCTTTGTCAGTTCTTAACTGGGGCGTTACGGTTTTACGAATATCTTTTACCGCACCAAACGCAGTAATAACTAAAGAAAGTGGTGATGTGACTGATTTCTCCTCGCCATCGTCCTGCCATGCCGTTTTCATCGACATGGAGTCTTTACCCACTGGAATAGTTAATCCCAATTCAGGGCAAAGCTCTTCACCAACAGCTTTAACCGCTTCATACAAACCTGCATCTTCACCTGGGTGACCGGCAGCTGTCATCCAGTTCGCAGACAATTTAATGCGTTTAATATCACCGATGTAAGAGGCCGCAATATTAGTAAGAGCTTCACCTACTGCAAGTCGTGCAGAAGCCCCATGAGATAGTAAGGCGACTGGCGTGCGCTCTCCCATTGCCATTGATTCGCCGTGATAGGTGTCAAAGGCACTGGCCGTAACCGCGACGTCAGCAACGGGAACTTGCCACGGACCCACCATTTGGTCGCGATTGACTAACCCTGTTACAGAACGATCGCCAATAGTGATAAGGAACGTTTTCTCTGCGACGGTGGGCAGAGACAAAACGCGCTCTGCAGCTTCACTCAAACTTATTCCTCTGTCATCAAATGCAGGGGAGTTTGCCACTTTCGAGGTTACATCACGATGCATTTTAGGTGGTTTACCTAGTAAAACATCCAGTGGCATATCAATAGGTTTGTTATCGAATTGGCTGTCATTGAGGTTGAGGTGCTCTTCCACCGTTGCTTCACCTACTACCGCATAGGGAGCTCGTTCACGGGCGCAAATTGCTTCGAATACTGGCATATTTTGCGGTGCCACTGACATGACATAGCGTTCTTGTGACTCGTTACACCACAACTCTAATGGCGTCATGCCCGGCTCGTCTGACAATACTTTTCTTAGCTCAAAGTTACCACCGCGACCACCATCGCTGACTAACTCGGGTAGCGCATTAGACAAGCCACCCGCACCCACATCGTGGATAAACTGAATAGGGTTATTTTCACCAAGCTGCCAACATGCATCGATCACTTCCTGACAGCGACGCTCCATTTCTGGATTCTCTCGTTGTACAGAGGCAAAATCTAAATCTTCGTTTGACTGGCCTGATGCCATTGATGAGGCTGCACCGCCACCAAGGCCGATATTCATCGCTGGCCCACCAAGTACAATTAGCTTGGCACCCACCGTAATTTCACCTTTCTCAATTTGGTCACGGCGAATATTACCCAGCCCACCGGCGAGCATAATAGGCTTGTGATAGCCTCTTACTTCAACACCGTTAAAGCTGTTTACTTCTTGTTCGTAAGTACGGAAGTAACCCAACAGATTAGGACGACCAAATTCATTGTTAAACGCAGCGCCACCTAACGGGCCTTCTGTCATAATATCAAGTGCGCTAACAATTCGCTGCGGCTTACCGTATTCACTTTCCCACGGCTGCTCTGAACCTGGAATGCGAAGGTTAGACACCGTAAAGCCAACAAGCCCTGCTTTTGGCTTAGAGCCTCGGCCTGTTGCGCCTTCATCGCGAATTTCACCACCAGAGCCTGTAGCAGCACCAGGAAAAGGCGAAATAGCTGTTGGATGATTGTGTGTTTCAACCTTCATCAGAATATCAATATCTTCGTGATGATATTCATACTGATGAGACTGAGGATTTGGGAAGAAACGTCCGGCTTGCCACCCTTCCATTACCGCTGCGTTATCTTTATAGGCAGAGAACACGCTGTCAGGCAGCAATTCGAAGGTATTTTTGATCATTTTGAAAAGTGACTTTTCCTGATCTTTTCCGTCGATAGTCCAGCTGGCATTAAAAATTTTATGACGGCAGTGCTCAGAGTTTGCTTGTGCAAACATATAGAGCTCTACATCCGTTGGGTTTCTGCCTAACGTCGTAAAGCTGTCAAATAGGTAATCAATTTCATCATCAGCAAGCGCTAAGCCTAAAGACACGTTTGCGTTTACAAGTGCATCTTTTCCGTCTTCTAACATCTGTACAGAAGTAAAGCTTTTCGCCTCTGCCTGTGCAAAAAGCACCGCCGCATCATCAGTATTGGTAAACACCGATTCTGTCATTCTATCGTGTAAGAAACTAGCAACTAGGGCAAAATCGTCATCACTTAAGCGGGTATCGGTATCAATGTAAAACGCGCAACCTCGCTCAATACGGTTAATAGTATCAAGACTACAGTTATGAGCGATATCGGTGGCTTTTGAGGACCAAGGTGAGATAGTACCTGGACGAGGAGTGATAAGAAAAAGTGTTCCAGAAGGCGACTGTGTTTGCCTAGCAGGCCCGTAAGTGAGCAGTTTTTCTAAGATTTCTATTTGCTGATTGGATAAGTCACCTTGAGAATCTACTAGGTGAATATATTCGCTATAAAGGTTATTCACCTTAACGCCGGATTGACCCAGCTTTGCAATCAGTTTAGTTTGGTTGAACTCTGATAGTGCGGGAGCGCCTCGAAGGACCAACATAGTGCTTTACCTGGTTGTTTTGAAACAACGACCATCAATGCGACGCGTTGCCTCTTAAATTGATGAGTAATTCGGCGCGGATTATAGAGCAATTATGCTCATTTGGTAACCTCAATACGACCTTACGTGACATTTTTTTGAAATTTTTTAACTAACACAAATAAGAAAAGCGCTATGCAGTTACAACGCTATAAAAAGCAATTTCGACTTTACGCACTACTGATACTTTCAGCTGTTACCATTGCCTGCACGGTGCCCTCTGTACCGACGGCATTATCGCAGTTACTCGAAAGAGATTCTATCAAGGTTGGAACCGTATATGGCGCCGGCACCTTCTACAATGGTGCCAGCGGGCCACAGGGATTTGAGTACGAACTTTTGGCCGGCTTCGCTGATTATCTCGGGGTAACGCTCGATTTGTACCCGTTTTATAGTTATGAAGTTATGTTGCAGCAGCTAGAAGAAGGAAACCTCGACATTGTTGCAACCGGCGATGCCGTCACATCAAATTTGCAACAGCGTTTTGCCTATGGACCTGCATATCAATTCGTGGATCAGCAGTTAGTATTTAAAGCCGGCACAACTAGGCCTCGTAATTTACAAGCGTTATCTTCACCTATCATTGCTGTATCGGGAAGTAGTCAAGTATTCGTGCTCAATGAGCTTCTTGGCCAATCGTCTTCACAAATACCGTCATCTAAGGTTGTCACCACCGAGGATTCTGATTCAGAGGAGTTGCTGCAGCAGGTCGCATCAGGAGAAATTAGTTTTACTGTGGCCGACAGCAATCGGCTAGCCTTGCAGCGCAGGCGCTATCCTAGCTTGGCTGTGGCAAAAACCTTGAATACCGAAATGCCAATGGCGTGGGCTTTGCCGCTAAACCAAGATGACTCGGTGAAAGCGGCAATTATTGAATATTTTGGAACGGTACATCAATCAGGCTGGTTTACCGTTTTGGAAGACAAGTATTTCGGCCATATTCGTCAGTTTGATTATGTTGACAGCCGTGCATTTAAGAAGGCGGCAGAATCTACCCTTAAACAATACCAACCCTTGTTCAAAAGGTATTCAGGCGACTTAGACTGGCGACTGCTGGCGGCCATGAGCTATCAAGAGAGTCACTGGGAACCTAATGCCGTATCTCGCACGGGTGTTAGAGGACTGATGATGCTCACTCTTGATACTGCAAGTGACTGGGATGTAAGTGATCGCGTTGACCCCGAACAAAGCATTCGCGGCGGCTCTCGTTATTTTGCTAGCTTACTGAGTCGTATACCCGCGCGAATTGGTAACCCTGACCGAGTATGGATGGCCATGGCTGCGTACAATATAGGAATGGGGCATTTGGAGGATGCAAGGGTGTTAACCGAGCGTCAGGGTGGTAACCCTGACTTATGGGTAGATGTAAAACGCAGATTGCCCCAACTTAGGCAGAAAAAATACTATCGAACTACTCGCTATGGCTATGCCCGCGGTGATGAAGCAATGCAGTATGTTGAAAATATCCGGCGCTACTATGACAGTCTGGTGTGGCTCGATGAACAAAATAAAATATAATACCAATAGTCTGCCTAAATAATTACCCACTCAGAAGTCGCTGGCTATTGAAATATGTCATTTAAGTGTCATCTCTATAACGTAATTTTAGAAGCATAAGCCTAATTCAATTAGATACCATCGAGGTGCCTGTGAATTTGGTGTTATCTAGCTTCCCAACATCGTTTGAATAGGGAGTGTATATGAAAAAAAATAGATTTATGAGAAGAGGAATTACATTGAGAAATAACAACAGACGCAGACTGTTAATAAAGAAAAGTCATCAAAAAGTATTACATCGCAGAAGGCTTTATGTCACCAATGACATGTTCACCCAATTGACCAGAAGCTATGATTAGCTTGCTCTGTGGTGAACTTGTTGTGACTCCGAGCCTTTCTTACTGCACCTGCTTTTGACGGTTATTGTTTTCGACGGCTCTTGATTCTGACGACCTAGGGTTTGCACTACTTCTGGTCCTAATTGCTTCAGATTTCAGCTATTTCACCTTTGAACTGCCTTGGTTTATATTTCCTTCGTTTCTTGGCTCTCGCATTGCTGTGCGCGCTTTGCTTTTTTTGCTGCTTTAATCTCTTTTCTGCGCTTTTGGAAAAATGACGAAATTTTGTTTGCACATTCATCGGCTAACACACCAGACACGATTTCAGATTGATGATTTAGCACAGGGTGCTGCAGCAAATTCATCACCGAACCAGCAGCGCCTGTTTTTGCATCCCAAGCCCCAAAAACTACACGCTTCACTCTGGCATGGACCAACATGCCCGCGCACATCGAGCATGGCTCTAAAGTAACGTAAAGCGTTGCATCTATCAGGCGATAGTTTTGCACATGTTTAGCAGCCTGAGTCACCGCATGCACCTCCGCGTGCGCGGTGGGGTTGTGATCTTGTATCGGCGTGTTCCACCCCTCACCTATCACTTCGCCCTTAGCCACCACGCACGCACCTACAGGTACTTCGCCAATGGCTTCAGCTTTGTCAGCAAGTAGCAATGCGTGCTTCATCCACTTTATGTCTTGCTCGCTGGTCTCTGAACAAGAAGAAGTCGTATTGTCAGGGGTCATTTCACGGCATACCTTGTATTGACCATTTCAGTGATTCATTCGTCAATATCACTAAATTGGTTAGTGATTTTCGTCATATCATGCGCGGAAACTCCCGCCCCAAAAACCTAAACCATTGTTAAAATTAAACTTTTAACCTCTGGCAGCAATCTTGCTCTTATCTTACTATTATCTTGCTAGAATATTTTTACACAAATAATTTCTATGTAGATAAAAAGAGTTTATGTAAATTAACTTTAAACGATACATTTTAAGTAAATACGCTGCGTAAATCAGCCAGACAAGACAAATTTATTGTAATCGACTACACTTTTTTAACGCTATTTGAGAGGGATGCCACTATGAATTTAACTGCTATTGCTATTGTTGCTATTTGTGCATGGGCGCTGGTCAGTATTATCGACAGCGCGAAAGATAAGAGCAAGAAAAAACTTAACGGCAAGGAATTCGATGCATACAAATCGGAAATTGCTGAATTAAAAGAGCGTATTTCGGTATTAGAGAAAATTGTTACCGACGAAAAATACGACCTCAAAAAGCAGTTTGCTGATTTAGAAAAAGATCGCGTAGCCTAACTGAGCATTAGCATCAATAAGGTTTTAAGAGGGCTAGTTGCCCTCTAATAGTTTGCGCTCTGCCCGCTCCACTCTTCGCGGTTTTCCTGCAATGATAAGCACATCGTGGGCTTGAAGTATGGCATTATCGTCTGGCTCTTTCACTTCGTTACCCTCTCGACGTAGTCCCTTCACTTTTACCCGCATGCGGGCGAAATCAATATCGTTTAAGGGTTTACCCACAAATGCAGCGCCTTCGCTAAGCACAACGGCATGGATAAACTCCAACTTATCCTCTGTGCCGTAACTTATCTCAGTGGTTTCACCTGGGTAGAAACCATGCATGTGATCGTAACGGCCTTTTCGCTCTGCTCTTACCCGCTTCAATATTCTCGACATAGGTACACCAGCGTAATGCAACACCTGAGAGACTAGCATTAGGCTTCCCTCCTGCAGTTCAGGCACAACTTGGTTTGCTCCAGCAGAGTAAAGACTTTCTAATTGATAGTCTCGTTTCGTTCTCACCATTACGTCTGTAGAGGAAATGGTTCGGGCCTGGGTAATAACTTGTTTGGCTTTATCTACTTGATCGAAGGTCACTAACACCAAGGTGGCCTTTTCAATCGCAGTACTTATCAGAATATCTTTCTGACTGGCGTCTCCAAAAACTACTGGCTCTCCTGCATTGCGACTCTCCTGTACTCGTACAGGGTCCATATCTATGGCGACAAACTTTATCCCTTCCATTTTCAGCATACGTGCCACCGACTGCCCGACCCGACCGAAACCGCAAATAATGACATGATTAGTCAGGCTATCGTGGCGTACACTCGTTTCCTCATCGGTGAGGGTTAAATCACTTTTCACAATACGCTTTGCAATTAGCACACTGTTACTCATTAACCACGGGGTTAACGCCATGCTAATGACCCCCATACTGATAATGAGTGACGATTGTTGCGTTGAAAGTACACCATGGGTAGTGGCTAGCGCGGCAATAACGAAGCTAAACTCTCCTATTTGGCAAAGTTTCACGCCAGCCGACCATCCGTCAATGGGGTCGGTTTTAACCAGCATCGATGCAAGCCTCACCAGTATCACCTTCACCAGCATAAGGGCAAAGACACCGAAAACGATTTCAAATAGATTGCTCCACAACACGCTTAAATCTAGCTGCATGCCAACGGTAACAAAAAACAATCCCATCAAAATGTCTCTAAAGGGGCGAATATCTGCCTCTAGCTGATATTTATACTGGCTTTCTCCCAACATCATTCCGGCTAGAAAAGCCCCTAGCGCCATTGAAAGACCAAAATAGTAGGTTAATCCACCGGCCAATAAAGCGATTAAGATAGTGGTAAGAACGAACAGTTCATCGGTTCTCGTTCTGGCGACCTCTCTAAATACCCATGGGAGTACCCACTTACCAACAGACATAAGAAAGGCGATAACGAACACACCTTTAAGTAATGCCTCACCTAGTGCCAAGCCAATACTTACTTCACCTGTTTGTGCTAGCAAGGGAATGGCAATAAGAAAAGGGACAACGGCTAAGTCTTGGAAAAGCAGAATACTGATTGCTAGCTGAGTGCGGCGATTGTTTAAGATCCCCATTTCAGTGGCTTGCTTTATTACAATAGCTGTCGAGCTTAGTGCGAGGGTTCCGCCCACAATGATCGAAGCACTTAATGGCAACCCTAAAAAGTATGGAACGCTTGTGAAGACTGCGGTGGTGATTAACATCTGCCCCAAGCCAACCCCAAAAACTAATGAGCGCATTGCAAGCAATTTAGGTAATGAAAATTCAAGCCCTAGAGAGAACAGTAAAAATACAATGCCCACTTCGGCCAGCAGATGCATCTGCTCTGGGTGAGCAAATACCGATAATATTTGTGGGCCAGCAAGAATGCCTGCAAAGAGGTAGGCAAGAATAGGTGGTAAGTGCGCTCGCTTAAATAAAGCAACCGCACACACCGATATAAACATTAAAACCACTATGTTTAAAAAACCAGCTCCCACTTTACCTCCGTTACTTCTTTTAAATATTCAGTGATGCTACGTCACAGCTCCCACTGAATTGGCAGGCCACTGAGTTGGCAGGGCCGCCTAGTAAGAAACCCCAATGCGTCAAAAAAGAATTGGCACTTAGTTTGCAACGTTCTTAATCAATAGCGTGTTAGCGTGCACGTGTTACATCTGCCGAGAGCATTCGCCGATGTATTCGACGAATGCTCTCGGCAGATGTAACAGCCCCGATGCACGCCAACATTTAAGATAAATATTGCCGTCCTTGCCCATGCTTGGCGTCAGTATACGCACCAGTGTCAGTGATTTGACACACAACCGATGCAACATATTGCGAAAAGGGTACGCCGTGGAATTTTCAACGTCAGTATACGATAGCACACACCATAGCAGTTTTTATCCGAGAGAGTCACAGGCTCACGGTCTTTCTGTGAGTGAACTGACTGTATTCATCAATCGACTACTTTCTACACTTGAGCTTGAAGAGTTGGGTACACTTTATTTCCAACAGCTGAACGCTCTTTTGCCAGTGACAGGTTTGAGCTTGACGGATTTTGACCCCCGCTGGGTATACGGCAATGCAAAAATTTCGTCAACCCTGATTGATTTGCCTCTGCAAGGCTCTGCATCGAAAGGTGGAGAACAAGCGCACGCTTACTATTACATTAGTTCACCTCTTTCGCTGTCGCAACGTGAGATACTTTTTCAACTTCATGATTTATTTGGTAAACAAGTAAAACATGCCGTATCGCATTCACGCATGAAGAGTATGGCCACAAAAGATGGCTTAACTGAGCTGGGTAATCGTATTGCCTTTGAACAAGCTATGATCCGTCAGCGTAGCTGGGCACAGCGCCGAGATGAACCATTTTCATTGTTGGTTTTAGACTTAGATAACTTTAAGCAGGTTAATGACACGTTTGGGCACAGTGAGGGAGACCGTGTGTTGGCACACGTGGCTTCGCGTTTAGTGAACGTACTGCGCAATGAAGATGAGCCCTTTAGGTATGGTGGCGATGAGTTTTGCTGCATTTTAGACTGTCAAACCGAGCAGCAGCTTTCATGTGCCGCTGAGCGAATAAAGGCCAGTATCGGTAGTTCCGATTACTTGGTGAATTTAGGCATTTCATGTAGCCTAGGCGGCGCACTCTATCGCTTAGGTGATACGACGCACAGCATGTTCGACCGAGCTGATAGTGCGCTGTACAAAGTAAAAAGTTCAGGGAAAGATGATTATCAAGCAGCATAATCACTGTTGCCTGCATGCTTAATTAGGGTTTTGATTAGGACTCTGTCTTATTTACGACTCTGAGCCAATGGCGAATCTGCTCTTTTTATAACTAAAACGCGGCAAACTCTTGCCGCTAATTCTCTAAGCAGTGCTCGATACGTATATCTACCTTTACGCTGCTGTCTTCACGTCTTAAATAAAGGCACTCCCTATTGGCAATGACTGCTACCGGAGTATCGCCAATAAAAATTACCGGTACGCCCTGTCGCTCCCAACGAGGTACGCGCCATACCTTAAACCAATTTTTTAACTCTTTTGACACCCCAGCTTGCTCAGGTTTAACCTTAAGCCGTCGCATATCAGTTTTAAGACAAATCGCCTCGTCACTGTTTTCAAGAGACACGGTGAGGCTCATATTCAACCACTCTAGGCAAGTCGTCTCGTGATTGTTGAGTGCTAGCGTTGCCGGAATATCTTCTGTTGGCTTTACCACCCAGTAAATATCGCCATTAGAGCGCGCAACTTTACCCCACTTAAACGACATTTCCGGTGTAGCGTCTTGTTTAGCACCTAGCATGGAAAGCAGTTCATCTAACTGCGCTTTTGACGGCGCTAGTTGCCCTTGCTGGGTAAACCACAATCGAATCACTGCTTTTTGCCAGGGTATCGACAGTGTTGACAGAGCATCGCCATTTATACGAACCGGTGATAACTGGCAGTCATTTAAGAATTGATTGGCAGTATCATTGATTAAATGAGACTGCTCTGCGCATAGCAACGCACTGCGGCTTACCGTTTTGGCTAATTCAGGCCAGCGCGCAACTAAGTCAGGAATAATATCATTTCGCAAAAAGTTTCTATCGAAACTGGTTTCAAAATTCGACTCGTCTTCAACCCAGCTCAATGCCTCACACTGAGCAAAACTGACGATATCCTCCTTTTTGAGGCTCAACATAGGCCGCAAAACCAAGGTGCTCCCTCGCCACTGAGACTCAGCCATACCGGCAAGTCCTTGCGGCCCGGCTCCACGTTTTAACTGCAGCAGTACTGTCTCTAATTGGTCTTCTGAATGCTGCCCAAGAAGCAGTACGCCTCCTATTTGCTCGCAAGCACTTAGTAGGGCGTGATAACGCGCCTTTCTTGCCTCCGCTTCAATACTTTTACGTGAGCTTGTATCAACGACAACCCGCTGCTGGTGATATACGACATCATTTATTCTGCATTGTAAGTCGCAATGCTTTGACCACGCGTCGGCATTATCACTTAGCCCGTGATGAATATGCACTGCATGAAGCTCGCAGTGATATTGGTCGCGATATAATAAGGCTAATTGTAAGAGTACTGATGAGTCCACCCCGCCGCTAAAAGCAACGACAAGAGAGGAATGTAAAGGAAGGTTAGCATCGTTGAGACCAGCAGCAATTGAGTTAATTACCTGCTGGCCTATTTCAGTTGTTGTGGGGGGCACGCACTATCCGTTTGTTAATTAGCAGTAGCCAAACGACATAAGCCGCTGATAACGCTCTTCAAGAAGTTTGTCTTTGTCTAACTCTTTGAGTTGACTCAACTGCTGTTTCAATACCGCTTTCAAATTGGCAGCCATACTCTTGTGATCTCGGTGAGCACCGCCCAAAGGTTCTTCAACAATACTGTTGATCAGCCCAAGCTCTTTAATTTGCGGGGCGCTGACACCCATTGCTTCTGCGGCTAGTGGCGCTTTTTCCGCGCTTTTCCACAAAATAGAAGCACACCCTTCAGGTGAGATAACAGAGTAGGTTGAATATTGAAGCATATTCACTCTATCGCCCACGCCAATGGCTAATGCGCCACCTGAGCCCCCTTCACCGATAACAGTACAAATGATGGGCACAGTGAGCTCTGCCATTTCAAAGAGATTCTTTGCAATGGCTTCGCTTTGTCCACGCTCTTCAGCACCTACGCCAGGGTATGCACCTGGGGTATCAATAAAGGTAATGATAGGTAAATTAAAACGCTCTGCCATTTTCATTAAACGTAGCGCTTTGCGGTACCCTTCTGGCTTCGGCATACCAAAATTGCGTCTCACTTTTTCATTAGTATCGCGGCCTTTCTGGTGCCCAATAACCATAATTGGCTGACCGTCTAACATGGCCGGCCCACCTACGATGGCTTTGTCATCAGCAAACGCTCTATCCCCTGCTAACTCGTCGAATTCAGTGAAAATACGCGGAATATAGTCCAGCGTATATGGACGCATTGGGTGGCGAGCTAGTTGAGAAACTTGCCATGCACCAAGGTCTGAAAAGATTTTTTTCGTTAAATCCGCGCTTTTGCCTCGTAATTTATTAATCTCTTCTTCAATACCTACATCGAACTCACCGCCTTGATTAACCAGTCTTAGCTCTTCTATTTTTGCTTCTAATTCGGCTATGGGTTGCTCAAAGTCCAAAAACTGTATGCTCATTTTATGTCCTATTCTATCTACGCTCGTCAATACAAACGCGAGATGTCCAATCTATCGAACTCTACCTTCTAATGGTAGAGAATTGAAACGGCTTTTTCTCCCAAACATTGTTTGAGATCGTGCAAGAGTTGATCCTCTGGGGTTACATACCACTTAACACCACACGCTAACGTTGCTTCGGCGTCGGGGTGCGAAACCTCTATTTGAACAGGACAACTACCGCCATTGAATGCCTGCAGAATAGATTGCATCTGACTCATTTTCTTCGTTTCAAGCGACTGGGTATCAACTTTCAACGCCAGCGCTTTCGCATTTTTCTCTCGTGCCTGAACAATGTCCATTACATCACGGGCGGTGATTGTATTGCCCCCAGAGAAATCATCAAAGCTGACCTGTCCCTTTATGAGCAATATTTTATCGGTTTCTAGCACACTTTCGAACTGTTCATAGGTATCGGGGAAAAAACGTACATCCATTCTGGCACTCTTATCATCCAGTGTCACTATTGCCCAGCGACGTCCTCGTTTGTTCGTCATTACCCTTACACCAAGTACAAGACCTACCGCACTCGACATTTGATCTTTATTCGTTGGTTTTAAATCCACAAGACGACCATCGGTATAATAGCGAAGTTCATCGGCGTATTGATTGATGGGGTGCCCGGTTAAATATAAACCTAAGGTGTCTTTTTCACCTTCTAGCCATACTTTTTCAGGCCATTCGGGAACGTCGGCAAAGGCCTGCTCTACTTCATCGGGCTCAGTGGTCAGTAGTCCAAACATATCGGACTGTCCAAATGACTCAGCTTTCGCGTGCTGACCTGCCGCGGCGAGTGCCTCTGGCAGCGTAGCCATTAGTGTAGCTCGATGTGGACCTAAATTATCCATAGCGCCAGCTAATACCAACTTCTCTAGCACCCGCTTATTGACTCGCTTGGTGTCGATTTTTGCGCAAAACTCGAAAAGATCTTTAAATTCACCGTGAGTATCTCGGGCTTCAATGATGGCCTCAATTGGGCCCTCACCAACCCCTTTTATAGAGCCAATGCCATAGACAATGCGCCCTTTACTATCAACGGTGAATTTATATTTACCGGCGTTTAAGTCTGGGGGCAGGATCTCAATGCCCATGCGCTCGCATTCGTCTACCAGGGTAACAATTTTATCGGTGTTATCCATATCCGCAGACATTACCGCGGCCATAAATTCAGCAGGATAATGTACTTTTAGCCACAGCGTTTGGTATGACACCAATGCATACGCCGCAGAGTGTGATTTGTTAAAACCATAACCTGCAAACTTTTCCACCAAGTCGAAGATTTTCATGGCCAAATCAGGGTCAATGTTATTACCCTTAGCCCCTTCAGCAAACGCGCCGCGCTGCTTAGCCATCTCCTCTGGCTTTTTCTTACCCATTGCACGACGCAGTAAGTCGGCGCCACCAAGTGAGTAGCCCGCCATCTCTTGGGCAATCTGCATAACCTGTTCTTGGTACAAGATAATACCGTAGGTAGGTTCTAGAATAACTTCTAAGCACTCGTGCTGATAATCTTTATCCGGATAGGAAATCGCTTCCCTACCGTGCTTACGGTCGATAAAGTTATCTACCATGCCCGACTGCAGTGGACCTGGGCGAAATAATGCCACCAATGCAATGATATCTTCGAAGCTGTCGGGTCTAAGACGCTTGATTAGCTCTTTCATACCCCGAGATTCGAGCTGGAAAACCGCGGTAGTTTCAGCATTTTGAAGCGTGCGAAAGCTTTTGGCATCTGCAAGAGGAATAGCAGAAATGTCTATATCGATATTTTTGCCTTCTTTGACCATATCAATAGCCCACTGAATGATGGTCAGCGTTCTCAGTCCCAAGAAGTCAAACTTAACCAGTCCCGCGGTTTCAACATCGTTTTTATCAAACTGGGTGACTGGGTTATTCCCTTCGTCATCACAGTACAATGGTGAAAAGTCGGTAATAGTGGTGGGCGCAATAACCACACCACCGGCGTGTTTTCCTGCGTTACGGGTAACACCTTCCAAAATACGCGCCATATCAATGAGGTCTTTTACCTCTTCGTCTTGCTCGTATACTTGAGGAAGCTGCGGTTCTGCTTTGAATGCTTTTTCAAGAGTCATTCCTGGGTCTGGCGGGATAAGCTTTGAAATTCTATCTACGAAGCCGTATGGATGTCCTAGTACCCTTCCCACATCACGTACAACGGCCTTCGCTGCCATCGTACCAAAGGTAATAATTTGCGATACCGCTTGGCGACCGTAAAGCTCGGCAACGTGATCGATAACCTCATCCCGTCTATCCATGCAGAAGTCCACGTCAAAATCGGGCATAGATACACGTTCAGGGTTCAAAAATCGCTCGAAAAGTAAATCGAATTCAAGGGGGTCGAGATCAGTAATTTTTAACGCAT
Organism: Alteromonas sp. BMJM2; assembly: GCF_027257845.1. GTDB lineage: Bacteria > Pseudomonadota > Gammaproteobacteria > Enterobacterales > Alteromonadaceae > Alteromonas. Next base: position 208,642 of record NZ_JAPVOT010000001.1, on the reverse strand, counting down.
AAGCCACTAATGAACCCGCACCTGAACCACGCCCAGGCCCAACGGGTATACCGTTATCTTTACTCCATTGGATGAATTCCATCACGATAAGGAAGTAACCCGGGAATCCCATTTGATTGATAACTTCGAGCTCTATTCGAAGTCGGTCATCGTATTCTGGGCGTTTTTCCTTGCGTTCATTTTCATCTGGAAATAAAAACTCAAGCCTGTCTTCAAGGCCTTCCTCTGATACTTTGACCAAAAAGTCTTCGGTGGTCATGCCACCCGTAGGAAACTGAGGTAAGAAGTACTCATTTAAACGAACGGTAACATTGCATCGCTTCGCTATTTCAACGGTGTTTTCTATGGCTTCTGGAATATCGCTGAACAAGTCTACCATTTCTTCGGCAGTTCGCAGGTACTGCTGCTCGCTGTAGCGCTTTGGGCGACGGGTGTCGTCAAGGGTATACCCATCGTGAATACACACGCGAATTTCATGGGCTTCGAAGCCTTCTCTATCAATAAAGCAAACTTCGTTGGTCGCTACCACGGGTAAGTCTTGCTGATGAGCAAATTCTACTGCACGGTGAAGGTAGTCTTCTTCTCCCACCCGTCCAGTGCGAACAAGCTCTAAGTAAAAGCGGTCTTTAAAATTAGTTTTATAAAACTCGATTGAAGCATCGAGAATTTTCGTATTATTTTTGGTTAGCCCCACGCCAACATCGCCGTGTAAACCACCAGAAAGCACGATAAGCCCTTCACTGTGCTCAGCAAGCCAAGACTGGTCGATAACCGCGCGATGAGCTAGGTGACCTCTTAAATAGGCTTTGGATATAAGCACGGTCATGTTCTTATATCCCTCATTGTTCATCGCTAATAGGGTTAGCCTGAACGGTTCGTCGCCAAATACCTCATTCGTTACCCAAAAGTCAGTGCCAATGATGGGCTTGATACCCTTCGAATGCGCTTCAGAATAGAACTTCACTAGGCCGCACATATTCATCTGGTCGGTGATAGCAACAGCAGGCATTTCAAGCTCAGCTACTTTACTCAAAATGGGCTTAACCTTGTTAAGCCCATCCATCATTGAATAATCACTGTGGACCCGTAAATGAATAAATGGCGAAGACATGATGTTATTTCTCTTTTTTAATTTTTGCGAGGCATCTTGCGCTAGCAGCATTGTTAATTACTGTGCGTTAGCAGTTTTTTAATTATTATTTGTTAGCAACGCCTTTACCGGCTTAAAACTTTTGCGATAGCAATCTAGCACACCAAACTCGGCCAGTGCCGCAAAATGTGCTTTAGTAGGATAACCTTTGTGACTTGCAAAGTTGTATTGAGGAAAAGCCTCGTGTAGAGCCAACATATCATTGTCACGCTCGACTTTTGCAATAATCGACGCCGCGGATATTTCTTGATGTAGGCTATCACCTTTCACAACCGCTTGTGATGGGTAATTCCATGCAGGCAACCGATTGCCATCAACGCGCACAAAATCAGGTGTAACGGGAAGTCCTTCCACAGCTCGCACCATCGCTAACATGGTTGCGTGCAGTATATTTAACTTGTCGATTTCAGCTGGATTAGCACGACCTATATTCCAATACAGTGCCTTCTCTCGAATTTCTTGAGCTAATACAATGCGTTTTTTTTCGCTGAGCTTTTTTGAATCGTTTAGCCCTTCAATAGGGTTTGACGGGTCTAAGATAACGGCAGCGGTTACCACATCACCAACGAGAGGTCCGCGACCTACTTCATCTACACCGGCTATTAATTTATCCAAGTAACTCCTCCACTACCGCTCTTGCAGCTGTTTTATCAGCGTCACATTTTAGCGTATGGTGGAGTTCGGTGAAACGGGAAATAAGTGCAGAATTGTCACTTTCAAAGAAACCTAATAATTGATTGCTCATATTCTCAGCGTTTACGTCCTCTTGAAGTAATTCTGGAACAATTGCATCGTTAGCAAGTAAGTTAGGTAGCGCAAAATACGGCGCTTTGTAAATGCGCTGCATAATTTTGTAGGTAAGCGGAGCCAGTTTATACGCAACAACCATGGGCCGCTTACACAGCATGGCTTCTAAGGTTGCTGTGCCAGAGGCCAAGAGTATGACATCACTGGCAATCATGGCATCACGGGCAGTACCTGTCGTGATGTGGATAGGGAGTCGCGCTTGAGCATTGTCAGCCTGCGCTAAAAACGCTTTAATTTGTTCTAAGCGATGTTCATTAGCAGCAGGGATAACAAACTGGATATCAGAGCGCTTTTTGTGGATAGCTACCATAGTGTCCAAGAAAACGGGCAGTAAGGTATCCACTTCACCTCGACGAGAGCCTGGCAACACCGCCAAAACAGGCTTGTCAGCAGCAAGGTCTAAGGTAGTTCTGGCTAGAGACTGATCCGGCACTAAAGCGATAGTATCCGCCATAGTGTGACCCACAAACGTATAGGGCACCTGGTATTTATCGTATACCTTTTGCTCAAATGGAAACAAACCCAATACACGGCTCGCTGCATTCGCGATTTTGTGAATACGCTTCTCTCGCCATGCCCACACGGTTGGACTGACATAGTGAAGGGTTTTTATACCCCGCTGTTTAAGCGTCTTTTCCACACGCAAATTAAAATCGGGGGCGTCTATACCTATAAATATGTCTGGGGGGTTCTGTTCAAAGTGGGCGAGCAGCTCCTTTTTAACTTTTAGGATGGCAGGAAGATGGGACAATACTTCGACAAGGCCCATTACCGACAACGTTTCCATGTCAAATAATGTATTAAAACCTTGGGCCTGCATATTAGGGCCACCAATACCCTCTATAACTGCATCGGGGTATTGGCGCTTTAGTTCAGCGACCACTCCAGCGGCTAGTACATCACCGGAAGGCTCTCCGGCAACCATGCCAATTCGTAATGGCGTTTTCATGACTATCGGATTATGCCCCGCTCAGCATGGCGAAGAAACTCTACCATGCGCGCTACACCATCGTGATCGTTAGCGGGTGCTTCTAGCGCGTCGATGGCCTCTTCAATAGTATTGCCAGCACGATAAATGACTTTGTATGCGCGCTTTATCGCAAGTACTTCGTCTTTATCGAAGCCTCTGCGCTTAAGGCCTTCCGAATTAATGCCTTGAGGAATATTTTTGTGACCGCTCACCATAACAAACGGCGGGACGTCTCTTAAAATAATGCCACCAGCACCTAAAAAGGCATGAGCGCCTATTTTACAAAATTGGTGAATACCCACTGCACCACCAACAATAACAAAATCATCGATGTGAACATGGCCTGCAATAGCACAGTTATTAGCAACAATGATGTCGTCGCCGAGCACGCAGTCGTGGGCAATGTGGGCGTTAACCATAAACAAGCCGCGAGAGCCGATAATGGTTACGCCTTCGTCTTGCACGGTACCGCGATGAACGGTAACACCTTCACGAAATTCGTTGTCGTCGCCAATGATGAGTTCGGTGGGCTCACCTGCATACTTCTTATCTTGGCAGTCTTCGCCAATAGATGAAAACTGAAAGAACTTGTTATTTTTGCCTATTCGCGTTGTACCACGAACAACTACGTGTGACTTCAAGATGCAACCATCGCCAATAGTTACATTATCGTCGACCACACAAAATGGACCAATAGTGACATTTTCACCAATGGTAGCGCTCTCTGAAATTACCGCAGTAGGATGGATCACGTTATGCTATCTCTCTCATCGCACACATAAATTCTGCACTGCATACTAAATCGCCGTCGACGGTTGCAGTACCTTTAAATTTCCAGATCCCTCTTCGTTCTTTCACTAACGCCACATCAAAGTCTAACTTATCACCAGGCACTACCGGGCGCTTGAAGCGGGCGTTATCAATTCCTGCATACAAGTATAGACTGTCATTTTTGCCCATGGTTTTAAAACCAAGTACACCTGCCGCCTGCGCCATCGCTTCAAGAATAAGCACGCCTGGAAAAATTGGCTGGCCTGGAAAATGACCGGTAAAACACGGTTCGTTAATCGTTATATTTTTATACGCTTTGATTGACTCACCAAGAACGTAATCGGTGACGCGATCGACTAACAGAAAAGGATAACGATGTGGCAATAATGCCATTATTTCCTGTATTTCGATGGTATTAAGTGAATTGGTCAAGAACTTTCTCCTGTAATCAAGCATGACCTAGCAACTGATTTATGGTCAAACTCGCCGTAAAACTAAATTCGGCGGCAACCATACGCTGTTAAACGCAAAAAACAAATCAGACCAACACCTTTCGGTTGTTGGTCTGATAAATTGTTGCACACTACCAGCCTTGGCAATGTTTTAGTTAGCTTTGCTAACCTGTTCTAAAACTTTCTCAGATAGGTCGTGGTCTTCTTTAGCGAAGGCAACCGCACCAGCGTTAAGCACAAGGTCATAACCTTGTTTCGCCGCTACTGTATCAATTGCTTGTTTTATAAGACCTAGCAGCTTGTTACGCTCTTCGTTACTGCGACGCTGAATGTTTTGCTGAAGAGGCTGGCCTTTTTGAGACAACTCTTCACGAACAGATAAGATCTTTTGTTCTAGTTCTTTTTTCTCTGAGTCGCTCATTGTTGCTGCATCGCGCTGAAGGCGTTCTGCGTAGAACTGACCGTCACGTTGAAGCTGATTAACTTCTTCAATTTGATCTTTAAACTCTAATTGAATTGCGTTTTGCAACTCTGCAGCCTGAGGCATAGCTTGGAAAATACCTTGCACGTCTACCACGGCCATTTTCTGCTCTGCCATTACTGACGTACTAACTAGTGCACTACTTAGCATTGCACCTGCAACGATATGTTTAACCAACTGTTTCAAAGGGAACTCCTTTTTGTATCTTCTTGTTTGGGACACACGAAGTGCGAGCCCGCTTTTCTAATTAAAAACTATCTAAAAAGTTTGACCAATGTTGAAAGTGAAGAATCTCGCATCATCACCGTCACGCTCTTGGATCATTCTAGAGAAGCTGAATACCATTGGTCCCATGGGTGAAACCCACTGAACCGATAGGCCTGCCGAACTACGATACAGAGTCCAGTCTGAATAGTCCAATAGCTCACCGCGCTGTTGCGGGTTAACATTTAACTGTCTGAATCGTTCGTAATCAAATTCAGTATCCCATACGTTACCCACATCCACAAACAAACTTGTTCTTACCGAGTTGTCCATGTCAGCTTCAACAAACGGTGTTGGAACGATAAGCTCAATACCGCCGAGAGCCATTGCATTCCCACCTAAACTTTGTCTAGACCACGAAATAACAGCATCAGCTGGATCCGTTGGAAAAGCTTCGCCGTCTGGACCAATTATATTACCAGGTGACGATACCAGTAAACCTCTAGGACCAACGGTGTTATTTTCAAACCCTCGTAGTGAGTCTGCACCACCCGCGGTAAAGTTTTCTGTAAACGGAAGAATTTGTTCATTGCCGTTTATGTCGCCATAGCCGTTTCCGTACCCTAAGCGAACTCGAGCTAGGAAAGACCAACGATTATTACGCGACAGTGGAAAATACCACTTACCATCAAATACAGATTTAAAATATGTTACATCAGAGTTAGGCGTTGTAGCACTAAACGAGGCGCGTTGCGATGAACCTGCCGTTGGGAACAAGCCACGGTTTAGGGTAACTCTGCTCCAACTCACACTCGCAAGGTAGCTGTCATATTTTACCGCTGCATCAGGATCGTTTCCGTCTGGGAACTGATTGTAGAAGCGTTCTGTCTGCTCGTAGAAACCACGGTTAAATAATTCTACATTGCTATAGGTTAGACCAAAGTTAATACGATTAACTTCATTTATCGGGTAACCAATGTTGGCGCCAACAGACCAGCGCTTCGAGTTATACTGGATAACGTTAAAGTCTGAACCATCAAATTCGCTGTAACCAATACTTCCACCTAAACTGATACCGTCGATAGTGAAGTAAGGGTCGTTATAGGTTATTTGCGCTGATTTCTGATAAGAAACCGTACTTAGGTTAAGTCCTACTCGCTTACCGGTACCTAGGAAGTTATCCTGCTGTATACCCGCTTGCAGACTCAACTTCGTTCTGTCGCCATAACCAATACCTGCGTTAAATGAGCCAGAAGGCTGCTCTTTAACGTTGAAGTTAACGTCTACTTTATCTTCCGAGCCAGGAATTCGCACTGTTTCAAATTCTACATTTTCCATGTAGGTAAGACGAGATAGCTGGCTTTTTGACACCTCGAGCTGGCTATTTGACAACCACGTGCCTTCCATCTGACTGACGTTTTGACGCAGTACGTCATCGGCGGTAACTACGTTTCCGTTAAATTTAATTCGGTTAACGTAGATGCGCTTGCCCGGGTCGACAGACAATGTCAGTTTCACCGTTTTGTCTTCATCGTTAATATCAGGCACGGTAGTTACCGTTGGATAGGCATAGCCAAATCGGCCAAGATATTTGCTGATGAATTCTTCTGTGTAAGTCACTTCACCTTGGTTATAAAGCTCACCAGGTGTTAACGGCAGTACACGTTCAATATATTCTTCGTGTCCGAGAACATCACCCACAAGCTCTACTTCTGAAATGGTGTATTGCTCACCTTCAGACACGTTCATGGCCACGTAGATACCGCTTTTTTCTGGTGTCATAGACACCTGCGTTGAATCTACATTGAAGCGCAGGTAACCACGGTCGAGGTAGTGGTTGCGCAACGATTCCATATCGCCTTGCAGCGTTTGCTGCTGATAACGGGTTTCAGATAAGAAATCCCACCAGGGGGTGTCGTATTGAAGTTCAAACGACTCCATCAACTCCTCATCTGAAAACAGCTCGTTTCCAACAATGTTAATTTGTTCTATTTCCGCTGCGTCCCCTTCTTCGAAAAGAAGTTTAAGATCCACACGATTACGCGGTAGAGGCGTAACAATGGCGGTAACATCAGCGTTATATTTACCGATACTGTAGAAGAAATCCTTAAGACCATTCTCAATAGAGGTTAATACGGTTTTGTCTAGGGGTTCACCAATCCTTACGCCATTTCCATCTAAGCTTTCTTGCAGCTGCTCATCTTTGATGTCGTCATTGTCTTCAAAAATGATATTACTGATGGTTGGACGCTCAGACACGCGCACAACGAGTGTGTTGCCATCCCTCAATATCTCAACGTTTTCAAAGTGAGTTGAAGAATATAACGAACGGATAAGCTGAGTTACACGGAATGTATTTAGCTCATCACCTACTTGCACAGGCAAGTAAGTTAACGCCGCACCAAGTGCTACACGTTGTAAACCTTCAACACGAATGTCTTGTACTACGAATTCACTGTTTTGCGCCGCAGCATTGGCAAAGCTAGCACTGGAAAGAATAACTCCGGCTGCTACTAACTGTTTTAACTTCATCTATTTTTCTTTTCCTGGCCGCGTTTCATATTTGCTGTTTTGTACTTCCTGATATTCATCAGGTTATGCGAGCAATATCGTTAAAAATAGCGATACCCATAATCATAAACAGAAGCACGCCACCTATTCGGTAACCCCATTCTTGCACCGCTTCGGGCACAGGCTTGCCAGTGATCCATTCAACGATGAAAAACATCAAATGACCACCATCAAGCATGGGCAGGGGTAATAAATTTATAATGCCTAAATTTACGCTTATTAAGGCTAAAAAACTCAAGAAGTATGCAAGCCCATAACCAGCGCTTGTACCTGCCCCTTGAGCAATTGAGATAGGCCCGCTCAAATTTTTAACTGACACATCGCCAGTGAGTAATTTGCCTATCATTTCGACACTGAGTGTCATTAAGCGCCATGTTTTATCTAGCGCTGTCCCAATAGCCTCTATAATGCCATATTGATGCGTAAACACATACCCCTGTGGCCAAGACTCAAACGTTGGGCTCACGCCAAGATACCCACTTTGCCCTTGTGGTGTATCACGGCGCGCTATCGTGGCACGAAGCATCTGTTGCTGTCCATCCCGTTCAATAGCAAGAGATATAACCTCTCCAGGACTTTCAACAACTTCATCAACTAACGCATTCCACGATGCAAGCTTATTACCATTAAGTGCAACGATTTTATCACCAGGCAAAAGCCCCGCTTCCTTCGCTGCACTATCATCGCCTACAAAACCAACGGTTAAAGTTGGATTTGGGCGAAATGGCGTCAATCCTAAGCTGCTTAAAGGAGACTCGATATCTGGGTCAAAGTTCCAAGTATCCAATGTAAATGTGAGTTCTTTTTCAGTGTTTGATGAATTTCTAACCGTCACTAGGGTATTGTCACCGCCAATATTTGACACTAACTCTAAGTTAACGGCTTCCCAGTCTGGCGTGTTTCGCCCATCAATATTGATAATTTCATCGCCAGGTTGCACACCTGCCACGTAGGCAATACTGTCAGGCTCTACCGCTTTAACTACTGGCTTAACCGTCTCTAGACCTACTATGTACATTAGCCAGAGCGCAAAAAACGCAAATATAAAATTAACGCCTGGGCCCGCAGCAATTATCGCCATACGTTGCAATACGGTTTTGTTGTTAAAGGCTTTATTCTCGAGTTCAGGTGGGATATCGTCAATTCGTCCATCAAGCATTCGCACGTATCCGCCAAGTGGGATCATGGCAATCACATATTCTGTACCTGACTTACTCAACTTGCGCCAAATCGGCTTGCCAAAGCCTATGGAAAAACGCTCTACCTGCACTCCACATTTTCGCGCCACATAAAAGTGACCCCATTCGTGAACGGCAACAAGAATACCGAGAGCAAGAATGAATGCACCTAGACTCCAAAAAAATGCTAGCACTGAAATTTACCTCGAATTAATTCGTTCGCTTTGGTTCTAGCCAATGCGTCTTGCTCCAATATCTGCTGAATAGACGTCATATCCACCATAGACAGCGCATTGAGTGTCGCCTCGTTGACTTTTGCAATATCACAAAAAGCAATTTGCCCCTCTAGGAAGTGCGCTACTGCAACTTCATTGGCAGCATTTAAGCTGGTCGTTGCACACTGCCCCTCTTGACAAGCGTCTATTGCCAACTTCAAATTTGGATATCGTTCAAAGCACGGCGTGTGGAAGCTGAAGTCGGCTAAGCTTTTGAAATCTAGCGGCTTGACGCCAGCGTCAATTCGCTGGGGATGTGCTAAGCCATAAGCAATGGGCGTGCGCATATCCGGATTCCCCATTTGGGCAATAACCGAACCATCAACGTACTGCACCATTGAGTGAATAATGCTTTGCGGGTGAATTACAACATCAATATCGCTGGCATTGACACCGAATAGCCAGCATACCTCAATAAACTCAAGCCCCTTATTCATCATGGTGGCTGAATCGATAGTAATCTTTCTGCCCATGGACCAATTAGGGTGAGTTGCAGCCTCATCGATAGTAATGCTACCAAAGGAGTCTAACGCTCTCTCTCTAAACGGTCCGCCAGAGCCAGTAAGCAATATTTTTGCAATACCGGAGCCCGCTAAATCGCCGTAAGTATAATCATGGGGTAGGCATTGGAAAATAGCGTTGTGTTCACTATCAATAGGCAGAATTTGCGCGCCGCTTTTATTCGCCGCATCGATAAAGAGCGCACCGGACATAACCAATGCTTCTTTATTGGCAAGCAATACGCGCTTTCCCGCTTTTACTGCGGCCATGGTGGGCAACAAACCTGCAGCACCAACAATTGCCGCCATCACAGCATCTACTTCTGGCGCGCTTGAAACATCTTCTAAGGCCTGCTGGCCGCATAGAACTTCTGCTTCAACATTATGTAGCTTAGCTAGATGTAAAGCATCGTCGTAATTTGCAGGGTCAGCAATGACCACGTAACGGGGCGAGCATTTATTCGCCTGCTCCATAAGCAAAGATAACTGCGTGTTGCCGGTGATAGCAAAAATGCGATATTTGTCTGGGTGGCGGTTGATAACATCAAGTGTATTGCAACCAATGGAGCCTGTGGCCCCTAATACCGTTACCGTCTCCATTACGCCATCCAAGTAACATAGCAAAACGCGAAAACAGGAAACGCAGCCGTTAAGCTGTCAATGCGGTCTAAGACTCCACCATGCCCGGGTAAAATCTTGCCACTGTCTTTAATGCCTGCACAACGCTTTAGCATGCTCTCGTTAAGATCGCCTAACGCTGATACTGCCACCGTAATTCCGCCGATTGCAAGATGAAGCCAGATACGCGACGGTTCAACTTGGTAATGCAGTGCGGCAAAGGCGATAATAGCAAACGACGCAGCAATACCACCTAATAAGCCTTCTAAGCTTTTACCCGGTGATACATTAGGACGCAGCTTATGGCGGCCAAACTTAACGCCCACAAAAAACGCGCCAATGTCAGCGGCCCATACAATACCCAATACATAAAAGATAAGTGAGGCGCCATAGAAAGGGTCTACATCATGCAAACTTGTACGAAGCGCGATAACCGCAACCCATGTAGGAATAAGAGTAAGTAAACCAAATACCGTTCGCACCACCCTGCTGTCGCGCCAAAATTTAGAATACTTTGGATAGGCAAGCACCATTGCCAATGACGCAAGCCACCATACAACGGCTACGCTGAGAATACCGGTATATAGGCCGTGTAGCTGGCCTTGGTACCAGATTACACTGGCATCAACAATAAACGAAAGCGCAATACAAATAGTGAATGCACCTGCCATAAACAGCAGTTTTTTAGGTCTTTCACAGACACCCGCCATGGCTGCCCACTCGTAAGCGCCGATACCTACAACGCCAGCTATAGCAATCTCAAACCAGAATATTGGTAAGAATAGAATGGCATACAGTGCAAGTGGCGCAAGAATTAATGCGGTTATTATTCGTTGTTTTAGCATAATTTGCCCTTGGCTTTCATATTCAGGACGAGTCCGATAATCGCCTGAGTAAACCTAATCATCGGAAACGATAACCTGCTCACCGGTGAGACCGAAACGACGTTGACGTACATTAAAATCGTCTACCGCGAGCTGAAATACATCTTCGTTGAAGTCTGGCCACAGTACATCGGTGAAATAAAGCTCAGCGTAAGCGCATTGCCATAACAGGAAATTACTTATGCGGTGCTCGCCACCAGTTCTGATGAGGAGGTCTAATTCGGGTAGGTTTGCAGTAGAGGTATGTGCAGTAAACATCGCTTCGTCGATATCGCTTGCGTGTAATTTACCCTCTTTCACTTGATTAGCTAATTGCTGAGCAGCATTAACGATATCCCAACGCCCGCCGTAGTTTGCTGCAATGTTAAGCACTAGGTCGGCATTGTCTTTGGTCATCTCTTCGGCTTTGCGAATTTTGTCTACCAACTTTGTGTCAAAGGCACTTAAATCGCCAATGACTTGAAGCCGAACGCCGTTTTTGTGAAGTCGCTTTGCCTCATTGTTAAGTACGAGGTTAAACAACTCCATCAACACGCTCACTTCCTCTTCTGGTCGCTTCCAGTTTTCGCTGGAAAAGGCAAACAGTGTGAGTGATTCAATGGCGTTTTGCCTAGCAAACCGCACTACAGAACGAACAGACTCAACACCTGCTTTGTGACCAAAAGTACGAATCTTCCCTTTCTTTTGCGCCCATCGACCGTTGCCATCCATAATGATAGCCACGTGTTTAGGGCCAGCAACTGGTGCTGGCCCTATTACGTTAGTCTTTTTGGCTGCGTTTAAACGCTTTCCAATCATGATACTAACTTATACTTCCATGAGTTCTTTTTCTTTGTCAGCAAGCATGCTGTCAACTTTCTTAATAATCTCATTAGTGATTGTCTGAATGTTCTCTTCAGCAGCGCGACTTTCGTCTTCACTAATTTCTTTTTCTTTTAGTAAATCTTTGATGTCGCCATTCGCATCACGACGAATGTTTCGAATAGCAACACGTCCGCCTTCCGCTTCGTTGCGCACTACGCGGATAAGATCTTTTCTTCGCTCTTCCGTTAATGGTGGAAGAGGAATACGAATAGAACCCCCCGCACTCATTGGGTTTAACCCCAAATCAGACTGCATGATTGCTTTTTCAACGGCTTGGATAGCTGATTTATCAAAAACCGTTAGCGCTAGCGTGCGGCTATCTTCGGCAATGACGTTTGCAACCTGCTTCAGCGGTGTATCTACGCCATAGTATGGCACCATGATACCGTCAAGCAGACTTGGGTGTGCACGCCCTGTGCGTATCTTGCTAAACTGGCCTTTCAGGGCAACAACACTTTTTTCCATGCGCTCTTGCGCATCTAATTCAATTTCATCAATCACGATTATATGTCCTATGTTTCTTTATTTATCATTGCCAGCGTGGCTGATTATCGTGCCTTCTTTTTCGCCCATCACTACGCGTTTAAGACAACCAGGCTTATTCATATTGAAAACGCGAATTGGGAGGCTGTGGTCACGTGCTAGGGTAAATGCTGACAAATCCATTACTTTTAGTTCCTTGTCCAATACCTCATTATAACTGAGTTGCTCGTACAAGGTAGCGTCTGGATTCTTAACCGGGTCGTCGCTGTAAACACCGTCAACTTTTGTTGCTTTCAACACGGCGTCAGCTTCAATCTCGATGCCACGTAAACACGCCGCAGAGTCTGTTGTGAAAAACGGATTGCCTGTACCAGCTGAGAAGATAACGACTCTACCCGATTTTAGCAGACTAATAGCCTCGGCCCAGTTGTAAGCATCACATACGCCATTCAATGGAATAGCTGACATCATACGTGCGTTAACAAATGCTCTATGCAACGCGTCACGCATCGCCAAGCCATTCATTACTGTAGCTAGCATACCCATGTGGTCGCCAACAACACGATTCATACCTGCCTTCGCTAAACCTTCGCCGCGAAATAAGTTACCGCCACCAATTACAAGACCCACTTGAACGCCTAGTTCAACCAACTCTTTAATTTCTTGTGCCATTCTATCAAGCACTTTAGGGTCTATACCAAACCCTTCTTCACCCATAAGGGCTTCACCGCTTAATTTTAATAGAATGCGTCGATATGCTGATTTTGGTGTGATACTCATTATTCGATATGTCCTCGTAAACCCGGTTTGTGCTATACATTTTAACGACATGCAGTTGCATGAAAAAATATAGAACAAACCGCTTTAGCTCATTTTGAGATGTTTATGCATTTGCATAAGTGGTTTTGTTGCATGCTTCTTCTGCATACTACTTGCCATTACCACTGCGCTTATCATCACAGCGACAACTCACACTATCGCGAAACCGCAGTAATAGAAAGAGATTCGGCTATAAAAAAGCACCTCTAAAGAGGTGCTTTTAGTTTATCTGACATTCACTGAATGCAAAAGAAAAACGCTCAATTATTTCTTGGCCGCTTCCATTTGCGCAGCTACTTCTGCTGCGAAATCTTCAGTTTTCTTCTCGATGCCTTCACCTACTTCGAAACGTACGAAGTTGATAACATCAGCGTTGTTGTTCTTTAGAAGTTCAGCAACGGTGATAGATGGGTCTTTAACGAAAGGTTGGCCAGTAAGACTCACTTCACCAGTGAACTTCTTCATGCGACCAGCAACCATTTTCTCAGCGATGTCAGCTGGCTTACCAGACTGCATTGCGATATCGATTTGGATTTCTTTCTCTTTCTCAACAACTTCAGCCGGAACATTTTCAGGCTTAACGTACTGCGGGCTTGCAGCTGCAACGTGCATACACACGTCTTTAGCTAGCTCTTCGCTGCCGCTAGTAAGAATAGAGATAACACCGATACGACCACCGTGAACGTAACCACCAAGCGTGTCACCTTCGACGTTGATTACGCGGCGTGGAGAAATGTTTTCACCAATTTTCGCTACAAGCGTGTCACGAGCGTCGCTAACTTTAACGCCGTTCATTTCTGCGTCGTTAAGCGCTTCGATGTCATTAATGTTGTTCGCAGATGCTACTTCTAGTAAGTCGTTACCGAACTTAAGGAAGCTTTCATCACGTGCTACGAAGTCAGTTTCGCAGTTAAGCTCAAGCATAGTCGCACGACCACCTTCAACTTTAGTAAGGATTACACCTTCAGCTGCGATACGGCCTGCTTTTTTAGCTGCCTTTGCTTGACCTGATTTACGCATGTTCTCGATGGCTAGTTCAATGTCGCCATCCGTCTCAACCAGCGCTTTTTTACAATCCAGCATACCTGCGCCTGTACGTTCGCGCAGTTCTTTAACTAGTGCTGCAGTCACTGCCATTTTTCAATTCCTCAGCAATAAATATAAATTCGTTAGGTAAAAGGGGCGACTCGCCCCTCTCATTACGTTTCGCAGTATGTCACCACCTTTTACAAGGCAGCGAGCAGTCAGAATTACTCTGCCGCTTCTACGAAATCGTCTTGCTCAGCTTGTACTTCAAGGTTGCTTTCGCGACCTGAGTTAATAGCGTCTGCAGCAGCGTCCAAGTAAAGTTGGATAGCACGGATAGCATCGTCGTTACCAGGAATGATGTAATCAACACCATCTGGGTTAGAGTTAGTATCTACAACACCAACAACAGGGATACCAAGGTTACGTGCTTCTGTAACTGCAATGTGCTCGTGGTCTGCATCTACAACAAAGATCGCGTCTGGAAGACCGCCCATGTTTTTGATACCACCAAGGCTGTTTTCAAGCTTATCCATTTCACGCTGAAGCATTAATGCTTCTTTTTTGGTTAGCTTTTCAAACGTACCGTCTTGGCTCTTTTGCTCAAGCTCTTTCAAACGCTTGATTGATTGACGAACTGTTTTCCAGTTAGTCAACATACCACCTAACCAACGCTTGTTTACGTAGAACTGGTCGCATTTTACTGCCGCATCTTTGATTGCATCGCCAGCGGCACGTTTTGTACCAACGAAAAGGATTTTACCTTTCTTTGACGAAACACCTGAGATGTAGTTCAACGCGTTGTTGAAAAGTGGAACTGTTTTTTCAAGGTTGATGATATGAACTTTATTACGAGCACCAAAGATGTAAGGTTTCATCTTTGGGTTCCAGTAACGAGTTTGGTGACCGAAATGCACACCGGCTTTCAGCATGTCACGCATAGAAACATTAGCCATTTTATTTTCCTCTTGGGGTTAGGCCTCCATATACCCCTTGTATCGATCCTTGCCAACGCGAGTTAGCTTGGACACCCCGATAACAAGTGTCGGTATATGTGTGTTTTAATAAAAGAATATACCCTCTAACGTGCGGCTTTTTTCACAAAGAAAAATAGGCTTTCCGTCAGGGCGCGCGCTTTATACCATAACCACAGTTCACTCTCAAGTTTTGAGCCCATATTCAGGGGCATTTCCTCTCTTCAATTTTTCTTTCTTCTTTCTTTAAACCGTCTCTTTGTGCTCTTGCTTATCCAAAAGCGGTCTTATTGGTGATATACTGCGTAGAATATTGTCATTAACTAAACACGACTATTGAGAGGCGTTGTGGCAGCAATTATCAAATCCCCTGATGAAATCGAAAAAATGCGCGTGGCTGGAAAACTAGCGGCAGACGTATTAACCATGATCACTCCCCATGTAAAAAAAGGAGTAACGACGGATGAAC
This sequence comes from Alteromonas sp. BMJM2, assembly GCF_027257845.1. Lineage (GTDB taxonomy): Bacteria > Pseudomonadota > Gammaproteobacteria > Enterobacterales > Alteromonadaceae > Alteromonas. Next base: position 193,146 of record NZ_JAPVOT010000001.1, on the reverse strand, counting down.
TCAATACGCTATGTCATGAGTACATCGTCAATGAGCAGCAGGCTATTCCTGCTCCGTTGAATTACGGGCAACCGCCTTTTCCAAAGTCAGTATGTACCTCGGTTAATCACTGTATTTGTCACGGCATACCTTCGGACAAAAAACTGAAAGACGGCGATATTATTAATATCGACGTTACCGTTATTAAAGACGGCTATCACGGCGATACATCAAAAATGTTTGTCGTGGGTAAGCCTACTATTCTCGCGGAGCGTTTAATTCGCGTAACGCAAGAGTCACTGTACAAAGCAATTGAACAAGTTAAACCTGGTATGCGTTTAGGTGATATTGGTCATATATGCCAAACTCATGCAGAGGCGCATAACTATTCAATTGTCAGAGAATATTGTGGACACGGCATTGGTTCGAGCTTCCATGAAGAACCTCAGATTGTGCACTATGGCAAACCCGGAACGGGTGAAGAGCTTGTGCCGGGTATGTGTTTTACCATTGAACCTATGGTAAATGCAGGTAAACGCTATTCAAAAGTTCTTCCGGACCAATGGACCGTAGTCACGAAAGACAGAAGTTTGAGTGCCCAGTGGGAACATACTTTATTAGTCACTGAAGATGGCGTTGAGGTTTTAACGCTTCGTGACGAAGAAACGCTTCCACGAACTATTTCTCACAGTTAACCTCCTATATTAAAAAAAACGCTGGCCTTTTAGCCGGCGTTTTTTTTACATGAAACGTTTTCATTTGCGGCGACTTTGCCAACATCGTAAAGGGCGTTTTATTAATCCTTAATGAGGATGATAACCCAATGGTTTCTCAAGAACTGTAGTGATAGTCAATTGAAGATTCCATTCATATAGCATGGCCTTGCTTTCAAATTGACCGCTATATCATTTTTCCATAAATATTCACAATTTAACCTAATATATGCATTTATCGCGGGTGCGAATTAATCGTAATTCATGATAAAGTCACGGTCGTATGTAAGAAGTCCGAAAAAGGTGCACTTTGACGCTCCAATCACTTATTCAAGATATCGATACTATAGGCGCTGTTGATGACATTCCTTCAATAAAAGCCTGTGTAGAAAAAAGTTACGAGTGGATAACTCAGTCTTTCGATAGTACTCCAGTCAACCAGTTAGTCACTGGGCGAGCACATTTTGTTGACGCACTTCTTTGCCATCTTTGGAAATTATTCGGCTTAGATGCTGTTAACGACCTGTCGCTTTGCGCTGTTGGTGGCTATGGCCGCGGTCATCTTCAACCTCATTCAGATATCGACTTGCTTATTGTAAGTAAAAAGAAGCTCAGTGCTGATGCTCAAGAGAAAGTAGGTCTCTTCATCACCTTACTGTGGGATATCAAGCTTGATGTAGGGCAGTCGGTAAGAACCTTAAAAGAAACGGTCAAGCTTGCAAAAGACGATATCACTATAGCCACTAACCTTGTGGAAAGTCGCTTGCTGATTGGCAGTGAACAAACGTTTGAAAAACTCTGGGAAGAAGCAAACGGCAGACACTCGTGGAGCAGCAAAGCTTTTTTCTCTGCAAAATACGATGAGCAAAAAAGACGTCACGCAAAATTCAATGGTACCGCTTATAACCTTGAACCGAATATTAAAGAAAATCCTGGTTGTTTACGTGATATCCAGTCTATTGGTTGGGTAGCAAAAAAGCACTTTAAAGAATATGACGGCTGGAATTTAGTGGGTCACGGTTACTTTACCGAACAAGAGCACAGTGAGCTAATAGCCTGTCGGATGCACCTTTGGAAGATGCGCTGTGCCCTTCACTTAGTTGCTCAGCGAAGCGAAAACCGCCTTCTGTTTGATTACCAGCCTGATGTGGCTGAAATGATGGGGTATGGAGAAGAAGGCAAGTCGTCTGTTGAAAAGATGATGCGCGATTTTTTCCGTACAGTGGCAAGAGTGACCGAGCTCAATCAGATGCTGCTCCAGCGCTTTAAGTACGATATGTTGAATCAAAGTGTTCAGCACAGCGCCATTATCAATGAAGACTTTGAATTGCTCGACTCCATGATATCGCCGCGTCACGAGCGCGTGTTTTCAACACCTGAAGCTATTCTCGACTTTCTAAATCTGGTCACTAATACCCCCGAAGTAAAAGGCCTCAGTACCATATGTATTCGGCAGCTACGCAATGCCCATAGAGAGTTTGAAAGTGCTTACTACGTAGAGCGGCCTGCATGTCGTGAAAAATTCATGCTGTTAATGAAGCAACCTGATTTCTTCAACTTCGGCTGGGACATTATGCATCAATATGGCATTATCCAAGCCTATCTGCCTGAATGGGATACCATTGTGGGCATGATGCAGTTCGATTTGTTTCACGCTTATACCGTTGATGAGCACACACACAGGCTCGTTAAACAAGTCAATTATTTCTTCTCCAAAGAAAACAAAGATTTCCCTCGTTGCGGACGCATTTGTCGCAACCTCGATAAGCCAGAGGTACTCTACATAGCCGCCATCTTCCACGATATTGCTAAAGGGAGAAATGGCGATCATTCCAAACTTGGCGCAAAAGACGTCGCCACGTTTTGCGAGCTTCATAATGTGCCTTCTGATGATGCTGAAATGATAGCGTGGTTAGTAGAGAATCACTTATTGATGTCTGTTGTAGCTCAACGACGTGACATCTACGATCCGGATGTGATCAGTGAGTTTGCAGGGGCTATTCGAAGCCATAATCATTTAAACTTGCTTTATACGCTAACCCTTGCAGATATTCGGGCTACCAATGACAATTTGTGGAACGACTGGAAAGCGTCATTACTCAGAGAGCTGTACTTGATGACGCAAAAAGCATTGGATAATGGCTTGCAGTGTCAGGTAACCCTTAATGAACGTGTTGCAACCCATAAACATCAAGCACGACAAATATTGCAAGAGCGCGCCGTTGATCCGGTGTCTGTTGATGCGCTGTGGGCGCGATTAGACGACGATTACTTTGTGCGCTTTAAACCCACTCAAGTTGCGTGGCACACGGAAGAGATCATCACGGCACAAAGTGACTGGCTAACACCAGAAAACGAAGCTTTACTTGTTCGAGCAAATGACAACAGCGCCAAAGGTGGCACTGAGCTGTTTGTCTATGGCAAAGACAGAAAAGCTCTGTTTGCGCAGGTTGCATCGGTACTTGATAGCAGAAACTGTTCAATTCACGATGCTCACGTTACAGTAACTCGTGACGGCTACGTATTCGATAGTATGATAATTCTGGAGAATGATGGTACTCGCCTTTCATCTGATTCTCGCATTTCGTCGCTAGAAAAGGCAGTATCGACACAACTTGAAAAGCCTGGGCGTTCTCACGAAAACAAGCGGAAACTCCCTCGTCAAATGCGACAATTGGACGTACCCACCAAGGTCCGCTTTTTCAACTTACACGACGAAGCCACTCTGGTTGAGCTTGAAGCACTAGACGCACCTGGTATTTTGGCTAAAATTGGCCACGCGTTTGTCGACACCAATATGACATTAAAACTTGCTAAGATAGCGACCATTGGCGAACGCGCCGAAGACATTTTCATCGTCAGCAACGAGGCTGGCACCGCATTAACCCAAGAACAACAAGTCGGCTTGAAAAAGCAGATCTTGTTTAAACTCGACCAACTTGAAGATATTACAATACCATGAATGAATTGAAATCCATTATTGAAGACGCCTTCGAAAACCGCGATGCTATCAGTCCTAATGAAGCACCAGATGACGTAAGAAATGCTGTTGCTGAAGCTATCTCATTACTGAATAGCGGCAAAGCTCGAGTAGCAGAGAAAATCGCTGGGGAATGGGTAGTTCACCAGTGGTTGAAGAAAGCAGTGTTACTTTTCTTCCGTTTGCATAACAACGAAATGATTGACGGTGCCGAAAGCAAATACTTTGATAAAGTGCCTCTTAAGTATACCAACTACACCAATGAGCAATTCGTTGCTGACGGTGCACGTATTGTGCCACCAGCAGCAGTTCGTACTGGTACGTTTGTGGGTAAAAATGCGGTGGTAATGCCATCTTACGTCAACATTGGTGCATTCGTGGACGAAGGCACTATGGTAGATACGTGGGCAACTGTTGGTTCATGTGCACAGATTGGTAAAAATGTTCACCTTTCTGGTGGCGTAGGCATTGGCGGTGTTCTAGAGCCATTGCAAGCAAACCCAACCATCATCGAAGACAACTGCTTCATCGGAGCTCGCTCTGAAATTGTTGAGGGCGTTATTGTTGAAGAAGGTGCGGTAATTTCCATGGGTGTATATATTGGCCAGAGCACGCGTATATACGACCGTGAAACTGGGGAAATTCACTACGGCCGAGTTCCAGCAGGTTCGGTAGTGGTTTCAGGAAACCTGCCAAGTGCTGACGGCAAATATAGCCTTTACGCTGCTATTATCGTGAAAAAAGTAGACGCGAAAACCCGTGCAAAAGTTGGCATTAATGCACTTTTACGCGGCGTTGAATAACGCATCTGGTTTTTACTAAAGCAGAGCTGGTGCTAAAGCAGAGCTAGTGCTAAAACGAAGCTAAGAATATCGAGCTACAAATAAAAATGGCGCTAACCAGTTAGCGCCATTTTTTATTTTTACGACCTTGCGTTTGTTAAAGGCCCATCGAATTTTATGCGATTAGCTTGTCTTTAATACTGTTCACCCAATCGATTACGTCTTTTTCTGGTTCCAACGTCTCCATTGCATCTACTTCTAAAAGTTCTGCCGCTGGTGTTCCCTGAAGCTCTACCAATAAAGCCTGGAACTGTTTACCTGCACCACAAAAACTCTCACCATAGCTACTGTCACCTAATGCAGCTACTGCAAAGGGCTTGTCTTTTAGCAGTGGTGAATCGTCTTTTAAGTCTGAAAATACGAACTCTAAATTAGGCGGGATATCCCCTTGCCCAGTAGTAGACGTAATAACAAGTATTGCATCCGCATCAGTAAAATCTTCAACTGACGGATCGCTCTCTAGCTCACAATCAACACCCTGCTCGGCCAAATTCTCTTCTACCTGCTCGGCCACATGCTGAGCATTTCCATATACTGTGCCCGCAATTATCTTCAAAGTACCCATTACTACCCCTGCTATTTATTTTCTACGATGTCGTAAGCTTTTACGAAGGAACAACGCGAAAGTTTTCTAAATGGCGAACAAATGACGCCATTTCTTGATGAAGTTCTGATGATATTGTCATCCATCTACCCGATGCAGGATGATGAAATCCCATTGACGTACAGTTTAAGGCCAAATTATTAAAACTAAAGTGCGATTTAGCGAATTTATTCTGCTTTCCGTCGCCATGCGTGGTATCGCCAATAATCGGGTGACGAATATGAACTAAATGTCGACGAAGTTGATGCTTCCGGCCCGTACTTGGCGTTAGTTTTACTAGCGAATAACGAGCACTCTGATATTTTCCTACCGGCTCGGGCACTTCATAGCGTGCCAAAGATTCGTAGGTGGTGGTTGCCATTTGCGCAGGTTGCTGCGGGCGCTTGTGTTTATCAGCAATTTTATCGTACTTGTACTTCAGCGCATAATCGATAAGCCCAGCGTTATGAACAAACCCTCTAACAACGGCATGGTAGGTTTTATGCACTTGTTTTTGCATCATTTGCTGACCAAGCTGCGCCGCCATGTGCCCATCGAAGGCAAATAACAGCACGCCGGATGTTGGCCGGTCTAATCGATGAGCAGGAAATACGCGTTTACCGAGCTGATCTCTTAAAGTTTGGACAGCAAAAACGGTTTCATGTTTATCTATTGGGCTTCGATGAACCAAAAGACCAGGAGGCTTTTCTATAGCAACAATATCCTCATCTTGATACAAAACCTTCAAAGGACCGGCCAGTGACCTTGGCTGCTCAACCATGTGCTTCGATGAGGGCTTATCGACTGCTTCACTGTTCATTGCAAGAGCGCCATTTGGACTTAAATTCGCGGATGATTCCGTGTGCTAGTTTGTATAGTCGTCTCATTAGTTAAAATTCGCTTTGCTGGAGAGCCCATCAATCGTTTTAAGCTGGTCGAGAATAGCCGAAGGGGCTGAGGTAAAATACTGCTCAGCGGCCGGTGTGATGCTCATATTTGGTATGGGCATTTGAGCACTGAGGATATGTCTCATTTTAGGAATAAAGATATAAGCTAACCAGCTTTCAAATTCCATGGTGTCTAAAGCAAATGGTACTTGGCTGCGCAACGCCGCTTCAGAAGGCATAGCTTCAGTAGGATTAGTAATCGGCCACAGCCCTTCATTGTCCATCAACAAAACGAGTGTCTCTATTGCTGAGGCCATATCTTGATAGATCTGATTTACCATTAACTCACTACCAACGAATGCTCAAAAATGTATCGCGAAATTATATCAGGCTAATCAGAACCCTGTCACTGCTGTATTCGTCACTGTGTGCATGTTTGAGTGTGTATTATCTGTGATAAACTAATAGCATTAGAGGCTTCTAGGCTCGTATTGGCGATACATGTTCGAGAAACACACATAGAAAAGCGACGCTGGCCCGGCACACTTGTGTGAAATCTTGTTCTTTTCAGCGTAATGGAAATGTGTATTTAGAAAACTTGCATTTAGAAAAAGTGCATTCAGGCACACAATGATGAGCAGAAAGCTCACGTGGATAAATTTGTAGTATTTAGGATGTTTTGATGAGCGCAGACACAATTAATTCAATCAGTGAATTCTTATTACACGCTGGTACTGAGTACAAGGTATTCGATATTGGTCGCAGATTAACAATCATTGATAATCAATCATTCTTAGATATTGAAAGTGGCAATGCCTACGCTCCCCTCCCGCGCCAACAGCACGCATGGTTTGGTATTGTTTTTTGGAACAAGCAAAGCTCGAGTGAACATTATATTTGGTTTGTGAAGCTACCTATTGATGAACAAGGCTTGGTAGTCACAGCTGCCCGTAATCATTTTCTTGATATTATTGTCGATGCGTTGGGTCAGTCCATAATAGAGGATACTGAAAAAGCACAGACACTGCCTGATAACCCCTATTCGTTTGTTCCCAATCAAGCGTTGCTGGCTCAGTTTAATGCGCTAGTGAAACACACATTATCGCAGCCGCTTAGTGATGAGGCCAAACAAGTTGAGGCTTACATTCAAGCGCCACAGTTAGTGGATTGGCAGCAGCTGTCTATGCAAAGTGTGGCAGATTTTGCATTTTCTCTACCTACCCACAGTCATCAAAATAGGTTAGAAGAAGCGTTTGTAAACAATGTAAGTTTGTATTCTGACGTATTTTTGAATACGTTTATGGAAATGCTCGAGTACGCACCTCTGTCAAAAACTGTCGAGACGTTCGTGTTACAACGCTTTTTTCAAAAAGCGCAGTACGATGATATTAACCTCGCTGCACTGCGTTCGCTTTCAAGCAATGAGTTTGATCAGCAGCTTCACTGTGAACTCAAGAGTATTTTAAATAAAGACATTTCCACGCGACTTGACGTGCTAAGCGTTATAGCCGCTCGTCACTATGAGCAAATGGACAATGATTTATTAACCTTGTTTTTAACACAAGCAGCGAAGGCGGATAAAAGTGAAGGCCATGCAGGTGCTTTATTTTCTGGGTTCTTCTCTGACTTAGTTCAAGTTGTGAAGTTGCGCCGTCAAGTACTTACCCTTTTACGATCACCCGACCGTCCGGCCGTGTTGGCCAAAGCCTTTAATCAACTTTTTGCACAAACGGGGAAGTAGTATGACACTTTTAGAGCTTTCACTATGGTTGGCAATTGGCTTTATCAGTTATCAATTTTGGCGAATAAGAGGCATATCAGAAAGCACTAATACCTACTTAAAACAGTACTGTGATAAACACCAACTTCAATTGTTGAGTGTTGCGCGAGCTAAAACGCGCCTCTCGTTTAAATTCGGAAAGCCCGATTGGAATAGTGTGTTTATGTTTGAATTTTCAAGCAATGGTGAAGATAGATACAGCGGAGAGGTAGAGTTAGTAGGAAGCCGCGTCATACGCACCGAAGTTCCACCGCATCGCGTTTAATAAAAAAGGGGGAAGTCATGAGACTTCCCCCTTTTTCGTAATTTTGAGCATCCCTCTCTGCGATCCTTTGCGACTAAAATCTTCCCGATCAGAATCCGTCTTCGCCCCTTTCCATCTTATCTCACAATACCCTTTGTGAGCTACCCGTCCGTGCGTAGGTCCCTTTCCATTGTTCCTTTCTTTACTGCAAATCCATTCTGCAGTATTCCTCATCCTGAGGCTGTCCGTGTCAGACTCCGCTGACCTTCCTTATCCATTGTTTTATAGTCCTTTTGACTACACATCCTGCTGTAGCCCGCTCATTCCTTAAGCGCTCCTTGTAAATAGCATCCTTGTTCTACATCCTTGTTCTACAACCTTGTACAATCGTCCCTGACTCATCCTTTCTAGCAATGCAGAAGAAGCATCCTGTTCTCTGCCCACGTCCAATTGTGAATCCTTTTTGCGAGATGTCCCTATCCTTCATCCCTTAAGCACGTCCTGTAATTAGCATCCTTGTCTTGTCCATTTCCTTTTTCTCACTCCATGTGAGAATCTCATCCTTAAGTTGTCCTAGGTCATCCTTGCAAATCATCCTGACTCATCGTGTTTCCCTGTGACGTGTTAAATAATATAATCTTTAAATATTATCGCTATACGAAATTACAAAGTTTTAAGAAGTGATCTTCTTCAACTTTTGTCTAAAAAAAGAAAAACCTATATAAATCAGAGCCTTTATACTTTAGTCTATGAAAATTCCACTTGAAAAAAGGCGGAAAACTCACAGATTTTGTAGGAGATATCTCACACTTGGCTGAGCAATTAATGAGGTGGGTGGATGGCGTTCAGAAATTCGAAATAGATAATTCGTTCGAATATTTCAATATGGTTATTGATAGAAACACAACACACCATCAATTATCTACCACCAACTACTTGCCACCTACTACTCAACACCAGCAATTTAACGCTATGACAATGGGCTATGCTTTACATATCAATTACTGACTAACGCCACGTTCTACTTTGCTAATGCGAATTAACACTCTATTGTAGTCTTAGTATAAGGTTTATTCCTGAGAGGGAACGTATGGCAACTCACTTCGTTTTTACAAGAAAACAGCGCTCTTCCGCGCTACTGCTTGTTTTTAATGCTGGCGTGGCATTTGTTTTATACCAAGCTGCACATCGATATCTTCCAAACTTAACAAGCGATAGCACTGCACTGAATGAACTTTTTTATGTGCTAGATATCGCCATCTGGTTTATTGAAGCTACTTTGCTTGGGTTGGCATTATGGTTTTGGTGTGAAAATAAAGAGATTAGAGTTTGCGTGTCATCCACCAATCTGTCGTACTTCGACCCTACCTTCAGTGATATCAGTTGGCAGGTTAATATTGATGACATCACTGAGTTAAAGCAAATCAGTGACACAAGGCAACATATTTCTAATTTCATTGTGTTGAAAAGTGGAGAGAAGAAGCAACTTATGTATGGCAATTATCGCGGCTTCAATCGACACGCTTTTTTCGAAGCACTTGCAGCTGCCAATCCAAATATCATTCTTCCAGATAAACCATATCACTATAAAATACAAAGACCTGAATGGGCTAAGCGCATTAGAAAGAAATTCGGATTAGACGACTAACGTTCGACGCATTAATCTTTTTTTATTGCCTTACGTTGCTCACTGCCAACTGTATTGGTAGTGCCCCATTGCTCTTCTGATACTGCATTATTGATATTTGAAGATTGGAAAATTTACCGCAGCTACTTAGCCCTGAACATCACCGAGCCATTAACATGGGATAAGGATAAATTACCAACAACGCTGTATTTGTCGTCACCAAAGAAGGATTTATGCTTATCTATGGTAACGAATACAGCAACACCTGCACTTTTAGCGTCATCTTCAACCACACTGTCGATGGCGCCGAGTAAAATATGCCCTAAACCGTGTTCTTGATAATCTGGATGAACGGCAATAAAACTGAGCATGTGAAAATTTTCCGCTGGAACAAGGGTTCGTACTTTTTCTTCCTTTTCCAGCATTTGCTTTGTTCCAAAAAGTCCGGCGGTAAGCAACATGCGAAGTCGCCAGTGCCAATATCGCCCCGCACCAAATGCCGCATCAGGCGCAGTAAGGCATGCTACTGCAATTAAACGTTCTGCATCAAACAGCCCTATCATAGGCTGCTCTGCAACCCAAAATGCATTAAGTTCTTCTCGGATAGCTGAGCGTAAACGGCTGTCATAGCCTTCTTTTTCTGCTTGAAAAATGTCCAAGAAAAGAGGGTCGTCCACATAGGCGTTATAAAGGATAGATGCCGCGATTTTTAAATCATCAACGCCAAGATAAATGGCTTTTACCGTATCGGCTGATGGAGCAAGAACAGCCTCATTTGATTCGATATCCATGAGTGGGCCTCCGTGTAGGCTTATATCTAAGTTCGCGTCTGAAAGAATGACCACTGAAGATACGATTCACGCAAATTCAAATAGGTATAGCTCATACGCTGTAGCACTGATTAATGATTAGACTACGCGAAAACCCAGCAACTGTTAACTTTTTATTAACATTTTTTAATGCATAAGGCTGTAGGCGCTGTCTCCCCAACCCGCAAGGTTACCATTTCTAAATACCAGTGGTGTACATTCGTCCTTTGTCGTTACACCATCACCCATCGTTTTTTGAGTACGGTAATAAAGCACACGGTAGGTACCGTCGGCTTTTTCAAAAAGTTCATTGAAGTCAGCGACTCCCATCTTTCTCAATACCGTTTCATAGCCAACACCAACCTCAAGATTAGCGATGTGTTTACGATTATTGAACTCTCTGTCTTCCCAATCTGAACCGTAGTGGCTATCAGAGCCGCCTCCCACCGAAACGACACAGCCAGAAAGTAACAATGATGATGCGACAGCGACAGAAAGAATGAGTGTTTTCATGTATATTCCTTGTTTATTATTGATTTATTTAGGGCGCGATGCTGACGAGATATGCCATTTGTTGGCAAACATTGCAGAGCACAAACTTAGCAAGTAACAATCAAAAATAGCGCCAGAACGTAAGCAGCTGTTTTTATTGAACTTACTAAAAATTGAAAATATTTTAAACCTCAACATTTAGCGAATAAGATAACTTTTTAGTCTTTTTAACACGCTATGAAACTCAACTGACGTTTGGCTCAATACGTCTTGCAGTACTTCTTGAAGAGAATATGAAGGCTGATAAACAATACGATAACTAACGATCATTCAAACTTTAAGATTTTTCAAACCAAAAGATGTACTTACACTACACACTAGGGTAATAGCAAAGAAACTATGAATAACACCATCAACCAATTGATCATTATCTGCCAAAAAATGCATGAAGAAGGCAAGACTCCAAGTGTGGGAATGCTTCGTTCAAAAGCGCCATTCAAAGTGTCGGTTACCGAGGCGATAGATGCAATTAAACGTTTTAATGCGAGTACACCGACAATCCAAGCCAAACAATTTCAACACGATAACCAGTCGGACAATGACGCTTTAAGCTTGGCGAGTCGTGTAGATGCCCTCGAACGAGAAGTAGAAACACTGAAAACTGCGCTGGCTGCTCTTCAACGCGGTCAATAATAAGTTGCGCGACCGAGTACGGCAGCCTATTCCTCAACGTTGTTGAATAAGCGTTAACGACTTACAGAACTTGGTGTAAGCGTAGAAAGAAAGTCAGCTAATGATGGTGCCAATATTTCCTTTGGCTCCATTCCCACCTGCTCCAGAGCCACTTCGCCTGTTTCGTTGACGACGGTTAATATAAAATCTTCTTCATCTGTAAGACCAAAAAATAACGTTGGCGCCTGCTCTAGCCGTTGCTTCATAAGCAAGTGGCCTATAAGATTTTGCTGTAGTCGCTCAAAATCTTCTCCATTCCATACCTGAAGCAGTTCGCATTCTCCCTGAGGGGCTTTTGCTATTAGGTTGTTGCTGAAATAGCGTGTGAAGTACTCGCAATAGTCACTATTTAATGTCAGTTTTAGGGCCGAGCCCACATTCTCAAAGGACAATGATTGCGTTTGTCTAACAGGCTGCCAAGGCACTATTTCCCCCTGCTTACCCTCATTGTTATAACACGGGGAGGGCCATTCTTTGTCAAAAGGAATAGACAGAACACCTTCACTGGTGTTCTCGACATAAGATGAAACAAAATTATCCAGTTGTTCACAAATAGACAGAGCCATTATTTAATTACCTTCGTATTTTTGAGTTACACTATACGTTAAACATGCCAAGTCAACGTTTGGCGATGATATACCGATTAATGCATTAGGGTTCTTATGTCGACAGACAACAAACGAGAAAAAATTACTATTTCTGCACCAGACGACTTGTCGTTAGGTAAACAAGTAGAATACGAGTATGAATACAATCCAGCGCTCCTTCAAGGGGTGCCTCGCAGTCTAAGCAGAGACACGCTGACTTTTAAATCAAAAAATTTTTCCTCTGATGCGCTTCCCTTTGAAGGTATCGATACGTGGACGGGCTATGAATTGTCCTGGCTCAATATGAAGGGTAAACCTCAGGTCGCAATTCTTGAATGCATGGTACCAATTACCTCTGAAAACCTGATTGAGTCTAAGTCGTTTAAGCTTTATCTAAATAGCTTCAATCAAACCCGTTTTAAAAGCAGCGACGATGTAAAAACGGTGCTCAAAAAAGATTTGTCTGCCTGCGCGGGTAAAGATGTTGAAGTTAACCTGATTTTACCAAGTGAATTTGAAACACTACAATTCAGAGAGTTCCAAGGTACATTGCTCGATGAACTTGATATTGAGATTGATAATTATGAGCCCGACACTCGGTATCTTGGTTTGGCATCATCAGATAAAGGTAATGAAGTGAGTGAAACACTTGTTTCGCATTTACTGAAATCTAACTGCCTTATTACCAGCCAGCCAGATTGGGCAAGTATTCAAATTAAATATACGGGCGAGCCAATCGACCACGAAGGCTTGTTGCGATATTTAATTAGCTTTAGACAACACAATGAATTTCACGAACAGTGTGTGGAACGCATATACACCGATATCTTAAATCACTGTAAGCCAACAAAACTGACGGTGTGCGCTCGATATACGCGCAGAGGTGGACTCGATATCAATCCGTTTCGTACCAATTTTGAAGCACCTTACCCAAACCATCGTCAAGCTCGACAATAGCCCCTTGCTGAGCTTACAAATGTGATGTGTCCATAAACAACAAAAGATGAGCAACATGGAAGATAAACAGCTGCAAGCGTACAAAAAAAACAATGCGCTATTGTGTCAATTCATCATAAAACTCTCATCTTTTTACGAGGGTTTTTCAGACAAGGTTGATGGTGAACTGAAAACCCTGCGTGGACACCTATCCGGCACGCCCAATTTCAGTCTAGCTACAGTCAGCATCAATAAACTGAATGCGTCGCTCCAACATCAGGACATTACCCTTCGCAAGTATAGCCTTGAGACCGTGTCATCTATTGAAGAGGCAATGAAGCAACTGCAGAAGATAATCTTTGAAGATGAAGAGCTTCGCAGCCTAGCTACTCAAGAACTTATTAAGCTCAATCAGCCTGTGGCAGATATATTCAGCATTTACAGGCTTTACTCGAGAGCATTACAGCTTCATCGGGTTGCCCTTGGCAAGCACGTTAAAGGCGTGTTATCGGAGGAGCCCGCCCCAAAAGAAACCGCAAAGTCAACACCACGACAAGCAGCCAATGATGACCTAGAGCGAGGAAGTGCTCATTTTTATCGCTCAATTTTTATAGAGCTAAATCAGCTTGTAAGTTCATACACAGAAAAAAAACCCAACGATATACAGCTCTTGGATATCAAAAAGCGACTTGATCAAGGTATGGCTCACGAGCAGTTGCTAGAAAGCTGCGTCGTAGTACTTCGCATGATAGTGCAAGACGCTATGACAGAAGCGAGTTTAACCGGCAAAGTCATTCAAGGGCTGCATACGTCACTGGGTAAAATTGGCGAAGACGTAAATAAAAGTATAGATGGAAGTAAAGCACAGTTTGAACAACGTACTGCCAGTAATGCTGAGCTGAAAACTTACATCGACAGTATTGAAGAAGCAGTTTCTACCACTGACTCCTTTGACGCCCTAAAAACGCAAACGCAGTCGTGTATCAAAGCACTATCAAAAACGCTGACAGATACCCAGTCAAGCGACAGCGAAAGCCAAACAGCGCTCATTTCGTTATTGTCGTCAATGCAGGACAGAATCAATAAGCTTCAGCAACAGACTGATTCTTACAAGCGAAAAATTGCTGAACAAGTCATGCAAAGTAAAACAGATGCACTGACCCGCCTGCCTAATCGTCAGGCCTACAATGAACAGTTAGCAATAGCGTATCAGCAATTTCAATCATCAAAAAAACCACTTTCTATCGCCCTTATCGACATTGATTTCTTTAAGTCGATTAACGACAAGTTTGGTCACTCCGCTGGTGATAAGACGCTACAGCTTGTTAGCCGAGCATTTAAGCGGCACATGACTGACGATCAATTTCTTGCGCGCTGGGGCGGTGAGGAGTTTGTGGTGCTTCTGCCAGATACGAATGAAAAACAACTACGAGAAAAATTAGAGGCTATAAGAAAAGATCTAGAAAGTATGCAGCTCAAGTTTAAGCAAGAAAGAGTAATCATTACCGTATCGCTGGGAGGTACGTCATTTACCTCAACAGATACGATTGATTTAGCTTTTGAGCGTGCAGACAAATACCTTTATCAAGCTAAACGAAATGGCCGAAATCAAGTCGTTACTGACATCGACGCCCAAAAATAGGAAGTAATGTGATTAAAAAAGTACAGCTAAACCCCATGGGTTGGATGAGCCAACTGTCACAAGCTGAAGTTGCGCGTTTGCAGGATGCTTCCGATAGCGAACTATTTACCATGTTTAGGAATTGCTCTCTTGCCGTATTAAATAGCGGAGTAGATGAGGATAATTTTGAAGCCTTATTTGCCCCCTATGAAAGTTTCGATATAAGACTTGTTCGCCGTGAGCGCGGTGTAAAAATTGAGTTGATTAATCCTCCCGAAGTCGCCTTTGTGGACGACCGCCTGGTAAGAGGCGTTCATGAGCATTTATTCGCCGTTCTACGAGATTTACTGTACATGGGCGATAAGTATGATGTTTTGCATCAGCACGCACCAGCAGACGGCGCTCAAATTACTGACATGGTATTCGATATGCTTCGCCATGCTAAAGCCTTAGAGGGTAACGACGGCGTTAATACCATTGTATGCTGGGGCGGCCACTCCATTAATCAAACTGAATACAAATATACAAAAGAAGTGGGTTACCAGCTTGGTCTACGAGACATGAATATTTGTACTGGCTGTGGGCCGGGTGCAATGAAAGGGCCGATGAAAGGTGCAGCAATAGGTCATGCTAAGCAAAGACAAAAATCCGGTCGGTACGTAGGCATATCCGAGCCTAGTATTATTGCCGCTGAGCCACCTAATGCGATTGTTAATGAGCTCATCATAATGCCTGACATTGAAAAGCGTCTAGAGGCGTTTGTGCGTTTGGCACACGGCATTATCATATTCCCAGGTGGTGTAGGCACGGCTGAGGAGCTGCTGTATCTTCTTGGTATTCTAATGAATGAAAGAAATGACCAACAGCCTTTCCCTGTCATTCTAACCGGCCCTGCAGGCAGTGAAGAATATTTTGAGGCAGTAGATACTTTTATTGCAGAGACCTTGGGTAAAGAAGCACAGAAGAAATACCAAATTATAGTGAACGACCCGGAAGAAGTAGCACGTTCATTATGCAAAGGGCTAGAAAAAGTGAAAAAATATCGCGGTGCGATGGGAGATGCATTCAGCTTTAATTGGTCGCTTAAGATAGAACGGGACTTTCAACAGCCATTTATTCCAACCCATGAGAGTATGGCAGGGCTTCAGCTTGACCATAATCAAAGCCGAAGTGATTTAGCATCGAATTTGAGAAAGGCGTTTTCAGGTATCGTTGCCGGTAATGTAAAAGCAGAGGGGATCAAACAGATAAAAGAAAACGGGCCTTTTGAGATTACTGGCGATAAAGCGTTAATGAAACATGTGGATGTACTGCTAGAGTCATTTGTAAAACAGCATCGAATGAAGCTTCCTGGCAGCGCTTACGAGCCCTGCTATTTGGTAAAGTGAGTTAATAAAGTGAGTTGATAAAGTGACTTGGTAAAATAATTTCATGAGGTAAATTATAGTAATTGCAGCGCTTTGGAAATAAGCGTTGTGTTTGCATTTGCTACTACCCTTGATTGCTTTTCTTTTTATTCTTAATTAAAGCCTGACATAAACACTTACTATAATCGCTTATTATTCGTATACAATTTACGGTAGACTTGAAATATTACAAAGAGCAGGGCAAGGGCGACTAGGTTGAGTGCGTTTTAAGTCTGTGCTTTTATGCGCGCATACTCGCATTATTCGGCCGAAATGCGCTACCGCGAAAGCTCTCATACTTGTCTATTACATTAATTTAAACACGAGAAGTAACGGTTATGAACACCAAAGTTATTCGACTCATCCTTGCTGGCGTAGGACTTTACGCATTATTTGTTTTTATGGTGATTGCGTTTTATCCGGATAAGCCTGAGAACATGGACTGGAAGGATCGAGAAGAATACAACCGCGTTCAAATTACCAAGCTTAAATTAGGCAGCACGCGAGAAGAGGTGCTTGCACTACTCGGCTCACCAGATTTGACCGAAGCGAAACGCCAAGGGGTTAACGCTATTCAAGTTATGTTCTTTCGAACGCAGCATGTCCGCGCCGATGGCTTAACAACCCAAGACGAATGCACGCCGTTACTGTTTGAAAATGACAAACTCATTGCCTGGGGAGATGGTGCCTACTCTAGCTATCAGGAGAGTTAGCCGCGGATGGCATCAGCCGATATTCAGTCGACGTTTTCGCAGTTACTCGCTGCACCAAGCCCCTTTGAAAGCGTTGACAAAAAAGTTAATACTTGGCTACAAAAAGCCAAGTTAGCTATCACACTCGTTAACGAGGTGCCTGCCGCAGCGTTAGCATTGAACACAACGAAAAACGCACTTCCACCACAGTTAACCCACATACTTTTATTGACGGTATTTGGTAAGCTCAACCATTTTAACGATCATTATCTTCAGCATATCGTTGCGGCAACCTTGGCCCTCTATCATCTTGCTGGTTATGACAATGATGAAAAAGCCAACGCCGAGCTTTTAGGTGAGGTAGGCCCATATGATGAACAGAGTGATAAGAAATTAGTTTATGAATTTTTAAGCGCAAAAGGTTTGTCATCTTGGCTAGAAATTTTGCGTCTCAAGCGGGTTGTATTTTCTGCTAAAAACGCTCGTGCCCTTTCCAGCGCTAAAGTCAACCGAGCGCAAAGACTTTGTTTACTTTCTAAAATTATAAGTCGCTCAGCGCCGGACAAAAGACAAAGTACCTTTACTCAATGTGTTCGCTTAATACCTGTACACCATCACTTTTTATTGTCCTCGCTGCCCCTTCTTTTTGAGCGCGCCATGCCTGGTGAAAAGGTTTATGCCAGTGGATTTCCAGCAACTATAGTAGATATACAGCAAAGCCATAGTTTTGCCGCACTTGCACATAATATTGACCGAGAGAGTGGCTGGGTGCCCTCTGCATCAGTGCGCACACCAATACGCCAGTATATTGAGCTTGATGAATTTATCGCGCTTTTTGAAGACACTCGAGCCGCTCGAATAGTTAAGGGCGGGCAGCCTTTTTTTCCAACAACATATAATATTCAACGCCCCCCTTCAGCACTTTTACATATTATCGATGAGTTGCAAAAACGCGACATCGATATTTCAATTCTTTGCGAAAAAATAGAGCATGCTCCCACGTTTAATCATTTTTTGATCAGCACGGCGAGCCAAGATAATCGTCTACAACTGCCAGTAAAGAATATAAAGCAGGCTGTCCTTACCTACGGTACCGAGCGCGTGGGCGATATGCTAGTTCAATTTGCTTTAATGGAGCGATTAACACAACATGAGTTTCCTCTTCTCGACACCTGCAAACAATTCACGCTGGTTGCAAGCGCGTTTGCCAGTCACATTGCGTCGCTAACAAAGACCAAGTTTACAGCCCAATCTGCTGCGCTTACTATGACCTTTGCTTGCTCACCGCTTTTCACACTGCCGGGCTTGAAAGTAACAAACACCTTGCCCATCCGGTCAAACCCTCACTTTTCTATCAACAACACGTTTAAAATAGTATCGCCATCGCCTTGGCTTTCTATTGCAGGTGAACTGGCTGGGAACTGGCACCAAAGCGCCACGTGGCGTGCTGTGCTCCACCAGTGTAATAAAGCAAATGACGCTGTGCCCACATCATTAAGAAAAGAGCACGCGGTAATATCTTTGGGTTTTTATTTAGCCAAAGCGTATTTATTAACCACAATTGGTAAAGATTTGAGCAACACCAAAGAAGCAAAGTTGTGGATGTCTGTGCTTTCCTTGTCTTCTAAAGACCTCGCACACATTGTAAATGAACAAAGAAACCTACTGGTATGCCCACTACCCCGTTAGTTTATTTTATTTTGTTGAAACTGTTGTCAAGGTAGCCTATTTGACTTTTTGGCCTTTGCTATGGTTTTTATCTGGTTTATGAAGTTATCGGACTTCTTTTTGAATGATAGAGCGCTTTTCGGCGTTTACTGAATTTAAGAGTTCTACTCGTTTCCAATTTATATTTACGAATGGCTATAACTTATGCCTTCTATCGTATAAAATACGCGAACTTTTGCACTGCGACATTTTAATATCCCCTACTTTTTCAAGTTTATAATAAGCAGGCAAGCAATGGCGTGTTGTGCTCGCAAAATAAAGCGGTGCATATAGAACCTAACGACTAAGACAATAGAATCACTAGAGGATCTCCCATCATGACTCAGCAACATATTACAGTCATTCGCGGTGACGGCATTGGCCCGGATATCATCGATGCAACCACAAAAATTTTGGATAAAGTTGGCTGTAACTTCGCCTACGATTATGCCGACGCAGGACTCGTTGCTCTAGAAGAACATGGCGAATTGTTACCACAAGAGACTCTCGACCTCATTGCAAAAAACAAAGTAGCACTTAAAGGCCCTCTTACGACTCCAGTAGGAGAAGGATTCACGTCTATCAACGTGAGCCTTCGCAAGCAGTTTAAACTGTACGCAAACCTTCGCCCAGTGATCTCCTTTAAAGGCACAAAAGCGCGCTATGAAGACATCGATATCATCACTGTGCGCGAAAATACTCAAGGTATGTACTCTGGTCTTGGCCAAGTAGTGTCTGAAGATGGCAACGAAGCTGAAGCCATGAGTAAGATTACACGTGACGGCGCAGAGAAGATTGTGACCTTTGCTTACGAACTTGCTCGCCGCGAAGGCAGAAAGAAAGTGACTGCAGTTCACAAAGCAAATATCTTAAAATCAACGTCGGGACTATTTCTTAAAGTAGCCCGTGAAGTTGGTGAGCGCTATCCAGACATCGAATCAGCAGAAATGATTGTCGATAACTGCTGTATGCAGTTAGTTATGAATCCACATCAGTTTGATGTCATTGTTACGACAAACTTATTCGGTGACATTCTATCTGACTTATGTGCAGGCCTCGTGGGCGGCTTAGGTATGGCTCCTGGCGCAAACATAGGCGAAGACTGTGCTATTTTTGAAGCAGTGCACGGCTCTGCTCCTGATATTGCAGGTAAAAACCTTGCTAACCCAACTTCAGTAATTTTAGCCGCAGCGCAAATGCTAGAATATTTGAACATGAGCGACAAAGCAGAAAAAATTCGCTCAGCGCTCAAAGACGTTATTGAGAGCGGCGACCGCACCACACGCGACCTTGGTGGCGAAGCGGGTACGCTTGAGTTCACCGACGCACTGATTGAACGTCTGTAAGCAATACAGTAAAAAATAGCGGGCAATGTCCGCTATTTTTTCTCTACTCATTCTTCACTTATACCAGTTAGCGTAGGTAATTACTTTAAAACCTGTACGAAAACTGGACTAGCCTAATCCGATTAATCTCGTACCATCCTTGTTGTACAAATGGTGTACACCGTTAAAACAAGGAACGATGATGAAAAAAACTATCACAGGATTAGTATTACTCACCGCACTATCTCTAGGGATGCCTGCAGCTTATTCGCAAAGCATGGATACGAGCAGAAACGGGGATAACGTTAGCCAGTCGGTCTCCAATAAGCTTGATTTAAACTTGGCATCACTCGCCGAATTACAGACGCTGCCGGGTGTTGGAGTGTCCAAAGCCAAAGCGATTATTGACTACCGAGAACAGGTTGGGCCCTTTTTAGAAGTCGCGCAATTGACTGAAGTGAAGGGAATTGGTAGCAAGATGCTATCGAAGATTCAAAGCTTGGTAAAAGTTAAGTAAATAAACACCTGAAATAAAAAATGCGCCGCAAAAAAGGCGCATTTTTTCATTATATTAAGTCTTCTACTAGGCTTTGACGGTAGCTAAAAACTCTTTAAACTCTTCCCCTAAAGTCGGGTGGCGTAGTGCGTATTCAACATTTGCCTTCATATAACCAAGTTTACTACCACAATCATGGCTCTTTCCTTTCATGTAATAGGCATCTACTTGCTCTAGCTTCATTAGCGCATCGATAGCATCAGTAAGCTGAACTTCTCCACCAGCTCCTGGAGGCGTGAACTCTAGTAGGTCCCAGATTTTCTCTGAGAGTACATAACGGCCCACAACGGCTAAATCAGATGGTGCTTCGTCAAGCGGCGGCTTCTCTACCATTTTGTGTATTTTTGCTGACTCACCTTGAGAAATAGACGCGCCATCTAGGTCTGCAATACCGAATTTAGAGATATCTTCCTGCGCAACCTGCTCAACCATAACTTGGCTAACGCGGCTTGTATTAAACTTAGCCACCATATCGGCAAGGTTGTCTTTCTTAGGGTTACTCGCAGCATCGTCAATGATGACGTCAGGTAACACAACTGCAAACGGCGCATCGCCAATAAGGGGACGAGCGCAAAGTACCGCGTGACCTAGGCCATTCGCAACACCTTGACGAATTTGCATGATAGTTACATCTTTAGGACAGATAGACTGTACTTCTTCGAGCAGCTGACGTTTCACACGCGCTTCTAGCGTAGCCTCTAGTTCAAAAGATGTGTCGAAGTGGTTTTCAATGCTATTTTTACTTGCATGGGTAACGAGAATAATCTCTTTGATACCTGCTGCAACACACTCGCTCACTACATACTGAATTAGAGGCTTATCAACAACTGGAAGCATTTCCTTCGGTATTGCTTTCGTGGCAGGTAGCATCCGTGTTCCTAACCCTGCTACTGGAATTACTGCCTTTTTTACCTGACTCATAGTCTATATCCTTTTGATTCAAATTCTTCGACGGTCTCTTTGCACAACCCTTATTAGGGCTAGTACTTTGGGTAAGCACGCCAGCTTGTGCAATGAGATGCAATCGATGTTCCAACTAACACATTTTGAGCATAAAGAATGATTCAATGCCCAAATTATAAATCTTTTCGTTTTTTTAGCACCAAAGTTGTGACAGTATGATATCTCACGCACCAATATGGTGAAAGAAAAGTTCTTTCTTTTCCATCACAGTTCTCGGTTTTACTGAGCGTTGTCTCTACTTCAAAGGGCCGTAAATCTTTTTGATACCATCTCTAAGCCCCTTACGCATAAACTGACCTCGCTCTTGTCCATTTTCAAAAACGAAACGATTCACAATGTAACGCAGTGGTATTGCGAAAAGATGACGACATTTCCAATAAATGGGGACATAGCGTCGGCGACTTAAAATAAGCACATTTCTCAACTGGTAGTACAGCCTTACAGGCGTTCCCTGTTTAAAGGTTATACCTAACAGGCTGATCCTATCGTCGCCTTGCCTGTGTGGCATGCTGACTAATTGAGATTGATAAACCTTTAACCCCAAACGCTTTGCGCGCCAACACCACTCATGATCGACGCCGTCTATGAATAGTGCAGACTCTTTCTCACCCACCTTATCAAATGCCTGTTTAGAAATAAGCATACCGGACGCTATTATCTGCTTAACTTCTCTTAGTCCTAACGATATCTGCTTACCTTTTTGAATCACTCCTTCCTGCACTGCGTTACTAAATTGGCAGTGAATAGATGGGCCTATAGCAGCAACAGGACTTACTTTTTCAAGCGCTATAAGCTGTTGATACAGCGAGGTCGCAATGGTAGGTGAGAAGCTACTGTCTTGGTCTAAGAGAAAACAATAGTGGATTGATTGAGAAAATAGCGCGCGTAAACCGATATTTTGCGCCTCTGCAATGCCTAGGTTTGACGGATAGTGGGAATAGATACAGTTGCTAGCTAAGTCTAACTGAGTAGGATGAGGGGAGTTATCGACGATGGCTATCTGCCAGTCATCAGCAGCAAATTCATCAATCAGACGATTTACATGCTCCACGTCAGGGTTGTAAAGAATAACGACAATGCCAATACTCAATGCTTACCAAACCTTTCAAGTAGGTGCCTATCTAATTTATAGGCCAACTTCACTAACTTGCCGGGCATCAGACGTAATGCCAACACACCAAAGGCATAGGCCACGTTATACAGTGAATACTGTTTTAATTTTATGATGGCGTATATTCGTGCTTTGAACTCGTTTAGGGATTTACTGAGACCTCGGCGTTTATAAAAGTTATTCACGCGACGAAATTTTAACAAGCGATCTTTTAAATTTCTGAAGACGTACCCTTCAGACGCGAGCTTTATCCAGAAAAAATAGTCTTGAGTATTCATCAAACTACTGTCGTATCGATGGCCGTCTCTGAATACGTTATACCGAATAATAACCGTTGGATGATTAAGCGCGCAGCGACGGGGCAATATTCTTGCGATTTGCTTATGAGAAGCAGGCATTACCCGAGCTCCCACCTTTATGCCGTCTTCGTTAACCTCAGTTAAACCCGTACCTAATACCGCTATATAGCCGTGTCTTCTCATATAAGACACTTGACGGGAAAGACGATTAGGCTCAGATATATCGTCTGCATCCATTCGCACAAAAAATTGAGGTTCAAAAGTAAGGCCGAATTCTGCAGCTGAATTCATGCTGCTCGCAAGACCCACATTATCTGAATTTTGTGTAACAACTATTCTACCATCCTGCTTTGACGCATCTAACACCGTATCCAGAATTGCCTTAGGTACCGCACCGTCTACAACAATGACAAACAAAAAATCGTGATAATCTTGCGTGGTAATACTGCTCATAGCTTCTTTTAGCCACACTACATTGTCCGCATGATAAACGGCCATAGCGACGATAGTTTCTACACGTTTTTTTTGATTATTATTGCAAAGAATAGAGAATTGATTATTCAAATAGATTACCGATTGTGACGAGTGCAAACAAAGAGAGACATAATTAGTGCGCTTCTTTACAATATCTTACAGAGAAATGCTGCTGGCATCTACGCATTTTAGTTCTGCACATTTTACCTATGCTTCATAATTGCAAGTAGTTGAGGATTTCTTGAGAGCTAGGCTGTCACGCGCTTTATAAATCGCAAAACATTCCAGATATTTTGAATAACGAAACTGTAAACCACAAGCAGTGCCATAAATCCCCAGAACATGATAGCTTCTGAGACGCGATAGACTTCACCCAGTATTCCAACTGCACAGAAACACGCGCCTAACGCTAAAATGGCAATAAGGGATTTTCTGCTGCTGAGACCCGCACGCATGAAAATATTGTGAAGATGCTGTCTGTCTGGTCGCAACATGGATTGCCCTTTTCTAGCACGGCGATACATGATGGCAGCCATATCCATTAAAGGGAGACCTATAAGCCAAACAGCAGTAATAGGTCTAAATGCGGCTCCTTCTCCTTGAGTATGATCAACCAATAACCAGACAATGGTGAGACCCACAAACATACTGCCAGAGTCACCCATAAAAATTTTGTTGCCCTTAAAGCCTTTCCAGCTGAGGTTAAATGCTAAAAACGGGACAATTGCAGCAACTATTATCAAAGGCTCCATGATAGCAACGCCATTGCCAGTTGCGATAAGAAAGCCAACTAACGTCAGTAGAATGACTAAACTCATTCCAGCAGCTAGCCCGTCGATACCATCAATCATATTAAATGCATTGATAACCCCGACAACACACACGATGGTGAAGAAATAGCCGCCAATACCAAGGAAAACTTCCTCAGTCCCTACAATACTGCCTAAAGACGTAATGTAGTTTTGCGCGCTCCACGCCATAATTGAAGCGACGCCAAACTGGCACATAAGTCGTCCTTTTGCACTTAGGTCGAATTTATCATCTAACATGCCCAGCAACACAACAAAGGCAGACGCAGTAAAGAAAAGTGGGTTATTTTTCATCCACACGTCGGTTGCAACACTTGCAACCAACACGGCCATAAAAATAGCAACGCCGCCCGTTAAAGGCACTATTCCGGCATGACGCTTTCTTGCCGTAGGTTGATCAACCAAGCCAAACTGATGCGCAAGCGGAGTCATTACCACTAACAATATTAGCGCAACAAAGAATGCAGTGAAAAGCGGCACGAACTGCAGATGAGCTAGCATAAAAAGCACAATTCCTGGTAACCCCTATCGATTGACAAAAACACGACGGGAGTAGTATTTATTTTTGGTAAGTATTTCAACCTAAGTTCCATGTATAACTACAAAATTTTCCATAACCACAACAGAAGTAAACTGACCTTTCTGTTCCATCACTGTGCATAACACTTTTTTGTAATGATATAAAACATTTGCTCAACTAACCACCCTAGCTGGTAAAAAAGTCTTCATATACCATGCTTGCTTAATTTTCTTTTCACGCTACACCCAACATTCATGAAAACTCATTTTTTTGTCTTTATAGGGTCTGCGATGTTTACCCTCATACTAAGCTTTACATTATTGACCTTGAGAGGTTAAACGTTGAGGCGCAAAAAGTGTCACGGATTTGCGCCATTTATTACATTAATTCACTACGAATTTCGAAAAACTCTTTCGGCGGTAACTACTTCCACTTTACCGCCTAGATGTTATTTCAAACTATTTATGATGGAGAGTTTCCAACGCGCAACTCTTCCCTAATAACACTGGTGATAAGCAATTAACGTGCAAGATTTACACAAAATTGATTTTTTTGTAAAGGCAGAACGACTACCGCGAGACACACTTTTTTATTTAAGCGAGCATCTTAATACCCACAGGGCTTTAGAGCGCCATACAACATTCGCTTATTGAGTTCTATATTGCATCTATCACAATCACGCATTTAATAAATCTTGTGTTATCCTATCGCCAAATTGCTACACGGATATGAAAGCGAATGTTTAAACACATCACCTATTTTTTCTCTGCTGTCACAGTAGTGATGGGCGTAACAGGTTGCACTAATACCCCCACGGTTACAGAAGCAGACATACCATTGGTTCACTCTTCTCTGGCTTATTCGCTAAATAGAACCAGTGCTTTAACTGTTAATATTCCTAAAGCTAATACGCTTTTTAATACAAAGGACTTGATTCCGATAACCTTCAATGGTGCTCGTTATCTTTCTAAAGAGCGTTATATTTCAGCCACTGGCAATAAGTGCATTAGATTTGTTTTAAGCGATAATAGCCCAGTCACAGTGTCTAGCACTACCCGTGGCAAACTCACATCATGCGAACGAGATGGTGTGTGGGTTTTGATTAGCCCACTTGTCGGAACGACTAACATGGAAGGTGTTTAATTAAGATGATGGCTCAAAACGTGATTAAGTTTAAACAATCGTTAGCGGTTGTATTACCGCTTCTCATTACATTTTTAATTTTTAGTACTAACGCAAATAGTCAAAGCGCCGAACAGATAGAACAGCTAAGACAGCGAGCCCAGCAAACGAACAGTTCGTCAGCGGGAGCATCGGCAGTATCTCCGCTGAATATTCCAAGCCAAAGAACGCTACCTGGGGCAACGCAATCAGGCGGCGCTGTAGGGCAGTTCTCGACCCAACCTAGAAATGGCGTATCTTTACCGGGTGAGCCCACCATAGATACCGTATTTCCTTTACAAACAGCGATGGAAAACCCGCCTTTTGCGGCCAATCTATTTATTGGCGGGTTTGAGTCAGAACGCACTTCTGGAATGAATGACAATTACCTTGTAGCGCCAGGAGACAAAATTTCAATATGGTTGTGGGGCGCAGTCAACTTTTCAGATGTGGTCACTGTCGACAATCAAGGAAATATTTTCATTCCGAATATTGGTCCCATTCGTGTAGCCAATACGCCAGCGGGAACGGTTAATCAGACGGTGACGGGTAAAATCCGACAGGTCTATACCAATGATGTAAACGTGTATGTGAACCTTCTTACAACTACTCCAGTTTCAGTTTACGTTTCTGGACCAGTGTTACGGCCGGGTCAATACGCTGGCCTTGCTTCTGATAGTGTACTCTATTTTTTAAAAAGAGCGGGCGGTGTAGACTTTCAGCGTGGCAGCTTTAGACAGATTGATGTGATACGCAACAATAAAGTGGTAGCAAGTGCAGACCTTTATGCTTTTTTCAGAAACGGGAAGCTTCCTTCACTATCGTTTAAAGACGGCGATACTATTTTAGTTCACCCTATTGGAAATACTATTACTGTTGAGACCGGAGCGCGAAACAGCTTCACATTTGAATTTCTAAATGAAGAACTAAACGGTGAAGCTGTCAACTATTTTGCCCGCCCGGGAGAGTTTGCCTCTCACGCTTCAGTAGCAGGCGTAAGGGGTGATAAACAATACGCCAGATATTTGAGTATCAATGAGTTTGCAGCACTGGAATTGCGAGCAGGCGATACAGTAGAGTATGTTGCCGATAACGAGCCGCAGATATACCGCATCAACGTTGCTGGCGCATTTTCAGGCGCCTCACAAGTTATGGTCGACAAAGGCACTCGCTTACTTGATGTGTTAGACCATATTGAGGCTGACACCGCCTTATCAGACACTCAAAATATCTTTTTATTAAGAGAAAGCGTGGCTATAAAGCAAAAAGAAATAATAGAGGAAGGCTTAAAGCGCCTTGAACGCAGCATGTATACTGCGCCAATTAGCTCTACAGGCGAAGGTGCAATCCGCGCTCAAGAAGCGCAACTCGTGGCTGATTTTATTGCTCGCGCAAGACAAGTCGATCCTCAAGGAAGAGTTGTAGTGTCAGAAAACGGCGACATAGCGAATATACTTCTTGAACCGAACGACACTATTGTCATTCCAGAAATTACTGATCTGGTTCATGTGGGTGGTGAAGTGCTACTGCCTCAATCTATCGTGTTTAACCCTGAAGCGACTACCGAGGATTATGTAGCGTGGGCAGGCGGATTTACGCAAAGAGCCGAAGACGAACGCATTTTGATTGTGCGTAAGAATGGTAACGTTACCTTCGCAAGTATCGAAGACGGTTTTTTGTCTGATGATGAGAGCAAACTAGAACCAGGCGATCAAATCATTGTACTACCTGCTATCGATACTAAAGTGCTTCAGGCGGTGAAAGATATTACACAACTTGTTTTCCAAGTTGCTGTTGCTGCCAACGTAGCGACAAGATAACGATGGTGACGTTTAAAGAACAACTCTATGCATGGAGAGGCGTAGTCTTTGCGCTTTTCCTTCGCGAGTTGCAAAGTAAGTTTAACGATAAATTTGGATTGGGCTGGGCCTTTTTAGAGCCTTTTGCATTTATTTTTGCATTGTCTTACCTTCGGGGTCTTATCAGTGGTGGTGAAATTCACTCTGTTCCATTATTTATCTTTATGATGATAGGCATGGTCGGACTGCAGTCTCTTACAACGTGCTTACAGTCAGTATCAACCTCGGTGCGACGAAACAAACCCCTTTATGCATTTAGACAAGTGCAGCCAATATCTGCCATTATCACTGCTGGGTTCTTAGAGTTCTCTGTAAAAGTGGTTGTTGTTATGCTCTTAGCCTTGGCACTTTTTCTAATGGGAGAAACATTCGTAATTCATGACCCATTACTTTTGATTTTTTTGTTTCTACTTTTATGGGTATTTTCAATCTCGATTGGCCTTATGTTTGCCATTGCAGCAGCATTTGTACCTGAAGTGGACAAAATCAAGTCGATGCTTACACGGCCGCTTATGTTTATCTCCTGTGTATTCTTCAGTTTGCAAGACTTACCAGAAGAGTTTTGGCCGTATCTAACGTGGAATCCACTAGTGCATTTTAATGAACTAGCACGTTATGCCTGCTTTGAGTCTTATGGGCATAGGGGGGTATCGCTTACTTTTGCTATAGCCGTTACTGTTGTATTTTTGTTTCTAAGCCTTTCGATGTATCAAGTCACATGGAAAAGGGTGCTGTCTAGATGATAAAGATAGAAAACTTAACCAAAAGCTACCCCAGTAAAATGGGGCCACAATATATTTTCAAAAATTTAAACTTCGACTTTCCAAGCGAAGACAATGTGGCCATTTTAGGGAAGAACGGGGCGGGTAAATCTACGCTATTTCGCATGCTTGCTAAAAGTGAATACCCAGACAGAGGCCGCGTTGTCACTAATAAAGCCATGTCTTGGCCTGTTGCGCTTGCAACTGGTGTTCACCCACAAATGACAGGGCGAGAAAATACGCGCTTTGTGGGCAGGATTAACAATGTTCCCTCGCTGCCAGAGTACGAGGAAAAGGTGCAGGAGTTTGCCGAATTAGGCAAACGCTTCGACCTTCCCGTTCGAACTTACTCTTCAGGGATGCGCGCCAAACTGGTGTTTGCATGCTGTATGAATATTGATTTTGATATCTATCTTATCGATGAAGCGACTTCGGTTGGCGACCCACTCTTTCGTAAAAAAGCGCGGCTTTCACTTAAAGAAAAAAGTAAACAGGCCGGCGTGATTATGGTGAGCCATGAATTAGATCAAATCCGAGAGTTTTGTACTTCAGCTGTCATCATTGATGATGGAAAGCTCACATATTATCAAGATCTTGAAGAAGGCATCGACGTGTATACGCAGGATGCGGACAATAAGAAATCACTTAAATAGGTTTAACACCGTGGAAAAATCTCTTACACAGCTAAACACTCTTCTTAAACAGAATAAAACCGCACTTCTTATTCTGCCATGGCTGCTTTATGCCTTTTATCTTATCGTTTGGGCAGCGCCTCAGTATGAAAGTCAAAGTCAGTTAATTGTAAAATCTAGTGATGGTGGCAGCAGTTTCGACCCATCGTCTCTTCTTATGGCTGCTGGCGTATCTGGCGGGAGCGGTAATGAAAGCTCTTTGGTAGAAGCCTATATTCAGTCTGCCGATATGATTAAGTATCTAGACAGCACTATTCAATTGCGTGAGCACTACACCTCTGATGAAGCAGACATGTTTAGCGGTCTATCCTCAGAGCATAAACAAGAAGATTTTTATCAATTTTATCTAGATCACGTTGATGTGAGTGTTGATTCTACGTCTTCGGTAATTACATTACGTACACGGGCCTTTAACGCTGAGTATGCACAAGTGATCAACCAGGCTATCGTAGAGAAAGCTGAGCAATTTATTAATACTATCAATAATAACTTAGCCAAGTCTAAACTGGTATTTGCTAAAGGTGAGCACGAAATTGTGGAGCAAAAGCTTCAAAATGCTAAAACAGAGATTCTGGGCTTTCAGTCAAAATACAATGTTTTAGATCCCACAGCCGAAGGCGCTGCGTTTCAACAGATAGCCTTTTCTCTTGAAGCGACACTTGCGCAGAAAAAAGCTGAGCTGAGCACTATGGCCACAATGATGTCGAACATGGCCCCAGAGATCATCAATATAAAGCGAGAAATTAGTGCACTTCAAAAAGAAGTAGAAAAACAGAAAGAAAAAATCAGCACTACCGAAGGCCAAGGGCAAAGCCTTTCTGTGAGTGAATTGATGGCACAATACAGCAATTTGCAAGTTCAGCTGCAGCTGGCCATTCAGGCGTATTCATCATCTTTAATCACACTTGAAAACGCTCGGGTTGAAGCTTATCAAAAACTACAGCATCTGGTGACAGTGGAATCATCCACCCTACCCGATGACAATTCCTACCCCACTATTTTGTATAATCTCGTTCTTTTCGGCGTAGCGCTACTTTTGCTGTACGGCATTGCACGCATCATAGTAGCAACAATTCGAGAGCTGTAATTTTCACGTAGAATTAAGGTAAATGTCACCCGGCTGCAGTTGTTCAGTGCTCAGCATTGTTCAATACTTGGTCGGTTGACACTTGGCTTTCGAAGTTTGCACGCGAAATCTTGTGTCTTATCGCCACCTCTAGTATAAGAAGTTATCCGTATTCGGACCATTATCAAAGAGCCGACCAATATAGAGCTCTACAATAACAACCATAAGCAATGTGGAATTAAAAAATAATTATGAAACCATCTATCGATACAAGCTTTTTCGGTCATCCAGGGGGCCTAAGAACGCTTTTCTTCACTGAAATGTGGGAACGCATGAGTTATTACGGTATGCGCGCCCTGCTCGTACTTTTTATGACAGCAAGCCTTCAAACCCAAGGACTTGGATTAACCGTAGCGACAGCGGGTGCAATTTATGGCTTATACACCGGTGCCGTTTACTTTCTTGGCTTACCCGGTGGTTGGTTAGCTGACAGACTTATCGGCGGTAAACAAGCGGTATGGTACGGCGGCCTTATTATCTTTGCAGGGCACGTAGTACTTGCTATTGATTTGCAGAACCTATTCTTCGTTGGTCTAATTTTAGTGGCATCAGGAACTGGGTTACTCAAACCTAATATTTCTGCCATGGTCGGTCAGCAGTACGGGGAAGACGACGGTCGCCGTGACAGTGGCTATGCCCTTTATTACATGGGTATCAATATTGGCTCTTTGATTGCGTACTTAGTCACCGGCTACCTTCAAGAAAACTGGGGCTGGCACTACGCCTTTGGCGCCGCTGCCGTGGGTATGGCAATTGGCCTAATTCAATACTATTTCTCTAGCCGTACGCTTTCAGCGGAATCGGTAGCCCCGGCAAATGCTTACCAAGGCGTAGCCAGAAAGCGAGCGTGGACAGGTGTACTTGTGGTTGTTGCGGCAGCTATTGCCGTCATCATCATGGCCCACATGGGTAGCATTGTTATCGAACCTATCGCGCTTGCACAAAAAGTGGCTATCTTTTTTACTGCTATTTTCTTTTTATATTTCGGCTTTATTTACTTCAAAGGCGACTTATCAGAAAACGAAAAGAGACGCATGTGGGCGCTGTTCTTAGTATGTGTAGCCTCGGCATGTTTTTGGTCTGGTTTTGAACAAGCAGGCTCTTCACTTAATTTGTTTGCTCAGAATTATACCGACCGTGTGTTAAGTGATGGTTCCTTCCTTACCTCTTGGTTTGGTATGTCTGCTATACCTACGGTGTGGTTCCAGCTGTCAAACTCACTGTTTATCATCATACTATCGCCGTTTTTTGCCGCGCTTTGGATAAATCTTGCAAAGCGTATGATCGACCCGTCTTATACCATCAAATGTGCCGTCGGTATTATCATTATGGCGTCAGGCTTCTTGGTCATGTTTATGGCATCACAATATGCCGCACAAGGCCTAAAAGTAGCGCCTATGTGGTTGGTAACAACATACTTCCTACATACAGTGGGCGAGCTATGCTTAAGCCCTGTGGCACTAAGTGCGGTCAGTAAGCTGTCGCCTAAACGTTTTGCTGGACAGATGATGGGTGTATTCGTATTGACCTATTCAATTGGTAACATCATTGCCGGTCTTCTTTCTGGTAATTTCGACCCGGAAAATGTAAAAGAAATGCCTAATCTTTATCTACAAATAGCCTTATTCAGCATTGCAGTAGGTATTGTGATTGCCCTTCTTAGCGTTAAATCACGCTTCTGGGAAAAAGCTGGGATCCAAAATAAAACGTAAAAGTTGACTATATTTTTCTAGGTTAAAACAGTTTTATTTTTACGCTGTTTTAACTAGTAGAATATTGACCTACAATAACCGCCGTTATAGTTATATTTCGGCGGTTTTTTATTGGGCGCGAACTGCTAAGGGCGTGTTGATCTTTGCTTTACATTTAGTCCAAAACTTGTACAGCAAAGGTGAACACGTCCTAATTATAAGTAAGTTTTTTATTGAGAGTGAATGATGACGTTTTATTTTTCTACACGTAATATCCCTGCGCTACAAGGTTTACCCTTAGCCGAGCGAGCTCGTTTGCTTGACCAAGCATCAAAGCGGCTTTCCGTACCAGAAAAAACGCTACTGAATGTCTTAAAGCTTCTCGTTATTGTGCCTGTTTTTGCTTTTATTCTTCAAACGGCCACAAATTGGACATCGCTACTGTGGGCATTTGTGGTATTTTTACTTTATCCGTTGGTGATAAAGCCTATCCAATACTCCATATGTGCTAAATACATAGCCCAACCATCAAGCAAGGAAAATGAATGAAAACCATCTTAGTTACTGGTGGTGCGGGTTACATCGGTAGCCACACCGTTCTACAGCTTCTCGAACAAGGCTACGGCGTTGTTGTACTCGATAACCTATGCAATGCCAGTCCTGACTCGTTAAGACGGGTTGAAGGCCTTACTGGGAAGTCAGTTACTTTTGTACAAGGTGATATCCGAGATACCGCCGTATTAGATGATATTTTTAGTGAGCACAGCATTTTTGCCGTTATTCACTTCGCCGGACTTAAAGCGGTGGGTGAATCGGTGGCTAAGCCGTTATCTTATTACGAAAATAATGTGTACGGCACGCTAACGCTATGTAAGGCAATGCAAAAACACAATGTGAAGAACATTGTGTTTAGCTCATCAGCCACTGTATACGGTGACCCTGCATCTCTTCCTCTTAGTGAATATATGTCTACAGGTCACCCAACGAACCCTTACGGCATGTCAAAACTCATGGTCGAGCACATGCTTAGCGACCTTTATGGGTCAGACAGCGAGTGGAACATTGTGTTGCTGCGGTATTTTAATCCAGTAGGTGCACATAAGTCTGGCCAAATTGGTGAAGATCCTAACGGGATCCCAAACAATCTGATGCCATACATATCTCAAGTTGCCACAGGGAAACTTCAGCAGCTTAGCGTATTTGGCGATGACTACGACACCGTTGACGGTACGGGTGTTAGAGATTACATACACGTTGTCGATTTAGCGAATGGCCACTTGAAAGCGCTAGACAGACTCAATCTTAATATGGGATTAGATAAGTATAATCTCGGCACGGGTCAGGGTTATTCTGTGTTAGAAATGATAGCAGCATTTGAAAAAGGCTCTGGCAAAAAAGTGCCTTACAAGGTTGCACCGAGACGAAGTGGCGATGTTGCCGCCTGTTATGCTGACCCTACAAAAGCGGCCCAAGAATTAAATTGGAATGCAGATAAAGGATTAGAAGACATGTGTGCCGACACATGGAATTGGCAGTCGCAGAACCCAACGGGTTATCCAAAAGATTAACCCTCGGTTAGACACATTTAAATGCAAAAAAACCATGCGCTACGCATGGTTTTTTTATTTGTCTCGAGCTTGTAGCGTTGCTAAAAGTACGCTTTTACTACCTATGCGCTCAAGGGCTTTGAATGCCCTTTAATTATCTATACTATCACTTTCTTCTGACGCTTTAGCTTTATCAGCTTTCTCGTTATCTTCGCTTTGCTCTTCTTCGTATTCGTAATCATTAAAGCTTGACTCTTCTAGCATAGCTTCAAAGTCAGCGAAATCATCTAACTGCTTTTCATCAATAGCCTTATTACCGCTTTTACCATCGGTAACCCGAAAGGCTAGGTTTTCGAAATAGGCGTTTTTGATAAACGCATAATCGTCCACTGACTGTTCTAGCTGCGCTTCTTGCGCCATTACCTGAGCACGAGTTTCAAGTAGAGACACCACGTAGCGAGCGATGAAAAAATTGCTGGCAATAACCGCCATGGGGTATACCGTGCCATCAACAAATTGACCTGTGAAACTTCGAGGATCGTTTGGTCCCAACACCGGTAGCATCATAAAGGGCCCTGTATCAACACCCCACACGCCCAACGTTTCGCCAAACTCCTCGTCCTTACGAGATATACCAATATTCTCAGCAACATCGATAGTACCAAGTAAACCCACGGTAGAGTTCAATAGGAAACGGGCTAAGCTGTCTAAACCATCATCCACCTTGCCTTGGAACACATTGTTCATAAAGTTAGCCGGCTCTTGTAAGTTCCGTGAGGCGTTTAACAACCCAGTTCTTGCAAACTGAGGCATCACTGTCACGTAACCAACGGTCAGAGGGCGCACAAAATAAGCATCAAGTACTTCCCAGTTAAAATCCCACATTAAACGGTTCACGGGTTCAAGTGGGTCTCTTGGGTCTGATGAATCCACCTGTGTGGTGTTTGTTGAAACCTCTGAAGTTTGTTGAGATGCGTTATTTGTTGCACATCCACCTAACAGGCTGCTTATGACTAAAGCGCCAGCGACCAGTTGCCTGGTTATATCCATTACTACAATTCCTTATTTATGATGACAGTTAACTCCGGCATTTGCCCTTGTTTAACCTGCGCTGAAGTACTGCCCTGCCACTCGCCTGATGAAATAGAAACATCGCCATCTTTAGAAAGCCTTGCCGTGATGGTGATGTCAGAAAGTGAGCCTAAAGTGTATTGCGGCATCATTGCGTTTTTATTGCTAAGGGTCACCACCGCAGGCATAGCACCAATAGGCATTTTTACTACCGCGGCAGGCATTCTATTTTCTGATAGAGCATCTTGTGCAAATACAATGAGAAAGCCTTCTTTTGGCGCTTTTGCCTTTGCCTCATCAGACAATTCAACATTGATAGTAAAGCCAGTTTTCACTTTTGATGGCTCTGATAACGCAGTGTCTGACATATTGCTTGATTCACCTGATGCCAACATGTTGCCGTCAGTGCCACCATCAGCGCTGCCAGTTAGTTGCGCCATATCACTAGCTCGCCCCTCAAGCTCAGCGATACGAACCGTTAGACGCTGCTGCATATCACTGCCATTGGGAAGCTTGTCCTTCACTTGGGCATAATAACGTTTAGTCTGCGCTAAATCACCTACTTGTGCAGATACCACGGCCATCATTAAAGCAAGATTGTCGTTATCTGGAGCCTCAACTAACAAGCCGTTTAATATACCCTGTGCCCTTTGAAGGTTATTCACATCACCGGTGGTCATCAACGCCTGCGCAAGCGTAATTTTGTGACCACTGTTGGCAGGAGCCAAAACGGTAGCTCTATCGATAGCCTCTATCGCCTGCACCTCTTGCCCTATACTTAGCATCAAACGACCTAAATACATCCATCCAGTATCGTCACTAGGATCGTCGCGAAGACGCTGGCGAATAGCGAGGGCTAAATCAGCAATATCCTGTTGAGTTAGGCTATTCGCATTGCCGTTCGCAAGTTGCTGACTCAATTGAGGCAACGCAGCAATTGCATCCGTTGAGCGCTTAACTTGGCTCATTTGATTCACTTGAGAGTAAACCACGGCGCCGCAAATGAGCGCAATTAGCCCACCTACAATCAGCACAAGAGGCGCGGTGCCGGTTTTCTTTGCTGTAAAAGCACTTTCGTCAACAAGGGCAATTTTTAACTCGTCCACCGCTTGGCGTTTGTCTATTTCGCTAATTAGCCCTTCTTTTACTTCGCGCTCCAACTCTACCAGGCGCTGTCTAATAATTTGCGTATTGCTCAGGCTATCTCTTTTTGCATGATTTTTATAGCGTAAAAACGGAAATGCGATAATTAAAAGAACGAGGGTAATAAGCCCAGAAACAATTAAATAAAACTCAGACCAACTCATTCTTTATCTTGCTCCAACATTGCATCGGCTTTGGCTAATTTTGCTGCCATGTCCTCAGGCGGTGAGGCTGACTTACGTCTAACGATAAATAGTAATGCGATAAAAACAAACAACACCGGCACAGCCCATAGCCACATGGTCGCGATTGTCACCGGTGGCTGATAGTGAACAAAGTCCCCGTACCGCGTCTTCATATAATCAATAACTTGTGCTTCAGTTTTGCCCTGTTTAAGAAGGGTATATACCTTGCGGCGCATGTCATGAGCAATCATAGCGTCACTATCCGCTATATTTTGATTCTGACACATAGGGCAGCGCAGTTCCGCAGTCAACGTTAAAAACGCCGCCCGTTGCTCTGGTGTTTCAAATGAAAAGTTGTCCTCTGCTGCATAAAGGGTACTAGCAAAGGCCAGCGCGATTATCATCAAAGCGCTTGATATAAAGTGTCTTAACCTCAAGACAATGAGCAACGACGTTATACACTGGCGCATTACTCTACCTCCGCGCTAATAGTATTAGCGTTTGCGTTGGTACTAGTACTTGTCTTATCACTATTACTATCAAACTTGCCTGTCGATGCATCTGCCACTAACCGATTGTACAGTGGGCCTACTTTGTTTTTCCAAACCCGCTCATTAATGTCACCAATATGATGCATCCGGATAACGCCCTGGGCATCAATAACAAAATGCTCTGGTGCGCCCGTAACGCCCAAATCTAGAGATGTATCGCGGTACACATCAAAAATATTAAACGCATATGGATTGCCGTATCGGCTCAACATGGATGTCACTTCTTGTTGCACTCTATTGAGAGTCTTAGTGCCAAAATCTGGATCTAAATCTTGGTCAAAATAGAGACCGACAATATGAACGCCTTTTTCATTTTTCAGCTCAGTCAAATAAGGCATTTCAACCGCGCACGTCACGCACCATACGCCCCACACATTTAATAGCGTCACCTGTCCTTTTAAACTTTCTGGGGTATAGGTTATGTCTGGTTGCATGAGATCTGGCAGTGAGAACGCTGGCAGTACTTTATCCTTCACCTGAGAATCTAGCTCTCGCGGGTCTGAAAACAGCCCTTTGAACAAAAAAACAACCAGCAGTAAAAATAATACCAGTGGAATGACGACTAAACGCGCATTCTTCATATTGCATTCCCTTCAGGTTTATCTGTCGCGCTTCTACTCAATACCGCTTTGACTTTCTTCACTTTCGCAATTCGGTAGCGCTTGTCACTAATTGACAGTACGCCGCCCAGCGCCATTACTACGGCACCAGCCCATAGCCATATAACAAACGGTTTAATGTATATCCGTA
Source organism: Alteromonas sp. BMJM2 (assembly GCF_027257845.1). Classification (GTDB taxonomy): domain Bacteria; phylum Pseudomonadota; class Gammaproteobacteria; order Enterobacterales; family Alteromonadaceae; genus Alteromonas. Next base: position 155,935 of record NZ_JAPVOT010000001.1, on the reverse strand, counting down.
TTGCCCAAGCCCCATTATCTAATGGCTCGCCCATGGCGATAAACACATCTCGTGTAACTGTAGAGTGAATTGCAGCCTCGGTCATCGGCATACGCTGAACGGTGTAAAGACGCTTTTCGGGCTCAAGCCTAACGACCTTCTCGCCGTTTTTATACACATCGAAAACGCCAGCATCGGCATTATAATTTGGTCCGTCGGCGCGCTTTACATCGGTAAAAGTAAAGTCATAACCACCTAGACTCACTGTCTCGCCAACATCCATACGAATATCACGCTCAAGCTCATAATTAGACACTAGAGTGATACCAATAATTGAAATAGCAAAACCAACATGACCAAGCACCATACCCCAGTGGCTAGGCGTCAGTTTTTTCAGCGACGTCAGTGTGCTCATGTCACTGGGCATTGAGGATACCCGCTGAATAACTTCTTGCACAGTCATCACCAAAATCCAAAAGACCAGTACCATACCAAGCACACCCATGTAGCTTGGCGTGTCGTAGGCGAAGTTCACAAGTATTCCTGCACTTAGCGCAATGCCCAGCGCTATAAGCAACTGTTTTTTAAGCTCGCTGGCTTTTTGATGCTTCCAACGGGTAAGCGGCCCAAGGCCAAGAATAAGCACAAAAGGAACGATAAGCAGCGTAAACATCTGATTGAAAAACGGTGCGCCCACAGAAATACTGCCCAACCCCAACTCTTTATGCACAAGTGGAAATAGAGTCCCTAGCAACACCACTAGCGTTGCAGCACAGAGGAAAACGTTGTTTCCCATCAATAACACTTCACGAGAGAAAGCTTGATACCTGCCCGGGCTTTTCAGTGACGCAGCACGCATTGCGTAGAGCAGTAAACCAAAACCACTGAGCACAATAAGAATACCGAGAATAAATAAACCTCGGGTGGGATCGCTTGCAAAGGAATGCACAGATACAATAACGCCAGAGCGAACCAAAAAGGTACCAAGTAAACTCATACTAAATGCAGCAATGGCCAATAAAACGGTCCAAGACTTAAAGGCTTTGCGCTTTTCAGTTACTGCTAAGGAGTGCATTAATGCAGTACCTACTAGCCATGGCATGAAGGACGCATTTTCTACTGGATCCCAGAACCACCAGCCGCCCCAGCCAAGCTCGTAGTAAGCCCACCAGCTACCCAGTGCAATACCAACGGTGAGAAATGCCCATGCAGCAATTACCCAAGGACGAGACCAACGAGCCCACGTAGAGTCGAGTTGTCCTGAAATTAGCGCTGAAATTGCGAATGCAAACGCCACAGAAAAACCCACATATCCCATATACAGCATAGGAGGATGGATAATCATGCCAAAATCTTGCAGAAGCGGATTGAGATCTCGCCCATCAACAGGAAAGAACGGCAGCATGCTGTTGAACGGGTTTGACGTTAGCAGCATAAACAAATAGAAACCGATACCGATCATTCCCAGCACCGATAGGACTCGAGCGACCATAGCAAGGGGGATCCCTCGGCTAAATATGGCCACTGCAACAGTCCATAGCGACAGCATTAATACCCACAATAAAAACGAGCCTTCATGACCACCCCATACTGCGGTGATTTTATAGTAGATAGGCAGTTTGCTGTTCGAGTGTTGGGCAACGTATTCAACGCTAAAGTCATCGGTGACAAAAGCATATGTAAGGCACACGTAAGCAATTAGTGTAAAAATAAATAGGCCAATCGCTAACGGCTTCGCCGTTGCCATCAAGGTTTCATGTTGACGGTGGGCGCCCCAAAGCGGATATACCGCCAACAAAATGGATAGCACTAACGCCAGTGTAAGCGCTATATTACCAATTTCAGGTATCATAACTTACTGCCCCTCATTCATGCTCGTGGTTGAATCTGCCTTTGAGGGCTTATTGCCCGATACACCGCTTTCGTAAGTGCTGTTCTTATAAGAGCTAGCGTCATAGGATTTGTCGTTATAAGAGTTGGCGTCTGAAGAACCGTAACCGGATTTATTTTCCGGCTTAACGTGTTTTATACCCTTCATTTTTTCTGCCAATTCAGGCGGCATATACTCTTCGTCGTGTTTTGCCAGTACTTCCTGCGCATTTATCTGTCTTGAGTCTGTTAATACGCCCGTTGCCACTATGCCCTGACCCTCGCGAAATAAATCCGGTAAAATACCGGTAAAAGTCACCGTGACAGCAGGGCCTGTATCTACAAGGTCGAAGCTCACCGCTAAACTATTAGGGTCGCGGCTTACCGTTCCAGGCACCACCATTCCGCCTATCCGCAAACGCTGTCCAACCTGTGGCTTTAGTCCATTTTTACCCTCAATGATTTCGCTTGGCGTATAAAATAAATCAATGCTGTCGTTTAATGCATAGAGCATCAGTCCAATTGCACTAGCAACTAGAAGGCCGATTAAAGCCACTACAGTTAAACGCTGCTTTCGTCTTGGGTTCATGCAACTATCTCACTTCGATATTTGGAAAATTGAAAAATGTGTCTTGTTGATAGCACGCCTTATACAGTGCGCTAGTTTTAAGCGCCCAATTTAAACGCTCTGCTGGGCACGCTTAACTCGGGCTCTTCGCTCTTGTTCTTTTAGCGTTGTAGACAGCAGCGTTTTTTGTTTTACATAACTTTGTATTGCTATGATGGCCATGCTGCCAAACGTGACAAAAAACGATATCCATACGTAAAAGGCATACCCGCCCATCGCAAAAAAGTCTGTCAACGATTCAAATTGCATACTACTGAGCCCCTTTTACCTGTTTTTTCGCAAGCGCTTGCACCCAAGGACGATGCATTTCTCGCAGCACAATTTCATTGCGTAAGCGAACTGTGGTTACTGCACCAATAAAAAATGCAAAACCAAGTAGGTTAATTAGTAGTGGCCACAGCATTTCAGGTGCTATCGAAGGGTTGTCAAATTTGCTAATTGTGGCGCCTTGATGAAGGGTGTTCCACCACTCAACTGAGTAATGAATAATGGGAATATTCACTACCCCTACTAGCGCCATAACCCCTGCGGCTTTGCCAGCTTGCTGTTTATCTTCAAACGCACCGTAAAGCGCTATAACACCAAAATATAAAAACAACAGAATAAGCTCTGAGGTCAACCGCGCGTCCCAAACCCACCACGCACCCCACATGGGCTTACCCCATGCAGCACCGGTGAACAAGGCAATAAATGTCATTACAGCGCCAACAGGCGCCATGGCAATCATGCTCATGTAAGCCGTGCGCCACTGCCATACCATACCGACGAGTGCAGCTACTGCCATGGCTACGTAAGTACCCATAGACAATATGGCGCTTGGCACGTGAATATAAATAATACGAAATGAATCACCCTGTTGATAATCCTGTGGCGCAAACGCAAGACCCCATAGTGTGCCAACAAACAAAGCAACACCGGCGCCTGCCCAAAGCCAAGGCTGTAACGTTACGCAAAGCTGATAAGCTCGCTCTGTTTTTGCATAGGGATGTAACCACTTCCACATTAGTTCTGACTCACTCTTAAAGAATACGCTATCGCAAAAGGTGCTATTGCTAGTGCCAGCAACAGCATGGCCGCGATAATAGCAAGTTGCGGATAATAAGGTAATTGAAGTGCGGCAGAATCCACAGCTGATGTGGCAAAAATGAGTAACGGAATAAAAACAGGGATTAGCAGTAATGCTAACAACACACCACCTTTCTGTAACCCTACCGTTAACCCTACTGCAATTGCACCAATTAACGACAGTAGCGGCGTACCTAGAAGCAACGTTGCTAATAGCGCCACGTACATATCAAACGTTAAATTTAAAAACATGGCTAATAGCGGTGACAGCACTAGCATGGGAATAAAACTCACCAGCCAATGCACGCACACCTTCACAGCACTAATCCCTGCAAGAGACATACCTGAGAGCACGTATTGCTCCATGGTGCCGTCTTGAAAATCGTCTCGAAACATTCGCTCCATGGCCATCAATGATGACAGGATTGCCGCAATCCACAGCACCCCAGGACCAATGCGTTGCAAGGTGTCAGGAGACGGGCTTACACCAAGAGGAAACATGGTAACAACCATCAGCAAAAACATAAGCGGTTGGAGTAGTTCAGCCTTCTGTTTAAATGCAATGTGAACGTCTCGCTTAAAAACTCCCTGATACAGCGACATTAAAACCGATACTCCAAATCAAATACGCTGTGCTCGCCTGCAGCTTCAGACAGCGGCTGATGAGAGGTAGTAATGACAACGCCACCACGCTCAACATGAGATTTCATTCGCCCTTCGAGCAACGCTATGCCTTTAACATCTAATGCGGTAAAAGGCTCATCGAGGATCCATACGTCAGCGGGTTTTAACCACAAACGGGCAAGGGCTACTCTTCGCTGCTGACCCGCCGACAAGAACCGTACTGGTACGTCTTCAAGACCGACTAGCCCTATACGCATCAATGCATCGAAAAGTTGGCTCTCTTCGCATTTCACTTGATGTTGCGCGAGCCAAAACCTTAAGTTGTCCAGTGCAGATAAACTGCCGTTGGTCCCGCTTTTGTGACCTAGGTATAACAACGTCGACAAATACGATAACGAAGAATCTGCAATATCTTCTCCGTTAAACAATACGGTGCCAGATTCAGGCGTGCTTAGCCCGGTAAGAATTCGAAGTAAGCTGGTTTTACCCGCTCCGTTAGGCCCACGGACATACAGAAGCTCACCGGCATTGACCGCCAATGAAACATTTTCGAATAAGACCCTGTCTCTTTTTACGCATGTCAGTTCACACGCTTTTAGCACTACGACGTCTACCTTCTGTACGAATTACTAACTCTAAAAATTGGCGCTAGTTTATCACAGGATGGCATTTTCGCAGTCGCGAATATCAATTAAATATGATTTACTTCAACAGTTTTCTTGTCTTTTTTATTTACGATTTATTGTTTCCATCCCACGCTATCTACTACATTAACTGGGTTGTTCATATGCCTTTCAAAAAATGAGTTAGTTAGCGAATTAATCGGTGAGCCAATAACTGGTTTAATAGGCGGCTTTTTACCTGCTTTACTATAATAATCGATTGTGCCTTTATTAATTACTCAGCTAAGGAAAAACATGCCAAGGCCGATACCAATCACATGACGTCGCAACTTTCCAATATTCTCGCGAGTGTACTGAAAACAACAGCACAATCTACAGGGCAATCCGGCGCTGCGAGCGCTGCTGGAAGTCAAAACACCAGTCCGGTCTCCGCTGGTACAGGCTCGGCACCTACTCAACAAGGCGCTATGAATCAATCCCGGAGCAACCCGCTATCACGGGCGGTAGCAATTGATAACGCCGCTAAGGTAGTTGTTGCTCGGCTTCCAGATAATGTTTTGGCCCTAAGCACTCCCCAGTTAAAAGCGAATTTACGTGTCCCCGATACTGTTGCTCGCCAAGGAATACAGCAGCCTCAACTCATATCCCTCGGCTCTCGGGCAAGTGGCTCTGGGACAAGTGGCTCTGGGACAAGTGCTTTGGGAGTAAATAGCTCTGGAGCGACGGTTTCTGGAATAAACAGCACAGTACACGCTGCATTGACGTCTGTAGAGGTGATATCACAGAGCACAAGTATTCCTTTGGATAAGCAAGGTCAACTGTTTAAAGCAATCGCAGAAGCTTTAAAGAACGCTGAAGGAGCCGCCGTATCGCTTAGGGCACAAATACATTCTGTTACCAGTAAAGAAGTAACCCTTGGTATAGAGGGGGGTAAATCACTTCATTTGCCCTTGGCGCAATTAGACGCTAAGTCAATGGCATCTCTTCAAAACCTTATTGGCAAAGGCGTTTCCATCAGCCTTAACAGGACGCTAAGTGGGAATATTGCGCTAACCCTACACACTAGTTTAAATACTATTGCCAACGAGTTAACGGGCAAGAGCTCTGCACAGCAGCGCACAAACTTAGACTCCCTATCACTAGGAAATATAAGTGCAAAAGCTCAATACCAACTTATTGAGCAGGCACTTAAACAAGGCGGTGTGGCGATATCTCAAGAGCGCGGTGCTCCTTCAGCGTTAAAGCAGCTTCTCCCTGGTTCGGCGTCGCTCTCTATCTCAAGTTTTGGCAACAACACCTTAAAAGCCGTAAGTCTACTTTCCTTAAATACAAAGGACGCAGCAAGCGCTACACTAAGCGTTCACACTACAAAAAATAGCGTGCTAACCACATTTTCACTACCGGCTTCAGCTTCACTTTTAGCCAAGGACATATTGCCTGTATTGAGCAAAGGACAGCTGCGTAATGTAGATGTTAAAAGCCTGCCGATATCTCAACTTACTGGCATTGAAATATTAAAAGCTGGAAAAGGAGCAAGTTCACGGCTAGCACCTAATGCGTCATTACATAGCTCTCATAGTGTTAATAATGCTCACAGTGCCAGTATTAAAACTGCACCTGAGTCCCTTAGCGGCAGTGATGTACATAACGCCATTCGCTCACTCTCCCGTGTTTTATTAAATCAAACTGGCAGCACCGCTAGTGCCCTTACAGCCCTAGTGTCCATTGTAGAGAATAGACCGAACACTAGCGCTCCTGGGCAAGTACAAGGTAATTCCATAGCTCAACAAGATACGTCATCTGCACTGTCCAAATTAATACAGCAACTAAAAAGCATAGATGTTCGCTCGGCGTCGCCTTCGGCGCTAAACAAGCCACAGCTTGAAACAACTCAGGGATTGCCTGCACAAAAGGCACCTTCTACTCAGGTTGCAAATGCGGTGGAAAACGCAGCGAACACCCAATCGACCAAAGAAGCAAACGCAACAAAGCCCTCGCTGGGGGCAATTGCTCAAATGATAAAATCTGAAGCAAAAAGCGCTTCGGTGGAGCTGTTTAATAATCTATTGCAGCAACTTTCAAATAACACCAGTAAGCAGCAAATAAGTGCTAGTGAACGAAACGCGCTAGCCAAAGAAATGACAAGTGCTTTAGCCGAGTCTGACGTGAAATCTACTGACAGCACAGGAAAGGACAAAGAGGTTAAAGACGTTAATTTAAAGGCCGGTACGTCAGGGTCTGACTCGTCATTGCCTCAGCGTATTCAAACGCTGCTAAACAGCCCAGCACTTTTGGCAACGCCATCAACGCTGACCTCTCCCGTTGCGGTATCGAGTTTTGTACAAGGACTTGTTGCACTTGTTCAACTCGCATTAGCGGGAAGAGCCCTGCAGCGACAGCCCAGCCTGAAGTCGCAAATAGATGCACCTGACTCTATTATCTCCAAAACCTTAGCAAGCGTGGGAAGTAACACTCAGCCAAGCAGGGTTAGCCAAGATGTAAACCAGTTAGATGGCCGTCAGCAGCTGTTAGCTCAATTAAAAACGTTACTTGCCAATCATCAGCAAAGCAAAGTGACTCAAGCAGATACACGTATTCAAGGTCAAGATGCCTTTTATTACGTGCTGCCCACGTTGTCTCAACACAGCGCGCCACCGGAACTGCTTATCTATCGCGAAAATCACAAACAGCGGCAACAGCAAGAAAATAGCGAGCAGCGGGGTCTATGGAACGTCACTATGAAATTGGATATCGGCGATACGGGGCAGGTGCTTGCCAAATCAAAAATAGATAAAGAGTCAATAACACTCGACTTGTATGCGTCTAATGACGTTATTCTGGCAAGAATTGCAGATACACTGCCGTATTTAACCAAACGGTTAGAAGGGCTGGGTCTTCATGTTGAAAATTCGAGTTTTCAACGCGGCCATATACCGGACACACTCAATAGCCGTCCTCATCATATTTTTGAGACCAAAGTGTGAATCGTGATTTGAATGCTTTTTTTGATAGTTTTTCTTATTAGCGTTCCCCTTGGAAACGCTCTGTTGAGTCTCCCTTTTTCAAAAGAAGCGTAAAAATGGTAAATGAGTTATTGCGATGAGTTCAGATAAGCAAAACAAGGCTAAACGTGCCATAGGCCTCAAGTACGAAGGAGGCGACAGGAAAAATACGCCCAAAGTGGTGGCAAAGGGTTATGGCGACCTCGCCGAAGCCATCATCGCTATGGCAGAAGAAACAGGAATACTTATTCATGAAGACCCTTATTTAAGTGAAGTACTTGCCACACTTGATGTAGGCCAGGATATCCCAGAGTCATTGTATTTTGTTATCGCCGAGCTGCTCGCCTACTCGTATGTTCTGCAAGGGAAGATCCCGCCGGGCTGGGAAGGTATCATCAAACGAATCGATTTTGAGGTATGACACGCTTCCTTTGTATTAGCCAAATATCCGGCCTTCGAAAATATTCCACGGCATAAAAAAACGCCCCGTGTTGCTGGTAGGATTAACCACCTTCCAACCACACGGGGCGCTCACACTGATACCTGTTGTCCATTGGCTATCTAAATAGTACTTTTTCTTTGTTGAACCAATGAATGCAAAACATGATAAGGCCTATTGCGATAACGGCCGTGGAAGTGAAAATACCGAACAGCGCAAAGTAATCCATAGTGCCCTTAAACAGTTCCTTCATCGCGAGAGCTACATTCGTTAACGGGACCCACACCCACGCCCCTTTCAGTTCTACACCAGGCATCATGGCAATCAGCACAGGGAAGATAACTACCATGATTAGCGAGCCCATATAGCTTTGCGCTTCTTTAAATGAGCGCGCATAGATAGACAGGGAAAGCAAAATAGCGGCAAATACTGCCACCACAGGCACCAACATAAGAAATATAAGTACAAAATCTACAATACCAATCATGGACATCACTTCAACGACAAATTCGATGGCCATGCCTTGCGATAAGACTATTCCCCACAGAGCCATAGATGATACGGTGATGAGGGCAGTAATGATCCCCGCAGCGCTTACCGTAAAGAATTTACCCAGTACAAGTTTGTATCTGTCCATTGGTGAGATAAGTAATGTTTCTAGTGTACCTCTTTCTTTTTCCCCTGCCCCCAAATCAGCGGCCGGTGCCATTGCACCTTGTAAGCACAGTATGAAAATGAAATACGGAAGGAAGCCGCCAATACGCTCTCCCCACACTTCTCTATCGTCGGCAATATTTTGCTTTTCAATTGAAATGGGTTTTAGCAGCGCCTCCTGCTGAGATTCATTTAAACCTAACTGCGTAAATGCAGAAAGCTGGTATTCATCCATATATACATCGATAATTTCAGCTACCCGTCCATACACCTTATTAAGCCCAGCGTCATTAAGATAAAGCTCAATTTTGTGCTGCCCAGATGTCAAAATATCAGGGTTAAAGGTTTCAGGTATTACTAGCACGAAGTCTAAGGTTTCGTTTTTAATCAGCGTTGCGTAGCCTTCTTTGTCGGTAGCTGTGTCAGTATCAGCGCCGTCAATAGCGACTTGCTCAAACTTATCAGAAGCCTGACTGAACGACTCAACAATATCTGGCGCATAAACTTCACCAACAATGGCATATTTTAAAATTTCGTTTTCTGCCTTTTCAGCGGCATTACTCATAAAGAAAATGCCCACACCAAAGATTGCGGGGAACAGTAATAGCGGTAACAAGATCATAAAGATAATGGTTTTTCTATCCCGCAATAACTCTTTAAATTCCTTCTTAAAGATTAACCACATTGCTCTTCTCCTGTGATTCTGTTTCTAGTGTTTTAAGGAAACTCTTGTGCATTTGGCCATCAGAAAGTGCGCTGAACGCCGCTAGTGAGTCATTGAATACCGTTTCACCTTGATTGATGACGGTTACTTTGTCACACAGCGTTTGCACTTCATCTAGATGGTGGGTAGAGAAAATAACTGGCGTGCCTTTATCTTTTAATCGCTGGATAAATTCCATTACGGTGCTGGTAGCCATAATATCTAAACCCGTGGTGGGCTCATCAAGCACAACAAGTGAAGGCTCGTGAATAACCGCTCTCGCTATTGATACTTTCTGCTTCATCCCAGATGAAAAATTTTCGGCTCGTCGCTCTAAGAAACTCTGCATATCAAGTAAGTCTGCCATTTCTTCAATACGAGCATTAATCGTACTTTTCGATAATCCATGCAGTTCGCCGAAGTAACTGATATTTTCTCTACCAGTAAGTCGACCATACAAACCTGTGGAGCTTGATAAAAAGCCTATCTTTTTACGTGCAACATTAGGATTCGCCAAAATGTCTTGGCCATCTATTAACACGCTGCCGCTATCTGGACGAAGTGCCGTTGACAACATGCGAAGCGTTGTCGTTTTACCCGCTCCATTGGGTCCAAGCAAACCAAGAACCTCTCCACTTTGACATGTAAAAGACACATCCCTAACAGACTGAAAATAACGCCCCTTTAAACGCGGATCTTTTTTCTCTTGTTCGCTAAGCTTTTTCGGGTTCTCGACCTCAAAGCGTTTAGCGAGACCTGAAATTTCAATCATCTCCATTCCCTCTTTAAGTAACTGACTTATTATTTGTTTTATATATCGTCTGCTAATAGCCATATGACACTGATGTAGAGTCCAGCACATATAACATCAGTCTTTATACGTTAGCTTTTATTACAGCATCGCTACTTTTCTATATTTAAACAAGATCCAATCAACGAAAAAGTGTTAGTGAGTGTGTGGTAGCATCACGGACCTATTAAGCAATATACCGAATATTCTGCTGGGTCGTTCTATTGAATCTCCTGAAATAGAGAGGCAGATTAATCGAAAAGTTGAAGACTATTCAGTTTGTGAGGTCTGTGACATTTAAAGGGGAGGGGGTTGGGAAGAGGCAGCAAAGCAGTCCTTTATGATACTCCCACCTAATCGGCTTTTGCAAACTTATTGGCGCATGAATGAAAAACTGAGGAAGCGATCACGTCTCCTCAAAAGCGTAAATCACCTTATCGAAAAAACGCTCTACTAACCTTCTATCCTGAGTGATGATACGCGCAGCCCCTACCATTTTAGGCGAATAAGGTAGGGCTTGATGGTAACTGGTTATTAAGTTTTCAGGTAAGGTAACATCAACAGCGTAGCCTTTCTTTCCTGGAACATTTGATATCCGTGATACGGTACCAAACACTTTACCAAATTCGAGTGATGGATAGCTGGCAAGTTCAATACTTACACGCTGATCATGCTTGATTTTTCCTGCTCCCAAGTGATCAACATACAGTTTACCTATCATCTCAGTGGTATCGCTATAGACTACTAATGCGACATCACCTCGCTGAATCTGCTGATTTGAACTCCAATAATTCGCAAATGAAACTTTTCCAGCAATGGGAGCTACAACAAGATAATCTCTCTTCCAAGCCGTTATTTCACTCTCCAATCCAAGAAGAGCCTGCTCGATGTTGAAAAGGAAGGTGCGTTTTTGCTCTTCTAGTTTAATCGAGGTTTGAAGGGTGTCACTGCTAATTTCCTCTTGTTTCACTCTATTGAGTTCCAATTGAATATTAAGGTCGTCCAGTGACAGATTTCTATCAAGAAAGCGGTTTTCTAGAGATACTAAACTTGATTGCGCAATCACCCCTCTATCAATCAGCTCCTTATTTCGATTGTAGTTATTCTTCTCTATACTGAGTTTTCGGAGCTGTGTTTTTTTTTTGCTTTGTAGTTGTTCGTGCAGTGAGATATACCGCTTTAATAGGGTTTTGTTACTGATTATTTGGTTTTCAAGTGACCTTGACTGAATGAAAAGCATGTACTGATTAACGGCATTAAAGAGATTTTTGACCGACGGCTGTAGTTGACCAAAAGCCGTTCGACCTGTTGTATATTCGCTGAAGCGTTCAATACTATTATCAGAAAAACTGGCCCTTAGCTTCACTAACGCGCTTTCAAGGCGTAAAACGTCTTGCAAATTAACATCACTGTCTAGCAACAACAAAGGCGTCCCTTTGTCTACTAGTTGCTCATCAACAACAAACATACTAACGATTCTCGCATCAACACGTGATAGCAGCTCTACAGGCGGTTTTTTAGAAGTCAATATGATCGGGGCATCTATGGTATCTGGGTATTTTATAAACCAGGTCAGAACTAAAAGAATAGAAAACACGGAAAAGAGCAGTGCAGTACCACTTTTTACGATCCAAGAAGGCGCTCGCCCTACTATATCTTCAACTGGATCTGACTCAAAAATATCAGATTCTGCCATGTCACTCTCCCAATTCTAATTGGTTTCTAACGAGATTGAAGTAATAGCCTTTTTTATCAGTTAACTGCAAATGATTTCCCCGCTCAACTATCTTGCCTTTGTCCAGCACAAGAATCTGGTCCGCATTTTTGACCGTGCTAAGTCTATGTGCGATCACAACGACCGTTTTTCCCGAAAAGAATGTTTCGAGATTAGCGTGGATCGCCTTTTCATTGTTGGCATCTAAAGCTGAAGTTGCTTCATCAAAAAAGAGATATTCTGGGTTTTTGTATACGGCTCGAGCAATGAGAATCCTTTGCTTTTGTCCTCCACTCAATCCTAGGCCTTCTTGTCCAATCTTGGTTTGGATACCTTGAGGAAACCTATCTACCTCTTCAAGAATATTCGCTGTTGCCAATGCTTGATATAAACGTTCCGCATCAATCTGCTCAATCCCCATAGCCACATTTTTAGCAACGGTATCATCAAAAATATAGCCGTCTTGCATTACGACACCGCATTTACTTCGCCACGTATCAGGACAGAGTATGCGTAAGTCATTGTTCGCAACGGTCATCTTGCCGCTATTCAAATTATAGAATTTTAGCATCAACTTCAGTAAGGTAGTTTTACCGCTACCACTAGTGCCAACAATAGCTGTGGTTTTTTTAAAAGGAATTTCACATGTTAGATGGTCTAAGGTATACCCCTCATCATGGATTGAATATTTAAAGCATGCATCGTGCAATGTGATTTGCCCCGGGGGAATGAGGTTGCATATTGCCTCTCCAATTTCTTCTTTCTCATCTTTGAGGTTTTGTAATTCACTGAGTCTTTCCATACTAATCTTGGCATCTTGAGCCTGCCTCACAAACTGCAAAAACTGTTCAATGGGTGCATTCATTTGACCTAAAATATAGATTACTGCCATCATCATTCCCAGTGTCATGTCACCATCTATAACAGCGCTAGCGGCGAAAAATGTGATGAGAATATTTTTTCCTTCATTCAAAAATTGCGTACCGGCTTGCTGGTATTGTTCAAGGGCTAATGCCTTCACACGAACCTTGAACAAACGCCCCTGAATGCGCTCCCAAGCCCATCGAAATCTGGAATCACTTTGATTCATCTTGATTTCAGGCATACCATTTACCAATTGCACTACTGCATTCTGATTAGCTGACATTTGCGCGAACTGTTGATTATCCAATGCTCTTCGTCGTTTTAAAAAAAGTGTGACCCAAATAATCGAAATCACGCTGCCAATGAAGAAAATAGCAAAGATAGTGGTGTTATAAGTCATCATAATCGCACTGAAGACAATCAAATTAATCATTGAAAAAACAAGAGTGATAGAATGAGAGGTTAGAAATTCCTCAATTTTATTATGATCAGAAATACGTTGAAGAATATCCCCAAGGTTCCTTGAGCTAAAATAAGAAAGGGGAAGGCGCATTAGCTTCATCAGAAACTCTGAGATTACGGCGATATTCACTCTGGTCCCCATATGTACCAAAATCCACCCTCTTATAAACTCATTCGCAAGCTTGCTGACAAACAATATTACTTGAGCAACAAGTACGGCATACACAAAGTTTATGTCGTTGTTTCCTATACCGTGATCAACAAGTGCTTGCGTCAAAAACGGAACTATAAGGTTCAGCATAGAGCCCAATACCGCGCCAATCCCAAGTTGTACCATAAAATTTTTGAAACGAAACAAATGGCTCAGAAGCTGGCTCAAACCATTGTTTGTTTGAGTGCTATCATCTGCTTCTTGATAGAACTTATCTGTAGGTTCTAAAAATAAAGCAATCCCTGTATCTTCATTTCCAGTCCACTCTCTTTTAAATTGACTAGCGGTCAACTTTATCTTAGCTCCAGCAGGATCGGCTATATACACATAGCCATTTTTAATTTTATAAACAACGACAAAATGGTTCCCTTGCCAGTGTACGATGCACGGGAGCAGTGTTTCTTGCATAAAATGCGCTACCGTCATTCTTACTGGCAACGTTTTCAGTCCCACTTTTTCTGCAGCATTATTAATGCCTAAGAAAGTAACACCCTGCTGCCCTTTGTCACACAGTCTTCTCATTTTTTCCAAAGAAAAGTGTTTTCCGAAGTGATGGCAAATCATCATTAGACATGTCGCACCGCAATCCATAAGATCCAGTTGGCGATAGAGTTTGAAACTAACTGACATAACCTTTCCCGTAATACCGAAAAATTAAGCAAGTATTGGAGGCGATGTAATGTATCATCCTGCTCGTTTACCCTGAGATATAAATTTCAGACTGAAAACAAACAGTACAATCGCAATGAAGAGACTTAACCAAACCGCTTTTTCCTGCAGCGCTACAGACGTTGACATACTTGCCATCAACATATAACTCCATGGAAAGTAAACCCAATATTCAGAACTGCCTATTTGTACAATTCCCATAGTGGCAACCACACCGACTGCTAAAGCGCCAATCATGCTATTGAGCCGCCAACTGATGAAGTGCTGAATCACTAAGATAGGTAAACTTGCAATGACAATTTTTGGAATAGCAACAAGTAGTGTGTAGCCGTAACTAACATCAAAAAGCGCTCCAAACAAATACATAATTAAGGTAGCCAATAAACCAAAAAACCAGAGCGCGAACGTAGAAACGATGACGAATAACAAAGACAAAAAAAGTTTCGATACGTAGAAGATAGTTAGGTTTACAGGAAGCGCTAACATGAGTCGCCAAGTATGGTTCTTATGCTCGTTGCCATTAATAGCGCCTGTAATTAGGGCCACTAACAAAGGCATCATAAAATAACACCACAAGGCATTTACATTAGCCCACCAACTAGTCCATTGATTCGAGTTATAAAGGCTTAGGTCGGCAGATTTTAGGGCTAATCCCAATGAAAATATGATAACCAAAAAGGGCAAGGCTACTACCATCATCAGTACCGGCGAGCGTTTAACTTTGAGTGCTTCTACACAAAGAATTGTTGTTATATCACTCGATAGTTCAAAGACTGTTTTCATTGGCAAACCACTGTTCTAGCGTTAATTTTTGATAATAAGATTGATATAATTCAAAACCACTTCTTATCAGTAGGGCATGTAAGTTAGCTTGTTGTTGGTGGCGTATATTGTTGACGTTAAGACAGCGCTCGTTGACAACACTACAATTAAAGCCATGTGCTAAAAGTAGCTCCCAAGCCCTGTTGGCTGTCGATACTTCCAACACCATATTGACCTGTTGTGACTTCTTCCAAGAGGGCATGTCAGTACAAATTTGAATTTTTCCGTCTTTCAAAACCGCAAAATCAGAGGCCATTTTCTCGACTTCATCAAGATTGTGACTGGAAAAAAAAACGGTAGTATTGGTCATGTCTGGAAGATCTGACAATAACCTTCGAATATCTCGAATACCGTGTGGATCGAGTCCATTGGTAGGTTCATCAAGAATGAGCAATGTTGGACTACCCAATAAAGCGTGTGCAATCGCCAGTCTTTGCTTCATACCCAATGAAAAATGCGATATGAGATCTTTTTCGCCTTCGGTTAGCGAAACAATATCTAATACATGAGCAATTTCTGATTTAGGAAGCCTCTTTATCTTACAGCCTATGGAAAGGAACTCCCTTGCGGTAAGGTTTGGATAGATGCTAGGTGACTCAATTAGCGCACCTAAGTTTTTTAATACTTTGTAATCAGGTGCTTGTTGAGATCTTTTAGCAAAATGGTTCTTTGGGCGAAAAAGTTTTTTTCCACAAATTACGACTGAACCTTGGTCTGGCGCCGCTAAACCTGTAAGGATCTTTATTGTGGTCGATTTTCCTTCACCATTGTTCCCAAGAAAGGCAAAAACACTGCCAGTTGGTACCGCAAGGTCGACCTCCTTTAGGACGCGACGCCCCAAAAACGACTTGCGGATACCATTGAGCTCTAATGCATAATCGTTATTCATCATGATTGTTTATCCCTCGCTTCTCATGCGTTTCAAATATTGACAATTACTTAACACAAGCTAGCAAAGAAGGAACTTTCTCATTGAATAATACCCTCAAACACTGATACCCAATACCGGTTACCCCTATCATCAAACCAAAGGAATCAACATTTTTGTCACCTAAATCCCAACCAAATTGCTCTATTTTTTGTAGTACTGCTTCTGTCCTGTTCTCTAATACGTTTAAGTAATCTTCGCCAAAATAGTGGTAACTTCCAATAAGCAACTCTAAATTTCCAAATGCACCAAAAATTAAGGTGTCATTACCTTCGAACCCTTTTTTTAACGTCGTATTGACGGCTGTCGCATGCTCATGCACGCACTCATCGTCGCTAACACCGGCTTGCAACAAAGCTAGTCTTGACAAACCAATGCCTGGTGCACCATGCGACCATGCCACTGAAGAAAATGGTTTGCCTTCACATTGCTCGATAACGAAGTCTCGACAATCTTGCCAATTTTGCTGATCAGGTAGAAATAAAGAGCGTTCATAATCGATGCAACGTTGTGCGGCATGTCGGTATTTTTGATTGTTTGTTACTTGGAATAGTTTAGCAAATGCCATAGCAAAGCCAGACGCGCCATGCGCCATTCCGGTGAGTGGAACCGCACTACTGATCCGCCAGCAATACCCTTGATAATCTTGCTGTCGCTCCGTCAAAAGGTGTTCAGCACATTGCTCGGCCAAACGTAGCGTTTTCTTAGAACCACTGTATAAATAGTTGTTTGCGCACGCTAGCATCAGGCCTGCAGCTCCCTTTATAAGCCCTAGACGCTTATCCTCGCTAATAAGCGCATCAAAGTTTACGTCTTCAATGATAAGCTCGATTTTATCAAGGAAATGTCTTTTACCTGTGATCCTGTTGAGCATAGTAAAAGTGTGGATAATGGCGCCCCAACCATAATATAGACCTATCGTATTTAACTTTTGTAAGCTTGACTCCAACTTGGAAACAAAAAGGCGATATGCTTTCATCGCAATTTCACTATGCCTAGGACTATTCATATGTTTTCCAAAACAAGTAAGAAACAGTATCTCGCAGGGCATTCCAGCGTAAAGATCTAATCCGGCAGGAGCAAAACTAAGCGTCGAATTGTCCAATGAAGAAGAGCGAACCACCATCCAACTCGCAACTTTTTCGTCTTCATGAAGATGCGCTTCAATATAGTCTGCGACCTTTTGAGCCTGTCTTATTAAACGGCTCTCAAAATCAGCGTCTCGTTTTTGTCCACAATCATTTACATATGACGGCTTTTCTCGTAAGAGGTTTTCATTGAGTTTTAATGCAGTGTCTATTATCCACAGTTGATAACTCAAATCGTTTTTACTCAAACGTTCTAGCTTACGTTGAACAGTATCGAAGCCTGAGTGTTCAAAAAATGCTTTTATTTTTCGAGAGTCGCCAAGCCAAAGATCTTTACTGTTAGCTTTTGTTGTAAATAATGGGACGTCCATTTTCCGTAAATCGGCAATTTCGTCTTTAATCGTTTTTTTGAAAATGGTATTGTCTTGAAGTGAAATAGACAAACCGTTGAAATGTTCGAACTCCACTTCTTGTGACGTCATTACCGCCGGGTGGTCTGACTCCGTCAGTAAATAGGAGTAACATGCAGTGAAACGGAGTAGAACCCTGATATTGTCATTTTTAAACTCTGAAACATAACGTTTAAACGCACACTGGTTTTCAAGCACTTTTTCATAGAGGTGTTTAAAGCCACTTTTGAAAACCGTAACTTGGTCAATATCTAATGATACCTTTACGCCATTGAGCTTCGGTATATTTTGAGCACCATCAAGTTTGCCTTTTCTTCTTATAAATTCATATTCACCCGAGCCATCAGGTACAAGAACCATGGCATTAAAAATCCCTTCTGTCCCCTCAACGTCTGTCATGCCACTGATGTCAGGCATCACGCTTTCGTTCAGATGTACTTCGGTAGGTAATATCCCTGTCATTAATACAGAGTCTTCTTTCACCTCGCTAATATTGGGAATTTCAGGATGAAAAAAAGACTCCAAATCGATCAATACCGGATGGTCACCGCATGCAATTAGGTTTTCATAATGAAAGTCTGTGCCGTTTAGCATATACAAAATGCAGGTATACGCACCTAGCCTCTCATAAAACTTTGTGATCTGTTCTTGGTTTTCGCAACTTTTATAAGCCACATACTCCACCCAGCCATAGTCTTTTTGATCAATACAGACAGGCAAAATTAAATCAGTGTTGGCAAATGTATTAACTTGCTGAATAAGCTGCGCAAAGTGTTTATCAATAGACAGTGATCTGGGCTTATAAACGACGCTTTGCCCATCAGAAAGTTTCAGTATAGCAACACTCTTGCCTCCTCTGTGGGCATCTCCCATGGCGTAACGAATATCGACAATATCGGGAGCTACAGTCACATTGAGTATGTCGCTAGCAATACTCTCTCTATCGATATGGTATCGCTCAATTATATTGACAGTCTGTTCTAACCAATGTTGGCATAGTATAGCAATACGCTGTTTTAAAACTGGATAAAGTTTAAAAAAAAAGTGCTTCACCTCAGGTTCTTTTTGAAACGATTCCGTGAACTCGTCAAATGAAATATGTTCTTTAACACTCTGAAAATGAGTAATTAGCGTTTTTTGGGATTGGTTGAAAAGAGTAAAATTAAGATGGCATATTGCCTTTTCCATCAGCGAGTTAGAGCACGCAATACCCTTTTCGTATAAGTGTTCACACAACCTCTGTCTACACGTTTGGACTTCCTCTCCAAAGAAAAATGCTAATTTTTTTAGTTCCATACTGTATCTCTTGAAGTGGTGTCTACACCATGTGCGGAGGTGCGATAGTGAATAATGAAAGAGCGGAGCGACTAAACTGCAGTCGCTCTTACTCACTCGTTTTTATATAAGGCGGCTAAACGGGTTGCAGCTCTGGCCGCCGTTACATTCTCCGCTGATAGTACATATCCAACCTGAAGAATTGATGTTATCCATTTTGCCACCACTCAGTTGACGTAATGTGTCTTTATCAACAGATACTTTATCTAATGAGTGTTCAGATTTGCTTTGATTACTTTTCAAAATTTCAGCTACATTTTTCATCATTGTTCCCTATTTAGTTTAGAACAGGTTTGTTCTTGATGCGTTTGTTTTACGCCTTAGTAACGTTATTCGACTTTTAAATACAATCAAGTAAGCAACTGAAAAAATAAGAATTTCCTAAAAAACCAACCAAGACCTAATGACTTCCTAATGTTTTTTTAAATCTCTAATAAAATCCTAATTTAATCACCAAACATTTTTTCAAATTTCATCTATACCAATAATAGCACTTGTTACATCTACAGCGTTATGCAAGGCGTTCAATCAATAATGAAAAGGAAAAAACTATGCTTAAACTATCTAAAATTAGAAACGTTAAAATGGAAAATTTTGTTTTTTGTGCGTTAACGGTAGCAATGGCTTCAATAGGTGCATTGGCTCATGTCGAACGTAACAATAGCAATCAAACTTTTTCTGAATCAAAAAACGAAACCATTGCTGATGGGATTGGTATTTGCCCATACTTTCCTTTTTGTGAACCGGGACCTAATACCGAACCAAAGCCACAACCAAAACCAACAAAAAAGTCAGATAATGGCAAAAGCTCCAGGAGTGCAGCATGAAAGAGTCATTGATTGTGCGGCTTGAAAAAGAGCTTGCTGTTATTGAAAAAGCATTCAATGACAATAAGTTTAGAGCAGAATTATTAGAGAGGCCGGAGACGTATTTTCCTGAAGGCAAATCGATCTTGTCTGCATTGAAAATGTTTACCGAAATCTTTGCTGCTGATCCTCAATTAAGAACGAGAATCGCAACAGATACTGTGAGTGCCATAGAAGGCCTGCCTATTGCTGAGTATGTTAATTCAGCGGCGGAGTTCGCACCGCTATGGCAGGAGAGAGCCGACAACGTTGCGCAGATAGACTTTGAAAGGCACATCAACAGGCCACTTCTCGATGCCTATAACCAGTACAATACGATTCGCCTAAATTATTTAGATGGCACAAAGAATGATAGCTATGAGCAATGTAACAACAACTATAGGTTATGGTGTGAAGTAGAAAAAGCACGGTCCAAGTTCGAATTGGGTGTTCACGACAGCAAGGTAGTCCATGCGCCATTTGCAATTGAGTTGAATCAAGGCTGCTCAGTAGGCTGCTGGTTTTGTGGTGTTTCAGCAGAAAAGCTCACAGAGAAGTCTATTTACGACCGCTTTGAAAAGGAGTGGAAAGGCATTTGCAGCGCACTAAACAGATATTTTGGCGACAACTGCAGAAAAGGATTCCTTTACTGGGCAACAGAGCCGATGGATTCCACTGACTATGAAAAGTTTCAATCTGATTTTATAGCTGAAACAGGGTACATCCCGCAAGTGACTACAGCAGTAGGCCATAAACATGTAGATCGTATAAAACGCATTTTGCGAGAGCCCAATGCAAAATTGGCCACCATACACCGATTTTCATGCTTATCCGTCGCGCAACTTAAACGAGTCCACAGAGAATTTAACTCCGTAGAGCTTCTGTTTACTGAATGTATTCCTCAAAACAAAGAGTCCATCTTTTCTAAAGCCAATGCTGGCAAAGCAAGAAACAGCGAATTTATCGCATACAAACTCGGAGATGTTTCGGAAGAAGTTCAAAGAAAAATCATGAGCAAGGTGAGTCCAAGCATAGCTTGTGTTTCAGGTTTCTTGATCAATATTACAACCAAAAATATTAAGCTTATATCCCCCTGCCCAGCGACGAATGAATGGCCAAATGGATATCGAATCTACGCAGATGTCTCTTATACCGATGTCATCGACTTCGAAACCAAGCTCAAAGATATGGTCAATGCTAGGCTGGCGCAAGAAAAGGCCCTCTCATTTATTGACGGCATTAATGTCAGCAATTTAGACAACGGTTTTTGTATCTCTTCGTTATACGGAGAGCTTAAATTCGAACACCATCAACACAGAGATACCCTGCACGAACTTGTTCGCTGCATCCAGCAAGAAACATTCTCTCCCCATCAACTGATTGAACATTTGTCCGGAGACTATAACGTCACAGCGCAACAAGCCAGTGATTTACTGCAAGTAGTATCGAGCAAAGGCGTTATTGAACATATCCGCGAACGTGGAGCGTAACAATGCAATATTTTAAGATACTCCTATTCGGATTAGCACTGTCAAACATTGGTTCTTCTGTAACTAGCTTTAGTATATCGCTATGGGTTATGAAACAGACACAGTCATCTTTTGATTTCTCACTAGTAATGCTAGCGGCCGGGCTTCCAGTGCTTTTAACGGCACCTGTGCTGGGCGCAATTTCTGATAAATTTAAAAAGTTGTCGCTGATGATGCTATGTCAAACTATCTGTATTTGCTCAGCATTAGTATTGCTTGCCCTATTTTTTTTAGGGCTGGTAAACATGGCACTGCTCGTCATCGTCACGGTTGTAATGGGAATTGCTTCAGCATTGAGTGGTTTGGCTTTTGTGTCACTTATTCCGCTTCTCGTTGGAACCAGCAAACTTCATACAGCACAGGCATTCCGTGCAAGCTTAGGCTCCATAATCAGTCTAATTACTCCGGTTATCGGTGGTATTTTACTCTATCAACTCAATCTCGGTGTAATTTTACTTTTAGACGCTATAAGCTATTTATTTGCGCTTGCTAGCATTCAAATCGTACGTATCGAGAAACAAGAGCAGTCACCAGCATCATCCTCAGCGTTACTAAATATAATGGGGCTAAAAGCGTTTATCGCAGAATTGTCTGCTCTTCCAGTCATTAAGCGAATTTTTGTCAAATCAATCATGGTTAATTTTGTAAGCAGCTCATTGCTTGTTGTTATTCCATTTTATTTTCTATCTAGCTTTCCCTATAGCCAGGCTATCGCTTTAATGGTGGCGGGCTCAATTGGTGCATTAGTCGGCAGTATTTTGATTTCCAAATTTGCTAGTGACATAAATAAAATACCCACCTATACGAATACCGTTTTACTTGTGATGGCCGCGGCATACGCACTAATCGCTATACCTAACGTAATAAATGTATTTATCGGTATGGTCGTTCTGAGCGCTAGTTTTAGTCTTTTCAATGGCATGGTTACCGTATCAATACAAGTAAACACTAACGTCGAGAACCGTGGACGAATGTTTGCCTATCTTGGCATGGCTGCCCAATCAGCCAGTCTTCTCGCATTGCCAGTATATGGCTTATTAATGGATCAAAGTGGTTTCGTGTCACCAAACATAAACTCCTTGAGTGGATTTAAAGCGCTTTCAGAATCAGGTCCTTTGTTGTCTGCGTCCTATGCATCTATCGCCTCTGTAATTCTGATAGCAGCAGGCATCGCCACATTCGCTATATGGGTGGTATTCAGACTAAAAACACCTGCTATTAGCATTCACTCTCTCCCACAGGGAGAAAAATAATGATAATACAGAACGGTAAGTTTGAGCCAAAAATAGCTAAACACAAGTTTCTGACGAGGGTGACTCAGACAGGCGAATATTACAGGTTAGCTCATGTAAAAAGGTTCATTGAGGTCTTTAATGCCGATGAAAAACTGAGGGAACGCCTTTTAAGCGGGTTAGACATAAGCTGCCAATTACTTGAATACCAAGTAAAGATAGATCCACAAGACATTCGCCCACTATGGGACCCAAATGCCCCAGTATCTAAAGGCGCTGAAAATGTATTATGCCAACAGTATTTAGAATTTGAGGCGTCCCTGTTGCAACAGACCAAAACAAAGAAAACAGCTTTCTGTGAACCTTACAATGTTTGGTTACAGCGACAGAAAAGCCGTTGCGAAATAGAGTTAGGTGATCACAATAGTATGATTGCCCACGCTCCGCTTGCTATCGAATTAAGCAGTGGTTGTACTGTAGGCTGTTGGTTCTGCGGTGTTACTGCAAAAAAATTCCAAGGCAATACGCCAGTGGACCCGCAACAGCTTTCTTTATTTAGACATGTCAGCAAAGTCTGCCATCAATTGTTTGGCAATACTCTATCTTCGTCTTGTCTGTATTACGCCACAGAACCTCTAGACCACCCCTTTTACGAAGATTTTGCCGCTATTTTCTATGAGGAGACTGGTTTTCAACCGCAAGTAACCACTGCAGTAGCGGATATAGATTTATCGCGAACAGAAGCACTTATCATGAATCTTTCAATAGAATCATTTCCTAGTCTTCGGTTTTCCGTCCTGAGCATTCGCTCGTTAAAGAAAATATACCAACACTTTTCTGCTGAGAAAACGCTGTTCTGTCAGTTAGTACCTCAGATGAAAGGAGCGACACTAGTAAAAGCGAATGCTGGCAAAGCACTGGATGCAGATAGAAAACTGCATAAAGACAATAGCGGCAAGGTCATTTATTTACAAAGTGAAAGCGGCCAAAAAAGGCGAATTACCGCAGCACCAACCATTGCCTGCATTTCAGGGCTAAAGATAAACCTTTTTCACAAAACAATTTCACTAGTCACAAGTTGCAGAGCCTCTAAAAACTGCCCCAACGGCTACAAAACATTGTATGAGACACAATTTAACACCGCCGATGACTTTGACGTCAAAATAAACCACATTGTTGGCTTACTCAAAATCACTAACGACAACTCATCACTGGTATATCGACTTAATCCTATATTTCATTGTTCGCCACGAGAGCATGGCTTTATAGTCTCTTCGCCTAGTGGTAAGCAACTGTCTATTCAAAATCCGAAAATAGGGAAACTGCTTAGAAGATTAGGCGAGCTATTTTCAAGTAAAACAGATTTTACGTCACTCCAGTTACACCAACATTCGGTGGAGTTAAAAGTGACGCAAACCCAAATCACTGAAGTGCTGAAGTACATTTACCAACTTGGAATTATCCAAGAACACTCTCTACATTTCAGCGATATAACACCCTACTGTTCTGACCAACAAGTAGGTAATACATAATTAACATTAAAGGAAAAAAACATGGAAAATCAAGAAAATCCATCATTCTTAGACGAAATGAACGTATCAATGACAAACACAACGGAAGAACAAGCTGATGAATCGGGTATTGCTTGTGCTGTTGTATGTTGCTGTGCTATCGCCACAATCTGTATAGGCGGCTGCCTGCTTACAGAACGGGCCCTCGTATAACAGCGAAAGTCAGGGGAGTTTTTTAGCTACCCTGACTTTTTGTATTGCCAAGGAGTGAAAATATGACAAATGCAGCGGCTAATGTAACCAAACATGTCCGTCACGATGTAAAGGCCACAATCTACGCGTTAATCAATCCTCTCAAGGCGTTTCGCGATGAATTAAGTTCAATTTCTATCATGACGCCTATTTTTTTCATCGTGCTGGTCGCTTTTTTTTCAGCACAGCTCCAGTTGAGTAAAATAGACTGGGAGTCAGCGGCGGTGGAACAGTTTTATTCTGTCCCGGGGGAAACCGCTCCACCTTTTAAGGCTGACCGTTTATCCTATGCATTGGAAGCTGACAAGCAAGACATACTCGCGCTTAAGTCAGAGCTTGAAGCGCAGGCGAGGTGGTCGCCGCTGATGGCAGCAGCCATTATGCCAATTCAGATGCTTGTGCTATCTGCACTCTTTTTCTTTATTATTAGAATGACAGGAAAACAGGTAGCATTTTTAAAGGTTAGTAAGCTTTTACTATCTGCTTATATTTGGCCATTGTTAAGCCTTTCGTTCGTATTCTATTTTACTTATCGCGATGTTGAATTACTTACACTGTCGCAAATGAAACTTGCATCAGTCACTAGTATTGTAAGCTATATGAGTAATTTATCTGAAGTTTGGTCGACCGTATTATCCTCTATCGATCTCGTGAATCTCTGGTTAGTCTCTCTCACTTACATCGCCTTAACTCGCGGACTCAATTTGTCTCAAAAATTCAGTGCAATAATGTTACTAGGGCTTTGGGTTGGCTATATAACATTGAAATACTTGGTTTATGTCATGATTGTCGCAGATTGTATTGCATGTAATGTATAAAAGGATGATACAAGTATGTCTCATTTTTACGAAGAATTTTTAGGTACGCAAGGTAATATCAAATTACTAGGTACTTTGCTTGCACTGCTAATAATTCTGTTCTTTGCAAGAGATACTTTTCTTGTTTCGAATACCGACTACCTTGCTCAAGTTGAGTTCGATCTAGCTCAAAGTGGCTATGACCTTTCGCAGAGAAAAAAGCAGATAATTGCTGAACGCGCTGAAAGCCTCTCCTTTCTAGGCCCTATCGTCAACCTCTTTGTTGTTCCGCTTGTTCTCGTCGTTCTCGCAGGTGCAGTCAACGGATGCGTGTCGCTCACTAAAGAAAGAGAGAAAACAGGTATTACGCTACAACATATTTTGAGTATCATTTGCATGGTTGCTATACCTTTTTTAGCCCTTGATTTGGTATTACTGCTTGCCAAAAACTTGGGTCACCCTGCGGCACCGGAACATCAACTTTTATTTGGTATTCACGACATTACTGTCATTTCAAATCTCCTCCAAACTGCAGGGTTAATGCATGTAGTGTCCAAGTTAAACCTTCTCTTACTTGGTTTTTTAATTGTGCTAGCGGTTTATCTCGTTAAACGGATAAATTGGTTTGCCTCATTGCCTGTAATTATAGTGGTAACCTTCTATCTTTTTTATGTCTTCATGCCAGAAGGGGGAATGTAATGACGCTTAAAAATAAATTGATCACTGCTACTATCTCGCTCTTGATAGTAGCAATGGCCTACTCGGCTAATACGAGCCGAAGCGGTCATACAGAGGTTACTTCGGTCGTTCAACCGCAATTGCGCTTCATCAGCGAAGAGGTTGAGTTTAGTGGCAAGCTTGTATCAAAAAACGAATCGCATATTACAGCACCTCGAACTGGTTTGATTGAATCGATAAATGTAGTCGAATCGCAGCACGTAGAGGCTGGTGATATTTTGGGTATTATTGAAGATGACGACTTACAATTTGAACTTCAAAAAATGACCGCTAAATTAGAAATACTTAAACTTCGCCGTCAAAAATCGTTACTTGAAATAGAACATTCGAAGAAGAGACATGCCCAAAATCTCAAGCTGTATAGTACTAAGGTTATCTCAGAGGATAAACTAGACCAACAGTTACTTAATCTTGAACGACAAATCATAGACAAACGCCAGCTTGAATTTGAAATCGAAGAACTGAAGGTTGCGAAACATCAGATTATTCACAATATCGACAAATCGATTATACGCTCCCCAATTTCAGGCATTGTTACTAAAGTAAAAGTGTCTAGTGGTGAGTCTGTTTTACCCAGCTCTTCCAATATGCCGGGCTCAGTACTCTTTGTTATAAACGGCAAATTGAGTCTGATGGTAGTGGGTGAGTTGGCGGAAATAGACTTATTTAAGGTCTACCCAGGCCAAAATGCGCTTATCTCTTTCCCCGCTTTCACTGGTATAGAGTTAGAGGGAAAGATCGTGAAACTATTACCTCCCGAGCAGGTATCGGAAGTGATGGATTTATCTTCACAGTTTCCAGTACACGTTCAGCTCAAAAATACCAGTCAACGACTTATCAATGGTATGACTGCTCACGTAAGGATTAACACTTCAGGAGAGGGGGAGCGTATCACTCTCCCAATATCCTCGGTTCAACCAAACGGCATTGATGATTATCTAGTTGTGGTGCAGGAAAAAGACGGCACGTTACGTACACAAAAAGTAAAGGTAGGCGCTGTAGGACACGACTACCTAGAAATCACTGAAGGATTAAATGGCAGTGAAAATATTGTTCTTAATCCATATCAACAGGTTGACCACACTTATTTACATCGCGGACTAGACGATGTGTGAGCTAATTGTAAAGACAACTAAACTCAATAAATGCTACTCCAACACTAGTGAGAAAGTTATTGCGCTAGAAAATATAGATCTCAATATTTTCAAAGGCGATATGGTGTCGTTGATAGGCCCTTCTGGTAGCGGGAAGTCAACATTATTAAACGTTTTGGGCTGCATGGACTCGTTCGAAGAGGGTAGTTACTTTCTCGGTGGTTTGGACGTCACCAACACGACTGCAGACGAACAGGCATTAATAAGGTTGAATAAAATAGGGTTTGTCTTTCAAAGCTTTCAGCTAATCAACACAATTTCCATTTTAGAAAATGTTGGATTGTCATTGATGTATGCAGGAATTCATCCTGATGAGCGGAAAGAGCGGGCTAAAAACGCACTATCTCTCGTCGGACTTCACCAGATAGAAGACCGAATGCCTAAACAATTGTCAGGCGGCCAACAACAAAGGGTGGCAATTGCAAGAGCTATCGTGAAGAACCCACTCATTTTGTTAGCCGATGAGCCTACTGGAAATCTTGATTCAAAAACGAGGGACGATATATTCGACATATTTGAAAACCTCAATGAAATGGGGGTCACGATCATTATGGCCACTCACGATAGAGAATTATGCGATCGTGCAGGCGTTCAAATCTCCCTAAAGGATGGAAGGAAGGTAAATCAAAATGCGATGGCTTGATTTGATATTGAACGCTAGTACTGCGTTAAGGGCTAATCGGTTTAGGTCAGTATTAGCCGCAACGGGCATTTCTATTGGTGTAGCAGGTGTTGTGTGCGTAGTGGTACTAATGCTGAGCCTAAGTGGCAACGTATCAAGAAGTTTTGAAAAGCTGGGCAGTCAGTATATTAAGGTTTTTCCCTTTCGACCTGACGGAAGTCTAGTACAACCTGAATTATCCATTAAAGATGCCAGCGTGCTAAAGCAAGCTAACAAAAGCATACACAAAATATCGGCTGTGGCCTCTAGTGAAGTCCGTTTAGTTACTGATCGTTATGACGAAATCACACCAATCAAGGGAGTTATGCACGATTATTTTTTAATCAAGAACTTAGCGCTGCACATGGGAAGACCTTTTCATAAAATAGAAGAATTAAGAAGTTCGAAAGTGGCTGTTGTTGGAGGTAAGCTTTATGGAGCACTTCATAACTGTTACAACCTGGCGTTATGCAGGGTCAAGATAAATGGCCATGCGTTTAGGGTAGTAGGTGTTTTTGAGTCCGTAGGAAATCATCCCCTCGACAAACAGTTTGATGACACTATCTTTATTCCCTTTAGTACCTTCGAAAACTTTGTTCCTTTACGCAGCAGCCTAGAATTAGAGATGCTCGTTATTCCCTCGGCAAATGTCAACCTCACGAAACAACAAATTGCTGAGAAATTAAACCAAATGCGTCGTATAGATAGACCTGAAAATGGGTTTCTTCTGCTGGTACAACAACAATTACTTGATAGCACTAAAGCCATTATGAATAACATCATTCTCGTCTCAGCACTTGTTTCCATGATAGCTCTACTTGTTGGCGGAATTGGTATTATGAATATTATGCTGGTTTCTGTGACTGAGCGACGCCAAGAGATTGCAATTAGAATGGCAAACGGTGCATTGAAAAGTGACATTCAAAACCAGTTTCTTCTAGAAGCTATTGGTATTTGTTTAGTTGGAGGAATGATTGGGGGCGCTATAGGTATTTTATTTAGTTTATTTATTAGCGCCTTTTTGCCGGAATTAGGGCAGATCGATCTTAATTATTGGGTGCCTTTAGCAGTGCTATCAATAAGCAGTGTAATTGGTGTTATCTTCGGCACTTACCCAGCAAAAAAAGCCGCTGAATTAGAACCATGTGAGAGCATGCGTAGTTGAAAAAGGAAAATCGAATGGATATTTCGTTAGATATGGATCTCGTGGAGCAAAGTAAAAAAAGACTTCTCAACCCCTACGATTACTTTGATATTTATTCACAGAGTTTAAAAACTACCATGCTTGAATATCATAATAAGCAACTTAATCAATTTATTATTCAGGAAAGCTCAGGAATTGGTGTCTATCGCTCATGCGAAGATACCGAGCATTACAGTTTTGTTGAAGAGATTGGAGCAGATGCCTTAAATAAACTATGCCGGCAAGAAGGAATTCCATCAGGCAAAAAAAGTGTAGTTAACCGCAGCATCTTCTATGACCGGCCCCTTTCTCTTGACTTCACCGTTATAGGGCAAAGTATTGTTGACTACGTGACAAACCGTATCGAAATACGGATAAAAAGCAAGGTTCACACAACCTTTCAAATTCAGTTTGTTACTAATCATCGACATATAGCTAACAGTGCTAGCAGGGAACACCAACTTTGTGATTCGACCATTGTTGTGAAAATTTACGCTTTGTCAACTGAACAGCATGCCTCTTTAGTCCAGTGTAACTTGTTACTCGATCAACGATGGAACATGACAAAGATTATTCAGCGATGCGACGTGGCAGTACGAAAGCTCATCGCAATGATGCATTGTCAAGTGCAAGGAAGAGAGCTATCTACAGGACGTTACGATATTATTCTTTCTGGCGCTGACGCAGGAATTATGATTCACGAAGTACTAGGGCACCCTCTAGAACTGGACTCGGTTAGAGGCGGGCGTGGTATATTTTCAGACGCAATTGGAAAAAAGATTAGTTCATCGGAGTGCACTATTATCGATGATGGTAATCAGCATATACCTGGTGTAAACCAAGCGTTTGATGATGAACTTACACCGTCGCAAAAAACAATATTAGTCAATCAAGGTGTGGTACGTGGTTACCTATCATGTCGAAAAACCGCTAATAAAACGTCTTACCCTTTAACAGGTAACGGACGAAGGGAGTCATTTAGACATTCTCCTATACCGCGTATGACAACAACCTACCTAGCGCAAGGGCCTCATAACAAAAATGCTTTGATCAGTGAACTAAAAACCGGCCTCATATGCCGCTCTTTCTATTCCGGCAAGGTGAATATTATAGATGGAAGTTTCATCTTTTATCCCGCGGAAGCTTATTGGGTAAAAAATGGAAAAATACAACACCCATTAAAAAATGTTGCTATCCATGGAAATGCCTTAGATTTACTCAATAAAATTGATGGTGTAGGCAACGACTTGACGTTCAGTAAAGAGCATTGGCTATGCTCAAAAGGCCAGCACGTTCAGGTCGGTATTGGGAGTCCAACGGTGCTCATCAGGGGCTTATCAGTAGGCGTAAAACTATGAGCAACTTACTAAAAGACCATGACGTACTTTATGAATGGCTCGAAATGACACAAGCTGTTGGTGCAGACTCAGTAGAGATTCAATATATGCTAGAAGACACTGAAGAGATTACGCATCGCTGTGATGAAAAACTTTCAGTGCATCGCCAAAGTACCTCCAAAACCGTAATTTCTCTTATCAAGGATTTTAAAAAAGCATGCATCATTACAAGTAACCCAACAGAAGCAAAGCTCCAAGATGCACTGAAAAATGTAAGCACTTCCTTTAATAGTTTACGTCACGACGATGCCTACGTCATCACACAAAAATCGCAGTGCAGTCGCACTCAAACAATGAGTTCTTTTTACGATATCAATGGTCTAAAAAGTTTTAATACTCCTCGCAAAATACACATGGCGAAAGCTACCATCGAGTTACTCCGGGAGCAAGACTGTACTCCGCTCTCATGCAGTGTAAAGTCCTCTGATGCGAGTTTTCTTTACTTAAACAGTAATGATGTAAAAGTTCAGCAAAATCAATCTCTATTCCAATCATCTGTTGCTGCGACCAGTAACAATAATTGTGGGCAAACTATTCAAGAAACAACAACGACTAAGAGTAATAAAGTGAACAAGTTATTCACATCAAGGATATTGTCTGAAATCACTTTAAAAAACTTAGCACGGCGCAAAGTCGTAGCGAACAAAAAAACAGGTGCGTTACCCGTCATTTTTACCAAGCAAAGTATGGCGATGTTTTGGAAGTATATACTTATGGCCATTCAGGGGCATAATATTTTGGGGGGAATGTCGTTTCTTTCAAAAAGCCTGGGGCAAAAAATTGCGGCAAGTCATATTTCGCTATCGGAAAGACCTCAGTTACCTGAGGGTATTAACCACAGATTTCACGATGATGAAGGCGTTTATATTGAAGAAAAAAGCATCGTCGATAAGGGAACATTAACGTCGCTGTTATTGAATAATTATTCTGCTCGTAAATTAGGGCTTCGGAGTACGGGAAATGCAAACAGTTATACAAATATAAAAGTAATGTCAGGAATAAACGACTTTGATCACCTTGTAACGACTATGGGCACTGGATATATTATCACCCGCTTGTCTTGGGATGGCGTTAACCTTAACAGTGGTAATATAACTTCAAAAGCCAGAGGATACCTAATAGAAAGTGGAAGGCTAGTAGGGGCAGTAGATAATTTAGTCATATCCGGAAATTTTAATACCTTACTTCACAATATCGCAGAACAATCAAATCGATTGACTAATAACGAACGGATTGTTTGTCCAGATGCATTAATAGAAGGCCTGCATATAAACTAGAAAATAAAGTATCCAATGATAAATGTATTAATGAACAATGGGGGTTAACTCATATATAGCAGTCTCACCTCCTTTGTTGTCAACATAAAAGCCCCCAAGCTTACCAACGGTAAGCCCTTGCAAAATTCCGCCTTCTAGATCGTAAATAAATTTTGCGTTGCCATTTGTATCATAAGTTGTAAGAGAGTCTGAATTAGAAACATAAAGGATACCTCGGTACACGTCGAAATCGAAAAACGTTGATTCTCTATGCTTCATAAATGGCATTTGAGTTGACTCACTATTAGAAGCCAGTATTTTCTCTAAGCCCGTTGAACTAGACCAGATATAGTAAGTGTTATCTGCGCAATCTGCCCGTACTCGTTCTGCAAATCTTTTGACAATCGTGCGCTTTTCGTTTTTCACATCAAAACGATAAATATGGCGACTACCTTGATCCAAGGCGGAATAATAGAGTTCATTCGCAGAACATTTCCACTCTGAACTCTCCGGTAATCTAATGTTTGGTGCGATCAAAATGGTTTCATGACTAATGAGATCTTCTACGATCAGATCCCCTTTTAAGATATATGAGAGCTTTGTGGCGTCACTGGAAAGACGTGGTTTTCGCACAATTGTTTCACGTTGGAATGAGGTAAGTTGTGAATAAATACCATTTTCTAACATCCACACTTGGGATACGCCCGAGCGGTCTGAGACAAACAATACAATATCATTTTCATTATCTGCGTAAGCATCATAATCATCGAAACTCGATTCAATGATTGGCGTCTCACCAACTTTGATTTTTTCATGCTCAAATGACAATTTGTGAACGTCATAGTTTGCGTAATTCCCAGAAACTACAAAAAAGCTCTCCCCTTTTGCAGGGCTTAGCATAATGGGGTTAACTAGATCTACGGTAGACACACGATAGCTTTCCGTTTCGAGATCGTATTCAATAAATTCTTTATCGTCGTTGAAATAAAAAATTGAGCGGCTATCTTTACTCCATAATGCTGCCAGCTTAATTGAGTTAAAAACATCTACAAGAGTTCTATTACCTGTCTCAAGGTCAATAAGCTTCAGTTCAAATTGGTTAACACTTAAGCTGCGATACACCAGTATTGCACTGTTATCTGGCGACAATGAATGACTGTAATCCCCACCATAATTGCCCGAAGGCGTTGTCACGTTAGATTCCATATTAGTTAATAGGTTGCGTCTTCTAATATAAAGCTTCGCCTGATTGCTGTCTAAGTAGGAATAGTAAAGCCAAATTCCATCGTTGCTTAATGATATCGGACTAATACTTGGAAGACTTCCGCACTCTGCAATTTTAGTTGGTTTATTGAGTGTCATGTCCTCATTGAAATAAGCCTGAATTATAGAACACGCATTTGACTCATTTTTTAAATAGAAGACACTTTTACCATCTAATGACCAGATAGGAGACATAATATCCTCGTAATCTTGTGCGGTAAAAGTGCGCTCTTGATTAGTTAACAGATTTTTTATTTTTAATGCCCAAGGCCCACTGATAGACCTAGCATGGGAATAAGCAAGGTAATTACCATCAGGAGATAGCGCTGGATTGAACTCCAAACCTACATTATGCGTTATCGTTTTATAAGAAAACTCCGCTTCTTTATCTTCGTTGCTAACCAAGAGAAAACTTCCTACAGCAACTAAAGAAACGAATAGAAGAACCTGTACCCCTAATTTGTACCAATTTTTGGTAACTACTATGCCTTGACTTTTTGAAATTAGTGATTCTGGATTTCCTGCAGACAAGGCACTGTGTCTCAAAACATTATCGAGAAGTACTTCCTCAACATGGCCGGTATGCTGATTACTCGATTCTTCGGCAGTGACAGAAGGATTAACCTCCGCCTCAAATGCACTCGGGTTTACCTCTGCTTTACAAAGCTCTATACCGCTAATAAGTACGTAGCCGCGATTGTGGACGGTGCGAATATATTTTGGCTCCCTTGCTGAATCATTGAGTATCTTTCTAAGTTCAGAAATTTTTGCTGCGATATTATTGTCTGATGTATATCGTCCTCCCCAAACTGTTTCGATTAATTCA
Organism: Alteromonas sp. BMJM2; assembly: GCF_027257845.1. Lineage (GTDB taxonomy): Bacteria > Pseudomonadota > Gammaproteobacteria > Enterobacterales > Alteromonadaceae > Alteromonas. Next base: position 122,412 of record NZ_JAPVOT010000001.1, on the reverse strand, counting down.
TCTTTTGTGACAAGTTCCCCGGGCCGCTTTATCAAGCAACGTAAAATATCGTTGTGTTTATCCTCTATGACTACTTCTTTATCTCCCAAAACCAAACTTTTGGTATATGGTGAGAACGTAAAACTTCCTAGTCTATAAATTTCCATACATTAACTCTTACTTGTAAGATCATTCAGAGTACAAAATCTTATGTGAGTGTTAGTGTACTCAAACTTGACAGTGCCTACACATTAATCTTCGATTTAATTCGTATACAGAACACTAAGAAATTAAACGTCTTTTTTATTTGGTACTTAGTTTTAGCTCTCAATCGCCAAATAAAAGCCAATCAAACCAGAGACAAGCATTGTCACACAAATAATTGCGAAAAATATCGCTACACCCGAAAAGTGGGCAAGATTTAAAGTCCAGCCAGGTATTGCGTTCGGTTTTGGTACCCAAATTCGACTATCTTTCTTACTAAAATAAATTCCAAAGACAGTGGACTCCGACCAATTATTCTTATCTTTCCATTCTCTTTTATTGATATCTTCTTGCTGCATTGCTTTTCCTTGAATTAACATTTCATTTTTCAGCACTCACTGCAACTTTTACCGCAAACGTCGAACCTTAAGTTAGTTAAAAGATAATGCAATAAGACAACTCCATTAACAAGGCCATTCAACTTTGCAATCATGTACCACTCGATGTGAGTTTACAGGTTTATTTTTCAAACGGTTTTTAGACCTTACCGAGTCGCAGAGCTCATAAATTAAAATCAGCGCATTTTTCAATACCGGAGAAAACCACTAATGTAACCGCATTTAAACAAAAAAAGGCTAAGCGTACGTTATCGAGAAAATATAGGGGTACTTACGCCAGAATGGAGATTGACAAACCGTGTCACGCTATCGAGGGTATCTATCTGGTCAGAAGGTAGGATGTGTCATTGAAACGGACTGTTAGGCGTATAAAAAATCCGATATCAATGTCTGATATCGGATTCGAATCACTCAACATAACGTAAAGTTTACCAGTGCGACGCGCTACATAACTGGCATTAAACTAAAAATATGCTTTTTAGTTTACTACGCCAGTTTATATGCGCACCATTTTTTCATGCGTATCACAGTTTGCGGCTATAATTTGAGCCTATGATTCTTCGCTAACGTCTTCGCTTCTATCTTCAACGATTTTACTTGGAAGCAACATTTCTCTTAGCTTAGCTTCTATCTCGTCCGATACAGCAGGGTTATTCTTTAAAAACAACATGCTGTTCGCTTTACCCTGACCGATACGGTCTGTGTTGTAGCTATACCATGCACCGGCTTTATCAATTAATTTGTGCTTAACACCTAAGTCAATTAACTCGCCGTGCTTAGAAATACCTTCACCATAGCGAATAATAAATTCAGCTTGCTTGAAAGGAGGCGCGATTTTGTTCTTAACGACTTTAACGCGAGTTTCGTTACCAACAACCTCATCGCCTTCTTTTACCGAACCAATTCTTCTGATGTCTAAGCGTACAGACGCGTAAAACTTCAGTGCGTTACCACCTGTAGTAGTTTCAGGGCTTCCGAACATCACACCAATTTTCATACGAATTTGGTTGATGAAAATCATCATTGTATTCGAACGCTTCAAATTACCCGTAATTTTACGCATACTTTGAGACATCATTCTCGCGGCAAGACCTACGTGTGAATCACCGATATCGCCTTCAATCTCGGCACGCGGTGTTAACGCTGCTACGGAGTCGACAACAATAACGTCAACAGCGCCAGAGCGTGTTAACATGTCACAAATTTCAAGCGCTTGCTCACCAGTATCAGGTTGCGATACTAATAATTCGTTAATGTTAACGCCAAGTTTTTCCGCGTAAATAGGGTCTAGCGCGTGTTCCGCATCTACGAACGCACAAGTCTTGCCTTGACGCTGCGCTTCAGCAATGACTTCAAGGGTTAAGGTTGTTTTACCTGATGACTCTGGACCGTAAATTTCAACAATTCGGCCAAGTGGTAAACCACCCGCACCAAGAGCAATGTCTAGCCCAAGGGATCCTGTAGAAATAGTTTCCACATCCATTGTCTTGTTTTCGCCCAACTTCATAATTGAGCCTTTCCCAAATTGTTTTTCAATTTGAGAAAGCGCTGCATCTAACGCTTTACTTCTATTTTGATCTGTCATCTTAACTATGCCTATGCTTATCTTTTGCGCGTCACATTGCGTTTATTATCAACAAGAGTTGGAACATGAATGTGAGTAAAAATGAAAATATAAGGATGTTTTATTACTTTCCTTATATTTTAACTTTCAAAACATCTTACAGCTTATGATTTTCGCTTTGCTTACTACTTGTTTGCGCTGTTATTCGTTTACTTTGTTGTTGATTTGCTCAGCTGCCCAGCTATTTATCTGCCAGCAGCTTATCTATCTCAGGCTGCCTTGAGTTCGTCCATAAATACTAAACCACTGCGACAACATCGTTCGTCATTATTACAACGCTAGAACGACAAACCTCATCTACACCCTAACAATTTCTGCATGCATTCTATACTGTACAAGCATACAGTTTCAACCAGTGTTTTAATTATTTTTTTCAACTCGGCCTAAGATATGTTGTTTAACTAGTACTAAGCATTTTCAGCACATAATTAATTGCAAAGGCTACCGCTTCACCACGTACTACATCCCTGTTGCCACTAAACACCTGCTTGACTTGAAAAGCACCATCACCACAAATGAAACCAAACCACACAGTGCCTACAGGTTTGCTGTCAGTACCGCCACCAGGCCCAGCAATACCGCTAACCGTAACCACCACGTTTGCTCCACATCGCTTTTGCACACCAAGCGCCATTTCAGTCACCGTCTGCTGCGATACCGCCCCGTGTACTTCAAGGGTTTCAGTATTTACGAACAGTTCCTGCATTTTAGCCTTATTAGAATAAGTTACCCAAGACTGATTAAACCAATCTGAACTGCCTGCAACGCTGGTAAACGCAAAAGCAATGCCGCCGCCGGTGCATGATTCAGCAGTCGATACTGTCCACCCCTTTTTACGCAACACGTCACCAATCGCCATTACTTGGGTATTTAATGCGCTATCGAGCATTAGGGGTATGGCGTTTGGTTTAGAAACCGTTGAAAATGGTGTGGTCATATCAATCTACCGTCAGTGCTTTTTGTTGCACAGAGTTTATCATTTATTTGCTACCATACGCACTAACACCATAAACATATCTATCGAGGCCGTTTTTTTTGGAATCACATACTCCTATGATGCGCCAGTACCTTACGATTAAGGCGCAGCATCCGAATATTCTCTTGTTCTATCGCATGGGCGATTTTTACGAATTGTTTTTTGATGATGCCAAAAAAGCTGCAGACCTTCTCGATATATCATTGACGGCTAGAGGCAAGTCTGGCGGCGATCCCATTCCTATGGCTGGCGTACCTTATCACGCGGTAGAAAGTTACCTTTCCCGATTAGTTAAAATGGGTGAATCGGTGGCAATTTGTGAACAGGTAGGCGACCCCGCTACGAGTAAAGGTCCCGTAGAACGCCAAGTTCAGCGTATTGTCACACCCGGTACTGTCACCGACGAAGCGCTTTTAGAAGAACGACGAGATAATATATTAGCCGCAGTGTGTGGCCACACAATGCATTATGGTTTAGCCACGTTGGATGTGACTAGCGGACGATTTGTGGTGTTTGAATGCGATAATGATGAGAACTTGCTCGCCGAGATTCAACGAGTCAACCCTGCTGAATTGCTCTACCCAGAGGGATTTGAGCAAGTATCGCTAATAGAAAACAGAAAGGGGTTACGACGTCGTCCTGAGTGGGAGTTTGACATTGATACCGCAGATGAGCAGCTGAATCTGCAGTTTGAGACCAAGACCCTTGATGGTTTTGGCCTTAAAGGCATAACTAAAGGGTTAGGTGCTGCGGGCTGTGTGCTGCAATATGTAAAAGACACCCAGCGAACTGCCCTACCCCATATCAGGCAAATACAAACCGAACAGCAAGACAGCCGCGTTCAGTTAGACGCAGCGACAAGACGTAATTTAGAACTCACTCATAACTTATCTGGCGGTCAAGAAAACACGCTTTTCAGTGTGATGGACACCACCACAACGGCGATGGGAAGCCGTATGTTGCAACGTGTTATTCACTCACCGTTAACCGACCAACATGAGCTACAAAGTCGATTAGACGCCGTTGATGCCTTTATTGACGATAACCCTGACGATATTCGCAGCGCCCTAAAACACATTGGCGACATTGAACGTATTATGGCGCGCTTAGCCCTTCGCTCTGCGCGACCTCGTGATTTTGCGAGGCTGAAAAACGCATTTAACGCATTGCCTGATTTACACGACGCATTATCGCGCTTTGAAACTGGCCAAATAAAGCAAATCAGTGAAACCATTGGCACTTATCCCGAGCTGCAGACACTGCTTAATCACGCCATTATTGATAACCCGCCGGTTATTATCCGAGAAGGCGGCGTCATAGCACCTGGCTACAACGAAGAATTAGACGAATTACGTGCGCTCTCTCAGGGGGCTACTGACTATCTTGACGCAATGGAGCGTCGAGAAAAAGAACGTACTGGTATTTCTACCCTTAAGGTGGGATATAACCGAGTACATGGCTTTTTTATTGAAATTAGCCGCGCCAATAGTGCAAATGCACCCGCAGAATATATCCGTCGCCAAACGCTCAAAAATACCGAACGCTTTATTACTCCTGAATTAAAAGAGCACGAGGACAAGGTACTTAGTAGCCAAGGGGCGGCGCTTGCGCTAGAGAAAAAACTGTACGAAGCACTATTTGATGAATTTACGCCTTACTTAAATAACCTGATAGACAGTGCCGCTGCGCTAGCAAAGCTTGATGTGCTGTGTTGTTTCGCCGAACGGGCAATTGCCCTTGATTGGCATAGGCCGAAGCTCAGTAACGAGTGTGCACTTACTTACCAAGACGGCCGACACCCTGTCGTAGAGAATGTAATGAAAGCACCTTTCATTGCTAATCCGCTTCAGCTAGATAGCTCACGGCGCATGCTGATAATCACTGGTCCTAACATGGGGGGTAAATCTACGTACATGCGTCAAACGGCTCTCATTGCTCTGCTCGCATGTGTGGGTAGTTTTGTGCCGGCACAACATGCTCACATTGGTAAACTAGACCGTATCTTCACCCGCATTGGTGCGTCTGATGATCTCGCTTCTGGCCGCTCCACCTTTATGGTAGAAATGACAGAAACCGCTAACATTCTCAATAACGCCACGGAAAACTCATTGGTGTTAATGGATGAAATAGGCCGTGGAACCAGTACTTACGACGGGCTCTCACTGGCGTGGGCATGCGCAAGTTACCTTGCCAAGCAGCTGAATGCCTATACCCTTTTTGCGACTCATTATTTCGAGCTTACCGAGCTGCCAGATACACAGCAAGGTGTCGTCAATGTGCATTTAGATGCTGTTGAGTTTGAAGATACCATTCGCTTTATGCATACGGTTTCAGAAGGTGCAGCAAGCAAAAGTTTCGGGCTGCAGGTGGCGCAATTAGCCGGAGTACCAAAAATCGTTATTCAAGCCGCACGCCAAAAGCTCGCCGCGCTCGAATCTTCTCATATTATGACACAAGGAGAAGAGAGTGCGCCTGATAAGGCAGCAAGCACCCCAAAAGCTACATCAAAGGCAAAGCCAAAAGGCCAAGCAGAACTGCTGTTTCCAGATAAACCTAACCCTGCTGTCGATGCCCTTGCGAACATATCTCCTGATGAGCTCTCTCCACGGCAAGCTCTCGACCTTATTTACACCTTAAAGCGCTTAAGTCAGTCTTAGCCGCTAGGCCAAGTTTAGGTCACAATTGGCCTGAATTTGGTGTAAATCTGGCGTAAATTTGCACATCATGTAGGCAAATAGATTGTCTGTTTACATGGTTTTGCGTATACTATCGCCCCGTCCAAAGTGTAGATGGTTTCTTTCTGAAATCGGCCTATATTTACCATACAACCCTAACGTTCTAGGTTTCGCATGACACATTATATTTTCGTCACTGGTGGTGTAGTTTCATCGCTTGGAAAAGGTATTGCAGCAGCATCATTAGCAGCAATTCTTGAAGCACGCGGTCTCACCGTTACCATGTTAAAACTCGACCCTTATATCAACGTCGACCCGGGCACAATGAGCCCTATACAGCATGGTGAAGTATTTGTTACCGATGACGGTGCAGAGACAGACCTTGATCTTGGCCACTACGAGCGCTTTATTCGCACCCGTATGACAAAACGCAACAACTTCACCACAGGCCGTGTTTACGAAGAAGTACTCAAACGCGAGCGTCGCGGCGATTACTTAGGAGCCACAATTCAGGTCATTCCACACATTACCAACGAAATTAAACGTCGCGTAATTGAAGGTGCTGAAGGTCACGAAGTTGCCATTGTAGAAGTGGGCGGAACCGTAGGTGATATTGAGTCACAACCTTTCTTAGAAGCCATTCGCCAACTAGGCACTGAAGTAGGCCGTGAACGTGCTATGTACATGCACCTTACGCTAGTGCCATATATGCCAGCATCCGGTGAAGTGAAAACGAAGCCAACCCAGCATTCAGTTAAAGAGTTGCGCTCAATTGGTATTCAACCCGATATTCTTGTGTGTCGTTCTGTAGGTGCTCTACCTACCAGTGAGCGCTCTAAAATCGCGCTTTTCACTAACGTCGCAGACAAAGCGGTTATCTCATTAAAAGATGTAGATAGCATTTATCGCATTCCAGCTGCACTTAAAGCGCAAGGAATGGACCAGCTTGTTGTGGATCGCTTTGGATTTGATTGCCCGGAAGCCGACCTCGTCGAGTGGGAGCAAGTACTTTACGCTGAATCAAATCCCACCGCCGAAGTTAACATTGGCATGATTGGTAAGTATGTTGAATTACCAGATGCGTATAAATCCGTTAACGAAGCATTAAAGCATGCTGGTCTTAAAAACAGACTGACAGTTAACATTCATCATATCGACTCTCAAGATGTTGAGAGTAAAGGCACGCAAATCCTAGAAAAGCTAGACGCTATCTTAGTGCCTGGCGGTTTTGGTGAGCGTGGAATTGAGGGTAAAATTGCCGCCGCTCGCTACGCACGTGAAAATAAAGTGCCTTATTTAGGAATTTGTCTAGGCATGCAGGTAGCGCTAATAGAATTTGCGCGAAATGTTGCAGGTATGGATAACGCCAACAGCACCGAGTTCGACCCACAAACTGCATACCCTGTGGTAGGGTTAATCACGGAATGGCTAGATGCAGCGGGCACAACCGAAACACGCACTGAAACCTCAGACCTTGGCGGTACAATGCGATTGGGTAGCCAGCTTTGTCATTTAATTGAAGGCACTAAAGTGCATGAAATGTATGACAACGTCGAAATTTACGAGCGCCACCGACACCGCTATGAAGTGAACAACAATCTTCGCGATGAAATCGAAGCTGCGGGCCTTAAAGTAAGTGGTTTGTCCACTGATAAACGACTTGTAGAAGTTATCGAAATACCTGACCATCCTTGGTTTATCGCAGGTCAGTTCCACCCTGAATTCACTTCAACACCTCGCGATGGACATCCATTGTTTAAGGGGTTTGTTGCAGCTGCAGGCAAATACCAGAAAGAAAATCACTAGTTTCTAATAAAGGGAACGCTTTCCCGTTGCGTTCCCACATCAATTGTTGAGGAAATAACATGGCGAAAATTAGTCGCATCATCGGACGTGAAATCTTAGATTCACGCGGTAATCCAACTGTAGAAGCAGACGTTTATTTAGAGTCTGGCGTTATGGGTCGTGCTGCTGCACCCTCTGGCGCGTCTACGGGTAGCCGCGAAGCATTAGAACTGCGTGACGGCGACAAGTCTCGTTACCTTGGTAAAGGTGTAATTAAAGCAGTAGCGGCTATTAATGACGCCATTGCTCCGGCTCTGCTAGGCAAAGACGCACTAGCACAGTCTGATATCGATCAGGTGATGATTGACTTAGACGGCACTGAAAACAAAGAAACTCTTGGTGCTAACGCTATCCTTGCTGTATCTCTTGCTGTAGCAAAAGCTGCCGCGCTTGAAAAAGGCGTGGCACTTTACGAGCACATCGCTGACTTAAACGGTACGTCTGGTCAATATTCAATGCCTGTGCCTATGATGAACATCATCAATGGTGGCGAGCACGCAGACAACAACGTTGATATTCAAGAATTCATGGTTCAGCCAGTTGGCGCGAAAAGCTTTAAAGAAGCACTGCGCATGGGTGCTGAAATCTTCCACTCACTTAAGAAAGTATTGTCAGCGAAAGGTCTTAACACCGCTGTGGGTGATGAGGGTGGTTTTGCACCAAACCTTAGCTCTAACGCTGAAGCACTTGCTGTTATCGTACAAGCCGTTGAAAACGCTGGTTATAAAATGAATGAAGACATTACCCTTGCACTAGATTGTGCAGCGTCTGAATTCTACAAAGACGGTAAGTATGTATTATCTGGTGAAGATAAGAGCTTCGACTCAGAAGCGTTTGGCGACTACTTAGCCGACCTATCTGCACAGTACCCTATCGTATCTATCGAAGATGGCTTAGACGAGAGTGACTGGGACGGCTGGGAAAGCTTAACGAAGAAGATTGGCGACAAAGTACAGCTTGTTGGTGATGATTTGTTCGTAACTAACACCAAAATTCTGAAGCGCGGCATCGATAACGGTATTGGAAACTCAATCCTTATTAAGTTTAACCAAATTGGCTCACTAACAGAAACGCTTAACGCAATTAAAATGGCGAAAGACGCTGGCTTCACCGCCGTTATCTCTCACCGCTCTGGCGAAACTGAAGACGCGACAATTGCTGATTTAGCGGTAGGTACTGCTGCAGGTCAAATCAAAACTGGCTCTCTTTGCCGTTCTGACCGTGTCGCTAAGTACAACCAACTTCTTCGTATTGAAGAAGCGCTTGGTAGTGCAGCAACGTATAATGGCCTTTCTGAAATTAAAGGTCAGTAAAGCTGATCTGATTGCCAATACGGAGCAATCGTAGCAAAATAATTTCTATTCATCCCGAAAGGCGCCAGTGCTCTTGCACCAGCGCCTTTTTTTGTTTTTATAAGTAATGATACGTAGCCTAAATACCAGCGCATGAGTGGCGAGATCGCAGGTTTCTTGATACGGTTAGTGCAGAGACAGTCAAAACGCGATGTTAACGTGAGCACAAACAGTCATCCGCCAAAAACACAATCAGGTTTTTTTAACGACTTAGGCGAGCTAGGTGGTAATCACGCACAGTTTTCTGAAGTGTGTACGGCGCTATATGAAAGAGAACTTTTGTTTATTGCCCACAGCGGTATCAGCAATGCGTCTATCCTTAAGCGCCGAATTGGTGGCTTGCCTCATCATATTAGAAGTGTCGCTCGATATTTTGTAACCAACCCAACCCCACTATCTACCGATACCTATAACGGAAGCTGGTATGCCAAGCAGCCAAAATCTGCGCCTCGTGTACCACAGAATGCTGATGCAACAGCGCAATGGTTTAGAAAACATGCCGACTATGGGTTAATTGTTCCAGTCTTAGTTAGAACCATTGAAGGTATTCACCTTGAATTAGACACTATCGACAAAACGATGTTGGTAGACGATGTCGTTCATTTGAACAAACACGGTTGGTTTACAGTTGATGGAATCAATCGGGGAAACAGTCAGGAAGCGAATCGAAGAAATAAGCAGGCTAGTCATTTCATTGAAAGCTCAGATGAAGAGTCTCGTGAAAGTGGACTTGAAAGCTACGGAACTTTTGATAGTAAAACTCTTCTTAAACCAACGAAAACCATCATGGCGAGCGCCTGCTCGGGTCACGCTTGGAACTTCAAATCTCGAGTATCACCTCGTGCACTGTCTATTAGAGAAATGCGGCTGTCTACTCAAATAAACTGGAAGAACTTTACCTTATTGAAATAAAGGACTTGTCTACGCCCTTTTTTCTTTTAAGGCGACATTAGTAATGCCATACCAAACCAAACATGCATAAAAATACAAAAATAATAAGTATTCATTCAATTAATAACTTCTCCATATCAGTCTAAAAGAGTACAAACATACTAACCATTTCAAAATTCAAACTCTTTATCTGTATTAGCAGTATTTAAAGAGGCGTTTAAGACCTAAATCCAGAGAGTCATCATCATAAATTAGGACATGCATCCTAATATGAGCATCAAGATAAATTTTTTCATAAAAATTTAATCAATATGGTAAACAATGGTTGACGTTCAGGGCTCACATGGTTAAATTGTCGCTATCAATTTTGGTCAGCAAAGATTTTCGAAAAATGCGTATTCGTTTTCTTCTAATTACTCTACTCCTCAAGGCAGCCAGACTGCACGGGTAGATTGCGACCAGCGATTAATCACACAAAAACCCGTGCACAGCACGGGTTTTTTTTTAACTATTCAATTGAGAGAGCGTCATGACAAATCAAGTGAAAATCTTTGATACCACGTTGCGAGATGGTGAGCAGGCCTTGCCAGCAAGTCTAAGTGCCAAAGAAAAGTTACAGATTGCACTGGCGCTTGAGAGACTAGGTGTAGATATTATTGAAGCCGGTTTCCCTGTGTCTTCACCTGGCGACTTCCAATCAGTACAGTTGATTGCAAAAGAAATCAAAAACTCAGTGATTTGCGGCCTGTCCCGCGCCCTTCCCGGTGATATCGATGCATGCGGCCAAGCCCTTAGCGTAGCTGATCAGTTTAGAATACATACCTTTATTGCCACATCGGAAATACACGTTGGCGCCAAATTGCGTAAATCTCATGATGATGTGGTAGACATGGCCGTGGCTGCGGTAAAGCATGCCCGTAAATACACCGATGATGTGGAGTTCTCATGTGAAGACGCAGGCAGAACGCATATCGACTACCTGTGCCGTATGGTTGAAGCAGCTATTCACGCAGGCGCTACAACGGTAAATATTCCGGATACTGTTGGCTACACAACGCCCACTGAGTTCGGCGGTATTATTCAGCAGTTGTTCAATCGGGTTCCCAACATCGATAAAGCCATTATCTCAGTGCATTGCCATAACGATTTAGGCCTAGCTGTTGCTAATTCACTGGCGGCAGTAGAGCAAGGCGCGCGTCAAGTAGAGTGCACTATAAATGGAATTGGTGAGCGTGCAGGTAACGCTTCACTAGAAGAAATTGCAATGATTTTGCAAACGCGAAAAGGGCTGCTTGGCATTGATACTAATATCAATTCCACAGAAATTTCACGTACGTCTAAACTTGTCAGCCAGCTGTGTAATATGCCGGTGCAATCTAACAAAGCCATTGTTGGGGCCAACGCCTTTAGCCATTCGTCAGGTATTCATCAAGACGGTGTCTTAAAAGCGCAAAATACCTATGAAATTATGACGCCTGAGAGCGTGGGCATTAACAAGAACAACCTTAACCTAACCTCTCGTTCGGGTCGCCATGTTATTAAACATAGGCTTACTGAATTAGGTTACAAGCCTGAAGAATTTGATTTAGAGGCCGTATACGATGCGTTTTTAAAGCTGGCTGATAAGAAAGGACAGGTTTACGACTACGACCTTGAGGCGCTGTTGTTTTTCGATAAGCAAAAGCATGACCAAGCGCACTATCAACTGCTTTACCTTCAGGCTAATTCGGGCAGAGAGATCATCCCAAGCGCTACCGTAAAAATGAAAGTGGGCGAGCAAGAGATTACACAGGCTTGTACAGGTAACGGACCGGTAGATGCCGCATTTAAAGCGATAATTTCCATTCTTGGTCATGAAGACTTGGAAATTGTTGACTTTAAACTAGATTCAAAAGGCGAAGGTGCAGATGCATTAGCGCAAGTGAGTGTTATCGCCACATATAAAGATCGTCGATTCCACGGTATAGGCTTGGCCACAGATATCGTAGAGGCCGGTGTAAAAGCATTGATATTTGTACTGAACAATACTTATCTGGCCGACCAGATTGATCAGCAAAAGAATCAACAAGAACGCGTTGTAGGAGTGTAAATGAGCCAGTTTTCAATTGCCGTATTAGCCGGAGACGGTATCGGTCCAGAAGTTATGCAAGAGGCCAACAAGGTCTTAGATGCTGTAGAAAAGAAGTTTAGCATTACGCTAAATCGCACCGAGTTTCCCGTAGGCGGCTTTGCTATCGATACCGAAGGCGAAGCCCTTCCAGCAAAAACACTGTTAGGTTGTGAACAATCTGACGCGATTTTATTTGGCAGCATAGGCGGTCCTAAGTGGGACACACTTCCACTTGAACAGCGTCCCGAACGCGCTGCACTACTTACGTTAAGAAGCCACTTCGATTTATTCAGTAATTTGCGCCCTGCTCGTATCTATCCTGGGCTTGAAGGTTTATCCCCACTTCGTGAAGACATTGCTAAATCAGGTGTAGATGTGTTGGTAGTACGCGAACTTACCAGCGGCATTTACTTTGGTCAGCCTAAAGGTCGTGAGGGTGAAGGCGAGGAAGAGTTTGCTTACGACACAATGCGCTACAGCAAACGAGAAATTCGTCGCATCGCTGTCGCAGCCTTTGAAGCAGCACAAAAGCGTCGCGGTAAAGTCACCTCAGTAGATAAAGCCAATGTATTGGTTACTAGCAGATTGTGGCGTGAGGTGGCAGAAGAGGTGGCCAAAGACTTTCCCGATGTTGAGCTAGATCATATCTACATCGATAACGCCACCATGCAAATAATGAAGAACCCCGCGCAATTTGACGTCATGCTGTGTTCAAATTTGTTTGGCGATATCGTATCTGATGAATGCGCTATGATGACAGGCTCTATGGGGCTTTTGCCTTCGGCAAGTATGAACGAAGACGGGTTTGGTTTATACGAGCCAGCAGGCGGTTCAGCGCCGGATATTGCAGGCCAAGGCATTGCAAACCCCATCGCTCAAATTTTATCGGCAGCCATGATGTTGCGATTCAGTATGAACTTAAACGACGCGGCAGATGCAATTGAAAAAGCCGTGGTCGCCACTCTTGAAAAGGGCGTACTCACTGGCGAGTTGCTGCCTGAAGATAAAAGAGACCAAGCTTCAAACACATCGCAAGTAGGCGATGAAATTGTTAAACAATTAATGGCGCAGGAGTAGAAATACCACATGGCCAAGACCTTATATGACAAAGTATGGCAAGCGCATATTGTCGACCAACTAGGCGAAGATAGCCTTATTTATATCGACCGCCACTTAATTCACGAAGTGACATCTCCGCAAGCATTCGCTGGCCTTAACGAAAAAGGCCGTAAAGTGCGTCGCCCAGATAAAACTGTGGGAACCATGGATCACAGCATTTCAACGCGCTCGTTAGCCATTGATGCATGCGGCCCAGATAACGCACTACAGCTGCATACCTTAGCCAAAAACTGTGAAGATCACGGTATTCAGCTCTACCCTGTAGGCCATCAAAAACAAGGTATCGTCCATGTAATGGGGCCAGAATTAGGGCTTATACAGCCAGGCATGACCGTAGTGTGCGGCGACTCTCACACTGCAACCCATGGCGCATTCGGTGCACTTGCATTTGGAATAGGTACTTCTCAAGTTGAGCATGTTTTAGCCACACAAACTCTGAAGCAAAGCCGCGCAAAAAGCATGCTTATTAATGTGAATGGTACACTTCCTGTGGGAATTACAGCGAAAGATATTATTTTGGCCATCATTGGCAAAATTGGACACGCTGGTGCAACAGGTCATGTGATTGAGTATGCGGGAGAGGCAATTCGTGGGCTTACCATGGAAGAGCGAATGACTGTGTGTAACATGAGTATCGAAGCAGGAGCCAAAGCTGGGCTTGTAGCACCAGACGACGTTACCTTCGCATATTTGAAAGACCGCGAGTACGCTCCCAAAGGCCAGTCTTGGGATGACGCGGTTGCCTATTGGAAAACTTTATATACCGAAGACGGTGCAAGCTTTGACACGGTTGTTGAACTTGAAGCAGCCGACATAGCACCGCAAGTCACGTGGGGAACCAACCCAGGTCAAGTTATTGGAGTAAATACTCCAGTGCCCGCTCCTGAAGACTTTAGCGACCCTATCGAAATAGAAAGCGCGAAAAAAGCACTTAGCTATATGGGTTTGCAGGCCGGTGAAAAACTTTCTGATGTAGCAGTAAATCACGTTTTCATTGGCTCGTGTACCAATGGTCGTATAGAAGATTTACGCGCTGCTGCCCACGTCGCCAAAAAAGGCAAAGTGTCATCTTCGGTTACCGCCATAGTGGTGCCGGGTTCTGGAGCAGTTAAACGCCAAGCTGAAGCTGAAGGTCTCGATAAGATTTTCGAAGAGGCCGGCTTTGAATGGCGCTTACCAGGCTGTTCAATGTGTTTGGGTATGAACGACGATAAACTAGTTTCTGGCGATCGCTGTGCATCAACGAGCAACAGAAACTTTGAAGGACGCCAAGGCCGTGGTGCACGCACCCATTTAGTGAGCCCAGCTATGGCTGCAGCAGCAGCCATTAACGGCCACTTCGCCGATGTTAGAGACTATCAGGAGTAATACATGTCAGAGCAAGGTTTTACACACCACACGGGCATTGCAGCACCGTTAGACCAAGCCAATGTGGACACAGACCAAATTATTCCTAAGCAGTTTCTCACGGGTGTCACTCGTATTGGCTACGGCAAGCACCTTTTTCACGATTGGCGTTATTTGGATTTAAAAGAGCAAGAGCCTAACCCAGATTTCTCACTGAATAAACCAGAGCACAAAGGCGCTAGCGTATTGTTGGCACGAGAAAACTTTGGTTGTGGTTCAAGTCGAGAGCACGCACCTTGGGCACTGGCCGATTTTGGTTTTAAAACCGTTATTGCCACCAGTTTTGCTGATATCTTTTATGGTAACTGTATCAACAACCAACTGGTTCCTGTTGCGTTAGGTAGCGAACAAATGGACGCTTTGTTTGACGCTGTAAAAGCAGATCCCGCGGTCGCTATTACTGTGGATTTGCCGGCGCAGACAGTAAGCTTCAACGATACATCGTTTAGTTTTGATATAGCATCTCATCACAAAACTAATCTGATAAAAGGCCTTGATGCAATAGGTCAAACTCTCGAGCTTGATAGTGCTATCAGCGCGTTTGAGGACAAACAGCCTAGCTGGCTTTAGGCTGCGAAGGGATTGCTATTAGTAGGGCCTGTCATAAAAGCCCCAGTAAAAAAGTCAAATTAATGCGACAAACAAAAAAGCGAGGGTTTGCTACTATCCTCGCTTTTTTATTTCTTCTTTATATTTTAAACGGTATTTCTTTCAGCGTTCAAACACCAAATCATTCAGTCACTGGCGTGCCATCCTCATTGAATTTGGCAATATCAGCACCTGATGACTTCCATTCTTCCCGCTCTTTATCTGATGCCTTCGGTGAAAACATACCGGTATAGGCATAAAATATCCCTATCAATGGCGCTGTCCAACATGCAAATGCAAGTGGTATATAAAGTAAGTTCTGTAAATTATCACCGGAGATGCCAAGTCCTAATGCAGAGATAACAAAAGCGCCTCCGGCATTCCACGGGATGAGTGGAGACATCAGCGTGCCGCCCTCTTCTATACCACGGGAAAGATTAAGTGTTGAGTAACCCATGCCGCGATAAACAGGAGAATACATACGCCCTGGTAAAGCAACAGATAGGTACGGGTCGCCAGCAACAAGATTCGTAGCAAACGAAGTTCCTACCGCTGCAACTTGAGTACCTGCAAAGGTTTTTGCTTTACTTTTTATAGCATTAATAATACTTCTCAAACAGCCTGTTGTCTCAAGCGCGCCTCCAAAACCGAGGGCGATAAGGACCAGCGATATGGTCCACATCATCGACTGAATACCGCCGCGATTGAGCAGTGAATCAATTTCGCTGATATTGGTTTGGATGGAATACCCGTTGTTCGCATAGTCAAACACCGCCTGAAGCGACTGTCCTTGCGTAACCATGGCAAAGGCACCGCCAACAACTACGCCTGCGAACAGCGAAGGAAGAGGTGGAAATTTCTTTAATGCCAGCAACATAACGACTAGAGCAGGCAATAGCGCCCATGCAGATATGTAGAAGTTGTCTTCTAATGCAGTAGTAATGCCTTCAATTTTTTCAAACGACACACTTTGCGTATCTATAACAAAGAGGCCAACACCAATATAAATTAAGAGCGCAATAACCATAGCCGGTATGGTTGTGGCCATCATGTTTTTTATATGTGAAAAAACGTCCGTTCCCGTTACTGCTGGAGCCAGATTAGTTGTGTCCGAAAGCGGGGATACTTTATCACCGAAAAATGCGCCCGATACTACTGCGCCTGCCGTCCAATACATGGGAATGTCAAAGCCTTCGCCAATGCCCATTAGTGCCAAACCAACGGTTCCAACGCTTCCCCAGCTTGTACCTAAAGACACCGACACTAAGGCACAAATGACCATGCCAGCGGCGAGGAATATTTCTGGCGATAACGTTTTCAAGCCATAGTAAATAATGGTAGGAACTGTACCGCTAGCAATCCATATACCGATAATCATGCCCACCGTAATAAGCACGCTTACCGAGGGCAACGCCACATGGATAACTTTGAATATACCGGCGCGAATATCTTCCCACGACAAGCCAAGGTAAACACCTACAAAACTCGCAAGCGCTACGCCTATTGCCAGGGGTATATGAGGTTCGAAAACGCCAAAGTAGAAAATCTGTGTTCCCAAGATTATTAGCGTTAACACAACAGGTGTTAGAGCCAGCAGTAGACCGGGCGTTTTTTGCTGTTCATCTTTCATAGGACATCCTTATACTAAAGCACTGATATAGACAATCAGACCCTATGCTGTGAATAGCGTTCTAGATATAAAAAGTACTTCGCTAGATATGAAACGCGCTATTACTAGGGCGTGTTGTTCTTTAGTTAATTATTTATTAAATGTGCAGGTTTGCTACGCTACTTTACGCGTAAAAGATCGAATGCATGGAGAATAACAGAGGTTTTGTCAGGGCTTAGTCACGGATTTGGGCACATATTTAAAGTTTGCTTTTGGTTTCATTCTTCAATGAAAACCATTGGCTTTTCAATGAAAACCACTGTTAGAACACGACTTAGTTTTTACGCTTATTAAAAAAAATTCCTCATTATTGGCATATCATCACACCTCACCCTATGCTAATTTAACGAGCTTAAAACGATGCAGTAAACGGAAAATAAAATGTTAGAACAGGTGCCTATTGATGAGCTTAAACCAGGAATGTACGTTACACAGGTTCTACAGCAATCTGGTACGCTTCATATGCGCTCTCAGGGCATTGTTAAGTCCCAAAGCATTGTGGATACATTGAAGAAAAAAGGTATCTTACTTCTCGAAGTCGATATTGCTAAGTCAAAACATCATCGCAATGAAGAAACACAAGTAGATGCTCTGGCAAATGAAGAGCAAAGACCTATAAATGAGTCCTCGGTGTCTGAGTCGAGAACGGCTAAGTCGAAGCCGCTGGACAATGCTTCCATCAACGAAGCTTACGACTTATACGAGAATGCACTGTCTATTCAAAGTAAATTTGTAAAGGCTTTAAACAAGGGCGCCGTAACTGACTTATCTCCTATGACATCACTATCTTACAGTCTCATAGAGAGTGTATTTGATAATGGAGACGCCTTAAGCTGCCTCACCCTCATTAAAGATACTGACAACTACCTGCTAGAACACTCGATAAATTGCTCAGTGTTAACCGGAATATTTTGCAAGTTTCTCGGTTACGACAGAGACAGTATTGAGCAAGCAAGTCTTGGGGCATTGCTTATGGATACGGGCATGTCGTCAATACCTGCTGATATTCGCAGGCCAACTGCATCCTTATCTGAAGACGATCTCGCGGTTTTGAAAACCCACGTAGAAATTGGTACTACCTTAGTAGAGCAATGCGGAGATATTCCTGATTTGTCTTTGCAGGTTATTGAGCAACATCAAGAAAGAGTAGATGGCAGTGGCTATCCAAACGGCCTGAAAAACGATGAGATATCAGAGTTTGCTCGAATAGCCGCCATTGTCGATACCTACGACGAGTTGACATCTCAACACCCGTTACAACAAGGCCTTACACCAATGCAAGCGCTGAAACGCCTATCAGATTCAGCTGGCCTAGATCAATCACTCGTCAACCAGTTCATCCAATGTATCGGCGTACATCCAGTGGGCTCTTTGGTTAAATTGAAAAGCGGCAAGTTAGGCATCGTAAGTAAGATTAATCCAAAAGATCCAATAAGCCCTCATGTAATGACGTTTTACAGCGTGACATCGAGTCACTTTAATGAAATTAAAAAAATTGATCTAAGTCATTACGATGACGAGGTAGTATCTGGCGTACGTCCGGAAGAATTCAGAATAAACTTACCGAAGTTCTTCAAAGAAGTATTTGTTCATCAAGCCCCGCAGTAATCAATAACCGAGTATCGATAATCGGGACTTGTTCTAACATAAAGCTACCAGTCAGTAAGCGCTGCCATAGTAAATATTTCATCTTCAAAAGCTAGCACTACCCGCTGAGCCTCAATGTTTACAATTTGGACTTTGTCGGCAATCCAGTCGCCTTCTGAAAGCTGACGACCATTTACCCTAACCCACCTATCTCGCGGTTGAGACGCGTACATATGGGCACTGAAATTCATTGTAGGCAGCCGAGTTAATAACCTTACCGGTAATTGGTCTACCCGCAGTGTATCGTCACGTACCGTTACCTTGGTCTCAGGCTCTCTTGCTGAACTCGGTGATTTGTCATCAAGTGCTTCAACGGCAGCGTTAAATCGCGCCATTAGCTCTGGAGAAACCTCAATATTGTTAGCGTTACTTGCCTCGTTAAGCACTTTCCCCTCGTACTCGTCGGTAGAGCCCTGCTCACCCGTAATATTTTGTCCTGTGCTTCCCTGCGCCGTGCTTTCCTGATTGTCCGCTCTGCCAGTTTCAGAATAAGCGCTTCCAGAATTAGCGCCCTCAAAATTAGTGCCAGGCCCCGTATTGCGAGCATTATCGACAAAGCCATTTGACGCCGTTTGATTATTCGACGGCTGCGATACGTTGTTATTCATCACATTCTGCGTATTACCAACGTATTGTTGTTGCGCTGATTGCTGACTTGGCTGTTGTGATGGCTGTTGCGCTGGCTGCCGTTGAGATGTCTGCTGCGCTGGCGTTAAATTGTTCCCTGTATTAGTAGATGAGGCTTGCTCACCGCTTGTGCCGCTTTCATTTAGCGCTGCATCTGCACTGGTATTCGAGGGCGTATTTGATGCCGTATCAATATTGCCTGCTGATGCTGAGGTATCGGTAGAAATTGATGAGGCTAACGCCGGCCACCAATTATTCTTAGTCGCTGCGGTAAAGCCTAGTGCCAGTCCACCCATAATCACAACGGCAAAAACAAAAGCTTGCTTTGCATAAAGTGAAAACGACGATGGAAGGCCTTCAACAGTAGGCAAAAATAAACTGCGATTGAATTGATCATTCAACGATTTATCGAAGCGCGCCGACGTGTCGTGCTGGCCCCGCAATAATGCCTGCGTTTGCGTGCGGTGGTGAGCTGAAGTGGGAGTTGGAGCTGCAACTTCAACCGTTTGTTCAGGGTCAATTTCAAGTTCTTGTACTCCCATTTCTGAAAGGCCTTGCACCATAGCATCGCTCGATACTAACCCTGACTTACGTATTTTAACTGGCCCGTTTTGCTTGGTAATCTGCACAATCACCATTCCTGGCTGCAAATTTTCAATAGCAACAATACTAGACATACAAACTCCCAATGGCATACCCACACACTAACGCTAGTACAAACGTACTTGCCAAGTACCACCGGTTTTGGCCCTGCACTCTTTGGCTTACTACATCTTCACCCAAAATTTGTTCTGCCGCTGCGAGAAAAATAGGTTTTTTCACCACCGCATGTTGCTTGGTAAATGAAAGGGTTAACGCCCTATCACATAGCAGATTAATAACCCGAGGAATTCCCCCTGTTATTTGATGTACTGCACGCAAGGTGCCCTTACTGAAAATACTAATATCACCATCTGCCACGCTAAGTCTGTGAGCAATGTAAGAGCTCACCTCCGGGGCGGTTAGCGGCAGCAGGTGATATCGAGCTGTAATGCGCTGTGCAAGCTGTCGAAGTTCATTGCGTTTAAGCAATTGCTGTAGCTCAGGCTGGCCAATTAACACCACTTTAAGCAGCTTTTCTCGGTTAGTTTCTAAATTGGTCAATAAGCGCAGCTGCTCTAAAACCTCAGGCAATAAATGCTGCGCTTCATCAACCATCAATACGGTATTCATACCCGATTGGTGATTTTCGGCGAGTTTAGACAAAATGAGGTCAGTGAAATATTTAAGACTGGCTTTATCAGATGAATATGAAAGCCCTAACTCGTCACACACGGTGGCCAAAAGCTCTAAGGCTGATAACGTGGGGTTTAAAATCATCGCTACCTGAGTGTTATCCGGCAGCTGTTGAAGTAATTTTCGCGAAACCGTTGTTTTGCCTGTTCCAACCTCCCCAGTTAGCATTACAAAACCTCCGCTTTCCCTTAAGCCGAAGGTTAAGTGTGCTAGAGCCTCTTTGTGTCGTGGGCTCATGTAAAGATAGTCGGGGTTTGGCGCTATGGAGAACGGGTTGTCGTTTAACCCGAAGTAATTCAAGTACATGGTTTTCGCTAATTCATCGTAAAAACGATGATTAAACTACCAGAGCATGACGGTAAGTAAAAGCGCCATAGCACGCAGTAACAAATTTAATTGTAACATTGGTATACTCATCATTATTACCCTTACTTTTTGAAGAGCGAGAATACATGCAAGTTTACTTGGTTGGCGGTGCCGTTAGAGACACGTTGTTAGGAAGGCCCGTTACCGAACGCGATTACGTGGTAGTAGGGGCAACCCCTAACGACATGCTCGCAAAGGGCTTCACACAAGTAGGAAAAGACTTCCCTGTATTTCTTCACCCTCGCACTAATGAAGAATATGCCCTAGCTCGTACAGAAAGAAAATCTGGGGCTGGTTACACGGGGTTTATTTGCGATGCATCATCTAAAGTGACTCTTGAAGAAGATTTACGACGTCGTGACCTTACCGTTAACGCCATGGCGCAAGATGATTCGGACAATATTATCGACCCCTACAACGGAAAAGCTGATTTAGAAAACAGATGCTTGCGCCATGTTTCTCAGGCATTTAGCGAAGACCCATTACGGGTATTTCGCGCGGCCCGCTTTGCGGCTAGGTATGCCTACTTAGGTTTTTACATTGCCGAAGACACCATCGCCCTTATGACATCGATGGCAGAAAGTGGTGAATTAAAAGCACTAAGTGCAGAGCGTGTATGGCAAGAGACTAAGCGCAGCCTTTTAGAGCAATCTCCCGAAGTGTATTTTTCAACGTTAGCAAAAAGCAAAGCGTTGCCAAGCTGGTTTATGGAACTCACTGACTTCATCGACGAAGCAATAGAGTTATTGGTTAAAGCAGTAGCCGCCACTAGCAGCAATGGCAGTAGCAGCGATGGCAGTAGCAGTGACGGCGACAGCAGCAGCGACGATAGTATCGATAGTCTCGATAGTAAGGCAGATGAAAACGGCAGCGCTTGTAAAAGAGAACAAGATGATACCCAAATATTAATTACACGGTTTACCTCACTTTGCATATTGTTAAATGAGCAACAAGCAGCGGCGCTGTGTAAACGCCTAAGGGTGCCAAACCAAGTAAGCGAGATTGTTGTGCTGGCCTGTAAATTTAAAACCTTATTGCTAGTTAATGGTATTGGCTCCGCAACAAGCCATAGAGCGAGCTCTACTGAAACCAGTATAACTACAGATGCCCTGTTCACTGTTTTCAACGCTGCGGACGCGTGGCGACGACCTGAGCGCTTTGAACGATTACTTTTCGCCATCGGTCCGGCGGCAGAGGCAAGAGGAGTAAAATGGTCAGCCACGCACGGCCTAATTAATAAGGCCTTAGCCGCAGCGAACCAGGTTAGTGTTAAAGATATTATTGCCAAAGGGCACAAAGGCGCAGCAATAAAGGAAGCTTTAGATAAAGAAAAACTGCAGGCCATAGGCCATGCTATTGAGTCAGGCCAAGGCGAAGGCGCTAAGTAAGTCATTACATACAGCAAAGCTTATGTATTCTTTTCAAACCGCAAGAAAGTTCTGCCGTACAGCTTTTAATCGACGATTAAAAGCTGTACAACTCCGGTCAAAATCCTTTGTAAACTGTGAAACTCTTTCACGGTTTTCTCCTCTTTTCTGTGAAATTTACGCTGGCACACCAATTGAATAGCTAATCATATCAACCGTGAGCTATTACAGCTTCACGTTGAACTTCCCTAGGGGAAGATAATGGAAAGTTATAAATTGAAAAGAGGATGTCATTATGAAAAAAACACTTACAGCACTTGCAGGAATCGCAGCACTTTCATCGCTAACAGCATTTGGTGCCCATGCGCAATCAAACGATATCACAGCTGACGACAGTGGTTTTTATGTGGGAGGTAACTACGGATACCTTCGTGTAGAAGGTGAAGACGACTTTGATGACGACAAAGATGTATGGCAGGGACTGCTCGGTTATAAATTTAACGAGTACGTTGCATTAGAAGGTAGCTTCATCGACTTCGGTGACTACGGCACCGACCTAGCTGGCGGGAATACCGATGGGTATACGGCAGCGATTAAAGGTATTCTTCCGCTAACAGACCGGTTCTCGCTTTATGCAAAAGCAGGACAACTGTGGTCAGAAACTGAGTACAATCTAGGCGGCATATCGAATGAATCCGACGATGAAAGCCTTTTCGTTGGCGCAGGTTTAAGTTACGCCATTACCGCTAACTTCCTAGTAAACGCGGAATACATGGTATACGACGCTGAACTAGACGCGGAAGAAGCCGTTGACGATATCGACGACACAAATTTTGAAACCGATTTAAAACAAGCGAGTATTGGTGTTGAATATCGATTCTAGCTTTAAATAGCGCTTCTAGTTTTAATATGCTTTGACTAGCAGTGCTACTTCTATGCTCACGGACTAATCATTATTCGTGCATATCACAATACGGCGCTCTCTAGCGCCGTATTTTATTGTAAAGAATCTAACGTGAATCAAAGCATGAAAAGAACAGTAACTCACACCAACTTCAAAAACTTTCAAACTTATCAATAAGCTATACTCAGCGGTAAAAATAAACTACTCTGTTCCTCTACAAATTTGCTCACGATGGGTCAACACGCCCTAAATGGACTTATATAATTACAAGGAACACTAATGCAAAACTTTATCGCCAGCAACTGGCTGCTCTTAGCCGCCGTCGCGCTTTTCATCATCATATTTTATTCTTGGTACGTATCAATCATCACAAAGCGAAATGCAGTGGATGAAGCGTATTCTGGTATAGACGTGCAACTTAAAAAGCGTACCGATTTAATCCCCAATATTATAGCAATTGCAAAGAAGTTCTTAAGTCATGAAAAAGCGTTGCTTGAAGAGGTTACGCGTTTACGAAGCGACGTAATGAAGTTATCGAGCAAAGATGAAAGTGCAGATCGCTTTAAGCTTGAAGGTCAGCTGGAGCAAGCAATGTCTGGCGTAATGATTGCCGTAGAAAACTACCCCGACCTTAAATCAGATACAGCAATGGCAGAAGCTCAAAGAACCTATGCTGACGTTGAAGCACACATTTCAGCAGCAAGACGCAATTTCAATAGCGCTAACCGCGTATTGAGAAATTCAACACAGGTATTTCCCGGTAATATTATAGCAAGCATGGTTGGCGTTAAGTCAGTCGCATTCTTCGAAATAACAGAAGCAGAGCGCGCAACGGTTAATGCATCTGACTTATTAAACGCTAAATAGAGCATCTCAATGTTTATTCTAGACGAATTAAATGCTTATTTAGAAGCGTTCAAGCTGCGCTTTAAGCGACAGAGAAAGGGCCAAACAGACGCTCAGGCATCTGACGCTTTAACAGCAACGTTTGAAGATAAAATAAAACCTAAGCTAGAAGCTATTGAGATGCAAAGAGAAGCATTTCATAGCGAGTTCAAAAAGCGTAGCAGAAAGTTACATTTTATATTCTTACCTTTATCAATAGTTATCTCACTGCTTATTGTGGCTGCTGGAGGCGATGGTAGCTACTTCTCTATCATACTCATTACATTTTTAGCAGGTTCGTGCTGGGCGTACAAACCTGCTCTTGACTACATCCACTTGTATAAACAACGAGTACTGCCTCTCATTGTGACAATGTATGGCGACTTTAACTATTCACTTAAATCAAACGTGACTAAGGAAGAATTAAAGGCCTGGGCGATTGCTCCTAACTTCGACTACTTAAAAACGGAAGATTATATTAGTGGCACCATTGACAATATGGGTTTTGAATTCAGTGAACTGTTACTAGAAAAAGGGGGCAGAAATGGTCGCACAACAATGTTTCAAGGCTGCATAGTAACCTTTACAATGCCTTTTGATTTCAACGCTCACACCATGGTTAAACAAGACCTAGGCAAAGTGGCAAACTGGCTTTCTAAAGCACCAAAAACAACAAAAAAAGTAGCGCTCGAAAATGTAGTTTTCGAAAACGTTTTTGAAGTATTTTCAACTGACCAAGTGTTAGCTCGTTATATTCTAACGCCTGTTATGATGGAGCAGCTTTTATCGCTTTATAACATGTTCATGAAAAAAGCGAATGCTACCTGTCTAGAATGCGAGTTTGTAGGCAATAAAGCCGTATTCTTTATTAGGTATAGAGAGAATTTAATTGAGCCAGCATGGATTAGTCAATCTGCTTATGACCTCAACGCACTACCTCTCATCGAGCAGGAAATTGAGCTACTAACGTCAATATCGAAGCAGCTTAATTTAGATATAATGGCCTCTCGAAAAGTGTCTAGCGCATCGTAATTATTGGCATATCCTCCGTCATTATAGATGGCGAATATACTAGATAATTTAAGTCAGGGTAGCACTTCGAACTTGAATTCGCGGGTTTACCTATTGAAGGTTATTTTCCTCATCAATTAAGTATAAAAAAGCCGAGTAAATACTCGGCTTTTGCAGCTTTTAAATTGAAGTGGTTACTTCAGCTATTTATCTCACCACTGTCATTTCTTCTATTAAATTGTTCGCCCCGTCTACATACTCCATTACCCACAGCATATAGCGGGTATCAACGTGGATAGTACGGGTAGTTTTAGGGTCGAAATCCCAATCTGAATTAACACTTTCAAAGGTTCCATCAAACAATAAACCAATTAATTCGGCTTTCGAGTTTAAGGTAGCAGACCCTGAGTTGCCGCCTGTAGAATCTAAGTCGGTTAAAAAGTTAACTGGAACGCTGTTTATATCATCTAATTTATATAGGCCGTACTGCGACTCATTGATGAGTGAAAGCTGTTTTTTAGGTGAATTAAACGGCGTTTCGCCGGTGTCTTTCTCAGTGATGCCTTCAAGACGGGTGAAAGGCTCGTAGATAAGGCCATCTTTAGGCGAACCGCCCATTACGTTACCGTAAGTCACACGCAATGTGCTGTTAGCATCTGGGTAGGCCAAACTTCCCATCGACTTCTGCCAATCAATAATTGCCTTCATATATTTAGGGCGTAGCGCTACGGCTTTGCCGCTTAAGGCTTTGCTTTGATCTTCAATGCGCATTTCAGTATCGAAAAGGGCAACGGCCAATTTAATGAATGGGTCGTCACTATTTTCAAAGTCTTCACGGCTAGCGGTAAGCCATGACAGTCGTGTTTCAGTGTTGGTTAATGAGGTATTCTCGTAAAACGCCTTCAACGTTTTCTGCAGCGTTTGGCTGTCTGTAGAGCCGTTAATGCCAACTGCCTCGTCAAATGAAGCAACGCGATTTTCTTCAGGTTGCTCAAGGTACATGCTAATCATTTTTTGCCAAACGGCTTGATCAACAACCGGGTCGAAACGACGCTCTATTCGCTCCATTCCCTCTTTCAAACGAGTTTGATCCCTTTCTTGAAATCC
Source organism: Alteromonas sp. BMJM2 (assembly GCF_027257845.1). Taxonomy (GTDB): domain Bacteria; phylum Pseudomonadota; class Gammaproteobacteria; order Enterobacterales; family Alteromonadaceae; genus Alteromonas. Next base: position 96,386 of record NZ_JAPVOT010000001.1, on the reverse strand, counting down.
AGACTCACGCTCAGTATCAGGCTTTTCGCTTTCAATAGCGTTGCGATATAGTGTCTGCGCAGACGACAATAACTGAGAGCGATTCAAGTTGTTGTACCAAAAGTTTTGCTTATTCATTTGAATCTGCTGTTCGCTTACCGCGTCTAATTCAGCCAGCGCCTGTTTAAGTTCGCTTTTGTCATTTTTATCAAGCCAAGCCGACAGCTGTGCTTCGCGCTCAGCACGACGTGGTACTAATCCCACTCGTTTAGCACCTGAAAGCTGGCCTAATGTGTTCTTATGGAAGTTATTTAAACCGGCAAGAGTTGCTTCGTATTTAATGCGCGCGTCGCTTCCTTCTTCTGACACTTTTTCGATAGTATCAATCCACTCGCCTACCAAATCTAAATAGGTGGGGTACAACCAATCGAATGTATACGATACGCGAGACAAACGCGCGTAGCGATTTGTTGAGCCCGGGTACCCCGCTGCCATAACAAAGTCGCCGTCGCTAAGCCCCGCTGCAGACACTTTTAAGAAATGTTCTGGCTTAAACGGTATGTTCTCTTCACTAAAATCGGCTGGTTTACCGTCTTTCCCCACGTAAGCACGATAGAACGAAAAGTCGCCCGTGTGACGAGGCCACATCCAGTTGTCGATATCACCGCCGTATTTACCAATGGAATCTGCAGGTGCATAAGCAATGCGAACATCGCGTATTTCTATTTGTTTAATAAGTTTAAATTCAAGGCCTTGGAAAAATGACGACACTGAACAGCGAAAACCTGGCTCAGACTCACATTCAGTGACTAATGCTTTACGGTTCGCTTCGATAGCATCGAAGCGCGCACGCCCTTCTACCGACTCTTTTATGCCACCAGTTACTTTATCTGTTACGTCTTCAAACCCAACGGTAACAAACATACGGGTGCCAGGCGCAGCAGGCAGCTCTTCATTCATTTGCTTGGCAAGAAAACCATCTTCTAAATAGTTGTTTTCGGGCGTGCTGTTGTATTGCACAGATCCTCTTGCACAATGATGGTTGGTAACTGCCAGCCCTTTATCGGACACAAAAGACGCTGAACAGCCACCAAGCGACACAATGGCGCCCATGGGGAATGCCGTTAAGTCATTAATACTTTCAGCAGGAATGGCCAGCCCGGTTTGCTTTAGCTCGCTAGCTATTGATGGTAATTGCTCTGGCGTGAACATGCCTTCTTTAGCATTTACGTGCATCGCTGCTCCAGCTGCACCAATAAATGCAGTTGAAATACATAACGCTTTTATTTTTGACATAGATTTTCCTTTTTACTGTCAAAAGACGGCGTGATGAGCCGCCTTAGAGTTCCGTGAGATAAAGTAACTGGTTACACAGTTAAGTATTTTTGCATTGTCGCAAAAGCGTCAGCATGTAGTAAGCACACAATTGTTAACAAGTGTAACCAAAGGCGGTGACGTACTTAGTGCGTAACTGCATCACCCCAAATTTCTTCTAAGCGAGCGTCGCGGCCACATCCCCAGCGATACGTTGCATAACGGATTGGGCTTTTTTTGTAGTAGTCTTGATGATAGCTTTCATCGCCTTTAATGGGGTAAAAGGTTGAGGCATCGAGAATAGGCGTAACCACCTGCTGATTTGGAAACTGACTGATAACTGCCTGCTTAGACTTTTCTGCCAGCATGCGCTCACTCTCGCTTTTTACAAAAATAGCACTGCGGTAGCTAGGTCCTTTATCACAGAACTGGCCTTTGTCATCAAATGGGTCGATGTTTACCCAGTAATGGTCCAAAATATCTTGATAACTCAACACGCTAGCGTCGTAAGTGATCAACACGGCTTCGTAATGACCTTGATGATTGCCACTATACGTTGGATTTTTAAGTTTTCCCCCGGTGAAACCTGAAATAACGTCAGTGACCCCTTCCAATGTTTCAAAGTCTTTTTCCATACACCAAAAGCAGCCACCTGCCAGTATGGCTTGTTTCGTTTTCGCAGCCATTGCTAAAGGGCCATAAAAAAGTACGGCACATGTTATTGCCAGCGTAAGAATTTTTTTCATAACAGCGTTTTACCTATTTTGAGAAGCGCTTTTGTTTAGCTATTTTTATCGGCTCTTTTCAAGCGCGTAGGCGTGTTGAGTTAGCCAGCTTTGCATTAGTGCTTGTGTTTATGTTTGTGATTGAATCTATACGGTTAAAACAAAATCGCGGTTTTAATTTAGCGCTATCAACTTTACCATTGCGCTTGATGCAAAACGCGTAAACGAGAACAAAAGGGAATACTGAGATAATCTCATTTTCTGTACAGTTTTTTTCTGTGTTTCGACGCATCAATGCTACAATACACCCCATTCATTTTAAGCGTTTTTATACTATGACTTTCGAAGAACTCGAATTAGACGAAACTCTCTGTCACGCCGTGGCCGATATGGGTTATGAAACCCCAACCAATATTCAAGAATTGGTTATTCCACTTGCCATGGACGGACGAGACATTCTAGCGTCTGCACCCACAGGTACCGGAAAGACAGCGGCATTCTTGCTGCCTGCGTGTCAATTTTTGCTGGATTACCCGCGCAAGCAACCCGGCGCTACGCGTATATTAATTCTAACGCCCACCCGTGAACTTGCCCTTCAGGTATACGAGCAAGCTAAAAGCCTGACTAAGCACACGCAACTCGTTTGCGGTGTTATTACAGGCGGTATTAATTATGGCACCGACAAAGAAACACTAAGCCAAAACTTAGATATTCTTGTGGCCACGCCAGGACGCCTTTTAGAGCACATCGAAAAAGAGACGGCTGACTGCCGTGATATTGAATGCTTAATTCTTGATGAAGCTGACCGCATGCTCGATATGGGCTTTTCTACCGTGGTAAATCAAATAGCTACGGAAGCACGCTGGCGCAAACAGAACCTACTGTTTTCAGCAACGTTAGAAGGCGCAGGGGTAAGAAACTTTGCGAAAGACATCTTAATTAACCCTGAAGTTGTTGAAGCAAATCCATCACGCAAAGAAAAGAATAAAATACACCAGTGGTATCACCTTGCCGATGACTACGCTCACAAACAAGCATTGCTTATTCATATTCTTAAAGAGCAAGTGACTACTGCTGTGGTTTTTGTAAAAACGCGAGAGCGCTTACAAACTTTAAAAGACGTACTTGCATCGAAAGGAATTAATGTTTGCTGGCTACAGGGCGAAATGCCGCAAGACAAGAGAAACGCGGCTTTGGCGCGTTTTAAAAGTGGTGAAGTTCCCATCTTGTTGGCTACTGACGTGGCAGCACGGGGAATTGACGTGCCAGATGTAAGCCATGTGATTAACTTTGATATGCCACGTAAAGCGGATATTTACGTACATAGAATAGGAAGAACCGGCCGCGCTGGGGCAAAAGGTACTGCAATTTCACTGGTAGAAGCACACGACTTTGCCATGGTTGCAAAGGCTGCCCGCTATATGGAAGAGCCTATTAAAGGGCGAGTTATCGCCGAGCTTAGACCTAAAAACAAAACGCCAAAAATTACTGCCAAAAAGAAAAAGGTAGCAACAAAGAAAAAGACAAGGCCGAAGAACAAAGCGAAAGCAAGGGCCAGTTCAAAAGCAAAGTCAGCTAGCAAAAAAGCCAAGTAAGTCAGAGGTTGTTAAGCGCTGCTAGGGTATTTAACGAGGGCATCTAATTTGAGCCATTAAATTTAGCCATTAAATTTAATGGCTATGGCTAGAAACAAAGCTAGCTATCAGATTGTACAATGAAAAGTGCCCGTCAGCGCCCTGCTGTTGACTCAGTTCACTTGGTCCACTGGCAGTGGCAAACCTATTCAACTCAGAGTAATGATATGACATTTCCCCAAAAAATTGTTTTAGCCTCGGGCAATCAAGGCAAGGTACGTGAATTCACCTCTCTTTTTGCTGAATACGGCGTAGACGTAATTGCACAAAAAGAACTGGGCGTTGAAGACGTACCAGAAACAGGTACCACCTTTGTAGAAAATGCCATTATTAAAGCGCGCCATGCAGCTCAGGTAACGGGTTTGCCCGCTATCGCAGACGACTCTGGGTTGGTGGTTGATGCATTAGGCGGTGCTCCAGGCATTTACTCGGCTCGCTATGCTGGCGAAAACGCCAACGACGGTGACAATATCGATAAGCTTTTGGCTGCCCTTGATGGCGAAGCAAAACGCAAAGCCCACTTTTTCTGCACACTGGTATTTATGCGTCACGCCGATGATCCTGTACCGCTTGTCAGCCAAGGCAAATGGCAAGGCGAAATTCTTAAAGCTCGCCAGGGCGATGGTGGTTTTGGATACGACCCCATTTTTAATCTTGCTTCCCACGGCTGCACTGCGGCAGAGCTAGAAAGCGGCGAAAAAAATCGTGTTAGTCATCGCGGTAAAGCGCTGGCCATTTTACTTGATAATATGAGATCTGCTTTTGCGTAATCCACCCCTTAGTTTGTATGTGCATATTCCTTGGTGCGTTCAAAAGTGCCCTTACTGCGACTTCAATTCACATGGATTAAAGTCGGCATTGCCAGAAAAAGAATACGTGGCTCATCTACTCGACGACCTTGCAGAAGACGCCAAGTCTATTGGCGATAGGCAGGTAGATACCGTGTTTATTGGTGGTGGCACACCAAGCTTATTTTCTGCAGACGCAATGGCAGATATTATCGCTGGCATAAAAGCCCGGGTAAATTTAGCACCTGATGCGGAAATTACCATGGAGGCCAACCCTGGCACCGTGGAAGCTGGAAAGTTTTTAGGGTTTTATCAAGCTGGCGTAAACCGTATTTCTGTGGGAATTCAAAGCTTCCAACCGCAGCATTTAGCGGTGCTTGGCCGTATTCATAACGATGACCAAGCTATCAATGCAGTAAAGCAAGCGCACAGCGCTGGACTGCCTACGTTCAATCTTGACCTAATGCACGGATTACCCAAGCAAAGCGTCGACAATGCCATGTCAGACTTAGATAAAGGCATCGCTCTTAATCCATATCACCTATCTTGGTATCAGCTGACCATCGAGCCAAACACGCCCTTTTACTCTCGTCCTCCTGAGCTACCGGATGACGACATATTATGGGAAATTCAAGAACGTGGGCACCGCGTGTTAGAGGCCGCTGGCTATAAGCAATATGAAATCTCAGCTTATGCAAAAGAAGGCCATCAGTGTCGCCACAATGTGAACTATTGGCGTTTTGGTGACTATTTAGGTATTGGCTGCGGGGCTCATGGCAAAATAACGGATATAGAAAGCGGGACGATAAAAAGGCTAGTAAAGGTGAAACACCCTAGAGGCTATATGGAAATGAGTCGCCCTTATATCGATACCACCACACTGGTAGAAGAAGACGATATTCCTTTTGAATTTTTTATGAATAGATTCCGTCTTTTAGAGCCCTGCCCTATCGACGACTATAGTGCGCTAACAGGCGTTTCAATAAGCGATGAGGTAAAAGCTGCGCTAGATGATGCTGCGCAAAAAGGACTGCTAGACATTACACCGCATCACTGGCAGGTCACCGCTAAGGGCAGACGCTACTTAAATACGCTGCTTTCCTGCTTTGTGTAATGCCATGCAAACGAGCCTGCACCGCGTTATACATTGCAATTTTAAAAGTAGCAGTTTTAAAAGCGCCAGTTTGTTTGCAAAGCGGCAGCGCCGGGCTTACTCGTTGGCCGTTTGTGCTGTTTGCGAAGTAATAATGTTGTAGGGTTCAAACGCAGGAATACTCGCTCTTAATTTTTCTTCGGCAATGTCTAAACGCTTTAATTTTTCGCAAAACCATTCGGCTTTTTTACGCAAAGTAGTCGCCTTATCCCCAACATCTAAGCCTTCACCAACGTTATTCAGCTGACGAGTAATAGCGGCTACTTTTTCTTCATTTACTTCACTACTGTCGGTATTTATACCGCTGATAGCTGAGAGGATCCCACCTACAGAAGTAGAAATAGCTTCTTCAAGCTGTGCTTCAATTTCACTGTCTACAAACTCGTCAACGCTCTCTAGCGATCCCGGGCCAATGAAATAGTGATTGCTGGCATGACGAAACTTATCCTTGACTCGGCCTTGTACTCGCTTCATAGCGGTATTTAAACGCTCATAGCTATCGTGATCGCTACCGACTAAGCCTAAATAAACATGCTCGATAGTATCTATAGCTAAATCTACTCCCTCTGTGGCAAGCACTATCATTTTAGGTACTACATAATGCAGTCCATTCGAATACTCTTTAAGCCATGCGCGCTGTTCATCGTTAAGGGTTTGCAACCGCCCGTTAATAAAAAGCTGAGACTGTTCGTTAATTTGTACCACTGTGCGAGTTTTATCCATCACTCGAAGTTGGTCACTGTTAACCGCAATACCGTAGGCAAAATCAATGTTACAGGTGTATTCTGCATGCGTAGAAAAAGGCAGCCCTGCTAGTAAGCAAAGCAGTATCGAAAAAGGTTTGAAACGAAGGAAGTATTTCATAACGCTATTGTGGCTAGCTTACGACAAAATAAAAAGCCGTGTTGAGTTTAACGTGCTAAAAATCAGGTTGAACTTGAATTTGACTGAATAAAAAGAAAGCACATAAATCATTATGTGCTTTTCGTTGAATAATTTTCCGTGGTTTTGTGAATGCAAAAACTAGGAATTGTGCTCATTGGCAGTTCACTCTCGATACAAATAGAGTCAATACAAATAGAAGAAGATTAAACGAGTCATAGTCCCGCATCTCTAATTGTCGGTGGTAAATGTTCTTACTAAGCGAACATAAATAAACCGGTCTTTTTCTTTAATCGAATGGCTTGCATTAAAAAAGGCAACCACCCAAGCTCTATCAGGATCGTCAGCTGAGGGTGTAGAAGTCCAAAAATCATCCGGGGGGGTGGCCGGGAAAAGCGCACTATTTACAGCGGGCCTTACGCAGTCTCGCTCGGTAATCGAAGCAAGCTCTTTCACATTCGGTAAACGCCAGCCAAGCAAATCTTCGTCGCTTGCTTGATGAGCTAGTTGCAGCGCCTCTTGCCACGTGTATTTTATTGCTTCACCTTCGCAGGTTGAGCCGTTCCAGGTTTGCCCTTCTGAGCAACGTCGCCACACAAGGTCGGTAGTCACATCGAGTAATGTGCTAGTTGTTACGGCAGTAAAGTTGTCATTAGGGGTGGTTTCAAGGCCATCTGACAAACACTCTTGCGCCAGCGCCACACTGGGAGTGATGCATAGCGCCGCTAACATACATGCCCCTACCCGCTTAACGTTTAATATGCTGTTTTTGGCTACCGCAGTTTTTGTCATAAAGGTGTTGCTTATAGGTAGTTTCATAACGTTATCTCCCTGCTCTCACTAAACGCACTCTTACTGCCGTAGACTTATTGAGAAAGTTATCAACACCCGAGTCAAAATCTAACGCCCATGAATTTTGAGCATCATCGCTGTTTACACCGTCTGCGCTTGGCACCGACGACCAATACCAAAGAGGCGTGCTCGATACTGCCCCCGTGTTAGGGAAGTAATCTTCATCTATCGCCGCCCCGCTAACGTCACCGAGGTGCATGAGAGAAAAGAGCTCTTTGTGTGTGGGCATACGCCAATCGAAAAAGCCGCACAAACCTTGTGAGTTAACCTCGGCCACATAAGCCGAAGTATTACAGTTAGTGAGCAGGCATGTTGCGGCCATGCCCACTTGGTCGCCTTCAAAACCGCCGTTAACTTCTTCGCTATACCAAGAGTAGGTAAAGTTTACGTCGCGCACCGAACCGTCATCGGTTTTCACTTCCCATACTAAGCCGGTTACGTTATCGCGAACGCAAGACCATGTCTGGGCATCAGCGTCTTGCTCATCGCCGTTTGCGTTTAAGCGGGTAAAATCAAAACCGGCTTTTCCTCTGCCTGCTTTTTCTATTAACCCGTTTTGCTCAATAATATCAGAGCCGCGCTGACCGTCTTGGCCAGGGAAATCGTTTTGTTGTGCTTGAGTTAACGCGTTATTTGTAGCCTGTTGTAGAAAACCTGTGTCGTTCACCAACGCTGTTGGCATGGGTTGAATACGCACCGAAATAGAATCTTCAACACTGTTGCTATTGGCATCGGTTACGGTAAGCGTATACGTCACTACTGTGGCAGACGATACCGCAGGGGCAATAGCGAAGGTAGATAGCGCATCGCTATCGTCAACGGCTTTTATGCTTACCGATGTGCTTGTTGGGTCGCTATTGTTAAGGTTTGAGCCAGTCGCAACAGACAAAGAAGAATTTGCAATACTGCTGCGCTCCCAAGAATATTGAAGCGGCTCTGCCGCCGGAATACTGGTACTCGCTTGTCCATTCAACACAATAACTTCACCACTAAATACGCCTTGCGAAAAGCCGGCGTTAGCTTCTGGTAACGTTTCAGTTTCAGATTGAATAGACAAACTCACTAAAGCGGTGTCGCTCGCCCCTTCGCTATCAACCACTTCTAGCTGAAATTCGAGGGTCTGTGGATCGTTTGCAATAGGCGTTGTGATACTCAACGTAGATAAATTGGTTTCCACACCCGTGATGACATTGGTTCCGCTGGTTTGCGACCACGTATAGCTGGCTATAGCGTTTGTATTTACTGGCGCATCAGCATCGCTGCTGCCAGAACCGTCTAGTACGATATTCACACCGCCTGGAAAATTATTGGCTGGCAAACCACTCCACTGTGGAACCGAAATATCAGCCACGGGGTCGATATTAACAGGCGCAACTGTGATGATAGTGGCATCGCTGGTTGAATTACCGCTTGCGTCATTCACCGCTAACGTAATGGTATAGCTGGTGCTTTCATTTACCGATGGAGCGACAAAGCTCGCTGAAGACGTGGATGTATCGTCATGGGTAATATCAAGGGAAGGCGACGCAGTCCAACTATAGGTGTAGGTACCGTCTCCGCCGGTTACACTGCCGCTTAATGTATAAGTAACCCCTTCGGTAACAGTGGCGTCTGGTCCTGCATTTACCGCCAGAGCGCTGTTGCCTGGACTGCTGTTGGAATCGGAGCCGCCTCCGCCACACGCGCCTAAAATAAAGACACCACAACACACAACAAAAAATCGTGCCGTAGCAGTAAAAAAGCGAGGAGAAAGAATAAAAGGCGTTACTTGCATATAAGCTCCAATAGCACGACAACCTATTTGCCGCGCTTTTAAAAAACAGTATGTTTTAAATTACTGAGGGAGTAAGGAATGAGGCGATGCAGTTGCGTTAACGCTAGAGTACTCTTTTCGACTCCTGCGCCTCTGACACCGATACCTGCAACGATTCTAATTGCTTTTTCCCTACTGCCACATCAGTCATGTCATAAATCATCATACTGATGTAATCAACCTTACCCGTTGCCGAGGTCAACGGTGAAAGCGTGATGTTTTGATACATGTATGGCTCACTACCTGTAATCGGCCGATAGTTGGGAAACTTAAACAAATAAGGGCGTTGCTCCCATGTCATAAATGCACGGGTTTTTAATTCAAACACTGGCTTGGCTTTTTTCATAAACCAGTCTTTTTTGATGGCAGGAAATAGCTCAAATAGCGATTTGTCTCTTACTTCGCTAGGTAGCATTGCGCTGTGGCTTTCCATAAAGCCGTTCCACACCTGCACAGAAAAACTTTTATCTAACACCACAATACCTACATCAACGGTTTGCAGCATATCCATCATCCAATGGAACTCTAATAAATCGTCGAGATTCTGATTCATTAAAAGTCCTCCAGTAGATGGGCGAGTTTTGAATTCATCATTTTCATCGACTCCTCAGTGAACAGCAAAATGAGATCGCATTGAACGTTGTAGCCCTCAAGGCCATAGCTTAATTCAATGGCAAGCGTTCGCTTCCACTTAATTTGGTTCATACTGATGATTTCGGTAATCGCGCGATGTTGACCAAGTACAATAGGATGCCCTTGGCTGAAATTAACATCCATCTGATTTGCCAGTCCGCTGAGGCAGGTGCCAATTAGAATACTGGCAGCGTCCATCAATAGCTCTAATTGAAGCTGGTCGTCTACCTCACCTTCTACATTTAATATTTTGGCCACGTCGTCGAAGCTCGAATCACTTAAAATACACAGTGCCTCGCCGCTAATACCTGGCCCTAAAAAGCCTTGGCAAACCGCGGTGACTTCTTCATGACTTTCTATATCTGACAGCATCATATGAAGTTCAGACACTTCAATGAGATTGACGTTGGGAATGGGTAATTCAACAAATACGTTCATGGTTCTGGCTAGGTGGTCGCCCGCTTGGCCCATGGCTATATTGGTAATTTCTTGGTAGCAATCGCGAATGTCAGGGTCAAGGGGAGTAACCTCGTGCACTTCCTCTTGGTCGGCATGGCGAATATTGTGTCTGTCTAGCACCTCGGCCAGCGTCTGAGGATCAACGGGCTTACGGATAAAATCTAATGCACCCAGTGAGAGTACTCGGTCTCGAGCTTCGGGCTGAATATCGCCAGACACCACGATAACCTTAGTTTTAAGGCCCTGCTTTTGAATAGCTTCTAGAGTGCCGTACCCATCCAGCACGGGCATATTTAAGTCGAGTAGCAGTAAGTCGCCTTTACCGGCGATAAGAGAAGCTAGCCCCTCTTCACCATTCTTAGCAAAGTGAACAGCTACTTCCCAATCTTGGGGGAGGCACTTAGCCACTTGCTTTCGTGCAACTAATGAGTCATCACAAACGAGTACGGAAAACATTAAGTTTTTATACCACCTAATTTTTAGAAACCAGTTTTCACCGACATTGTTAATTATTACCTTATGTAACGATATCGGCAAAATAGCAGCAAACTGAAACGCACTTTTGCTAACGCGTATAATGATATGAAATACATTACTAAGAAATAGCACTTTTGGGGAATATTGCCAACGGTCGCGCTAAATTAATGCCGCTGTAGGTTTATAACACCATGCTGAACAGGAGGGGTAAAATAAATGCGGTAAGCAGGCCGTTAATGCAAAGCCCAAGCGTTGCCATTGCGGTTACCTCCTCGCCCATGTGAATAGCTTTGGCTGTGCCTACTGCATGAGCCACTGTACCTAGGGCGATGCCCTGAGCTTCTGGGCTTGTTACGCGACACAATAAAAAAACCGTATTTGACACCACAGCACCCACAATACCGGTAGTGATAACAAAAACGGCCGCTAGCGCGGGTATGCCACCAATTTGAGCTGTGGCTTCCATGGCCAGCGGCGTAGTTATTGATTTAGCCAATATGGTGAGCTGCAGCGAAATAGGCGAGCCAAGCGTATACAACGTAAACCAAGCCAATAGTGGAGCCAGTACGCCGCCTACCGCAATACTGACAAATAGTCGCCAGCCGTAATGCTTTAATTTTTGCCACTGCTTAAAAATAGGCAGCGCTAAGGCAACGGTGACAGGCCCCAATAACCAGTGTAATAACGATGCGGATTGTTGATACTGCGGTACACTTACATTACTGAGTAGAAGCGCTAACCCAACCAGCGATACCGTTAATACCAGTGGGTGTGATAAAGGGTGCCCTTTATAAAACAAGTTCACTTTTACGCTAATGGCGTAACAACACAGAGTAACAAATAACCATACAAGGCCATTTACGGTAAAGGTATTGAGGAACGCATCTATCATGGCCCTACACCGACTTCTTCTTCATTAATTTACTCGCAACCCACGCCGTTAACCCCAAGCTTAATATTGTGGTGCCCCCAATCGCTAGAACCAGCGCCACCGCATTGGCTTCAATATCGCTCCAATAAACACTGACTCCCAATACCGCAGGAACAAAAAGTACAGACATGTGCTTGAGTAGGGGCTGCGCCATCAATGTGGTGTGCTTTTCAATACTAGGAAAGGCAAAGAGCAAAGAGAGCAATAATACTAACCCTAGTAGCGGGCCGGGAATGGGCAGGCCGAGGGAAGCTGAAAGATATACCCCGCCGTAATAGGCGAGTAAAATAGTAAAAGCGCCAATGAACGTATTTTTAAGCTGAAGCATTTTCGCCTTTCGTCTCTTTGATATTGATTACCAAGTGTATTCTTATACTCGCATGCTGAAAAGCGCGACAAAGGTCTTACTAATAAATGATCACAACGCTTTAGTTAATGATGAAATGCTGCAAAGTGAGGCGTCAGAAACAAGTAAGGGCTAGAAACTAGCCCTTACTTTTAAAATCAATACTTGCTAAAACTCACTATCGGCCTAGAAGAAGCTGTCTTGATGAATTTTAATAAACATGCTGGTGCCAATTTTCGAGTAGTCTATTTTGTACTCTTTCCCGTTAAGGGTTTGGATGAACACCAATGTTTTTTCATCGCCAAACACGTCACTTGTGGTCACGTCGACCAGCTCCATATCCATCATTTTGGCATCGCGCTTGTTCTCTGGCACTTTCCCTTCGTATTGCTTTATACCTTTGTAGGTAACAATAACAGGCGGGTGTTCATCTCCGTTAATGACCAATAAATCTAGCTTTCGAATTTTGTGAATAATGGTGTTACGGCCACTTGTAATAAAGGCTCTTTCTGTCATTTTTATCTCCGCGACAGCGTACCTGCTGTATAAGGCAATGCAATGTTAATATTATTGTATAAGCTTACCATTAAATATATGCATAGCACATACGCAGTAAGCTATTGCTTTGACTAAAGTATAAACATAAAACGAATAAAGCAGGCAAATAAATACGACTTTTTGTCGCCTTTTGCCTACGATCGCTGCAACTACTGCCTCTTTTCTGTATTTATTGCGCTAATTTAGTGCCACTTTATCCAAGGGCGGTACACCAAGTTGTTGATCAGCTTCTTGCATGGGGCAATTTCGGATGACGCAAACTTGCAGTCGTCCACCTCATTTATATCTAACTGAGCAAATATATTAGACACTGAAATATCAATGTCTAGGTCGGTATCTAGCTGTGTCATAGGAAGAATGAACTCAACACGGTTAGTGAATTCACACGCCTCAACTTTCACCTCATCAATACCTGTATCTTCACACCCTGCATTACCCAAATGATAAGACCATGTAGATGAAGGGTCGCCAGTTTTTGATACGTCTAACCGTAAAAACATATGCCCGTCTAGTTGGTTTGCAAACATAGACTTATCATTAATCGGCGACATCTGTTTACTAATGTCGGCGTGATTTTGCTCTAAAGGCAGCCCCATAGTGAAACGCAAGTTGGTTGACAGCTTCAATAGCTCTTCAGAAACGTCTAATACAATCTTATTGTTCGCATCGCTTGGGTTGCTGCACATGGTATGAAACTTTAACAGTGCAGTTGAAGGCGTTTGCCATTGTGTTTGCCTAAATTTCACTCGCTGCCATTTTCCGTCAACCCGCACCTCTGGCTTACTCAAATAGAATCCAAAGTAGTCGATATTCCATCTGTCGTTTCCGGCGCGCACAATGACGGGACAGGCATCAGTTTCAACGCCCACTAGTTTAAACGGTATTTCACCAGCTTCTCTGCTGCCAAAGCTCCCCATATCACAACCACTCAATGACAAGGTGGCAGTAAACAATAGTGCTAACAAAGAAGCAGAACGAGAATGCATGTTCATAACGGGGCGTTTATCCTGTAAAAAAAGAGATGAGACATCTAATAGACAAGCAATAAGGAAGTAAAGTTTAATAAAAGCGTAGTAAATTAACCCAAGCAATTGTTTGCAGCCTTGGGCTAATCGCAAACAGCCTTGGGCTAATCGCAAACAGCCTTGAGCCAATCGAAAACAGACTTGAGCTAACACAAACAGCCCTAATAGTGCTGCTTTTGGCTATAGCGAGTCAAGAAACTTAGTAGGAGTAGAGAAAGCTACGCCCATCATCAAAGCTTTTCACCACATCTTGCGCTAATGTGAACAAAAATAAAGCAAACAATTCATAAAGCTATTGCCAAGGCGTGACAAGCCAAATAAAACTGCTTATACTTGCGGTCGCTTAAATATGTGAAGCACATGTTGCTTTCAAACATAGTTTTAAATCACATAGTTAACGCAGCGCAATATAAAATTCAAAATGGCCCAATAGCTCAGTTGGTTAGAGCATCCGACTCATAATCGGCAGGTCCCCTGTTCAAGTCAGGGTTGGGCCACCATTTTTCTTCGCACTCCACGTAAGTAACCACCAACATTCTTTGTTATTTTGTTTTTTTATAGCAAATTTGTAGCAAACTCGCGATTTCACAATGAATTGGTCAGTTTTGCACTCCGGAGGCAAAGGTCATAGATTCCGATTCTATCGGGTGAGCCATTTTTAAAGGGTTGCAGCCTGATCCTCTTTTTCTTGAAACCTCTTTTTTGAAATATGTAGCAAATGTGTAGCAAGTCATTCGCCATAAAAAGAGTTATATTCGAAGATATCTCTGAGTGCAGTTTCAAACTCTCGCCCTTCAAGGCTTTCCAATTCTTCCTGGATAAGTTCATCAAAAGTATCTTCGTCTATTTCGCCACCTTCCCGCCATTCATAAATTTCTTTCGCCGTGTTAACTGAAGAACGCAATGCTTCTCTTCTAGCGCCTACTAGTTTAGGAGCAGCATTTAGATTAAACACCTTTATTGTGGTGGCTGCTTTTTCTGAGGTGCTCGGGGAAGTCTTGGGGCGAGGCACCACTAGCCCATTGGTTAAAAAAAGCAGGTATTCTCTGGGGTTATCTTGATCAGGCTTGATTAACTTGTTGTGGTCATAAGGTCGGCCCTTTGTATCTTTAAATATTCCACAGCTGTCCCAGTTATCTTTTCCACACGAACCAAAGAGATTGCTCCAAATAAAAGTTAGATTGGGGCTATCATTTCTAGATTGAAAATGTTCAATGTGCCTTTTTTTATCGGATAATTGCCTCTCTGAATCGACCAGACTTTTCTAGACAGACTCTCGTTTGAATTCTTCTAGCTTTTCATAAGCCAGTGGAGGCATATTATTCGCTCTGCCATGTTTTCGACGAGTTCTAAGTGAAAGCTTGCGTCGAAAATTCTTATTATGTCTGTATTACTATAGTGAAAGTGGACAGTAGCAGTGGTGATACCTTTTTTAGCCGCATTATTCTCATCTCCATTGTATAACACAGCTCACAGTCCAAAACTCAATAAACGTGGAGCTAGCTGTAAGCCTGCACAAACACTTCATCAAGCAACGTGGTCAACAAATAACATGCGACTACTATCGCTACATTGAACAATGCACGAATGGCCCACGGGAAGTTAGCGTATTCAAAATTCAGTTTACTTGTGACTAAAACTGCTGCCCCCATGATTGCAAACCAGGGTGTAAAAAAGAATATAGCGTGCCACTTAAGCAAGGTAACCGCTAGGTCGTGAAGTGCTCCACTTACTGAAAAAGTTATCATTATGGCTAGCCACTGCGGTACCCATTTTGATAGCGGCCGCATGACGTATCGCGATAAATAGTAGCTCCATATCGGATTCCAATACCGCCAAAAATGGCTGAAAGATTTGGCCCCTAGGGAACGTGAAAGCATATTTTGCAAAGAGCCAGAAGCACCTAGTCCTAAGCCGGTTCTTTTCTTCACATATTGATTTAGTCTAATTGTCAAAATACATCTCTTTTTGAAAGAAACACAAAGAACAAGAGTGTTGATAATCTATCGAATTTGTTTTTTTCTAGTAAAAGATAACCGATAAACTCTCTGTATCCCATTCACGTTAGCTGTTACTTTCATACGTCTTGTTACACCTAATGCTAATCTTGTACATATGCCTTATCCGCCTATTTACACTTTGAGCAACAAAAGGAACGTGAGTCATGAGATTTGTCAGTACTCTTTTTACCACCTTAAAACTACTATCGCGAAACGTTATCTATATAAGTGCAGCCTTGCTGTTTTTCCAAAGTGCATACGTTTTAGGTAGCACGGCAACAAGAGAACCGGCATTATCTTCAATCTCATCTCCTCAACATTGCGAGAATGTAGCTGTCCAAATACTCGGCTCTGGAGGGCCAGAGTTAGATGATAACCGGGCATCAAGCGCTTACCTTGTATGGCATAATAATACGGCGCTTGTACTTGTTGATGCAGGTAGCGGGAGTAGTATTCAGTTTGGTGCAGCCAATGCGGCTTTTGACGATTTAGATATTATTGTGTTGTCTCACCTGCACACCGACCACGCCGCAGATTTACCTAGCTTTATAAAAGGCAGCTATTTTGGCTCTCGAACGCGGAACCTGCCTATCATTGGGCCAAAAGGTAATAATCTAATGCCGTCAACCGAGTACTATGTGAGCGCCTTAATGGGAGAACAAGGAGCATTTCGTTATTTGTCATCGTACACTCAACCTGAGCAAGATAATTATACGTTAATACCAATATCGGTTACCGCGCCTGCGTTTAATTATAGGGTAAACCCATCACTTGAAGTATCGGCCATCGAGGTTAATCATGGCCCAATCCCGGCGTTGGCTTGGAAAATAAATATTGAAGGTTGCACAATCGTTTTTTCAGGCGATACAAACGATGAAGACGCTACCTTAGCCAACTTTGCGAACAACGCAGACATGTTAGTAGTGCACAACGCCATAAGCAATAATGCAGGCACTGTCGCTAAAAATTTGCATATGACACCTGCGCAACTTATTGATATAGCGGTAAAGTCGAAAGCTAAGCGCATAGTGCTATCCCATATTATGAAGCGCAGTGAAAAAGGGCTGAATGCGTTAAAAGATGCTATTTTCGCCGCTACACACCACCCGGTTTATGCGGCGCAAGACTTAATGATGATACCGTTGTCAGAGTAATACTCCACAAAACATGAAATTTTATGGCGTGAAATTTTTTGGCACGTCAGGCGTTCTTATTTAAAAATTCACATTTAAGGTTTATCGCCGTGCTCATTTCAAAATACGACAATACTGTTAAGCGTTTACACCATTTCGATGGGGTAGCATTACTATTAATAAGGCTTTATCTAGCGCCAGTTATGATTCAGGCCGGTTGGAATAAAGCCAGCAGCTTTTCAGGAATAGTAGATTGGTTCGGTAATGAAGATTACGGTTTGGGGCTACCCTTTCCATTTGTACTTGCGCTACTGGCTACAGCGGCCGAACTGGTGGGCGGCATCTTTCTTTTGTTTGGCTTGGTTACCAGACTAGTTAGCGTTCCTTTGCTAATAACCATGCTGGTGGCCATGGTCACCGTGCATGGAAAAAACGGCTGGCTAGCGATTTCTGATCCTTCTTCGTGGCTGGCTGATGGTACTATTTTGCTAAACGAGCGCATTATGGGCGCTCCTGAGAAGCTTGCTGCTGCCAAATCGCTCCTTCAAACCCACGGCAATTACGACTGGCTTACTTCAAGTGGCAATATTGTGGTGTTAAATAATGGCATTGAATTCGCCGCTACCTATTTTGTTATGTTACTCGTACTACTTATTTACGGCGGCGGAAAATACGTGAGTGCCGATTACTTTTTAACAAGAAATAGATAGCACTAACAACCTTGTTCCCTATGGCAATTGGCTTACTCCTATTGCTGTTTTTATTTATGGCCTTGTTGCTGTTTTTATTTCTGGCCTTGCTGCTGCTCCTGTTGCTGCTCTTGCTGTTGCTCCTGTTTAAGATTAATTGCAGCAATAGGAAATGGGATAACGATGCCCTCTTCGTCAAAGCGCTTTTTAAGCAATTTAATAAACGCACTTTTGATAAAGAAGCGGTTGAAGTATTCACGGGTTCGCAGCATTACCGTAAGGTTAATGCTCGAACTATCAAAGGTATGAAAAAGCACAAACGGTTCGTAGGTATCTACTCCGTATTCATGGGTGTGCAGTGTATGTTTGGCTACCTCTAAACACACTCTTTCTACGTGATCTAAGTCAGAACTGTAATGCACGCCCACTTCAACAGGCACCGATAGCTCCCGCTCGGGATAGTAATAATTAATCAGCTTTGAATTAGACAGCTTGCTGTTTGGCACAATAACAATATTGTTAGGTAGCATTCTTACCCAGGTAGAGCGCCATCCAATCTTTTCAACAAAGCCTTGCTCGCCTGAATCTAGCTCTATGTAATCACCTATACGAATAGGCTTATCCATCACTAACTGAATGCCTGAAAAAAAGTTTTCAAGGGTAGGCTGCAGTGCTAACGCCACCGCCAAAGAAGTGATACCTAGTGAAGCCACAATGGGCGTTATAGAAATACCCATCGCGCTTAAAATAATGAGAATGGCCAGAACCGCTAATACTGCCCGAAGCGCCCCACCGGCAATGGCACTGGTATTTTTAACTAAAGACGATTGGTCTTTGTAGCGACGAAGAGAATAGGTAAGAAAACGCTCTAAGAAAAGGAACAGTGTGATGATAATGCTCGACTCAATAAGTACGTTAAGTACAGTGAGTGTGCGTTCATCGTCTACCTTAAAAACAGAAACAACGCTTTTTACAAGCAGTAAAAATATTACCCAAATAGTTAGGCTAAGGGGTGCGTTTAAAGACAAAACCAGTACCCGATACATACCCGACATACTGCTTGTTTCAGAGCGAGCTTTTTCTTTCAAACGCACCAAAAAAAGGCGTTTCACCAAAAAAAGGACTACAACAGCCAACAATAAACCGGCTATCGCTGCCAGTTGTTTGGGCGCTAAATCGTTTATAAACCCCACGCTAGTCCACTCCCCCGCAGATTGCTTAATATTTTTTTCTGCATTGCTATTGGAACACAATAAAATATAAAGCAACTCTTACGCCACGCAGGCAACTACTGCTCGTAGCTTAGTGAGTCTATCGCAATATTACAGGGCGTTTTCAGCGATAACCGCTGCTATCGCATCATCATTGGGGAACGTATCCAGTGCACTGTCAGCTATTTCTTTCGCTTTATCACGCTTGCCATGCTTTAACAGCTCGATTATATAATTGTGCACAAATGGCTGCTGTTTTTTTGCTACTGGATAGCCGTCACTGAACCAACGAAGCGCAGTCAAGCTATCTTGTTGAGCGTAATAATTAGCAATCAGAAAAAAGCTTAACCACTCAGAGGGCCATTGCTTTGCTGCTGTTTTTAACAGTGGCAGCGCCACATCGTCTTTGCCTATTTTAAGCATGTCGTAAGCGGCACTAATATAAGTGAAAGGCTCCATGGCTGAACTAGCAATACCCGGCGGCACAGGCGCCAAAAACCAATAATTACCTCGCGCCCATGTTTTTTCAAATAGGGACAAAGACATTTCGTGTCGCTCTGTAACGCCGGTATGCAAAGTAACCGTACCTTTTTCGTTGTTGTGACCAAACACAACAGCGTAGTGCCACTGCGGTAATAACTGAATAGATAAGTTTTGAAACACAATAATAGGGATATCGTCGTTTATTAACTCGATAATCGACGTCAGCGTTCCGCGAGACGAATAAGGCAGAAAACCGTAAGAGCGAGCAGCGCTAACCATCTCAAGTTGTAAGCTACCATTCTTGTCTGGAAGAAAAATTTTAGGCGCAATGGCTTCGGGAGGAATATCTACACCATAAAATCCGAATACTTCAGATAATGTTGTCGGCCCGCAGTAAAACTGTTCCTGAGGGTAGAAAGGAACATCATCT
This sequence comes from Alteromonas sp. BMJM2, assembly GCF_027257845.1. Lineage (GTDB taxonomy): Bacteria > Pseudomonadota > Gammaproteobacteria > Enterobacterales > Alteromonadaceae > Alteromonas. Next base: position 76,871 of record NZ_JAPVOT010000001.1, on the reverse strand, counting down.
ATAATATAAGTGGAGGGGAGCGATGCCATCCCCTCTTGCTTTAATCTATCGGCCTGCGGAGAAGATTGGCAGGCTGTAAGCAAAAAGGTAAACAATAAAAAGCCTGCTCTAAAGCAGGCTCGCTTTACGCTATTTAGCATACTAATTAGTTGCTAATAGGACGAATAAACGGATAAACGTCTGTCACACCTGCAAGATCTAAAATAGCGATAACGGCTAACACAGTAAGAACTGCACCAACAATGCCTCCTGCTGGGGCTTCGTTAATGTCATTGTTAAGCTGTGCGATTTCACTGTCGGTCATGCCATTAATACGGGCAATGGCATCGTCACCGCTTATTCCTAAGCTCACCAATTTATTTTGCACATCTTCTCGGTTCACCATCTCAATGAGCTGACTTTTATTGTATTGGGCATATTGTGACTGCATAACACTGTCAGAACTAATAGCCTCTGCATGCACGTGACCCGACATCATTACAAGCGCAGTTAGCCCCGTAACCAATACCTTTGAAATTGTCTTCATAGTGAACATCCTTACTTCGTAAACATTAACTTTTCGTCATTTTTTACCTTCACGACAAAACTTCGGTTCATATTAATTTTTACTTATATTTTTACTTATATTTTTACTTTCCATGATTTTGGCGTGTATAAGAGCATGTGAAGCTGATACAAATTAAGGTATTATTTACAGTAAATTAAGTAGCGGAGATAACCTCGTGTCGAGAATGAACTATCATCATTTGTATTATTTTTGGCGCGTCGCGAATACCGGTAATTTAACCCAAGTAGCCAACGAAATTCACCTCTCGCAGTCGGCTATATCGGCCCAGCTTAAACAGTTTCAACAGCACTTAGGTATAGAGCTTCTCACCCGCAAGGGGCGTTCACTTATTCTAACGCCCGAGGGTAAGCAGGTACTTGCCTACGCCGACGACATATTTTCGAAAGGCGAAGAACTAGAGAGTTTGATCAATAAGGGGCTACCCACTCAACATAGGCACGTTTCAATTGGCGTATTATCGAACTTGTCTCGAAACTTTGTAGAAAGTTTTACGCTACCGCTTATCAACGATAAATTTGCTACTTTCTCTTTGCAAACAGATAGCCTAGAAAACCTGCTCGATGGCCTTTCTAGCTTTAAATTCGATATTATACTCACCAACCACAATGTTGAATTAGGCCAGCAGAACGCCATATGGCACAGCGAATTGGTTTCCCGCCAAGCCATTGAGATCATTGGCCCTACCAAACCACAGCGAACCCGTAAATTCCCCAATAGTTATGGCGATGCTACTTGGGTTCTGCCTTCCCAAAACAGTGAAATTCGCTCTGCATTTAGTATTGCCTGCGCCAAATTTCAATACACCCCCAAAATAAAGGCAGAAACCAACGACATGGCGATGCTTAGATTGTTAGCACGAGATAGCGGCGCCTTTTCAATAATGCCTGAAGTGGTAGTTCGCGATGAAATTGCCAATGGCCTTTTACATATTCAACAAAGTCTGCCCGACGCCTACGAACATTTTTATGCCGTTACACTATCGAAAAAACGAGTTCCCCCCACGTTCAGCAGTTGATTGAACAGACGAAAAATTAGCCCAAAGCCACTACTCGGCTTAATCGATTATTCAGTGCGAACCACGATTCGGTTTTAGGTAAGGCTTCGATGTAAATACAACTCAGACCCTGTTTATCCAGTTGATGCAATGCATCATAAAAGTCGCGACTGTATTGCTGAGGCATCGGAGAAAGTTGAATGTGGTTTCTTTTTTCTAAAGGCCATGTGTAAGATGAATGAGATATTAAGCCTTCGCTTTTAGTAAATCTCTTTTGCATTAGCGCGTCTCTGGAAAGCATCTTCACTGGCGTATTCGGCTGATAATGCTGTAAAACACTGCCTGGTACAGTAAGACCTTCATTGTTTTTGAAAGTGACTTCGGTTTGTAAGTCACGCTTCAGGCTGTCGCGGTTGATAGGCCCAGGCCTCAATATGCAGGGCGTCTCTCCCGTTACATCAATAATGGTCGACTCAATACCCACTTCCGCCCTTCCTCCATCTACCACTGCGGCAATTCGTCCATGTAAAGACGTAAGCACGTGGTCAGCGCTAGTTGGGCTTATAAACTTATATTTGTTGGCAGAGGGAGCAGCAAGCCCAACACCCGCGGCGTTGATTAACGATATGAAATCATCACTCGCTGGCATTCTCAGCACCACGGTATCTTGCCCACCGGTGACGGTATTGCTTACCCATGGCTGCTTTTTTAGTAATAGGGATAACGGCCCCGGCCAATATTTTTCAGCCAATAAATAAGCCCGCGATGGAATATCCCGTGCCCACTTTTTCATATCAGCAATACTGGCAATGTGAACAATAAGCGGGTTTGTGGCTGGTCGCGCTTTGGCTTTAAAAATGGCTTTCACCGCATCTTCGTTCGATGCATCGGCAGCAAGGCCGTATACCGTCTCGGTTTTAATAGCCACGCACTCACCTGCTTTAATAAAAGCAGTTGCCTGCGCTAAGTCGTTGGGAAAGTGAAGAATAGGGGTTGTCGGTTGCATGCTTCGTTATACAAAAATTCTGTTAGCGTAATGATCGCCCTCAATGAATATAAAATAAAATTCAAATTATTAAACATAAACATTCATTAAACAGAACGAATTGCCAACATAAATTCACATTCAATATACTTTTCAATATTTTACTTAAAACAAAAAATTAACACAGTTAAAAATACGAACGATTTTTAAATATATATCTATTTTTTAAATGAAAAAAACCGTGCTTTACTGCTTAAAACAAAAAAGGAGTAAAACATGTCACCTCAAACCAGCGCATTTTTGCTAATTTCGTTGCCACTGTTCTGGGCCATACTGTCTTGGTTTTCCAGCAAAAAAGCCACATTGTTCTCAACTGTCAACATCGAGGAAGTCGCTATTGTGGGAAGCATCACACTTCTTGTCGTGTCTTTAGTTACTGGCCTTTCTAGCAGCATGCTTACTGATGAGGGGACAACTGCAGTGGGTGTCATGTTAGTCTCTATTTCCCCTATGAAAGCCATTGTTATGCTAACGGTTGTAGCAATAGGCACCATCCTTATGCGGTTTTCTCGCAATTACTTAGTCGGTGAAGCCTGCTACCCCCGTTTCTTGCGCTGGATGCAGCTTACCTTGTCCTCTGTGGTTATTACTATCTTAGCCAACCACCTCATTATTTTCTGGGCAGGATGGCTAGCGGTCAGTCTTTCTTTGCACAACTTACTGCTACTTTATCCCGAGCGCCCACGCGCCATTATTGCGGCGCATAAAAAGTTTATTTTAGCTCGCACCTCAGAGTGTTTAATGGCGGGTGCCTTTGTATTGCTGTTTTTAACATTCGACACCTTGTATATCGATGAAATTTTGTATCTCGTGAATGAAGCAAGCCAGCTTAGCCAATCCCAATCAACCTTCACTAATACCCAATTAACTAATACTCATTTAACTAACACTCATTTAACTACGTATGCCGCCTGCCTAATAAGTGCTGCTGCATTACTTAAATGCGCTCAGCTTCCGGCACATGGCTGGTTGATAAATATTGTTGAGGCTCCCACACCAGTGAGCGCACTACTTCATGCTGGTGTTATAAACTTAGGCGGCTATTTATTGCTGGCTTTTGCCCCCCTCATTGCTGTTAGCCCCCCAGCCCAATGGATGCTTTTAGCGGTGGCTGGATTGAGTGTGTTTTTCAGTGCGCTGATAATGACCACACGAGTCACTATCAAAGTACGCCTTGCCTGGTCAACATCATCACAAATGGGGTTAATGCTCATTGAGTGCGCCATGGGATTGTATTCACTTGCGCTAATCCACTTGGTTGCTCACTCGTTTTATAAGGCCTATGCGTTTTTAAATACAGGTTCGGCGGTTTATGAAACCTTAGAGCACAATATTAGCGCCCATCGAGCCCCCCTTTATGCCGACTGGCTAAACGCGGCGTTCATAACCTCTCTTACCATTGCCGCTAGCTTCTCTTTATCCAGCTATCAAGGCCCGGCAAGCCCCTGGGTACTGATGGCGCTGGCATTCACCTCGTTTCTTGCCATGCGTACGGCTAATTCAGACCAAACGCAAATGTATATCTTAGTGGCTATCACCATTGCTCTTGTAAGCTTTTACGCAACAATAAAAGGCATTATTCAAAGCTATATTGTGCCCGCTTACCCGGCCCCAATTGGCATGTTTTCGCTAATGGACATATGGGTATCAGCACTGTTAGTCACGCTATTTGCGCTGCACTTTGCCATGCAGACATTTGCTAGCCATATACTTGTAAAACGTTTTAAACAGCTCTTGTTTGCAGGGTTTTACCTCGATGAATGGTTTACCAAAGTCACATTAAAACTATATCCAATACCGCTGCGTGAAAGAAAAACACAAGGTAATCATGTGGCCTCAGTCTCTAAAATTGGGAGTAAGTAATGACCGTTATCTCACTTAACGCTTCTAGCCTTGACGAGAAGCGTATTCAAAAAGCTGCAGCCCAAGCTTGCGAGGGAGTGGCTCCAAATTTCCCCCTAGATAAATTAATTGCGGTAAACCCGTTTTGGAAGCTAATAAGTAGCTCGCAGCAAGACGTATCTGCAAAAGTACATGCCCTAGCTGGTATATCAACCGTCATGCCAGCGTCTCATTGGTTAGATTTGTATAAAGAGGGAGAGATCTCAGACCATGCAATTTCCCACAGTTTAGCGCAGTATGACATTACGCTTGATAGCGCAACGTTTTTGTCTACGCTAGGCGATTCGAGGCAAAAAATTGCTCTACCGCTAATTACGAAGTATTTCGACAGCTATCGCTCGGCCAGTGAGATGACCTGGCAAGATGAATGCTTATTTCAAATCAGTCAGTTTTGCGCCGCGTACTATCAACACGAATCACCGCTGGTTCACGTTGAAAGCAATTCTGCCGCCGACACTTTATATAAAAGTTGGCTCAATGGGTTAAAGCACGACGCCGGCATCAACGTACTGATGAATACCCGCGGGCTTAAGAAAGTATTTGAAACTCTACCAACAAGTGTTGATGGCCTTCTACTTGAAGCGAGTAAAACACTGGCGCTAGATACCAGCAAAGCGCAAGACTATTTCTACGCGCTCATTATGAGTATTAACGGGTGGTCTTCTTATATCGCTTATCGCACTTGGCTTAAAGACGAAAACGAACTGCAGGGTTTACTCGCTATTCGTCTTGCTTGGGAACTCATTGTGTATCGGTATTATGAAAAACACCATGCAGTAGAAGCTAACCAAGTAAGAACAAGATGGTCTTACGTATTAAATCAACTCCCGGCAAGAATAGCGCAGTTTAAACGAGAAGAGCAAAGCCAGTGGGTAATGATGTATGCCTACGAGTATGAACAGCAACAGCGGCTACAGGCAAAATTGATCAGCTGTACTCCGGCTGAGCAAACCCACGCAGATGTACAGGCAATTTTTTGCATTGATGTTCGCTCTGAAGTCATTCGCCGTGTTTTAGAACTTCAAAGTCCTTCAGTGAAAACCATGGGGTTTGCAGGCTTTTTTGGAATGCCTGTAGCCTATGCACCGGCAAATACAGAAGCTAAGCGTCCTCAACTTCCCGGGCTTCTTGCTCCGCAGCTTTTAGTATCGGAAACGGGTACTGAATCTTATCGCACCGAATTTATTCAGCAGCGCTCTACGTGGCACAAATGGAGTAAGTCGCCACTTGGAAGCTTTTCAATGGTGGAGTCTGCAGGGTGGTGGTATGCCTTTAAACTTCTAAAAAATTCTTGGCTGCCATCGAGTAAAGAAAACCCGATGAATTCACTAAGTCATGAACGCAATTGGGAAATTAAAAATGAAAACGGCCCTATCGGCCTAGTTGATAAAGTGGCCCTTGCTGCAGGTGCGCTTAAAATGATGGGAATGGTTAAGTTCTCTCCTACTGTTTTGCTGGTAGGTCATGGCAGCAAGTCTAGAAATAATCTGCATGCCGCAGGGTTGGATTGCGGCGCCTGCGGCGGTCAATCTGGCGAGGTTAATGTGCGTGTACTAGCACAACTTCTCAATGACGAAGAGGTTCGCAGCGTGCTGAAAACAATGGGTCACAAAATTGCAGGCAATACGCGTTTCATCCCTGCCCTGCATAACACCACCACCGATGATGTGGAGTGTTTTGATAATTCAGTACCAGAGAAAGTAAAAAACTGGCTGCTAAAAGCTAAGCACCACGCGCAAAAAGAAAGGGCAAAACACTACAGTACCAATTTACAGTTTGAATCGGACAAGAAGCGGGATCAGCGCTTTCAGCACCGCGCAAAAGACTGGTCTCAAGTTCAGCCTGAGTGGGGCCTTGCAGGTAACGCGTCGTTTATTATCGGACCTCGACAGCGCACTCGAGGAGTAGACTTAGAAGGCAAAAGCTTTTTACACGACTATACCTGGCAAAATGATGTAGATTCTTCTGTGCTTGAAACCTTAATGACAGCGCCGATGATTGTTACCCACTGGATTAACGCGCAGTACAACGCGTCTGTAACCGATAACGAAAAGTTGGGCAGCGGAAATAAGGTGCTTCACAACGCCCTTGGCAACAACATTGGTGTTTTTGAAGGCAATTCTGGCGACTTGAGAATAGGGCTTTCAAAACAGTCGCTTCACAACGGTGAGCGCTGGGTTCACCAACCTCAACGGCTGGGTGTTTATATCGTTGCCCCAAATCACAAAATTCTCGACATTGTGAATAAACACACCATGTTGCAAGAGCTTATTGATAACGACTGGCTATATTTATTTAGCTGGGAAAAGCAGGCTGTCATAGAAAGACTTTACAAAGGAAAGTGGTACAAATCTCACGGCCTTTCGATGTAATTCTGCCTAACGGCAAATGTGTTTGTGTGTAAGTGTGTTGACAGGGACGTCTTTTTTGCACATTGCTTTTTTTATTCCGCTTTCCAGGTCACTGTATTTTTCCTATCACTGCGATTCATTCTTTCAATTTTCGCATTGGCGTAAAACGCCATATCCTTTGTTTCATCTTAACTATCGGTTGAACAGGAAACAAAATGAATACCCCAGCCCCATCGTCAACCTCACCTCAAGCAAACGAGCGCACTAAGCTAGCGCTTATTGCAGAAGGTGGAGGACAGCGAGGAATTTTTACCGCTGGCGTGCTCGACGCGTGGTTGGCTGAAAATTACGACCCTTTCGACATGTTTATTGGAACTTCAGCAGGTTCTCAAAACTTAACCAGCTTTTTAGCGCGGCAAAAAGGATATGCAAAACGCTTGATTAGAGGTTTGTCTCGTCACAAACGTTTTTTTCAACTGGGCCGCGGCTTGGTGGGTAAGCATATTGTTGATTTAGATTGGTATTTCGACAAAACCAAAGAAACAAATCGACTATTAGATTTTAGTGCCGCAACTGAAAATTTAGGAGATAGAGAGCTATTGATTACCGCTACAAACTCTCGCGACCGGAAGCCTTATTTCCTAAGCCCAACTGGAAGTGCTAATCAATGGCGCGAGCTTCTCAAAGCGTCCAGTGCCCTCCCTTTTTTGTACAAACAAGGCGTAGAGCTTACAACAGACTATAACGCTAGCTCTTATAAAATTGCGACTAGTAACGCTGAACCTTTTGACGTGCCTTCTTATAGCAATACCTCAACGGGCGAAGGTGCTCGCAAAGGTGCTGCCCAAAAGGCCATAAATGGCAAGTACAATGCCCGTTGTATTGAGCCAGCGGCACCTACATCAGATTTTTACTTAGATGGCGGTTTGGCGGCTCCCCTGCCCGTGCGAGAAGCGTACGACCGAGGCGCAAGAAAAATTGTTGTTATTCGCACCGGCGATATTAATTTTCAAGCGCGTTCGGCGTGGCTGCACAAACTGAAATCGTTAGTGTGCGCAACCGGCCACTGCCCCAAAACGATTAATTATTTAGTGCAGCACGAACAGGCTTATCAGCAAGAGTTAGCGTTTATCGCAAACCCACCAGCAGATGTGGAGATCATCCAAATATTTGCTGGCAAACCCTTGCACAGCAAGCTTCTTGGGAGTACGGATAGCGACTTGCGTCATGATTATAAAGTGGGCGTGAGCGCAGGAAAGCACTTTTTAGCTCAGCATGAGGCCGCAAAAGACCATGATGTAGCGCTGCCGGCGACAGATGATTTAGCGCCTTTAGCAGCAGTGGATAGCTCGCCTATCACCCTACCAGCATTAGATAGCCACAGACACAGGCTATCTGCATAGGGGTATTGCTCCTCATAGTCCCTATTTGCTTTAGCGCACAATCTGAATAGATGACTGTAAGCCTTTTACAGCATCCACTTTTCAGTTCGAAGGAATTAGAGCATTAATTGAGACATTTATGTGAAGATAAGGGCAATAGCTCAAAATTTCCTCGACATATTGCCCTTATTTCCTTATAGTGCGCGCGCAATGCAAGCTGCCTCGGCGTACAAACGCGCCCAGCTTTATCTTCTGATTTACTCCCCTGGATACCTGTTTTGATAACCACCGCTAATATTACGATGCAGTTTGGCTCTAAGCCACTGTTTGAAAACATTTCTGCCAAATTTGGCAACGGCAACCGTTACGGCCTAATTGGTGCAAACGGATGCGGCAAGTCTACCTTCATGAAAATTTTGAGCGGTGAACTGACACCGACTTCTGGCAATGTCTCTATGGCACCGGGTACTAAACTCGGTATTTTAAGTCAGAACCAATTCGCATTTGAAGAATTTAGCGCAGTTGACACCGTTATCATGGGCGACCGTGAATTATGGGAAGTAAAGCAAGAACGCGACGCCATTTACAGCAAGCCTGATATGAGCGAAGCAGACGGTATGCGTGTTGCCGATCTTGAAACCCAGTTCGCCGAAATGGACGGTTACACAGCTGAAGCGCGAGCAGGCGATATATTAAGCTCTGCCGGTATTGATGAAAGCTACCACTTTGGCCTAATGAAAGAAATTGCACCGGGTAAAAAAGTGCGTGTTCTTCTTGCTCAAGCCTTGTTTGCAGAACCTGATATTTTGCTACTTGATGAGCCAACCAACAACTTGGATATTTACACCATAAGCTGGTTAGCGGAAGAGCTTAACAAGCGTAAATCTACCATGATCATTATTTCCCATGATAGACACTTCTTAAACTCAGTGTGTACTCATATGTCGGATATCGACTACGGCGAACTTCGTACTTACCCAGGTAATTACGACGATTACGTTCAGGCTGCAATGTTAGTGCAAGAGCAACTGCTCAACGAAAATGCGAAAAAATCAGCTGAAATTGAAGAGCTTCAGGGCTTCGTTGCGCGATTTTCTGCAAATGCGTCAAAAGCAAAGCAGGCAACTTCACGTGCTCGCCGTTTAGAAAAAATTGAATTGTCTGAGGTGAAAGCGTCGAGTCGCCGTAAACCTTACATTGTGTATAAGCAGCACAAAAAACTGCATCGCTTAGCAATAACCCTTGAAGAACTAGGCCATAGCTATCCCGACCTTCCGCTTTTCAGCAACGTTAACTTGCTGCTTGAAGCAGGTCAGCGACTGGCGATTATTGGTGAAAACGGCGCAGGTAAAACCACGCTATTGAAAACCCTAGTGGGCGATTTAGCGCCAACAATGGGCAACATTAAATGGGCGGAAAACGCAGCGATAGGTTACATTCCACAAGACAACGCCAAATTCTTTGCCAAAGATATGACATTATTTGATTGGATGAGCCAATGGCGCAGTCCGAAGCATGATGACCTTCAAATAAAAGGCATGCTGGGACGCTTACTGTTTACGTCTGACGATTTTAATAAGAAAGTGCAAGTGTGTTCAGGTGGTGAGAAAAACCGCCTACTGTTTGGCAAGCTAATGCTTCAAGATATCAACGTGCTTGTGCTAGATGAGCCTACCAACCACATGGATATGGAGTCTATCGAAGCGCTCAACAATGCGATTTACAAATTTGACGGCACGGTTATTTTTGTTAGCCACGACCGAGAGTTTGTTTCTTCGCTAGCCACCCAGATTATAGAAATAAAAGACCAAGAGCTTAACCATTTTGATGGCAACTACGATGAGTTTTTATCGCACAAGGGAATAGCGTAAGTTAACGGTTAAACGTTATTTACAAAATAAGGTGGCGCAAGCCACCTTATTTATTTAAACCACATTTATCTTACAACTCATTCCGCCCAAAGCTTTGTTAGTAAATAGCTTTGTTAGTAAACAGCTCTGTGACTAAAAGCTATTTAACTACAAGTTCTCTTGCCATGAGCCTTCTGTTACTTAAAGCCCTCTTTCACTTCATCAAAAGCCCCATCAACTTGAGAAAAGTACCCTATTGCACCGCGCTGAGCGTTTGTTTTTGGCGAGCATAATAACTTCTGAATATTTTGGGGCATTAATGGAATATAGGTTTGTGCAAGACCGCCGACAATACACACAGGTATAATCGATGAATTTTCAGCGGGTTGTTCGCCATCTATTTTATTAACAGCTCTTTTATAAAAGCCACGAGAATGGTCGTTTAAGATGTTAATAATAGCTTGGATGTAGCGCGCACCTTCGTGAAGAATAGCGGTAGCTGCTTCACAGCCTCCTTCATGACATGCTGTAACAAGGGGTGCCAGCTCTCCATAATGACTGGGTTTGTAAGTGGAGGTAATAGTAACAACATCGCTGGCTGTGCGTGCTTGGAGTTGCTCAACCACTCGCTTTGCAAGCGCGCTTTCTTGATGAACGCCATCCATCGTAAGCAAGGTATTTTTGACTGCCTGAAGACCAAGCCACGCTGCGCTGCCATTGTCGCCTAAACTAAGTCCATAACCACCAATATCTTTAAATGTGCCATCGCGATGACACGTAGCTGCCGAGCCAGTGCCGCAGATAATTAGGCCACCGTTTGCGCCTTCATGGGCACCAAAGCAGGCGGCATGCAAATCGCTCATTACGTGAATGCGTTTAAACGGCATTGGCAATGACAGAAAATAGGTCTTTGCTTTAGGAATGTTGGCGCCGGCAAGACCTGCCATTACCACCAGTTCAGACAGAGAAAGCGACAGGTTGGCATCGGCTATTGCTGCATTGCATGCACTCACTATTGATTGCAGTGCCTGTTGGGGGTCGCTCATTATATTTGATGCCCCAGAGACTCCCTCTCCCACTAACTTTCCATCGCTATTTTGCAACACAGCCCGGCAGTGTGAACCTCCGCCGTCGATGCCAATAATGTATTCGTGCTTCACCATTTTCTCGTCAATTTATGTCATATTTCGTTACTTCATCGCTCTTCACTTTATCACAGGCGCTATCATCAACTAAGGTGGTTTTTACACTCTTCACGATTTCGCTTAAAAAACACCAGCTAATAAGTTTAACGCTAAGTCAGGGGACAGCAGCAACACTTGGTTACACTCACTCACGCGTAGTGCTGATCAATTATGACCCATTGAATGTATTCTTGTTTAAGGTTTTATTTTAAGTTCTGTTTTAAGTTCTGTTCAAACTCTGATTTAAACGTTGCTTTAAACGGTCGAATAAAATGTTATTTAAAAGGAGGCTCGAAATTGAAAATACAAACAGGTTTAATACTAGGCGGCTTGCTGTCAGCACTGACAGCTTCTACATTTACGCATGCACAAGCACCACAGCAACCTCAAGGCTGGATGTATGGTTTTGGCATGAACGCATCGCAAGATGTTTACGCGGGCTTCGATAACCGAATTATTCCTATTCCTATTATTGGTTATGCCGGCGAAAAACTCAGGGTGTATGGGCCTTTTGTTAGCTACCAGGTATTTCAAAAAGAGGGCTTCTCAGTCGATGCACAGTTAGTCCCCGTGTTCGCCGGTTACGAGGAATCCGACAGCTTTATCTTTGAAGGAATGGACGATAGAGACTTTAGTTTTGCCGCTGGAATAAGTGCAAATTACAACACGCAAGGCTGGACATACTCCTTATCCACCAATGCCGATATGCTAGGTAAATACGATGGTTTTCAAGCCACCGCGCGAATAGGTAAACAATTCAGAATTAATGGCTTTTTGATTGAGCCCTCTGTTGGTCTTAGCTTTCAAGACAGTAACTATGTGGACTATTACTACGGCGTGCGTCCTGAAGAAGTCACTGCATTTAGAGGTTTGTATGAAGGCAGCAGCGCGACAAATACCGAAGTAAGAGTAGCAATGTCTACGGGGAAGTTTTTAGGCGGCATGACCCGAGTTGACGTGGGCGCTACATTTTTTGATAGCAGCATAAGCGACAGTCCACTCACCGATGACGACACTGCATTGAGCGCCACACTGGTTTACACCCGCATGTTTTAACCTAGCGCTCATTACCATGACAACGTTTATTGGCGCTGCTTTAGCCAATATCAGCGCTTAATTAAACGCCTCGGTTTCCCATAAAGGCACTGTAGAAAGACTGTGCTTATAACTGCCCGATGTTTCTTTTGTGCTGTATGACAAATACATCAGTGTTTTTGATTCTTCGTCGTAAATGCGGCGAAGCTTCATGTTTTTGAAAAACACACTTTTAGACTTTCTAAAAATCACATCACCGGAAGGCGATTTATCGATACTCGCCAGCATTTCCGCGGTTATCGGCCCGGTTTGTCTGCAGGCGATGGCGCTATCAGACGGATCTGAAAAGTCTAGATCGGCTTCGATGCTAGAAATATGACAGGTAACGCCCGTCACTATGGGGTCGACTAACGCGTCTATTTTAATATCTTTGGTGGTAAATAATCCAAGAGACACATCACCTACTTCACTGTCGCTGCAACCTGCTACGCCAGTTATAGCTAATACTAATGCACCTGCTATAAATAGCTTATTTCGCTTTTTACCATCATTCCGTAAATTCATGTTTATCCTTTTTATCTTTTAAGCTCTTTACCTTTTAGCCCTTAAGCCAAAAGCGTTTAACACTATGCATACCAACAGTGTAGCGTAACTCGCCTTAACAAATACAACCTTAGGCTGTCACGTTTTCGATAGCATACTGCTTTTCTAATGCACTCAAACCTACGCCGTTTCGCTTTATTACCTTTAACTGAGTAGGAATACGCTCTTTCATTGCCTCGATATGGCTGATAACACCTATCATTTTGCCGCTAGCATTGAGATTATCAAGTGCATCTAAGGCCACATCTAAGGTTTCAGCATCTAGTGTGCCAAACCCTTCATCTAAGAACAGGGAGTCGATACTGGTTTTAAAACTTACCAAATCAGACAAAGAGAGTGCGAGCGCCAAGCTAACCAGAAAGCTTTCGCCCCCAGACAAAGTTTTCGTATCTCGTAATACATCGCCTTGCCAAGTATCAACTACGCTGAGCCCTAGGCCTTCATTTTCTTTGCGAATTAATTGATAACGCCCGTGTAACTTATCAAGCTGCTGATTGGCCAGCACAACTAAGTTATCTAGCGTAAGGCCTTGAGCAAAGCGCCTAAACTTATCGCCACTGGCAGAACCAATTAATGAATGTAAGTACGTAATATCGTCGTAATAGGCCTCAAAACGCGCCATTTCCTCTATTAATTTCTGCTGTTTTTCTTGTGCCTGTGCATTGGCTGCTAACTGCTGAGCTATTTTACCTTGAGAGGACAACAACCCGTCTTTACGCTCATTTTTCTCAGCTATATTCTCGCTAACCTGCAGCGGCCCGTGTTCATCAAGCAACTGCTGCCAGTGCTGAGCACTCTCGTTCGCTACAAGCTTTTCTTGCTGTGCAACTGCATTAGCCACCAGTAACTCAGCATGTTGCAGCTTTTGCGTAATCGAATGCTTAAGCGCAACAAGCTGCTCTCGGGTTTCTTCATCAAGTAGCGATTGAGTAAAGGCCTCTTCGCTTTCGAAGGGGCTTTTAGTAAGCAGGCTTTCAAAATCACTACGAGCAATATCAAGCTGCCCTCGTTTAGCAGTTAACTGCTCGATAAGCTGCTCTTTTTCCGCATCTAGGCGAGCGGCAGTGTTATTGGCGCTCTGCTGCTTAGCTCGAAATTCAGTTAACTGCTTCTCGATGCGCTCTATGTTTTCAGTGGCGGTTTGTCGCACTGTTGTGATGCTTTGCTCAGGAAATACCTCCTGTCGTTTAGCGTGTAATGACGACAGGGAATCTTCATATTGCTTCACCTTTTCTGCATTGTCGTTCAACTGCTGCTGATAAGTCGCTATGTCGCGGGTAAGCGTGGCGAGATTCTCGTTAAAGGTATAAATGCTTGGCAACAGTAATTCAAGCTCATGCTGCTTAGCTTTATAATCGTTAAGTGCGTCGGCCTTTTCTTTTAACCATTGGGTTAAGTGTTGAGGTTCGGGAGCATCAAACTCGACTTCAGTGTGCTTACCTTCAACAGTGTTAACACCAGAAGTGCTAGGGCCAGAGGTGTTAGCGCCAGCAGTAGTAGCACAAGAAATAGTAGCGCCAGCAGTATTCACATTATCTCGAATAACGTCGGCTATAGTTGCAATTAGTGCGCTTTCTTTTTCATCGAGTGCTCGCTGTTTTTGCTCAATATCTTTTTCCAGCTCAGCAATGGATGCCTGCACGTTTTGCTGTTGCTGTAACAGTAACTGGTGCTCACCATTTGCATTTGATAGCTCACGCTGTGCATTGTGGTGCTTGGCTTTTTCGTCGGTTAACTGTTGCTCCGCCCGCTCAATATCTTTTAACTGCCTATTGAGAGAGTCGATACGCGCTTTGTATGCGTTACTAAAGCGTGTAAATTGAGCGTTGTCTTCAACCGGTATTTCGCTAAACGCTGAGTCGATGGCGTGACTAATCACTTCTTGCTGCTGTTGCCACTGCACTTTTATTTTTTCTAACCGCTCTGTTATGGCGTTTTTATTTACAAGGGCTTGCTCAATAGCCATCTCTGCTTTTGCTAGTGCGTCTTTGGCTTTTGTGCCCTCTTGCTCTATATCTTCTAACTGTTTTTTGAGAGCATCTCGCTTTTGCACTGTTGCGGGCACATCAATATTTACCGAGTCTACTTTGTGTTCATTTGCACCGCATACAGGGCACGCCTCGCCGTCATTAAGTTGAGCACGTAAATGCGCTACCTCGTTGTTCAGCGATATGATCTCATCGATGTCTTTTAATCTTGCTTTCGTATTTTTGTAGTCATCCACCAAACTATCGCGCTTGGCTTTTTGCGTCGCTTTTTCGTTATTGCGAGCTTCATCACCTGTCGCAATACTATTCAGATCATCAGTAAATGCTTTATATTGTTGCTGCAAATGGTCGCACTGAATAATGTTATCCCAGTGTTTAAGCTTTACTGCAACTTCATCACTTAGTGTTGCTTTTTCATTACCATTTAACAGCAAGTTAAGTGCATGTTGATAGCTCTCCACTTGCTCGCTTAGCCCTTCACTTTCTACAGTAAATTTTGATACTTCATCAAAGCGCTGGCTTACCTTTTCTGATAGCTGACTTAACGTGTGGGCACTGTCATTGCGCTTAGCTACCCACGAGTTTATTAGTCCTCGTTCGTTATTTATGCCTAGGGCAGATTCGCTCCAGCCGCTTATGTGCTCAGCAATATTGCCAATGTGCCTGTGCGACTGTAAGTAAGACGATAATTCTTCTTTAAGCGCGCGCTGCTGAGAAAAAGCCTTTTCAATTCGCGACTTTTCTTGCGCTTGCTCACCAAGAGATTCCGTTAACGTTGATATTGTATTGGTTAACTCGCTCAGTGTGTCTGTGGTCTGCTGAATTTTATTATCTATCGGCAACACATGATTATTGATGCGTTCTTCAAGGCGAATATTATGAGTCTTTGCTTCTTTCAGCGCTTCCTCGGCCTGCGCGACAGATTGTTGCGCCTCGCTGCATGCTGCCTGAGCATGAGGTAACTGCTGTTCTTTTTCTTTCAGTCTCCCCTCATAAACAGTCACGTCATCTTGAATCGATTTATATTTAAAGTAAGGAACTCGTAGCACCTCGGCAGGTTCACTTTGCGCTAATTTATCCAGCTTACTTTTTGCCTCGTCTGCGTCACTCTGCGCTGTTTTTTGTAAATTTTGCGCCTCGTTTACGGCGTGTTCATTTTCTTTAACTGCATCTTGCCACTGCTTTTGCTGGTGCAATACGTGAAGCTCTGCAGATAAATCAGCAATGTGTTGTTTGGTCTGTGTGAGTTCATCGTTTAGCGTCTGAGTTTCATGTTCGCTAAGCAGGGTTACGCCCTCTAGCATTAACCCAAAGTCTTTCTTTTTTTGTTTAGCCTCAGAAAATTGGGCATGCACCGCTTGGGAAATTTGACCGTAAATTTCTGTTCCCGTGAGCTCTTCTAATAGCTCGGCTCTGTCATTTTCATTAGCATTCAAAAATGCCGCAAAGTCGCCTTGAGACAGCATCATCGACTTAGTAAAGCGGTCAAAGTTAAGCCCAGTAAGTCGTTCTACTTCATCACTTTTAGGTCGAACCTGGGTTGCTAGAACTTTGCCAGTGTCTACTTCGGCGAGTTCAACGTCGGCACTTTGCAAATTGCCATCGGCCTTGCCTCGCGCTCTGCGCATACTCCAAAATGCACGATAAGCTTTGCCTTTAATATCAAACTCCACCTCTGCCAAGCACTCTGCCGTGCCGCGAGTCATAATATCGTTCGCCGTAGAAGAGATAGTGCCTAAACGAGGCGTTTGATGATAAAGCGCTAAACAGATGGCATCGAGCAATGTGGTTTTACCCGCACCGGTTGGCCCGGTAATGGCAAATAAACCGTTATCAACAAAAGGTGACTGGGTAAAATCTATCTTCCACTCGCCTTTTAAGGCATTTAGGTTTTTAAGTCGCAGGGTTAATATTTTCACTTCGCCTGCTCCTTATCTGCTTTGTTGCTAGTCGCAGTGGCATCATTATCCTCATCATTAGCGTGAACTCGCTCTACTGCCTCTGAAAACAGGTGTGTTATGCGCGCTTTGCGATTTGTTGATGATGCTTGAGTGGGTGTGCTTTCATCTGGCTCAGGGCTGTTTTCTCGCTCAGGGCTGTTTTCTCGCTCAAGGCTGTTTTCTCGCTCAAGGCTGTCGTTCACCTCAAGGCTGTCAAAATCTTCAAGGGCCAACCGCGCCTCAAACACCTCTTTTACCGACAGCTCGCTCAGTTGCCTGTTTTTTGTTTCACTTAAGCTCTTAGTGGCGCTTTTTCTCACACGTTTAAGTTGTAATATTTCGGCGTTTTTACCTTCCAACAAGGTCTGTATACGCTGTTGCAAGTCCGTGAGGTAATCTTGGGTTTCAACTTCAATACACAGCCACACAGGGGAAAGCTCTGTGGCATCAGCAATAGCGCTGCTGTTATTAATGGCTAATTCAATGTTCGCTAAATCCCCTTTGATCACCTCCATGGCTTGAAAGCGCGGAACGGGGATCGGCGTGATGGCGGTTTGGCCTAATGTAAACTCCACCATAACAACCTGCTTTTGCGTATTGAGTTCATCAAAGCTTAACGGTATTGGCGAGCCTGAGTAGCGAATATGCTCGGTTTTAGCTACTTTTTGTGGGCGGTGGATATGGCCTAAGGCAATGTAATCGGCCGGCGGAAAGCCACCTGCATCAAACCCTTCTAACGTACCGATATAAATATCCCGCACGCTTTCAGACTGACTTACGCCCAGCGCCGTTAAGTGGCCTGTAGCAACTATAGGAATAGTCTCGGCCTGCCGCTGTGTTTGTGCTGCAATCGAATGTCGAAGCGCAATGGCTTGCTGATATAACATTGCGTAATGTTGCTTTATTGCCTCACCCAACGCATGGCGCTTATCTATCGCACTTTGCCCTGCTGTACTCACCAACACATCTTTTGGGCGAATAAACGGCACGGCACATAAAATAGCGCCAACCTCATCGGTGCTATTTTTAAGCGCAATAACCTGTTCGGCGCTATCACCAAACGTGCTAGCGATAACGTGACTATTTAAATACTTAAGCAGCGATTTACTCTCGTTAAGTACAGAAACAGAGTCGTGGTTTCCCCCCAGTACAACAAGAGTGCATTGCCGACCTTGCAGCGCACCAATGAAAGCATGATAAAGCTCTCGGGCGTAGCTAGGAGGTGTACCTGTATCAAACACATCGCCCGCCACAATCACTGCATCAATTCCATGAGTGTCGACTTCAGTTAAAAGCCATTTCAAAAAGGCGTCATGTTCGAACTTTCGGCTTTTTGTAAAAAAGCTCTGCCCTAAATGCCAGTCAGACGTATGCAATATTTTCATGTAATTGGAGAACCAGAATGCGTTTGGAAAGAATAAAGTGACGTATAGTGAACTCGCAAAGTGCTTATAAATAGACTTCGGGAGCCTTAAGTGAACTATAGAGATATTATGCTTATATGACAATGACGTATACAATGAACTCATTAAAGCAAGCCTGTCAAAACGGCTTAATGTAAAAAACCACACTGATTTTGATGGATTGTTTGAAAGCTTGCAGCCTGTCACAAAGAGGATAGTTAATTGTTCATTCGCACTATAGCGCTTTTGTGCTTACTTACTTTCAGCTTGCACATTGTTGCGGCACCTTCCTCAACGTATATGAACGAATGGTTCACGGCATTTAAACAACGCGCAACACCAGCGCAAATGTATAACTTCTTACATGCCATGCCCAAAGGCGGTGATATTCATCATCACCTTTCCGGCGCTGGCATGAGCGAGTGGTGGTGGGATATCGCCACAAATTCAAAGCAAAACGGCGGCTATACCTATTACACAAAAACAAAACCCACATTATGTAATGGTTACGGCACGAACGAATTTGGCTTTAATCCTCAGCTTTTGATGTTCCACACCATTTCAGCCTTTACTTACGAGCAGCTCTCTAGCTGCGAAAAAAGCAATTACACCCTGCTTACCAACTTAAGCAAGACGCAAAAGCAGGGGTTTCTAAACAGTATTAGATTGGATAAGCCTCACGAGGGCCGCGACGAATTTTTTCAGACTCATTGGCAACGCTTGGGCGACATGCTGCTTAACCCACATATACAAACACATTTACTGCTTAAGAACATGCAGGCCTATCAAAAAGAGAACGTACTGTACTTAGAAACCCAAATCCAAGTAACCGGCATGCGCTTTCCAGATGGCTTTGCTTATACGCCCAAAGCTACTGCCGAACTGTTTGTAGAGATGTTAGAAAGCGACGCTGCGGTAGATACCAATGTGCAAGTGCGCTTCCAACTAGCGATTGTTCGCTTCTTACCTAACGCTGAACAACAGCTTGAAGAAGCATGGACGTTTATTAATGAGAATAGAGACTATTTTGTTGGCATCAACTTTGTGGGCAGAGAAGATAATGACAGAGGGTATCCACTGCGCTTTTTGCCCACACTACGTAAGCTTCGTGCTCAGTCACCACCGGTATCGCTAAGTGTTCATGCCGGTGAGTCGGATGAGCCTAATACTCACATTAGAGATACATTGCTGCTAGGCGCA
Source organism: Alteromonas sp. BMJM2 (assembly GCF_027257845.1). GTDB lineage: Bacteria > Pseudomonadota > Gammaproteobacteria > Enterobacterales > Alteromonadaceae > Alteromonas. The sequence goes on along the minus strand of NZ_JAPVOT010000001.1, from coordinate 57,426 downwards.
GACAGGATTGGCCATGGGTATAATCTGATTGAAGACCCAGACACGCTATTGATGATGCGCAACTCTCCCTACCTAGTAGAGATTAACCTCATATCCAACCTGCTACTAGAATACGCCGAGAGCATTGATGCCCACCCCTTTCCGGAGTATCTGCGAACAGGCGTGCCGGTGACGCTTTCAACCGATGATAGAGGCATGTGGAGCAGTAATCTAACCGATGAGTTTTATGTAGCGGTATCGCACTTCAATTTATCGTGGGATGAATTGGTTGAGTTAAATACAAACGCTATAGCTCACAGCTTTATGTCAGATGAAGACCGCGAGACCTTACTGCATCGCCTTAAAAAAGAAACTCAGCGCTTTATTGATAAAAGGTTGAACAATACGCCAATAGCAGACGTAAAGCAGCACTACACCTTTATTTGCAGCTTCGCACCGGCCGTTTGCAGCGAATAGCAAAATTAAAAGTACATAGATAATAGAGCATAGATGATAAGACATGGGCAATGCAGGAGCTTTATAAGCTATTGCACCGCTTAGTTACAGTGTATAACAGGGAGTAAGGACATATGACATCTACAGGAAAAAGGCAGATTCAATACTGGGCACTCGCCCTCGGCGCACTCATTCTTGTACTGTGGTTTTTAGGCGATGTGCTGCTACCGTTTATTTTAGGTGCAGTGGTTGCCTACATTCTCAACCCAGTCGCTGAAAAATTGGAGAGTAAAGGATTCAGCCGACCCGCGGCTACTGCCCTTATTACACTTTCAGCAACGCTCATTTTTGTGCTCATTGCGCTTCTTGTTGTACCGGCAATCGTGTCGCAAGCAATAAGCTTATTCGAATCTGGCCCAGATTTGTTCAACAGTTTAAGTGTGTGGTTAAGTAAAACACTCCCGTCAGTGTTTGGTGAAAGTACAACATTACGCTCAGTGATGAATTCTGCTGGTGAGGTTGTAAAAGAACGTGGGGGTGAGTTTTTAAGTACAGCATTTAGCTCTGCTGCAAACATCATCGATTTGGCAATGCTGTTTGTCATTGTGCCTGTAGTAGCGGTTTATCTACTTTTAGATTGGCACCGCATGAGTTCAACTATTTACGATTTACTTCCTCGCAAACATGAACCCGTTATTCGCGACTTATTGAAAAAAATAGATAAAACCTTAGCTGGATTTATTCGCGGCACAGGCTCCGTATGCATTATTTTAGGCGTTTACTATGCCATCTCGCTAATGCTTGTGGGCCTTAAGTTTGGTCTAGTGGTGGGGTTTGCAGCAGGATTGATAAGCTTCATCCCCTATTTAGGCGCTATCTTGGGCGGATTACTTGCGTTGGGTTTGGCTTTATTTCAGTTTTGGAATGAGTGGATTTCAGTTGCGATGGTAGTGGGAATTTTCGTGTTTGGTCAAGCCGTTGAGGGCAACTTTATTACGCCCAAACTCGTTGGTGACTCTGTAGGATTACACCCAGTGTGGCTGATTATGTCGCTGTCTATTTTTGGTAGCTTGTTCGGCTTTTTAGGGCTTTTAGTTGCAGTGCCGTTGGCCGCCATAATTGGTGTACTAATCCGCTTTTTCATCGATAAATACAAACACAGCGACCTCTATAAATAAAAGGGGGTCAGGTCCACTTTAATAACGCACTTGCCCGCCATATCGATAGAAAAAGAGATTGAGCACTCTGGCTCACGTTATGAATTGCCAATCTGCTTTAAGATACTACCAAACGCTCTTCCACCGTTTTTTTGAATTTGCTTATCGAAATACAAACTTCCCAACAAGAAAATAGTGATATGGCCTTTTGAGCGCCACGTTGCGTGGGTTTTACCGTCTATTTCTTTTAGAGTTATTTCGCCTAGCTGATGATCGTAAGGCAACGGTTTCGACTTTATAACCTTGTAGCCAAGTTTATAAGGAGGCTCAAACGCGACAATTTCTTCATGTAGATTAGCGCCACCTGCGATAATTTCACGCACAGCGCCTAACCCGTTTTTATCGTCCTTACCATGAACGAGTAAGTTCGCTTCATCCACGCCTTTAAACTGCGCATAGTTTTCGTGATCGCTTAGCATCGCAAACACATCGTGGATAGGTTTATCGATTACTCTTTCTACATGAATTGAAAACATTATATACCTACTACAAAAAACGTGAGCCCATTTAAATGCTAGAATATAGAGCAATATGTGAATAGCTCAAATAACCACTTTTTATCTTTATCTATAGGCAATTCGGCCATTATTTGAATAGGTTTGTTTTTGGAGTAAGCTGTATCTGCAAAAGATGGCCCTGCAAGACATGACCTTCAATAGATACACCTTTAAAAACTAAACCTACAAAGCTAGCCTTGGTAAATATTATCCCAATACTCGTCTAATTCGTTAATGGCACTTTTTAACGGCTTAGCCGTGAATCGCTCTTTGTTTTTTTCTACCAGCTTCATTTTAACTAATTTATCGATAGCATCAGACACATCAAAGTCTAAGGTGCAATGGTGAGTTTGCTTAAACCAAGCTTCAATTTCTTTATCGAGTTCATCTGCGCTCATCACTGCTCCTTCATGTTTCAATAAGAATGTATAAGCCAATAAAGCTTCTTTACAGTCTTCCTCTTCTGCGGCATCTACCAGAGTGTGAAACACGCCAGCGTTGTTATCTAAATTCTTAAAATAAAGGTTGTCTGATAAGGCTTTCATAAACCGTATTTTTCGATTTTTAAACTTCGTCCATTCTTTAAAAACAAAGCTGCCAAAAACCCCCATACCAATACCAAAAGTAATAAGGCTTTGCTTAGTAAGCTCTACTGACTCATCTTTAAGCCCCAACCAAAACGCGAGAAACGACGACAGCAGTAATATAGACGCCCCTAATTTCGTCACTAACACAACAATGCCACCGACCGTTGCCGACGCCCCAATGATAAGTTTATCGAGCGGACGCATTTTCACTTCACTGTTTGGAAACAGCATTTCCAAATCTGCTTTGGGCACGTTTTGAAACAGCTTAATAATAGTGGCCCCAGGGGTGAAAGTGACAGGAAGCTGTTTTTTAGTGTTTTTGCGTTGGTCGAAGTAGTCTTTATCTTTAAAGGTAATATAAACCGCCACTCGATCGTAGTTGGTGAACGATATCGATTTTTTGCGCAAACCAAAGAACGTACGTAGCGTTTCTGTTTTAACCGATTCACCTCGGCGATAAAACACGACTTCTTGAAAATCGTCAAAACTCACCGCCAAGCGAACTTTAAACAGCGACTCTTCATGAAGCGCATCTTCTAAATCAGTATCGGTGACTTTTTCAAAGTTGGCAGAATCTAATAATGTGGAAAACTCACTGGCGAAGTCTTTTTGGACGGCCTTACGTTCGCTATCTGTAATGTCTTTCAGCGTGCGGGTATCTTTGTTGGGGTCGAATAGCGCGTAGCTGTTTTTCAAGCGCTCTAGCTGCTCGTGATACTGAAAGTGAATGCGGCTCACCAACAAGTTGCAAAACACCTCAAAGGAAGTAGCAGTGCTATCAGCATCAGCGGTTTCTTTGTTAATGAGGACATCGTTACACATGGAAACAACATCGGCTTTGCGAAAAGGTATAAATCGTTCTGGGGACATAACCGTTCTAACGTAGGTAATTCACTAACACTTAGCACACCGTTTTTTATTTTGTCAGTGGTGTTATACAAGTGACTAACGAAACTAATTCATGTGCTCAGTAAACCATAAATGACTGATAACACAATGCACCTAAAGGCTACTTACAACATAAATTGGTGTTTGATAATAAGGTGCTCTAATTAATGAAAAGTATTACTCGAGAGCAGCGCAATTAAAGCGTTTGAAGGCCGTTCTTATGTAAAAGATTTACAAATACCCTTTAAACTCAATGACGCTAGTTACAATATAGATTTGCTAGACATAGCGACAGTCTCCAAGGGCAGCTTAAAACCTGCCCCAGAATAGCCGGAGGTTATGGCAACGACATCTGTACTTGCTGCTTTGGCTTTTAAGACTTTGATGTTTTTTGATTGCTTAATGATAAAGCTAGAATAATTATCATACCCCCAAGTGATGACGCACCAATAAATCCTGACCAAAATTGATTACTTAAACCAAAAATTACTTGAGGTTCCATACGACCTAATAGGGGTGCAACAATAGTAGCTGTCAAAAGTAGGGCCGCCGCATAATAAGGTATCGATTTACTGTCAATTTTCACAAATTTTTTCCTATGTAAAAGCATTTTAAAAGCGACTTGAGGACGCTCAGTTTAGGTGTATTTGGTTACTTCTCTGGCCGAGTGAAGTACCTATAAGGGGTCCACGTGAAAGCGAGATCCCAGCCCTCATTTTCATATTCTTTCACTAAGCTTGACCCTCGCAAAGAAACAACACGGATATTTTCCACTGGTGAGTCCGTTTGGGTAAAATAGAGAGTCAGCCACGTTGCGCCGACGATCTTTCTCCCCTTGGCGCCCTCTTCTCGCATAATTTTAGCCTCGTTGAATACAGTGACGCCCCTGCGAGTAGTGCGAGTGCTATCCCGAGGGTCAAAGTCAGCTTCATCTGAATAGATTGCATTGGTTTCCGTGGAGAAACGTTGTTGTGCAGCTTGACGACTAATACCAAGTAATTTACCTATTTCCGCCCAACTTAACCCCGCTCTACGCCCAGACTGAACCCACTGCGCGAGTGATTTGTTAGCTTCGTCCGCTGCAATATAAGCCTCAACAATTAAACCAGAATAATCCTCCGAGGTAGCATTATCTAAAGCTTCCGGTTTACTATCCGTGTGCCAGTTTAGAATAAAGTCAGCAACTTTATTCCTGAGCTCTTTTTCCTTTGCAATGTCAATAATCGCCTCCTTTGAGTAGCAATAATAACGTCAATATAACATTGACAAGACAAGTGTCAACATAAAATTGACAAATACTCGCTGCCTGTTCTCTCTACATATAGCAGAAAGTTTAAGTAGCTAGTTTTTGTTGTCGTGAGAGCACTAGGCTTTGTTTACAGAATGTCGATCGCTGCTTTAAACATGCTTTGTATATATTCAAATCATCTTGCATGCTAATTAAATACTGCTAAAGTAGTCTTTAATGAATTAATGACTGATTAAGTGTTCATTTATGAGATCTGAGCAAGCGTCAAAGTTGGCGAATAAATTGGGTGATTTAATACGTCAGCATCGCACTTTGAATTATACCCAAAGTACGTTTGCGAAAATGATAGGCGTATCCCGTTCAACGGTGCAAAAACTTGAGCAAGGCGAGGTGGTAAAAAGCGATATATTGTTTGAGGCTTTAGTTGCGCTTCAGCTACAAGGCTCGTTGTTAGACGAGGTTAATGAGTTGGTTGCGGATGCTGGTGGTTATAATGCAAGGCAGCGCAAAGGCCGTAAAACTCAGGAGATTAATGATGACTTCTGAGGCTTATGTTTTTATTGATGGTTTGGAAGACGCCCCCATTATTTGTGGCTTTTTCAAGCTAAACACACAAACAGGTCGTGGGGAGTTTAACTACGGTAAAAGTTACCTCGCACGGCCAGATGCGTTTGCTCTTGATCCTGTGCATTTACCGCTACAATCTGGCATTTTTAGCTATTCGGCGAATAAAGGTATATTTGGCGTATTAAGTGATGCCGGTGCTGACTCATGGGGTCGTAAACTTATACTTTCACTGCATAACACTAGACCCAAAAACGAACTTCAGTTTTTACTAGCTGGGTCTGGATATGGTGTTGGTGCTTTGGTTTTTAGTTTGTCGCGCAGTGCATCAAAGCATAAAACAAATAAAAACACGTTAGCCGACTTAGCGTTTTTAGATCGAGCCAAGGACGATTTACTCGCTGATAAGGCTATTTCACTCGAGGCAAAAAAAGCCTTTGAGTTTGGTCAAAGTATGGGTGGAGCAAGGCCTAAAACATCAGTGAAAATTGGTGAGAAACTTTATTTGGCAAAGTTTAATCGTCAAGACGATTTGTTCAATTTAGTTAGAGCTGAGCATGGTGCTATGCGTATGGCTAATGAATTGGGGATTCGTTCTGCAAATACCTGCATTCATGAAACAGAAAATGGAGACGTTCTTTTGGTTGAGCGTTTTGACGTAAGCGATGGCTTACCAACCCATCATTTTTTGAGCGCCAATAGCTTGTTGCAAAGGCCTAAAGTCGCGTTAAGCGATTTAGCTACTTACTATAGCTATGCTGAACTGGCTGAGTTTATTCGCCACCATACAGGTAAATTTGCGGATGATGCTACTGAACTATTTAGGCGAATGGTATTTAACGTATTTATAGGTAATACAGATGACCACAGCCGTAACCATGCATTTTTGTACAATTTTGTTGAGCAAACGTGGCGCTTGAGCCCCGCTTACGATATTACTCCAATTAATAACTCAAAGCAGCACGGCCTAGGGCTTGGTGATGATGGCCGCTATGCGAGTATCGATAATATTCTGTCGCAAGCTAAACGCTTTGGTTTAAATAATGCTCAGGCCAAAAAGATTATTGCTGAGATTGAGTGTTATTTTCGTCAATGGCCTGCTCATTTTAAACGTTTTGCTGATATCAGCGAGGTTGACATAAAGCGTTTAGAAGGCGTAATTCCTTTCATAAGTTAGTGAGCATAAGGAGATTGGAATGTATACCTTATTCATTCAACAGAGTCTAATTTTGTTGGGTTCAGAGTCATTTCACTCACTCTTAGAGCAGGACTGTAAATGAAAAATGTTGGACCTGATAGCATTCTTAAATCATACATTTCGCATATCTCTGCGCTAAAATAGGCCCACAGTTTTAAGCATTTCTTTCAATTTCATCAATCACATCTATTTCGTATTCTAATGCACTACCTCTACGACCCGCTTAATTGCAGCTGCGCAATGGGTTATACTTATCACATGAATTATCCCGTTCCCGCCAATCAGGTTGAAGTCCTGTTTGAAGTAAAGAAAAGCAAGTTTATTGCGATGGCAGCATTTGCCAACTCTCGCGAGAGCGCAATGGCCGTGCTTGATGAAGTAAAGAAGCGCTATCCCGATGCACGACATCACTGCTGGGCCTATATTTTTGGTCCTCCAAGCTCTCCCGTAAGCGCTGCTATGGCCGATGATGGCGAGCCAAGTGGCACAGCCGGCAAACCTATTTTAAACGTGCTTCAGCATAAAAATATTGGCGATGTAATGATTGTAGTGACTCGTTACTTTGGCGGTATAAAGCTGGGTGCTGGCGGTCTTGTTCGCGCTTATTCTGCATCGGCGCAGCAAGCCATTGAACAGCTCACTGTACGAGAAGAAGTTACTCTTCACACGCTTACCGTTGATGTAGACTTTAAGCACGAACAATTTGTTAGGCATTTGGTTCAGCAAGCGTCGGGAAATATTGCCGACTGTCGCTATGCACAGCAGGTCAGTATTGATATTCAAATACCCGTTACCCACGTAGAAGAAATAAAGCAGCAGCTGGCGCCAATTGTTAATCAAGACATTGAAGGCCAGCCAGGTGACAGCCCGGACGTTGACAGCCCGGACGTTGAAAGTAAGCAAAGCAAATTGAATGATTCATCAGTATGAGTGCTAATATGAGTAGCAGGCTTCAATATCTCTCACACTACCCTGAGAGACTGCAACAACAAATTCAACAGATGATTGACGACAACGCGCTGGGAGATTGGCTGCGCACTCGTTACCCTACCACTCACTCAGTGGCAAACGACAACGACTTACGCGAATATGTGATGGGGCTTAAAAACCAGTATATGAAAAAAACTCAACCGTTGAGTAAGGTCATATACGATAAAAAAATCCATATTGTGAACCACGCCCTTGGATTGCACTCCTATGTATCTCGGGTACAAGGCGGTAAATTAAAGAGTAAAAATGAATTGCGAGTAAGCAGCTTGTTTAAAAACACGCCAGAGCCATTTTTGAAAATGATAGTGGTGCATGAATTAGCCCACCTTAAAGAAAAAGAGCATAACAAAGCCTTTTACAAGCTCTGCCAACACATGCTGCCCGATTACCATCAAATTGAATTTGATGTACGGGTGTACCTCACTGAACTCGAATTAACCGGTCATGTTTATCAAATGCCTAAGGAAGCCTAATGGATTTTCAATTTCGCACTGACATGTTAGGTGAGCCTTCCGCCAAATGTGATATTGAATGCGAAGCTTTTGGTGATTGGTTAAGTAACGATTTAGGCACAGATCGCGCAAGCATTAATACGGTGCTAGAGGCCATTGAAAACCTGCTGTGTCGCAACATTCCTGATTACCAATTTATTGGCAAGGAATATACGTTAACCATTGAAGACGACGAAGTAATACTTACCCTCAATCACAACGAAACCAGCCACAAAGAATTTGCCGAAGATTACGACCAAGAGATGCAAGCAGGTTGCGGCTTGGCAGATTTCAAACATTTACTGCAAGAATGGAAGGCGTTTATTCGTTAATAAGCGCCCTCTGAAAGCCATCGGTGAATAACGTCGTAAACGGTTTTATTGCCCAGCAATCCAAGGTGACTGATGTTATTCCCCACCCACTGATTCTCTGGTTTAAAATTAAGGTTAAACGCTTCATTTTTATGAATACCTAGTGCGCTATTAAGGGGCACTAAACCATCACCAACGAGATGCTTATTTATAGCGTTAGGCGATGCCGAGGACGTTGTTGCAATGGCAAAACACGCTACCCCATCAGGCAGTGGAATAGGTTTGCGTTGATCGTTAACAAAATCAAAACGCCGTTCAGAGTGAGTGTCGCTTTCAACGATATATCCGTGCCGAAGGTCGGCAATACCTGCACTGCGAATTTGAGTAATGCGTGTTAAAGGAGCCGTGAAGTGATGCATACCTAAAAATAGGTCTACCCAGTTACCCGCTTTTTCAAGGGGCGCACCGTGATGTGGGGTGCCAAGAAACACTATTTTTTTCAAATACTCGGCCCACTGTGCATTTTCTTCGGCTGCCTCTGTGATTGCCGCCGCTTCTGATATTGCAGCTTTAGCATAATAAAGCGCGCTTCTTGTGACCAACCCGCCCATGCTATGGGCAACAACTGAAATATCTAATGAATACCGGCTTTGTAGAGAGTGAAACTGGCTCGTCAACTCGCCTAATAGCGCGTTCAACTCCATCCCATTTTGGTAGATATGCCGCCCCGTATTGTAGTGTAAGTAAACCGTGGGGCATGAGAGGTCATTAGCAAGATGATAACCATGGTCGTGCTCACTTTGCCGCCACTGCACATCGTTCATACATAAGCCGTGCACCATGATGAGAAGCTTGCCTTCGGACTCTGCGATGTGCCGCGACAATGCGTCTAACTCTATATCATTGCCGTGTTGACGAAACGTCATTGCGATGGACAGCGGACTTTGCTGTGTATAAAGATAATCGCCTATTACGCCATTTATGGCTGAGAGTAATGTAGGCTTTATCGGCGAAGGTGATGGTGAATGCGTTGATGATGGCGGTGTTGCTTCGCTTACATTGCCGTTTGCATTATCACTGCCAACGACATTGTCTTTGAGGCTGCCGCTGCCTCTGTTATTCAAACTGTCGTTTAATACCGAGAGCGGCATGCTAATGTGCTTGCTTACCTCGCTAGTGATGCTGCGTATACTGTCGTACACCATGCCTGTAATACCACTGCTAAGCGCCTGTTTTGATTTTGGTGTTGATGATTGTGTTGATGCTTGTATTGATGCTTGTATTGATGGCGAAAGCCAATTCAGCGGATTAATACGGCTGTGCATTGTTTCAATTACCAAGGTAAGTTGAATAACCGCCTCGGTAATTAGCCGATTAGCTTCTTGCGCCTGAGAGGGCTTTTTTGTTTGAGTTTGTTTGCCAGTATTTTGGGCATCAGCAGCTTTGGTATCAGTGCCCTTGGTATCAATAGCTTGGGCATCAGTAGCTTGGGCATCTGTTTTTGGGTTAGACAAAGCATGCCCTTCCTATTATCAAGTTGCCCTAAGCATAGCAGTAATGGCGTAAGGACAATCTATTTATTAATCTGCGCTATTTTTTGATTAAAAAGCGCACTAATCAAGAACAAAAAAATTATTCGTCGCCCAGCATAAATTCGCTATCTTATTTCTAAAACAAGCGTATTATCCGCCGAATATTAACACTTGAGTCTTTGAGCCGAAAATGGCCATAGGTTTTCACCACACTAAAGAAAAAACCTTACTACGTGTATCGTTTTACGTAGCGGGTTTGTTTGTATTTATCGCACTTGGCTTTGCCTTTATTACCCATTCAGCCGCCATCCTATTTGACGGCGCATACTCACTCATTGCCTTTTTCATGTCGTTACTCACCCTGAAAGTAGCAAATTTAGTGCAACTGCCCGATGACGACCGTTTTCATTTCGGCTATACGGCAATAGAGCCTACGTTAAACTTATTCAAATCCATTGTTATCATTGCCACATGCTTATATGCCGTTGTGGGGGCTATTGGTAGCCTTACAGACGGCGGAATAAAGGCTGAGTATGGCTATGCAATAATTTACGGTGTTATTGCTACTACTGCGTGCTTTGCTGTGTCTGGCTACATGAAGTATCAAAGCAAGCCATTGCGCTCAGACCTAGTGGCGGTAGAAGCTCACACTTGGTTTGTAGATGGCGTATTGAGTGCTTCCATTCTATTAGGGTTTGCCACTGCGTATGGTATTGAGCAAACCCGTTTTGCTGAGTATGCCTCCTTGGTCGACCCCGTTTTGCTTATAATATTAGGCCTTGCGATATTGCCAGTGCCTTTTAAAATTATGCTCGACAGCCTAAAAGAAGTGATTAATAAGGCTCCGCCTGAGTCAGTGACAGCTGTAATTGAAAAGCGGTTAAAGCAAACCTTGATTGCAGTGCCCTATCAACATGTTGAAGTAAGAATAAGTAAAAGCGGAAGAGACATTTATTTACTCGTGCATATTATTGTGGATAAATCGTTTTCCGTTGCCACAATTAGTGAGTTAGACGATATCCGCATAGCCAGTGAGACCGCCATGCGACAATGGGATCCAGCCATTATTATGGATATATTGTTTATCGCTAATCCAGCGTTAGCTGATTAGCGTTTGGGTACTATTTGGGTGCTGTTTAGGTGTTGTTTGGGTGCTATGCGCTAAATAGTGCTCACAGCAGTCTTGAAATGGGTCTCGACAGAAAGTGCTTCGCACACAAAATATTGATCAGCGTGATTAAGGAGAAAGTGACTGCTACGGCAATTAAAAAGTGCTGGCCATTCACTATATTAACCTGAAGGTTGTCTTCCAAAAAACGTCTAGATATTACTACGCCAAGCAAAACGACGGGTAAGGTCACGAAAAAAGGTACAACTTGTGCGAGACCATTTTGAATACTCAACGCTCTCTTACTTGCTCCTATAGCCAGTAATGCCCCCAAACGTTTCTCTTCTAGCTGTAAATTGGTTCGGGAAATATGAAAAATGTTAAACAGCAATAGTAAAGCCAATATACCGGATACCGAAAGGGCACTATGTCGCGTGGTATTCTCAAGATATTCCATATTGAAAAGCTGCCGACTTACCAGAGATTCACGCTCAATACTGTAAGAACCTGCATTTTCATCCGCCCATGAAATTAAAAACTCCTCAAAATCGTCTGCATCAGGCTGTTGGATTAATGCAAAAAAACCTCTCTCTAACAATTGAGGAATAGTGCTAAACGGCTTATAAAGAATGGGCCGCTCACGATTCGAAAAACCATAATGCGGAACATTTTCAACAATACCTGCTATTTTTACGACTTTGGTATTCATAAATCCGCCAACCACCAGTTTCAGTCCCAGCAAATCGTCTAAGTTAGTTAGCTTAAGCTGCTTGGCAAAGCGCAGGGCAAGGTGCTGGTTTACTACCGCTTCATCTCGACTCATTTCGCTCTCGCCAGCAAGTAACTTTACATTTGCCAGTGCGAACAAATTTCCAGATACATGCAGCGAGGTGGCCTCCACAGATTTCTCTGTTTGTCCCTCAATAGAAACCGTATCCCTCATTGCTACGGGGTTTACAAATGAATCAAAGGAAATAGCGGTTTTATTTAGAAATCTGTTATCGAAGTTACCCTCTTTGAAGTTTTCGCTTAAGGCTACGTAATTTTCACTTAATACCTGAAATTCAATCATATCCAATGAATACGTATTTGCATCAGCCACTTTTTTTATCTCGTGCACGGTAAGCGTCATTAAGAAAACGCTTGTTATCAGCATGACTTTTTGCAAAAACGCACTGTGCTTTAAAACACGCAACTGTGAAGAGGTGAGAGAGTCGCTTTTGCTAGACGATAACGTCATTCTTCGCATTGCAGAAAGGTAGGGCAGACTAAAAACAGCGCACAGCAACAAGCAAACCAATAAAGAAACTGGGATAAATAGCGCTATATCTACTGCAAGAGCTTCTGTTTGGAAGTACGTGGTAAGAGTTTCAGAGTTTGACATTTGAGTAAGTGCGTAGCTGTACAGGCCAAAACTCACTACTTGGCTAACAATAAGGTTCGGTAATAATTCTAAAGAGCATTCTTTGAATAGGTCAGCCTTTCCAGCACCAATGGCTCGTTTAATAGTGAGCTCTTTCTTTCGTTGAATGAGCTGCCCTATTTGGGAATAGAGCAAGCTACTCACAATAGCCAGTAACAAGATACTCGACAAAAATAGCAGAGTTTGCCATTGCGCCATTATTTTGTTTTTCGTGATGGGATTAAGCTCTACCCCTTCCGTAATAAGCAGTTTGTGTTGCTCTTCTACAAATTCTACTGCATTTCCAACATCTAAATCGACTACCCCATATGCTCCCATCAAGTCTGGTATAGAAATACCAGGCTCTATTTTTGCAAATACATAGTACTGGGGCGCCCCACGCAAATAATTGCGCGTATAAACAATATTATCCTGTAATTTTTGAGGGTCTGCCTTTTCTCTTTCAGTTAACCTAAAAGGAGCAAAGTGCTCTAATTGACTGTCGTGAGCATAAACGCCTATTTCTAATGTACTCCACCTCGACATGGACTCAGGCACTATTCCAGCAACTATGTATGGTGTTTTGGTATCGTAGATTGTGATTTGAGGTTTTTCATCTACATTGAAGTCACTTAGGTACTTTTGCCAAAAACCAGCTGTAACAAACACAGACTGTGTATTGTTTTCGAGTGATTTCAAATCGGAAGGGAGTGTTAATAATTCAATAAGCGTTTCGTTTAAAAAACCAATATTCACTTCGTCGCTTAACGTTTTACCCACCTTAACTTGGGAACGTTCGACGCCCAATTTTGCGACCTTGGATACGCCTTCTACTTTTTCTAATTTCTCAGCGTGGAACCCCTTAACCGGCTTCACTATATTGCTCATATTACTTCGCACTAAGGTGATAAGCTCTGCCTTTGATCCCACAAAATCAGGCCTGTCTGAGCCAACCACCACGCCAACTTGTAACAACACACTTATCAGGGCTGTTAATAAGCTAACTGATAAAGCAATGACAAAGAATTGGAACTTTGCATTACGCCAGCGCCTAGCAGCGCCCTTGAGGTCGTGAACAATATTGCTGTGAAAAGTAAGCTTCATGGTGCTTTAACGTGCAGTCGCGACAATGTTCCATCATCCATTCGGTATTGGATTGGAAACATATTGGCAATGTCTAAATCATGAGTTACCACCAAAATAGTAGCGCCTGAATCGTTTAAACGCTGAAGCAGGCTCATGACTTTACCGGAATTTTCTTTATCCAAATTGCCGGTAGGTTCATCGGCCAAGATAATGTCAGGCTTATTAATTATTGCTCGTGCAATGGCCACTCGCTGCTGCTGACCTCCTGACAATTGGCTAGGGAATGCATTGGCTTTCTCTAGCATGCCTACTTCGATTAACGCATCAGTCACCAGCGCTGTATATGCTTTACTGCTGAGACTTTTGTTGTATCGCAGAGGGGCGCAAACGTTTTGCGCTACAGTCAGGTCATTGATAAGGTTGAAATTCTGAAAAACCCAGCCTATGTTTTTGTTGCGCAGAATAGACAGCTGCTTTTCTTTGAGTTGTGTCGTAGGGAAGTCGCACAAACCGTATTGACCATCCGTTAACTCCTCGAGTAGCCCAATAATAGACAACAGCGTGGTTTTTCCACTACCCGAGGTGCCTCGAATTGAGGCCATATCGCCTTCTGTGATTTGCAGGTTGGCGTTGCGTACAGCATGGTAAGAGACTTTTCCGCTAACAAAGCTTTTGCTGACGTTTTGTAAATTAATTAGCGTTCTAGGAACTGATTTCTGCATAACTGATTGACGCTCGAGATCCATATTCATCTGGTGAGACAAGAAGTACCGTTTCGCCTACTTCAAGCCCGTCACTCACATACATTTCGGTTTCTGAAATGGCGTTAATGAGCACATGTCTTAGCTCAAATGTTTGTGTATTTTTATTGAGAACATACAGGGTATAGCGACTACGCGTATCCGTTACATGGGATATTTTAGGTAAACCCACTAAAGCTTGTTCGCCTTTGGATATGACCTCTCCCGATATATTCATATTAGGAATTGCACCGCCTGGCAATGTCGCATCAAATGCAGCGTCAAACTCAATCTGATTTTCCACAACGTAAGGAGACACGCGTGACACTCTAGCGGTTACCCTTTCCCCTCTGATATTAATCACCGTACTCATACCCACCTCTACTTGCGCGGCCTCGGATGCGGTAACGGAAAGACGTGCATACATATCCAGTGGATCAGCAATTTGAGCAACAAAGTCTGCCTCTTGAAGCGTTGAGCCAACTTCCATCCCATCGTTAATCAGCGTCACAACGCCACTTTCTTGAGCAAGAATATCCAGCGATTTCACTTGTTGCTCAACGTAATCCTTTTTATTAAGCAGGATCTTTAACTCTGCCTGGGCGACTTCTGATAACGCTTGATTTGTATTGGCTAATGACTGCAACTTTCCCTTTTCTGCTTCCAAAGTAACGCGCGCTCGCTCGACACTCGCCTTTAGCTTGACATAGTTGAGACGGGAAACGATACCAGACTGATAGAGCTGATCTGTGGCGGTCAATTCAATCTCAAGTGAATTTAAGTCAGAAGTCGCAAACGTAACATTATTTTTTTGCTCAAGCAGAGCCTGCTGAGACGTAATTACGTTAGACTTTTCTTTCACTTTTTTCGACAAAATAGAAAGTTCAAGTTCTTCTATTTCTCGATTAAGGGAAGGATTCATCAGTCTCACCAAAACATCACCACGACTGACGACTGAACCAGGGCTCACGTTAACTTCTGCAATCTTGCCAGATACATCGGTGGTAACCACAGAAGAAAGCAATGGTTGTAACTGGCCGAACACTCGAACGGCGTTGCTAGCGGTTACGGGGTAAGCCTCGATAAATAAGTTGCTTTTACTATCTCGATCACTAGTTAGTAAGTATTGCCAAAGAAGCAGACAGGCGCCAATAGCAAACAAAACGACTAAGGGGCCTTTCAGCCATGTCGCCGTGCTTTCTCTTTCTAGACTAGGAATTTCCATACCCACTCCTTGGCGTGTAATTTTAGAATGTTAAAAGTAGCTGAACATCGGACCGCTCAGAAACGGTATTAACCAAAAAGGCATGGTCTTCCTTAATAGTGGGGTGGTAAGCAACCACAGCCCCATACGCATCTTTTGGCATATTGAAATAAAACATTACATACTGATTGTCTGCTTCAAGTTTAAGCAATGACGACGGTACAGATACCGATTTGGGGAGGTCAATTGCGTCGCCAATAAAGTTTTTGACTTTGTCTACGTCAGAAGGCGCTAAGCCAAGTACTTCAATAACCTTATCTCGTGCTAGAAGAGTATTTGTTTCTGTATCAAATAGATAAAACTTTGGCATTTTGGGTTTACTGATCCCGTCACCAACAATGTAGTCTTGATAAATCCGTGTCATCTCTGCATAGCCGACTACTGTTTTTGCAGCTGCAATATTTGAGGCAAAAATGGCGAATGCACATATGGCATAAATGTTTTTCATATAGATTCCTTCCCATAAAGTGGCAGCATGTCCATGCCATCATAGCGTGTAGTAACGTTTATTTTTTAACTTATTTCGAGTCACATTTCTTGTTTTTTACCCTATCTCATTGGCACCATAAACAAAAGAATAATGAATAATGAATAATGAATAATGAATAATGAACAAGAATGCAACAACTCAAGCTATGTAGCAACACAGGCGAATAGATTTTAAAGACATTCTTCATATCAGGTATTTGCACTACCATTTTTGCTGCCGTTTTCATATTTGAGATGCATAAAAAAGCCCTACCAGCCAAAGTTGATAGGGCCTTTATACAGCGTATATTCTGAGAGAACAGGCTTTACCTACTCACTCTTTAATTCATTACTCATAAAGCGCTTAATTAACAAAACCTTCGTTGGCTCTTATCGTTAATGGATGGTAGCCAGGCTTTGCCTCTTCAAATGCTTTTTTCGCAAATGCTTTCCCTTCTGGTGTTTGCGAAAGTGTGCGATAAAGCGGCTTAACCAATTTGTTGCGGCCAATGCTAACCAGATAGTTGTATAAACGCTCGTATGCTGGCTTGTACTCATTGGCTACCGCAATCATCAGCCAGCTGTGGGCAATTTCGTTGTTTTGCGTTTCTGTTAGCGAAAACGCACTGTCTAATTCGACAAGCTGCTTGTCGGTTAACGACTCAGGCATATTGTTAAGGAAGTATAACCATTCATGCACTGTCCATTGCACAGTGTCAATGGCACTTGCCTTCGTGGTATTCGCTAGCCATTCGCTGCGTACCTTATCGATATTAACAAAAGCATCAGACTCAGGCTTCGGTGCACCTTCTGGAATACCAGGTTCAAAAATCCACTGCTGAATACGCCCAGCGTCTAACTTTTCTGGATATTGCTTAAGTAGCGTCTCGTTCAAATAGTCGATAAAGGTATCTGTAGTGATGCTTTTGAATGCAAAGTCTTCGAAGTACTGCATTAAAAATGCATCAAAATTCTCACGCCCTACTTTTTGCTCTAACTCTCGAAGAAAAAGCGCGCCTTTTTCGTAAGGGATATTTGAAAATACGTCGTCAGGGTTACGACCACGTAAATCGATAGCAAGAATTTCATCGTTTTGTTCTAGCGCAGCGATATCGTTTTGCAAGTCTTGATAGCCTAGCACGGCCTCTTTTTTAAACCGCTCATGACCATAAATCATTTCCATGATGCGATAGGTTAAATAGGTGGTAAAGCCTTCGTTTAGCCACAAATCACGCCATGTAGCGTTGGTAACTGTATTTCCAGACCAGCTATGAGCTAACTCATGTGCAATAAGAGACACTAGACTTTTGTCACCCGCAATTACAGTTGGCGTGATAAACGAGAGACGAGGGTTTTCCATGCCACCAAAGGGAAACGATGGTGGTAAAATGAGAAGATCGTATCTGTCCCACTGATAAGGGCCGTAAGTCTCTTCAGTGACTTCGAGCATTGCTTCGGTGTCTTCAAACTCTTTAGCTGCACTTTCAAGAAGCGCAGGTTCGGCATACACCCCTGTTCTCTCCCCCATGGCCTTAAACTGCAGATCGCCAATGGCTAATGCAATAAGATAAGAAGGAATTGGCTGCGGCATGGTAAAGGTATATTCACCATCGCGCTTCGTTTGAGGATCGTTTGCTGCGCTCATTACTGCCAATAAGCTTGGCGGTGTTTTAATGGTGGCCTCATAAGTCACACGCACTTGTGGGGAATCTTGCAATGGTATAAAGCTTCTGGCGTGAACGGCCTGAGCTTGAGTAAATAAGAACGGATGCTTTTTACCTGCAGTTTGTGCTGGTGTGAGCCACTGCACGCCTGACGCACTTGGTGATGTGGCATAGTTCACGGTAACTTGATTGGCGTTCTCGGGTAACGAGATGGAAAGAGGCGTTCCTAGGTCAACATCGGTTTCGCCTAAAGTAAAGGGAACTGCCTCACCATTTACGGTAACAGTTTCAATTTTAAGAGCGCGAGTATCAAGAACAAGCTCATTGTATTTTGGGTTGGTGCGCTCTACCTTGAGCGTTGCACTCCCTGATAACTGCTGAGTATCAAAATTAGCGCTAAGATCTAATGCCAAATGCGTTACCCGTACTTCATCGGGATTAGAGAATGAATGATAATCAGCGCCTGAGGCCATATCAGATGACCCCTCTGTAATTTCTGCTCTAGCGTTGTCTTCGGCCGCCTTATTTCCCATATTTTCTTTTGCAACATCTTTCATGGCAGCGCTAGCGTCGGCCTGGTTTGCAGGCTCAGTTGTGGCATCGCTGCACGCAAAAAGTGCTGGTACACAAATTAGCGTAGCTAGCATTTTGCAGTAGCTCATAGTGTGGTTCCCATATTGTTTCATGCTTCTTCCTTTCTAGTTCTATCCAGCTTGTTCTGTTTCTTTACAAGTTTGGGCAATTCTGTCTAAGAGTTCGTTCTACATGATCATAGTAGCAAGTCGAGACTTCAGGGGCGATAAATAACAATAAGGAAAGAGACTGGTAGCGTTTAACACCAACTTTACTAACTGGGTTGAGTGATGATGTGGGCGCAGTGGCTCTGGGATTGGACAACAAAAGAATTCGGTAGTTGTGAGGTTTCGATTCCGCTGAAGCACGGCTTTAGCGCAGGCTCAATGGCCACTGGGAGACAGTGGCCATTGAATCATTGTAATTATTTAGGCTAGTGCTATTTCTACTTCAATATTGCCGCGAGTAGCATTTGAGTATGGGCACACTTGGTGCGCTGCATCTACTAGCGCCTGAGCCTTGCCTGTTTCCATATCACCAAGGTCGACAGTAAGCTTGACGGCTATGGCAAAGCCTTGCTCAATAGGCCCAATAGACACATCGCCAGTTACGCTAATGTCGTCTGACAATCTAATTTTTTGTGAAGCAGCAACGTGCTTCAGTGCACCGATGAAGCAGGCTGAGTACCCTGCTGCAAACATTTGCTCAGGGTTTGTCCCTTGCCCACCTGCGCCGCCAAGTTCTTTTGGTGTAGATAGCCCAAGCTCAAGCCTTCCGTCACTAGATTTTGCCGTGCCTTCTCTTCCGCCTGTTGCCGTTGCTGTACCGGTATAAACGACCTGTTGTAATGTATGCATCATAAACTCCATTGTTAAAAAGAAAATTGCAAAACAGCAAGCGAAGACTTTAGTTAGCCACACTTACTTTGCATGCAAAATAAAATAACACTATCTCGGCTTGAAGTTCAAGTACTTTGCATACAAAATATAAAACTCTATTGAATTGGAGTTGCCTATGTCTGAATTACTAAAATTAGAAAATCAGCTTTGTCATCGCTTTTATACGCTTTCAAATGCATTTACACGTGCTTACAGGCCCCTGTTGAAGGCGCTGGATATTACTTATCCGCAGTACATTACGCTTATGGCTTTGTGGGAAGCGAATAACATCACCATTGCCGAACTATTAGAGCGCACCGCGATTGATGGTGGAGCTATGACGCTTATTCTTAAAAAGCTGAATGAAAAACAATTCCTCACTATTGAAAAAGACGAACACGACAAGCGAGTTAAACGAGTAATGCTCACCGAGGAAGGTAAATCGAAAAAGCAAATGGCCCAAGACGTACCCTCGCAGATGCTGTGCAAATTAGAAGGCATGAGCCATGAAGAAAGCGTGCAGCTTCGTTACTTACTAGACAAACTTGGTAGCTGCTTTAACGCTGACGAACAAAGATAGCGATTTAAAGGACAGAGAAGTAAAGCGTGTCGTTTTTTTCCGTGCATTGCTGCAGCAGTTAAAACGCTCAAAATTTTAGCTGGCAGTATTAAGCAATACTCGGAGAAGGTTAAGCAGAGGTATACTGCGACATTTCAGCGTCAACTTCTTGCGCATACTGCGTTAGGTGATGCGCTAAAATGTTTTCTACTCTTCTCATAATGTCTTTGCGTTGATGATCCCACCCACGCTTGTCCGCCTGTTTCGCTTGCGCAAGGTAAAATTCAATTCGAGTTTTACGTAATAGATGAGTTTTTCTATTTACGTTAAATTCCATGCTGGTGTAAGTCTCTTCCACATCCGTAATGTCTGTATGATACGGCTTTGCATTATCCTCAGCAGTAGCCTGACTTACAAAGGTATTTCCATTGCCTACTACTCCTATCATAACGATGAGTAACGACACGACTATTCCTGAAGAAACCCATTTTAGAAAAGACATTTTTTACTCCTTGTTTCTGATTTCTATTTCAGCGCTATAACTTTTGACTTTATAACTATTTGCCTTCGCTAATTTAAACTCTTGCGACAAAACACCCATTACCTTGCATCGGTAGTGGTGCTGAAACTGTAAATTGCTTGGTTAACTTTTATGAGTTATCAACCCATTGTTTCCTAGTTACTGCAGGTTTCGAACCAGAATAAAAAAGCCATTAAAATCTTAGAGTTAAAAACAAATGAGCAAGATGGCCGTGTTGATATTGGAAGTTTCTACACAAGAGGGAGTAAAAAGCACCGAGTAAAATATAACCTACCTAACGGTAAGAACGGCATGGCTAGGCGGGGCGGCCTGCTCTGAAAGAAAAGGGTGAGAGGTAAGCTTTAGAAAATAGAAAACTAGTGTCAATATTAGCGCGTTTTCTGCTATCATCACTTTCAGCGAACAGTTGTTCACTGAATTTCACAAAAATGACGACAAGCACGTAATAGGATTAGTCATGTCAGAAATGCGAGACCAACTTGAAAGCATACCCGCAAGGGCTTACTCGGTAATAGAAGAATGGCTCAATAGTATTAGCCACGGCGTCGGTTTGGTTGCAGCCATTATTGGCTTAGTGTTTTTACTCTACCGAGCTGAAGGTACACTTGCCCTAGTTACCGTAGCCATTTATGGCACCACCCTTATTCTAATGTTTTTGAGCTCTACACTTTACCATGCTACTTCACATCACAAAGCCAAAGAATGGCTTAAGCTTTTCGACCACAGCGCAATATATTTATTGATAGCGGGCACTTACACACCCTTGCTTTTAGTGTCTATCGGTGGCGCGTTAGGTATGATAATGACCTGTGTTATCTGGAGCCTTGCATTTGGCGGCGTCGCCTTTAAGCTAGTGGCGCAGCATCGCTTTCCAAAAGTGTCTGTTATGACGTATCTACTTATGGGCTGGATAGCCATCGGCTTAATTTATCCTCTTTACATGGCGCTACCTGGGGCTGGATTGTGGCTACTCGTAGCAGGAGGACTTTGTTTCAGCGTGGGCGTCTGTTTTTACGTTGCAAAAAAGGTAAAATATACTCATGCTATATGGCACGTGTTCGTTATTGGCGGATGCGGTTGTCATTACTTTTCAATTTATTATTTTGTGGTTTAGCGCTCGCTGTGAAAACAACCAAAACTGAGACTAATATTACTGGCACTAACACTAATGGCACTGGCACTACTGCCAATATCACTACAGATAGGTCCCCCGCCATCGCTTGGTTCTCACTGAAAGTGGGCAAGATATGTTTGGGCAAGAAGCCCGTTGCCGAAGCCTATAGTGCATTAAAAAGCTTAGGAGTGACTCACGTGGCAACGGTTCAAACCGGCGAAGAACAAGCCCCAAATGTTCGAGACAGCGCATTTGAAAATGGTTTGGAATGGTTATGGGTGCCCTTTAGTCATCCTTCATCTCAATCGCCAACCGATGATGTTCACTTACATCATTACCTCCATGAGCTATCAAAAATGCTATCTGAAGGTGCCAGTATTTATTTGCACTGCGATGGCTCTCAGCATCGCTGTAGCCTACTGTTTTACGCACTATGCCACTACGTAGGCATTCCATCAAACAGCGCTTACAATGCTCTGCATAGCTTTGGTCGAAATGCGGCAAACAACTTATCACGATCTGAGCTTACGTGGGCTGCCGAACTTGGTCATTCAGCTCCGCATATCTAATGTTAAATCGAGCCACCTAGCAGCTGGTGGCTCTGCGTTAACTTCTTAAGATCATCGTTCTAAGATTATTCTTCTAAGATCCTCTTTCTAATATTTGCGCTATTACGTGTTTGCTCGCTCTATTATTTGAGCGTCGGTATTGGCAATAATGGTGAAACAATTTCACCAATGCGGCGAAACAGCTGCATACGCGTAGTGCCTGAGCGCCAAACAAGTCCAATTTCCCTGAAGCCTTTTTCCTCTGCAGGATAACTCTTGAGCCCTGTATGCTTCAAAATAGACTGGTTAATCGCAAGCTCTGGTAAAAAGGTATACCCCATTTTACTATTTGCTAGTTGTACCAAGGTGTACAGGCTACTGGCGGCGACACTGCTTATTTGGTCGCTGTGCTGTAAGTTACAAGCACTTACCGCATGCCCCGTCATACAATGCTCTTGTTGAAGTAAGAAAATACTTTTCTTAGGCAGTGACGATATATCCACTGGATTAGGTAAGGCGGGTAGCATATCTTCGTGAGCGATAAGATGAAATGGGTCGTGCCCTAACACCATTTGCTTGCACCCTGGGGTTTCCATAGGCAAAGCCAAGATAAGCAAATCTAACCTACCGTCTGTTAACTGTTGCAGTAGCTTTTCAGTCGTATCTTCTTGCATCTCTAAGTTAATATCGGGAAGAAATGCCTTAAAGGCCCCTAACATGCCTTCAAAAAGAAAGGGCGCAATGGTGGGAATAACACCTAGCTTTATGGTACCTCGCTGCCAATTACCGGCATTTTGCGCGTACTCAACGAGTTCACCCGCTTCTTGCAGTATTAACTTACTGCGCTCCACAATGTCTAAACCTAGCGAGGTAAACACGAATGTTTTGTGCTCACGCTCTAGAAGCTGACTGCCAAAGTGTTCTTCAAGATTTTGAATAGCAGTACTTAATGTTGATTGGCTCACGTTGCAACGCTGAGCGGCACGATGGAAATGCTGCTCTTGATACAGGGTTACAAGGTAGTGTAAATGCTTAAGGTTTGGCCACTTCATACTTATCTCATAATTGATTAATAATATAATTCTTAATCTAGCATAAAGATTACGATCAGCACATTAAAAACCCGAAAACGTAATAAAGAATTCTTACTTATACACTGGCAAGCAAGACGTTCTGGGTTTAGGATTAAATTAAAGCGTATTCGGTAAACACGACAATCGCATGCTAATGAGGCCACTATGAAGGGACACTACAAAAACATTCTTTGTGTACTAGGCGACTCTCATCGACAGGATGATACAGTGGCACAAGCACTTCACATTGCTAAAATCCATCAGGCGAATATCACCATTGTGCTTACACTAGAGGCGCTTCCGCCAAATGCCAATATGATCATGGAGTCGTTTTCTTATATTGAGTCTCAGCAAAGTATGGAAACCCAAGCGCAGCAGTGGTTAACAGAGCAATCTAAAAACTGGAGCCAGCATTATCATGCTGATACCGAGGTACTGATAGGCGACCCGCTAATTAATGTTGTGAGTTACGTCGTTAATAACAATATCGATTTAGTCATTAAGCGCGCAGAAGAGAATTTTTTAGATAAACTTTTCGGCAGCCTAGACATGCGCTTGTTGAGAAAATGCCCCTGCCCTGTTTGGGTTGTCGAACGAAAGCCTAAAAGCCAGTACAAAAATGTGGTTGCTGCACTTGATTTGAACTATCACTACCCTAAACACGAAGTCTCCGTGCGCCAAGAGCTCAATCGCGACATACTTCGCCACGCAAGTCAGATTGCTTTACTTGAGTTTGCTCAGCTGCATATTGTGCATGTGTTCGATGCGGTTCCCGAAAACATAGCGAGAGATGGGTTTATCACCGTCGACAACGATAGAATGGAACACGACCTCGCCAAAATATTTGAGGAACGGGATACCGAACTGGCCCTTCTGCTCAACGAACTTTCTGACGAGCTAGACGATGACGTAGTAGACTTCCTTAAACCACAAAAACATATTGTACATGGCTATCCTCGACGAGAAATTGCGGCCACTGCAGCGTCTGTAGGTGCAGACGTGGTTGTCATGGGTACCGTGGCAAGGCTTGGTGTGCCTGGTTTTATCATGGGCGGTACCGCTGAAGAAACTATTCATCAACTGCATTGCGCGGTTGTCGGAATAAAGCCGAATGGATTTCAAACACCTATTACCATAGAGAAAGATTGAACATTAAGGCTAAGTAAAAAACACAGTAATCACTGTTAATGTGATAACAAAAAGCCGCGATAAGTGAAAACGTATCGCGGCTTTTTTAGTGTTCTACATCGTTAGACTGCTTTGGTTTTACACCCCAAACGATGCTCTTAATATATAGAACGAGATAATAGAAAGAATGGCGCCTGCAGGAAGCGTAACAACCCACGACACTACAATATTTCTTACAATGCCAAGGTTAAGTGCAGAAACACCTCTCGCTAAACCTACACCAAGCACGGCTCCAACTAGCGTTTGCGTGGTAGAGATAGGTAGCCCAGTTCCTGACGCAATAACAACGGTACAAGCTGCTGCCAATTCCGCTGCGAAACCACGGCTAGGCGTAAGGTGAGTTATTCCCTGCCCTATGGTTTTTATTACTCGATGACCAAATAGCGCTAAACCCGCAACTATACCTAAACCACCAAGAGGTAAAATCCATACCGCTAACTTGGCATTTGCATTAATTTCGCCGCCACTGCTCACTACACTAACAACGGCCGCTAATGGTCCGATAGCGTTAGCTACGTCGTTCGAGCCGTGTGCGAAGGCCATGCAACACGCTGTCACCACCATTAGCAATGCGAACACTTTTTCTACATTTGCAGCTTGTAAATCTGCATCTTCTGAGCCACTGAACTTCATGCGGCCAATGTACCACTTGCCTAAAACGCCCAATAACACTGCGATAACCACAGCGAGGATATAGCCATTGACCGCGCTCATTTCTAAGCCAACGTGCTTTAGCCCTTTTTTAATCGTCACGAGTGACATTACAAAGCCCGCTAACGCCATATAAAACGGTACGTAGCGCTTTGCACTTTCAAAGGGTGAGGCGGTTTGGAATATAAGTTTATGCGCACTCATAAATATTAAGTACGCTATAACACCTGATATAGCAGGCGTTACCACCCAACTTCCTACAATACCTGCAACTTTTTCCCACGCAACAGCGTCCATGCTAACGCCTACTGCGGTGAAACCAATGATCGCGCCGATAATAGAGTGTGTTGTAGATACAGGCCAACCCAACCAAGACGCTACAGCCAACCAAATACCTGCTGCTAAAAGCGAGGATATCATGCCCAATACGAGCAATTCGGGTATGTCTGTAAAGAAGCTTGAGTCGATAATTCCTTTGCGTATTGTGGAGGTAACCTCACCACCAGCAAGGTACGCCCCAGCAAACTCAAATATCATCGCAATAAAAATTGCTTGTTTTATTGTTAATGCTTTTGACCCTACTGATGTCCCCATTGCATTGGCAACATCGTTGGCTCCAATTCCCCACGCCATGATGAAACCTACACCACCGGCAAGAAGAATTAGAATTAGGCCATAACTTTCAAAAAAATCCACTAAGTATCGCTCCCGAGCTAATGCGATTTGGGCTTTACGCTACTTCACTGTGTAGCAGTTCCCCGAGCCAAATAGGCTAGAGTGTGATGTTAAAGACAGATTATGTTTTAGCATAATGTTCGTTTTTTGCACGACCTGTCCTCGGCTCCGGCGCATGATAACGTAATCATCTTCGAAGCCATAGCGAAAATCATCGAAATTCGGTAAAAGTATATCTCGACGCTGATTATTCAATCAAATGTTTCAATTTTATGACAACTATATTTCAAAATACACGCTATGCCACGCCACGCGTGCGGTATAGCGATATCTACACCGTCAATTAAGTCAGATCTTCTATCTTCTGATGGATACTTTCAAGGGAGGTATGACGCACGTCAGTTCCTCGTGTTAGGTACACAACATATTCACAGACGTTTTTGCACCTATCCCCTATGCGCTCTAGTGAACGCAATGCCCAAAGCACGTCTAGCCAATCTTGCATATCTTCGGTGATTTTTTCCATCTCGGATGTGGTGTACGTTATCAGCCGTTTGTATTCGCTGTCTATTTGGTTGTCCTGGCGATAAACTTCAAGCGCTGCCGACTCATCTTGACGAGCGAAAGCATCGAATGTGCCGCGCATCATGTCGATAACCTGCTCGCCTATCTTCACCATACTACTTTTTATCGTGTCAGAAGAAGGAAGTTTGTTGCGCGTTACTAACTTTGCAATGCGCTCAATTTCATCCCCCATACGTTCAATATCGGTAATGGCTTTAGAAATAGTCATAATTAAACGTAGATCGCTTGCTGTTGGGTGGCGCTTAGCAATAATTCTCAAGCATTCTTCATCTATTTGAATTTCCATAGAGTTTATTTTTAAGTCGTTCAACACCACTTTTTCAGCAATGGCTGCATGATTGTGCTTAATGGCATACAGCGTATCTACCATCTGCTGTTCTACCTCGCCCCCCATGGTCAACACGGAGTTACGCAAGTTTTCTAATTCAACATTAAATGTACCCGAAATATGAGTATTTAAAGCCACTTGACGCATTTTAGTAACTCCGGTGAACAGCAAACGCGACACACGTAAACGTGGCGCATGGAAACAAAGTAATTTCTAAAGGTAGCGCGCCTTTGCTTATATGGCTAGCGCAAATAGAAAAGCCGTTATTAGCCATATCTACCCGTAATGTAATCTTCTGTTTGTTTTTTCTCCGGCATAGTAAACAGCGTATCGCTATCAGCATACTCCACTAGTTTACCTTGATGAAAAAAAGCCGTGTAGTCGCTTACCCGGGCTGCTTGCTGCATATTATGAGTAACGATAACTATCGTACATTGCTTCTTCAGCGAATCCATCAATTCTTCAATGAAAAGCGTGGTTAAAGGATCAAGTGCCGATGTTGGCTCGTCAAGTAGCAACACTTCAGGTTTTAACGAAAGGGCACGGGCAATCACCAACCGCTGCTGCTGACCACCTGATAAGGTCATTGCAGGCTCAAACAATCGGTCTTTCACTTCGTCCCACAAGGCGGCTTGCTTCAGCGCACTTTCGACAGCATCGTCTAAGTTCCTTCTTACACGCACACCCTGAAGCTTCAATCCGTAGCATACGTTTTCGTAAATACTCATAGGAAATGGATTTGGGCGTTGAAATACCATACCTACTTTGGCTCTCAAGCGTGACACATTGGTTTTTTTACTATTGATGTCTTTACCATCAATAATAACTTCACCTTTGTAATGACAGCCGTCGTATAAATCGTTCAAACGGTTAAAACAGTTGATGAGTGTAGATTTACCACACCCGCTTTGCCCAATTAACGCCGTGACTTTGTTTTTAGGGATCCGCATGGTGATGTCTTTTAATACATGCTTTTCCCCAAACCATAAGTTGAGATCCTTTACCTCAACCGCCGATTGCGCATTCGTTAATTCGTTAACTGGCTGTATATCATGTTTAAACAACTTCAGCATTTCAGCTTTTACCCTTTTAAATACCGTTTTCGAAGGCGTGTTCTAAGTAATACCGCTAAAATATTAAGTACAAAAACCACCACCAGTAATAGCAAGCAGGCGGCGAACATCATGGATGCACTTTTCGCATCGGTTTGACTGTGAAACGCACTGTCATAAATTAACACGCCAAGGTGCATGAATTGTCTATCTAAATGTAAAAATGGAAACTCACCGTCAATAGGTAACGCAGGTGCAAACTTTACTGCCCCCACTAGCATGAGTGGCGCAACTTCACCTGCCGCTCTGGCAATGGCCAATATTACGCCAGTCATAATACCTGGCGAAGCAATGGGTAATATAGTGCGTACAATGGTTTCAATTTTGGTGGCACCTAGTGCATAACTGCCTGCCTTTAACCCTTCAGGCACTCGCCTCAATCCTTCTTCAGTCGCCACAATAACCACAGGAAGGGTGAGAATAGCCATGGTCAACGCAGCCCAAAATAATCCTGGGCTCCCCATGGTCGGCGCAGGCAACGTATCGCTAAAAAATAGGCTATCTATACTACCGCCTAATGTGTACACAAAGAATCCCAGACCAAACACACCATATACAATAGAAGGTACGCCAGCCATATTACTTACACTTACCCGAATAATGGTGGTTAGTGCTGTGTTTGGCGCATATTCACTGAGATAGATGGCCGCCATTACGCCAAAAGGAGTCACGATAATGGTCATCATAAATACCATTAGCACTGTACCGAATAAAGCAGGAAACACGCCACCTGACGTATTCGCTTGTTTAGGCGATTCAGTGAGAAACACAAACACTTCACCAATGGCTACCTGCCACTTCTCAAATCCTGTTAATCGACTAACAAAATCGACACTTTGAATCGTAAATATCGGAATACTAAAGGGCTGCCCGTCGGCAAAGCTCACCGCAAGCTTGTATTGATCTCGCTGAGTTTCAAGTGAACGAACTCGCTGTTGATACTCATTGAACTGAGCTACTAGTTTTTCTCGTGCTGGTGCATCCGCTGCCACATCTCGATTGTCAAAACGAGAGAGTGATTCGTGAATTGGCGCTAAAAACTGTTTGTTTAATTTTGTAATTTCAGCTGAGATGAGTGCTACGGAATCCATTATTTGCGGCAATTTAGCTAGCGGAATATTGGCGCCCTCTGGCGTAACCACATTTTCAGGCACAGCCATTACCTGCCGCCCGTCATTGAGCTTTATCTCGGCACTGTTTTTAGCCAGGTCAATACGCTTGATACGCTCACGCTCAACTAACAATTGCGCCCCGTATGGGTTTAGCGCGTCTGCATACTTGAGCCTAATCTCCGATTTAGCTTCATCATCGAATACATTTGCTAAAAGAGTCTCAACCTGCGGCGTAGTCTCTTTAGGAGCAGCCTCTTTAGACGCAACTTCTTTAGGTAGTACTTGGTCGGTGGCAAGCGCTGGAGGAGATATGGGAGTCAGCGCAACGCTGTATATAGGTTTTGGCCAAAAGTAAGCGCCGCCCCTTGCCGTAATCAACACTAGTACGCTAATAAGGGCAATCAGCAATAGGCCAGTAAAAAAAGCGGATAAACTAATCACCAGCGACTGACGCTGCACCGCATTTAGGCCAGAAAGGCGAAGCTTAACCATGCTCTTTTCTCCTTCCCAGTCGCTGTCGCATAACCTCGGCAATGGTATTTACCACAAAGGTGAATGCAAACAAAATGCAGGCGGTAAAAAAGAGAATTTGATAGTGGGCCGATGAAACATCCGCCTCAGGCAATTCAATAGCTAAATTAGCGGTTAATGCCCTTAACCCTTCAATAAGCCCCCAGCTAGATATGGGGGTATTTCCCGTTACCATAAGCACAATCATCGTTTCCCCAAAAGCGCGCCCGAAGCCCAGCATAATGGCGGCTATGATGCCAGGCAGCGATACGTGCAGCACAACATGCATCAGTGTTTGAAGCCGTGTTGCGCCTAGCGCAAAAGAGGCGTTTTTTAAGTCCTCGGGCACACCGTTTATGGCGTCTTCGGCCAGAGAGTAAATACTGGGTGAAATTGCGACACCTAAAGCAATGGCAACCACAATAGTTGTTTTGCCTATTGGGCTATCCGAACCCGATGCTAGTAAAGCAAAACCATCAACGCCCATGATGGAAAATATAAACTGAGGGGCAAACTCTGAGCTGATAAAGGCAAACAATAGGGTTCCGCCTAGAACAAATACCAACTCGCTACCGTGGCGAATACGCTTTGGTAGGTATTGCGCTGCTTGGCGCTGAACAAGCGACACAATAATAAGTGCAATTGGCACAAAGATAATAAAGAAGGCAACGGAAAACAGAAATTGTTCCGCCTTAGGCGATAGCCATATAGCAGCAATGAACCCAATGAGTACACTGGGGATTGCCTCCAACATTTCAATTGCCGGCTTTAACAGGTGGCGAAGTCTCGCTTTTGCAAAGTAAGCAGTATAAATGGCCGCACCAATAGCAACGGGAATGGCAATAATTAACGCCAGCAAGGAGGCTTTAAAACTGCCAATTAAAAGTGGAGTTAAACTAAATTTAGCCTCTTGATAGTCTGATGCACTGGTGGTTTGCCATACCGTCGCCTCAGTATCGTAGCCTTCATAGTGCTGTGGCTCAAACAATGATGACCACGTGGTAATGCCGCTTAAATTTTTGCCCTGCCATGCCGTTATCGAATTACTGCTTCTTCCTATTAACACATCACCATGCCAGTCAATACTAGAAATAGCCGTGTCACTTAGGCGAGAGCTTATTATCTCCCCGGTAATTCGATTGATGAGCAATAGCGTATTGTTGCTCGTTAGCACTGAAATCAAATTCATGCTGGCATGCTCGGCAATATCTAGCGTTACCTCACCATCGCTTAACACAATTGAGTAAGTCTTTTGAAAGTGTAAGCCCTCGCTGCCTTTACTCAATACCCACCGCGTTAATGCATGGGTGTTGAGGTTGTGCAAAAAGAATGAACGCTGTTTGGCCAAGGGGAATACCAATGCATTACTGCCTGCGTGAGACACATTACTGATAAATGGCTCTGATGCATTAGCCTTATCGTAAAGGCGATGAAGATAAATATCGTTATTTTTATGCAGCAGCATGCTTTCACTGCCAGGCATCAGCGTGACCTGTTCTACACCCGAAAAATGCTTATCGATAAACGTGGTGGGCGCTTTGCGATTAACCCAGCGCACAAAAACACCGCTATCAAGGGTAACCTGCGTCACCACCCACCGATTGGATAATTGAATTTGCCAGTGCTTTTGCCCCTGCCAAACCTTTTTAGGAAGCGCAAACGCAATGGTATTAGACGGAGTGCTTTGCACTACCTTCTTATCTAACAGTTTGTCTGCATTGTAGGTTCGCATAGGAATAACACGTACCTGCCCTGTGGGTGAAATATCAATAATGAAGTTTTCGCCCATTACGCTCATAGCAGAAAGTGTGTGACCACAAGGCTTTGTGTAATCTTGTGTATTCTTTAGCTTACCTTCAGAAAAGGCGAGAAGCCCTAATCGGCAGTTTGCTTTTTCTGCCAACAGCGGTTGTCCGTTAAAGATATCACCAGTGCTAATAATAGATTCATTGTTGGGCACGGTGGTGTGGGTAACTTGCTTAAGCGTAGGCGTGTAGGTAAGCGGTATTGCTTGGCTTATGAGGTGTGAAACTAAAATAACCAGCGTCAGCAACACCAGACCGCCAAAGCCCGTCACTAAAAAGCGAGACCGTCTGTCAGTCCGTTGACGTCTATTGTTTATGCTATCGCTATCGGGAGTCATTCTACTTTTTAGTGTTTATATAATAAAAACCCTTCGCTGTGGAAGAATTTGGAGTAAATTGCACTGGTGAGCAGTGTAAGTTTTGTTATGCTAATAGCAAGCGAAAATTTTTTCGTGCTACATGTTTTAGGCGGTGTGTTTATGGCGCTAATCAAATCATTGAGCGCTAACACAGGCCATTAGCCTGCGTAAGCACGTTCAGCTTATTTCTCAGCCATTCATCAAGGAGTTTTGCATGCAATCTATAGTTATAAACATAATGGGGCAAGACAAGCCTGGGTTAGTCGATTCGCTTGCGAAATGTATTTATACACACAAAGGTAACTGGTTGGGATCAAGCTTTGCACACATGGCGGGCTTATTCACAGGCTTTGTTGAAGTGCATGTAAGTGCAGAGGGAAAACAGCCTTTAATAGACGCCATTGAAGCGTTACCCGACATCACCGTTCAACATGTAGCCGCACTTGGACCTCAAGAAAGCAACGCTGTTAAGTATACCGTTGAAGTAATGGGTAATGACAAACCCGGTATAGTGCAAGAACTGACTAATGTACTTAATCAGTTCAACCTCAACATACTTACCTTTGCCTCACACTGCGAAAGCGCGCCTAACTGGGGTAATTTAATTTTTAAAGCGAAAGCGGAAATTGGTGTACCAGCAGAATTTGACGATGGCGCATTGCAAGATGCCCTTGAAGCTTTGGCGAATGACTTAGTTGTCGACATCACCGCAACGCATTAATGTGAAGATTACGCCGTTTCACCCATTGCCAAGTATTGCATTGTCATCAAAGTGTAATTAACGGATGACAGCCTTTGACCATTTTGTGAGTCTTGAATGAGAAATTATGGATAACAACGTTTTATATTATCCTGCGGAACTGAGTTGGTTAGCTTTTAACGAACGCGTGTTGCAGGAAGCCGCCGATCAAAACACCCCTGCTGTTGAACGTATACGCTTTTTAGGTATTTACTCAAACAACCTCGATGAATTTTATCGCGTACGGGCGGCGGGTGTAAAAAGACAAATCACTATTGCACAAAACGACGGCAACGAAGAAGAAGCCGAGCGTCAGACAGCACTAATGGCTTTGATTCAAAAGAAGGTGGTTCAGCTTTCAGAAAAATTCGATAAAATTCATAAAGAAGTCGTAAAAAGTTTAGCCCGATACAATATACATATACTTCGTAAAAACGACTTAGATGATTATCAGCAGCAGTGGGTTCGCAACTTTTTTATCAATAAAGTACTTCGTCACATTGCGCCTATCATTATTGATAAAAAAACAGACCTATTAAAACGGCTAAACGGCACGTCTGTTTATCTTTATGTAGCCCTGAGAAGAAAAGAGAAAAACACGAAATTCGCAGTCATTCAGGTTCCTACCACTGAAATGTCTCGCTTTATGCTTATTCCCCCAGAAAAAAGTAAAAAGAAAAAGCATATTATTATGCTCGACGACATGATTCAGCTTTGCCTTGAAGATATCTTTCGAGGTTTTATCAAGTTTGACGAGGTAGAGTCATTTTCATTTAAGATGACTCGGGATGCAGAGTACTCCATCAACGATGAGATAGACGAGAGCTACGTTGAGAAGATGTCTGAAAGCATGAAGCAGCGCCTTATTGCAGAGCCGGTTCGGGTTATTTATGACACCGACATGCCAGACGATATGATGCAAGACCTGCGCAAGCGCCTTAAAATTACTAAGCTTGATACCATGCATGCTGCGGGACACTATCGTAACTTTAAGGACTTTATTGGCTTCCCCAATGTGGGCAGGGAATACCTTGAACATACGCCGCTGCCGGCTATTGATAGCAAAGCATTTTCGCAACACAACACCGTGTTTGATGCCATTACAGCCAACGATATTTTATTGCACTATCCTTACCACCGCTTTTTGCATTTCACTGAATTTTTGCGTCAGGCAGCTTTCGACCCTAATGTTCGCACCATACGCATTAATATTTACCGAGTGGCCAGTAACTCTCGCATCATCAACTCGCTCATTGACGCGGTGGATAACGGTAAAAAAGTGACCGTGGTTGTGGAGATACGCGCCCGTTTCGACGAAGAAGCTAATATTGAGTGGTCGAAACGCATGACCGAGGCGGGAATTCGCGTTGTACTTGGGGTGCCTACTCTTAAGATTCACTCGAAACTGTGTATTGTGACGCGAGAAGAACGTGGAACTTTAGTTAATTACGCCCATTTTGGTACGGGTAATTTTAACGAAAAAACCGCTAAGATATACACCGATTACAGCTTGTTTACGCGCAATCAAGAATTAGCTGACGAAGGCGTAGCGGTGTTTGACCTTATTCAATACCCGTATCGCCGTTATAAATTCCAGCATTTACAAATTTCGCCGCTAAACTCTAGAACCAAGATCCAGTCGTTAATTCGTCAGGAAATACAGCATTTAAACCAAGGCTTTGATGCGCAAATAACGTTCAAAATCAACAACCTTGTTGATAAAGAGTTGATTGACGATTTATACCGAGCTAGCCAAGCAGGCGTTAAAATTCGCGGTATAGTTCGCGGTATGTGCTCACTGAACCCAGGCCTTAAGGGAATAAGCGACAACATTGAAATTATTTCTATTGTCGATAGGTTCTTAGAACACCCTCGCGTGATGATTTTTGAAGGCGGCGGTGACCGAAAAGTGTTTATCTCTTCTGCCGATTGGATGACACGCAACATGGACAATCGTATAGAAGTGGGCTGCCCAGTTTACGATAGAACCTTGCAGCAGAGCATTGTTGATATTATGGAGCTGCAGTTTAACGATACGCTGAAAGCGCGCGTTATCAACTCTGAGCAGACGAATAATTATGTGTTGCGCGGTAATCGCAGAAAGGTGCGCTCTCAAATAGAAATATACGACTACCTTAAACAACTTGAAGACAACCTGTAGGATAACCTAATCACTAATGACTGAGCATGAATCCATCTTTGACGGTGTAGAGTCCCGGGAAGTAAGTAAAGTCGCCGCGCTAGATATTGGCTCAAACAGCTTTCACCTTGTCGTGGCGAGAATTGTAGCGGGATCTGTTCAAATTCTTCACCGCGTTAAACAGAAGGTACGACTTGCCGAAGGGCTCGGCGACGATAACATTTTGTCAGATGAAGCCATAGATCGTGGTCTTGCCATGCTCAAGGTTATTGCCGAGAGCCTAAAGGGGTTCGAGCCCGATTCAGTTAGAATTGTGGCCACACACACGCTGCGTAAGGCCAAAAATGCAAGAAAATTTATTCGCGCAGCAAAAGACGTGCTGCCATACCCTATTGAGGTTATCTCAGGGGTGGAAGAAGCGCGCTTAATCTACTCCGGCGTTGCCCACACTAATCATGCCGATGGCCAGCAACTGGTGGTCGATATAGGTGGTGGCTCAACGGAGTTTGTTATTGGCAAAGGGTTTAAGCCTTTACTTTGTAGAAGCTTGCAAATGGGGTGTGTAAGCTACACGCAGAAATTTTTTGCTAACGGCGAGCTTAAGCGCAGCGCGTTTAATAAGGCAATAACCAGTGCCGCTCAAGAGCTTGAGATGATAGACGTTAAGTATCGCAAGCTTGGCTGGGTGCAGTGTGTTGGCACCTCGGGGACTATTCGCTCTTTATTTACACTATGTCAGCAAGACAAAACTAACGAACATGATATTCCCGTCACACTGAAAGCCTTGCGCAGCCTTATGGACCAATTCATTGATGCGGGGCATGTTGATAAGCTGGACTTTCCCAATTTAAGCGAAGATCGCCGTGTAGTAATAGCCGGTGGTATCGCTATTTTAATTGCAGTGTTTAAGGCTTTAAATATTAAAGCACTTGTTTACTCCCCTGCTGCATTGCGCGAGGGCGTGCTTTACCAAATGGAAGACGAGCTTCATCACGCTGATATTCGCGGAAGAACGGCCAGTAGCTTGGCAACCCGTTATGATGTGGATACCTCGCAAGCAACTATGGTGTTAAATACCTCGTTAATGCTACTACAAAAAGCTGAAAAAGCATGGAAGCTCAAAGGCCAAGACTTTAAAAATATGCTGGGTTGGGCAGCGCTGCTGCACGAAGTGGGCATACAAATTAATTCCCGCGGCGTGCAGCGTCACAGTGCCTACATTCTCGCTAATGTTGATATGCCCGGCTTTACTCAAGAGCAGCAGTTATTGTTAGCCACACTCGTGCGTTTTCATCGCAAAAAAATACGCATTAGCGACTTGCCTAACTTTAACCTTTTCGACAGCGACGCCGTGAAGCGCCTTATTGCACTGCTAAGGCTGGGGGCGTTACTTAATTTAAAACGACAAGAGCAATTCTTGCCAGATATGACCATTGACGTTACCCCATCATCATTATCGTTGCGCTTTCCTGAAGGTTGGCTTGAAGAAAAGCCCATTTTATCTGCTGACTTAGCCAGTGAGAGCCAGCATTGGCAAGCGCTAGATCTAACGCTATTGATTAATAGTTAGCGGGATTTTTAATCAAGGTATTCAGTAGCTAGCGAAAGTGCTAGCTACTTTCTTAATTTAAGGGTGTGGCGCAACATTACCCTTTAATCGCAGGAGTCGAAAACTCCGGTGGTTCGATAGATTTGGGAGAGGTTTGTTTCAACTGCAGCAGCAATTCTTTCACCGCTCTTTGTAACTGTGGATCATTGCCTTTTGCTAGAGAACGAGCGTCTTGATAAACAGGTATATCCGGAGCAATTCCTTTATTTTCTCCCACCCATTCGTTATTGATTGGGTCAAAAACGGCATTGTCTGGTGCGGTAAGCGCGCCGCCATCGACCAAACTGTAGTGGACAGAGGATTTTACTACGCCCCCCCAAGTTCGAGCGCCTATGAGTTTACCGACTTTTTGCTGGCGAAAAGCCCATGGAAAATAGTCACCACCAGAACCCGCAAGTTCATTTATTAACAACACTTTAGGGCCTTTGATACCCGCGGGTAAAAGCAAAGGCTGACCATTGGGAACTTCATTAGTGATAGCCGCTCGCAACTCACGCTTCATAAGGTCGACCATATAGTCGTCTAGCAAACCACCGCCATTAAAGCGTTCATCAATCACTGCGCCCTGTTTATCTTGCTGAGCAAAATAGTAACGATTAAAAGACACAAATCCTTGATTCGAGGTATTAGGAACCCAGATATAGGCGAGTTTGCCGTCAGATAATTTATCAACCAATCGTCGGTTATCCTCTACCCATGCACGTTGACGAATACCGCGCTCACTGCCAATCGGTTTAACAATAACTTCCCTCGCATCGGCAAAATCAGTTGAATCACTTACATGTAGCACTGTTTGCTGATCTAAGGTGCCATCTAAATATCGATAGAAGTTATCTGCGCTGGTAAGCTCTTTGCCATTAATACCAAGTACAAACTGGCCTTGTGTAACGTTTAACCCTGGCTGGTCCAGCGGTCCTTTTAAGTCAGGATTCCAACTTTCAGCGGTAAAAATACGCGACAGTTGCCACCGGCCCTGCTTCGCAATCAAATCTACACCCAAGAGCCCTGCCACTGACTTTTGAGTTTCTGGGTAATCGCCGCCAAAAACAAAACTATGCCCTACGGATAACTCGCCGTTTACCATATCAAGTAAATACGTTAAATCTGCGCGATGCTTTACATGGTTTACTAATGGCTCGTAACGGCTAAACACCTCGTTCCAGTCACGGCCATGCATATTTTTATCATAAAAATAATCTCGCTGGTAACGCCACGCCTCAACAAACATTTGACGCCATTCTTTTTTCCGATCAAGGCTCATCATCAGTTTGATGTTTAACGGCGCTTCAAGCTTTGCCTCTTCACCGCTGGCATCAACAACAAACCAGCTTTCACCTTTTTTAAGCAATAGTTTTTTAAAGTCTGCCGAAATACTCGCTGACTCAATGCCATCAACAAAAGGGGCGGATTTTCCTTTTTCCAAGTTAAATTTTACCAAGGCTACTTGTTCGTCTTCAGACGTTGCAAAGAACACTTCACCTTTTCCCGCACTCAACACAAAATCATAGGGGCCAGCAGGCATTGGGAGGGGTAATATACGTCGTTCTATATTAGTAAAATCAATTTCAACGTTAGTTTCTTTATCTTCTTTTTTATCATCTATACCTTCATCGCCACTGTGCGTCGCTGTATTGGTTTCTTCTTCATCACTCTTAGGAGCAAACGGTGACACTTGATCAGCTAACAGGCTAACAAGGTAGGGTGCATATTCCGGTTTGGAAGACATGGCACTGGTATTCGCCCAACCACTATTCAATCCATAATCCGTACTAGCAAGAAAATACAAATATTTACCATTTTGATCCCATGCAGGTGATAAAGAATTGGCGAACTTATTAGTTAGGAAATGGGTTTGTTCACTATCAAGGGTATGCACTTTAATTTGCTGAAAACCATTTGCAGCCGTTTTTACATAGGCCAATGCACTCGAATCTGGTGACCATGTTAGGTCGTTATATCCGCGCTCAAGGTTGGTGCCTCCTACGTCGATTGTTTTTAGATTCTGGGTAGCTAGCTCGATAATACGAATGCGGACGTCGTCATCAACAAATGCAATATAGCGTCCGTCAGGCGACCAGGTAGGCTCCCACGCCATTTTTGACTCTCCGATAGGCATTGCCTTAACAGGCGATATACCATCTTGGTCTTGCAACATTAACCGATAACCTTGCTCTTGATGATCAGAAAACCATGCAATTTGATCGCCTTTAGGTGACCATATTGGTGCTCTGTCGGCGGCACCTGAGCTTTGGGTAATATTGCGCACACTACCGTTTTCTAAAGGTATGGTGAAAACTTCACCGCGTGCTGCCATTAATGCACGCTTGCCTGTTGGTGATAAAGAAGCCGCCCGCACTTTGTCGCTGACATTTTGCCATTTGGTTTCAGCCCAAGGATAATCACCGACTAGAGTGATTGAGAGTTTCTGGGTAGTTTCAGACACTATGTCGTAACGATACAAATCACCATTTTGTTCGAATACTAATACCTCGCCATTACTGGCTAATTGCTTAATATCGGCGTTTTTAAATTCGGTTATCTGTTTCAGCTCTTTGCGCTTTACTGAATATTCCCAAACATTTGAGACCCAGTCTCTATCAGAAAGGAAATAGATTTTGTCACCTACCCATACAGGCTCTACATCGATGGTCGAATCATTATTGATCATCGTCTCTTGAAGGTTTTTCAAATCAACTATAACCAAGGGGGTATTTTGACCGCCGCGATAATTACGCCATTCTGTATCCCACCGCGCCATGCGGTCTATGACTAGATGCTTGCCATCGTCAGAATAATCGCCGTTAAACGCCCACTGTGCCAGTGCCAATTTGGCGGGCCCGCCAGCGGCAGGAACCGTCCACAACCGATTGATAGGGCGTGGTGCAGTATCTCTGCCTGATGTAAACAGCACCTGTTGGCCATCCACAGTCCAACCTCGAACCGAGCCTCCTGAAGCATGCCATGTCAAACGTTTAGCCTGACCGCCTGCTGTAGGCATTACATACACGGAGTCCGTCCCTGAACGGTTAGATGAAAAAGCAATATGCTGACCGTCTGGCGAAAACTGAGGGTGACTCTCTACAGCAGCGGTACTGGTTAGGCGTTGACTGTTTTGACCATTCAAATCGGTTAACCAAATATCACCTGCATGAGTAAACGCAATGTGCTGTTCACTTACTGCTGGCTGCCGTAGCAACCGCGTTTCTTGGGCATTTAAGTAGGTAGATAACACGGTGAGTTGAAGTATGACGATACTGAGCATGAGCTTCATAAGCCGCAGTTCCTTGTAAATATGAGCTAACAGAAGGCTGTCTGTCTATTAACTTCATACTGTACAACGTAAGATGAACAAAAAATAGACACTATTTTTTTAAATCATCTTGAGACCTTTCTACTTTTACAATCATTGGCGATGGTTTTGCTGCTATACCGCGAGATGATTCAAGTATTTCGTTAAATGTCATATCTATCATCTGAAATTTAAACGCTGAATCAATTTAACGAATAACAGACCCAGCATTGATCTTGCTGCATGTTGTGGTGAATACATTCCAGAAAGGTCATAGGCGCAACACAAATAAACGTTTCGATACATTTTTCATTTCGATTTTATTTAGCAGACTCGCTACACTGCTGTAACTCCAAACTGCTATGGCTCTAAATTAATGGCACTCCATCTTCTTTTACAAGGAATGTAAATGCGAATTCATTCAATAGACGCCATTCGAGGCCTAGCTATCCTCGGTATACTCTTTTTAAATATTACGTTTCACCAAAATTTTTACACTGGCTACGCGTTTTTTGAAGAACCGCTTTTATCTGATGACATCATTTCGCTAGTTAATGCCCTTTTCTTAGATGGAAGATTCCGTTCGTTATTTTGCTTGCTCTTTGGCGCAGGCTTGGCTATTCAGTTTGAACACTGCCAATCGCGAGGATACGACTTTTTAACGTTTGCTAAATCTCGATTAAAGTGGCTTTTTGTATTTGGACTGCTGCACGGCGTATTCATTTTTGGTGGCGATATTCTGCTGTATTACAGTATTTGTGCATTTTTAATTCTAAAGAATTTTTCCCTTAGCCAAGGCGATCTGAAGAAGAAAAGCCTCACTTACTTAGTAATTGGCAGTGTTATTATGCTCGCCGCTGGCGTGATATCAGCATTTTTTTTCGACTTCGGCGGCGAACTTCCACTTAGAGCCAGTGAGGTTTACAGCGAAGAAGTGGCGCAGTGGCAGAGCAGCTATTTATTCCAAATTGAAACACAAGCTACCTTTCAGATAATTAGTATTATTGCCGCCCCATTTACTATGTTTTGGCAATCTATGGGGCTTATGATGTTCGGCGCCTACCTTTACCGAAATGGCTTTTTTAACAAAGGCTTTTCTTCAGCGGCGTTTATAAAGATAGCCGCCATTGCAATAGTGACATCCATCGCCACTACCCTTCCTCTGATATTGATTGAGCAAGTGACAGCAGACTTAACACCGCTGCTGTCGAGTGTCGCCGCTATTTTTTGCGCGTTGGTTTACGCTCATTTATTCGTTAAGGTAAAAAATACAGCAGCGTGGTGGTATCAGTCGCTAGTTAACTGCGGAAAAGTGGCGTTTACGCTATACCTCACTCAATCAATTGCGATGGCGGTGCTCTTTCGAATAGTCATGCCTGCGTACTTCCCTGACTTTGCCTTTACAGTCACCTTGCTCGATTTGCTTATTATTACGTTAGCCTTTACTGCTATTCAGATAGTGCTGGCGAATGTAATGGCTAAGCACCTCCGCCAAGGCCCTTTTGAAGCCCTTTGGCGAAAGTTGTATTTGCGCAGTTTTTATAAGAAGCGCTCTAGAGCGAATCTGGCGTTGTAACCTCATCATCACCGCTGTACTTTTTAAACCACGCTAAGATATTTTCTACCTTGGCAATCATTCGCGACGGTTTTGCTGCGATACCGTGAGACGATTCAGGTACTTTTACCAGTACTGAATCTACTTTCTGAATTTTAAGCGCTTGATAAAACTGCTCAGTTTCAGACATAGGAGTACGTTTATCATTCACCCCTGTAATGAGCATGGTAGGCGTTGTAACATTGCCAACTAGCGAGAGTGGCGAGCGCTTCCAATAATGCTCTACGTTGTCCCACGGCTTGCCTGGGAACTGAAAAGGTATTTGGTAAAGCCCCGAGTCAGCGGTAAGCACTTTAGACAGCCAATTAATAACAGGCTTTGCCACTACCGCGGCTTTAAACCTATCCGTTAGGCCAATGGCATAAGCAGACGCAATTCCTCCGGCTGAACCACCGGTGATGTAAAGCTTTTCAGGGTCGGCAATGCCTTTTTCAATGAGCGCATCAACGCCAGACATGTGGTCAGCAAAGTCATACTTTGAGCTGTACTTACCTTGAAGTAACAACGCAAAACGCTCTCCATAGCCAGTGCTACCTCTATGATTATCGTAAAACACCACGTAGCCTTCGGCCGCCATTCGCTGTAACTCTGCCGTAAACACTGGGCCATAGGCTAAATTTGGACCGCCATGAATTTCTAAAATGAGTGGGTAGCTTTTACTGCTGTCGTAATCTGGTGGAAGAATATACCAGCCCTGGATTTCTTCTCCATCTATTGAAGACGTGTAAACAATCTCTTTCACCTCACCCAACGTTTTGTGGCCAAGCACATCTTCATTCAGCGATGTTAGTTGGCGCTCATCATCGTTAGTAACATACAAGTCAGCAGGTCTGTTAGTAGTACCTTTTGTGTAGGCAATAACATCACCCGCGGCGTGGAAAGTGGCAAAAACGTATGGCCGGCCTAATGTAGTGCCCCCTAACCCAGATGCCATATTGGTTACTTTACCCGATAGCGACACACTATCGACTTGCGCTAGGCCTCTTATCGACTGCTGAAAATAGATGTTCTTGTTATCTTTCCATACAAAGTTGGACACAGAATTGTCAATGGTTTCAGTGAGATTTTTATGCTCTGTACCATCGGCATTCATCACATACAAATACGTATTTTTATACATGACTTTTTCATCGCTTCTGCGCTCATAAGCCACATATTTACCATTAGGCGATACAACCGGTGACGCTTCACGACCTTTAAAACTGGTTAGTTGCTCGATATGCCCCTGCATGTCTACCGTATAAATATCTGCCTCTATTGGCTCATATTCCCAGTTGCTGCTTCGATTGGCTGAGAAATAAATTTTTGCGCCGTCATGAGAAAAGCTTAAGCTTCCGCGGTGGTGATAATCCCCCGAGGTAAGCTGCCTTGCGGTACCGCCTTGTGATGGCACGACGAATATATGTGT
The DNA here is from genome assembly GCF_027257845.1 of Alteromonas sp. BMJM2. Classification (GTDB taxonomy): domain Bacteria; phylum Pseudomonadota; class Gammaproteobacteria; order Enterobacterales; family Alteromonadaceae; genus Alteromonas. The sequence goes on along the minus strand of NZ_JAPVOT010000001.1, from coordinate 15,324 downwards.
GTACGCTGGCTCTAATACGCCTCTTCCGTCGGCCTGGTAACGTGCTTTAGTAATATATTCAAAGCTTGGAGACCAGCTGGCCCCTTTCGGTTTTTTAGGCATATTCACTTTCAGCGGCTTTTCTTCGGCATCGACGCTCATAGTAAATGCAATGTGCTTTCCATCAGGCGACCAGGTAATGGAACTAGGGGAAGAGGTGACATTGGTAACAAGAGCCGTTTGCCCTGTATCCATCCAGCGCACATAAAGCTGTGGCTTTCCTTCTTCGTTAGACAAATACGCCAAACGTTTTCCATCAGGGGACCAGCGCGGCGAGTAGTAATTATGCTTAGACGATAGTAAAGGCCGGTTGTTACTACCATCGACACTGGCAAGCCAGATATTAGCACGCGTGCTATCAGACATAATGTTACTAGAGCGACGCACGTAGACCACCTGCTTTTTATCTGGCGATACCTGTGCTTCGCTCACATACTCCAAATTGAAAATATCTTCTGACGCAAAGTGGTGAGCCTTGCTGGATGCTGGTGATGTTGGCGTCGAATTCACAGTGCTAGTGTCTTCTTGGGCCACGCTGGTCGCGGGAAGTAACGTACTCAGCAAAGAAGTACCTAAGGAAAATACTATGGCCGTAGAAATGCGGCCTGTAGAAAATGATTTCTTGGTTGTTTTGCGATGTGGGTGTAAATAATGTGCTGTCATTGTTGCCCTATTCTTTTTTTATTTTTGATCTTCAAACTTGTTCAGCCCACATACTAGCGCAATCAAACGCCATGAAGATAAAGCGGGGTTAAATATGCGGCCACTCACTCGATTTAGTCGATAAAATGTACATACTTTCAAGACAAACTGTTCTTTATTTAACGTTGTAAACCGCGTTTGCTGCGATTTAAGCTCAGCGCTTTCTTTGCTCTTTGTGCAATTGTAGCGTCTATTTTTAAGCAAAGGCTAACCGTATACGAAGGAGGAATATTGAACAAGTAGATGACATGGTATTTTAGAACGGCTTACGTACACCAAAATACTGATATAAAAAAGGAGAGCTAGGCTCTCCTTCTAATAGCGTCTTGTTAGCAGTGCTTTTCTGCTTAGCACAACAAAGCAAATCCCGCTCAAAGCGCTAACCTAAGATTTAGATGCAGTATAAATACCGTCAATAGCAGTATCGAGTAGTGCTTCAAATTCTTCTTTGGACTGCTTGGCAGAGGTACCCTCGGTAAGTGCGCGAGAGAAGCTTGCGATCATGCCTTGGTTTTCTGACAACTTTGCATTAGCGTCGTTGCGAGTATAACCGCCAGAAAGGGCTACTACTTTCAATACACGTGGGTGGTCTACTAACTCTTTGTAGAAGTTGGCGTGGTCAGGCAATGTTAGCTTTAACATCACCTCTTGCCCTTCACTTAACAAGTTAAGCTGGGTAAGGATTTCAAGCTTAAGGAGTGCTTCAGCTTCGGCTTTCTGCGGGCTGTGAATATCAACCTCTGGCTCGATAATAGGCACAAGTCCTGCGGCAAGAATTTGCTTACCTACTTCGAATTGCTGCTCGACAACGGCTTTAATACCCTGCTGGTTAGCTAGCTTTACTACGCTTCGCATTTTAGTACCAAACACGTCTTGCGCCACGGCCTTCGCTAGCAATGCGTCAAGTTCTGGCATCGGCTTCATGAGCTGTACGCCATCGCTTTCTTCTTGAAGCCCTTTGTCTACCTTCAAAAACGGAATAACACGCTTCTTCTGCCACAAATAGTGAGCAGTGGACATGCCTTCAATTTCTCTATCTAAGGTATTTTCAAACAAGATAGCGCCTAAAACGCGCTCGCCACTGAAAGGAGCACTAGTAATAATACGAGTGCGCATGTCGTGTACAAGGTTGAACATTTCTTCGTCTGAACTGTATTGTGACTCTTCGATACCGTAAAGACGTAGCGCTTTCGGTGTACTGCCGCCGCTTTGATCTAGCGCTGCAATAAAACCGATTTGTGTGTTGAGTTTATCCAGCATAGATTGCTGAGCTTGTGATGCCATTGCAACACTCCTTTTGTATTGTTCTGCCTATACGACAGCTGTAGGGTTTATAGTTATTTCGTCAGCAAACATCACTGTAAAGCTAACCAGTTCTTATTCACAAAGAACCTTTTTCAAAAATTGTTTTTCGAAAAGCGCCGTTTTCAAAGAAGGTTGCTCTTTAAAAAGCGGCATTTTTGAAAGGCGCTTACCTACACCATGTTATTGCTGTTTTCAGTATAGGTAAGCACCGGTAGCATACTAGGCGCTATTACTTACGTTATAGTTTCAAGTTAATTAATTTGATTAGCTAACTTGAGGCAACGACAGCGCTTATTTATTTTTTTCTTCTAGTATCGCTACGGCAGGCAGTGTTTTTCCTTCAAGAAACTCAAGGAATGCACCACCGCCTGTTGATATGTAAGAGACCTTATCGGCAATCCCATACTTATCGACTGCTGCAAGTGTATCACCGCCCCCTGCAATAGAGAATGCGTCACTTGCTGCAATTGCCTCAGACAGGGCTTTCGTACCTGCACTGAACTGTTCAAATTCAAATACACCGACTGGGCCATTCCACACAATGGTGCCCGCATTTTTAATAATGCTTTCCAAAGCTTTCGATGAGTCTGGGCCAATATCAAAAATCATATCTTCATCAGTGACCTCAGACACATGCTTTAACGTGGCCTCAGTATTTTCATCAAACGCTGCACCTACCACTACATCGGTTGGCACAGGAATGTTTCCGCCATTGGCCTGGGCGTTGTTCATTAGCTGAGTAGCTTGTTCCGTCAGGTCCATCTCAACCAGCGACTTACCTACATTGTGGCCCTGGGCAGCAATAAATGTATTTGCTATACCGCCACCTACAATGAGCTGGTCAACCTTTTCTGCCAGTGTTTTTAATACGGTTAGCTTAGTCGATACTTTTGATCCGCCAACAATAGCCACCATTGGACGCTTAGGATTATCTAGCGCTTTACCTAGTGCATCGAGTTCGGCAGCTAAAAGCGGCCCGGCACATGCTTGAGTAGCAAATTTTGCTACACCATGTGTGGAAGCTTGTGCACGGTGAGCCGTACCAAATGCATCCATCACAAAAATATCGCACAGTGCAGCATATTGTTTGGAAAGGGTTTCGTCGTCTTTCTTCTCGCCTTCATTAAAGCGTACGTTTTCTAAGATCACTAGCTCGCCATCGTTTAGTTCAACACCGTCTAGGTAATCTTTAACAAGCTTTACAGGTACATCGAGGGCGTCGTTTAAATAGTCGACAACTGGTTGGAGTGAAAACTCTTCTGCCGGCTCGCCTTCAGTTGGGCGGCCAAGGTGAGACATCACCATAACGGCAGCTCCAGCATCAAGCGCTGCTTTAATGGTTGGAATTGATGCTTTAATGCGAGCATCGGAGGTTACTTTGCCGTTTTTAACCGGTACGTTTAAATCTTGTCTAATGAGAACACGCTGGCCGTGCAAGGCCATATCATTCATACTTGGAATTGGCATCATCTTTCCTATGTTAATTTAAAAATGTTGTCATTCATTAACGTGTGAAAGCTGCGCGGGTTGGTGCCACCAACCCTGGCAGCATTTACGATTCATTTTGCTTCAAACATCACTTTGGCTGTGTCTAGCATTCGATTTGCAAAGCCCCATTCATTGTCACACCACACCAGAGTTTTAACTAACTGCTTATGGCTTACGCGAGTTTGTGTGCCATCTACAATACACGAGTGTGGGTCGTGATTGAAATCTACTGATACCAGAGGCTCTTCGGTGTAGTCTAAAATTCCCTGCAAGCGACCGTCTTTTGCGTTTCGCAATGCTTGGTTAACTTGGTCGATAGATACTTCACTTTTAAGGCTAACGCTTAAATCCATCGCGGTGACGTTGATGGTAGGTACCCTTACCGCTATTGCTTCGAACTTGCCGGCAAATTTGGGTAAAATACGTTCAATACCCGCCGCCAAGCGCGTATCTACAGGAATGATAGATTGGCTTGCAGCCCGAGTTCGACGTAAATCTTCATGGTATGCATCGATGACCTGCTGATCATGCATTGATGCATGAATGGTGGTAATTGTGCCACTTAGTACGCCAAATGCTGCATCGAGAGCCTGAATTACAGGGACAATACAATTTGTGGTGCACGAGCCGTTAGAGACTAATTTATGGTCACTGGTTAAGGTATCTTCGTTAGTACCGAAAATGACTGTGTTGTCTAAATCGGGAGAACCAGGAGATGAAAACAGCACTTTTTTAGCACCCGCATCGAGATGAAACTGCCCTGAAGCTCGATCATCAAATTTACCTGTACATTCAAGTACAATGTCTACACCTAAAGTGTCCCAAGGCAAGTTGCTAATATCGGCTTCAGCAAGCAGTTGAATGTCATCGCCTGCTACCGTCAACGTTTTATCTTTCAAGGCCACATCGAAACGAAACCGCCCGTGGGCGGTATCGTATTTTAGTAAATGTGCTATGCCTTCGGGCTTAGCAATGTCGTTAATGGCCACAACATTAAACTCGTTATTACGCCCACTCTCGTAAAGTGCGCGTAATACGTTGCGACCAATTCGACCAAACCCATTTATGGCAATATTTACCATTGGCTTTTATTTACCTCTTACAGAGACAGCGCGGCCTCTACGACGGCGTCGGTAGTAATACCAAAGTGCTTGAACAGGTCGCCCGCAGGTGCCGATTCGCCAAAGGTATCCATACCGATAATAGCGCCATTAAGGCCAACATATTTGTACCAGCTATCTTTTGACAGTGCTTCAACCGCTACACGCTTGGTCACTGAAGAAGGCAGTACGCTCTCTCGGTAGTCTTTCGACTGACGATCGAACACATCAGTCGATGGCATTGATACCACGCGCACGGCCTTGCCTTGCTCGGTTAATGCAGCGGCGGCTTCTACTGCCAACTGAACTTCAGAACCCGTAGCAATAAGAATAATTTCAGGCGTGCTGTCACTATCGATAAGTACGTAGCCACCTTTCGCAATATCAGCCACTTGCTGTGAGGTTCTTTCTTGCTGCGCTAAACCTTGGCGCGTAAATATAAGTGTGGTTGGGCCGTCAGTACGCTCGATTGCCGATTTCCACGACACCGCTGATTCAACTTGGTCGCAAGGACGCCAGTTATCAAGATTCGGTGTAGAGCGAAGCGCAACCACTTGCTCAACAGGTTGGTGAGTTGGGCCATCTTCGCCCAAGCCAATTGAGTCGTGTGTGTACACAAAAATAGCAGGCTGCTTCATTAGTGCTGCCATGCGCACTGCGTTACGTGCGTATTCCATAAACATCAAGAATGTTGCACCGTATGCTTTAAAACCGCCGTGTAGCGTAATGCCATTCATCATGGCAGACATACCAAACTCGCGTACACCGTAGTAAACATAGTTACCCGATGCATCGTTAGCTTCAACGCCTTTACTGCCTTCCCAAATTGTTAGGTTAGAGCCTGCAAGGTCAGCAGAGCCGCCTAACAGTTCTGGCAACAATGGACCAAACGCATTCAGCGCATTTTGAGAGGCTTTACGCGACGCAATGTTTTGCGGATTCGCTTGCAACTCTGCAATGATTGCATCTGCTTTGTCACTGAAATCAACTGGCAGTTCACCGTTAACTCGGCGCTTAAATTCTGCGGCTAGTTCAGGGTATGCGGCTTCATAAGCTGCAAAAGCATCGTTCCATGCCGACTCTGCTTCACCGCCCTTGCCTTTGCCATCCCACTGAGCGTAAATGTCATCAGGAATGTCAAACGCGCCGTGCTTCCAGCCTAGCTTTTCACGTGTTGCAACAATTTCATCATCACCTAATGGTGCACCGTGACAAGACTCAGTACCTTCTTTGTTTGGAGAACCAAAACCGATGGTCGTTTTACAACAAATAAGGGTTGGCTTAGCGCTGTTTTCTTGCGCTTTTTCGATAGCGGCTTTAACTTGTTCTGCATCGTGACCGTCTACACCTTCAATCACATCCCAGCCGTAGCTTTTAAAGCGTGCTGGCGTGTCGTCGGTAAACCAACCTTCAACTTCACCGTCAATTGAAATGCCGTTGTCATCCCAAAACGCGATAAGTTTGCCTAAACCTAAGGTACCTGCAAGAGAACATGTTTCGTGTGAGATACCTTCCATTAAGCAGCCATCGCCAAGGAATGTATAAGTGTAATGATCAACAATGTCGTGACCATCGCGGTTAAACTGAGCCGCAAGTACTTTTTCAGCTAGCGCCATACCGACGGCATTGCTCACGCCTTGGCCTAGTGGGCCTGTGGTGGTTTCTACACCAGGTGCATAACCATATTCTGGGTGACCCGGGGTTTTAGAATGCAACTGGCGGAAGTTTTTAAGCTCTTCAATGGGCAGTTCGTAACCCGATAGATGAAGCAGTGAATATAACAGCATTGACCCATGACCGTTCGAAAGCACGAAGCGATCGCGGTTAGCCCATGATGGGTTAGCTGGATTATGGGATAAAAAGTCCTGCCATAATACTTGAGCAATGTCGGCCATCCCCATTGGGGCGCCTGGGTGACCTGATTTAGCTTGTTGAACCGCATCCATACTTAATGCACGGATAGCATTGGCGAGTTCGCGACGAGAGGGCATGTTATCTCCTGGTTATAATTCGTATCTAAGCGAGCGTGGAGGTAAGTCACACATTCGACTTAAGCTCTGCTTTTTAATGTACGTTTGAATGTAGCGTTATTCTTACCCATGCCACCGCACAGTTCAATGGGTTTATAATGCCAAAAGCGAAACTACTCACAAAAAATGGTCTATTAAGCAAAACACACGTAAATGCTCATTGATAAAACACAAATTTGTATGTCCGTACTCGACGTTGATTGGTCTCAATACTTAACCAAAAAAGAGAAACTGATCGGTAAATGTCAACAAATCGTAACGGTTTAGAGCCACGAGACTTTTAGACGTCTAGAAGTAAAGACTGGTATTTATAACTTGATTTAGTACAATACAAACAATTTCGATAATTAAATGCAAACGGAGTACACATGGCCACGAATCTATTCACTTCTGAATCGGTTTCTGAAGGACATCCGGATAAAATCGCTGACCAAATTTCAGATGCAGTGCTTGACGCTATATTAGAGCAAGACTCTCGGGCACGTGTTGCCTGCGAAACCTATGTAAAAACAGGTATGGTTTTGGTTGGCGGTGAAGTTACCACGTCAGCGTGGGTTGATATTGAAGAAATCACTCGAAATACAGTGAAAGAAATTGGTTATACGCATTCTGATATGGGTTTTGACGCTGATTCGTGCGCCGTGCTTAACGCTATTGGTAAGCAGTCTCCCGATATTAATCAGGGTGTAGACCGCGCCAGCTTAGAAGAGCAAGGTGCAGGCGACCAAGGTTTAATGTTTGGTTACGCCAGTGACGAAACCGACGTGCTTATGCCAGCGCCGATTACTTACTCGCACCGTTTAGTACAAAAGCAAGCTGAAGTACGCAAATCGGGAAAACTTGATTGGCTGCGTCCTGACGCGAAAAGTCAGATCACGTTCAAATACGAAAATGACAAGCCTGTTGGCATTGATGCGGTAGTGTTATCAACACAGCATTGCGACTCAGTGTCTACTGAAACCGTTCGCGAAGCTGTCATGGAAGAGATAATTAAACCCGTTCTGCCAAGCGAATGGATTGATGGAAATACCCAATTTCACATTAACCCAACCGGTCGATTTGTTATTGGTGGCCCAATGGGCGACTGTGGTTTAACCGGCCGCAAGATCATTGTTGATACCTACGGCGGTATGGCACGCCACGGTGGTGGTGCATTCTCAGGAAAAGATCCATCAAAAGTTGACCGCAGTGCTGCTTACGCTGGACGTTATGTAGCGAAGAATATTGTAGCGGCAGGGTTAGCCAAGCGTTGTGAAATTCAAATTTCGTACGCTATCGGCGTTGCGCAGCCTACCTCTATCAGCATCGATACGTTTGGTACCGGCGTGGTTGATGAAAAAACATTGGTTGCACTAGTGCGCGAACATTTTGACCTTCGCCCGTACGGCCTAATTAAAATGTTAGACCTTGAGCGTCCAATTTACCGTGCAACTGCGGCCTACGGTCACTTTGGTCGTGAAGCTTTCCCTTGGGAAGCGACTGACAAAGCCGAAGCGCTTAAAGCATCGGTTTAGTTAAATAAATAAGGGCGTGTTAGCGCCGCTAAAAAGCCCTCGTTAATGCGAAAAGCATATTTATAGCGGGGGCTTTTTGTTTTTTAAGTAAAAGAATTTGCGTTAAGTATTTTAAATGCATTTCCGTAAGCTGCATTTTTGTCTATGCTTAGATAAAAGCTATTTATGCTTTAATAGTTAGCCAATTAATAAGTAGCGGTTAAATAAGTAGCTATAAAAATACCTACTGCATCAGCGTGATACCGTAGACGCCGATAAGCAGTGCCATAATAAGATTGTTGAGTAAAGAGTGGCGTTTTTATTCTCTGAATTCAGGCCTTATACCAGTCCGCATAGATAATTACCCTCTCAGCGAGATTGACACTTTAAGTGAGACACATGACAACCAAGCGCTTCTACGTTTTATTGCTACTATGCGGACTCTGTTTTGCCGCTAGCAATGCGAGTGCGCGTGAAAGAAGTGTAGAATCTAACTTTGGCCCCATTCATTTTAAAAGCGCAAAGATGGCAAACTGGCAGCTGAAAAGCCGCTTCAGACCACATTCCACCACGGAAACCCATCAGTACGACAGTAGCTTTACTTACCCCGCCGGTTCGCAAACGTTTGTGAGTGCCAAACGCAGTTTTAATACGCGCTTACCTCAGCATCTTTACGCCACGTACAATACGAAAAACACGGCATTTAGTCATTATGCTGAGTGGCTGTATGTTCCAACAGATATAGGCACGTTTACCCGATTAGGATGGCTTTTAGGCGATAATAAAGGCTTAAACATGGCAGTAGAAATTGAACATCGACAGGTTGGAGAAGAAGAAAACATGGCACTTTCTCTAGGTGTGCATTACCTCTTTTAAGGGGTTGTGTTTCAAAGGTAGGCTCTTAGTTCGTTTTGGCTTTATTTGTCTTCGCTTATTTGTTCGGCCCTTATTTGTTTTGCCCTTATTTACTTTGTTTGGGCGACTGGTGAGTCTTAATCTGAGTTTGTATAAACGTTTGCTGAATTAAATAGGCGTCGGCACTAGCTCTATGTCGCTGGGTATCTAAATTAACTGATAAATCATCCTTCACCTCATGCCACATGTTCATCTGCGGCTCGCTCAAAATGTATTCCATTGCCCTGCACGTAAACGTCATCTCAACCTGAGCGGCGCTAAACAGCTTAATCAGCCATGGGTTATCAACCACCCAACCGTCACTGTATACAATGGTATTGCCTAAAAAGTGATTAAGCTCGTGACACACTCTCACAGGCTCGACTCCGCGAGTGTGAAGCATCTCTCTTGTTATACCGTGCAGTTGTTCGGCTTTGTCATCCCAGTGGAGCCACGAATCAAACGGGCGGATCAATTTACACCACTTTGCACCATCATAGCGCACGATGCCGACTTCAATGGGGTAACTCGCCGCCCCAAAACCACTTGCTTCAACATCGACGATAGAAGGGAGCCATCTATTTTGCACTTTTTCTCCGCATAATTAATTACTAGCACGTTATATTGCCCAAACACTGCACCTGTGTATTAAAGGGTAGCAGTACATTTTTCTTTTAGGCTACTAAAAGCAGACTTAGCCGAATATACGCACTTTTTCTTATTTTTTACTTCTAGCATCGCAATAGTAGAATCATGCCACTTTTCATCATCGTTAATTTGAACTACTCTGACCACATGGGTTGCGTTTAAAGCGCCCCGCTTATTAATAAACATTACCTAAAAACGTCTAAACAAACGATGCAAGCGCTGTTGATAGAATCTTTAATCTTCTTTATAAATGATGCAGTGTTTACGAGCGGCTTTTTACGATGTGGATGGACCCGGTGAAACGACGAATATATCGAATTTTAGTAAAGATGTTGCTGCTCTCGTTAGCCTCTTCAGCCTGTATTGCCAAAGAGTCGCTTAGGTATAACCTCGGCACTTCCGGTAGTTCAATTCCTTACGAAAATGCAGTTGATGACCTGCGCCCTGGCATAATGGTAGAACTGCTGCCGATGATAATGGAAGCTGCAGGGTTTAAAACCGAAAAAGTCATGCTATCTACAAAACGAGCCGCGCAAGCGTTTAGTAATGGGGCACTAGATTTTGACTTTTTCAGCCCAGAGTGGGTGCCATCAAATGAAGCAAACGGTAACTTTGTTTTCACCGACGCTATTATTGATGTGACAGAGTACTTTATTACCCTTCCAGAAAATGTGGATCGTTATCGCACTCGTAACCAAATTCGTAACGACAGCATTGTGGGTACCGTAGAAGGCTACGTTTATTTTGACGCTGATACCTTTACGCCACTCGCCTTTCAATCAGAAAGTGACCTCATATTGGCCTTGCGTAATCAACGGATAGAAGTGGCAATAATGGAAGAAGCTGTTGCTCGCTATTGGTCTGCTAAACACGGTGTTGAAATTAGCTTTGGCGCTATTCACACCAAAGGCTCCCTCGCCCTTCGTTTGCACAGCCGACATAAAGATAAAGTAGGTACGTTAAATAACGTGATACAGAAGTTAAGCGCTGAGGGGAAGATTCAATCAATAATCGACAAATACGCCGATTTCTCTATCTAACTGCCAGATAGCAGCTATCGGGCTATGTTTGCCAACGAGTTATTGTCTTGCTATTACCTTGCAAAGAAGCTTTTTAGAAGAGCGTTCACGAAAAGGTTAAATAAAGGCTTAATTGCCTTATCCCCGCGCAAAACGAATATGCCGACGAAAGTGGTAAACAACGTGACTACGTTGCTCACAAAAATAAAGGTGGAGTTGGCCGATAAGCCATGTGTTGTAAATTGAGGGTCTTATACTATCAAAGACTTACCTTCTGTCTAGAAGAAACTGTGAAACACTTGGTGTTACATAAAGTAAAAGAGCCCTCCCAGTCTCAAACTGCTTACTTTATGAGATTAATGCTTAGTGAGTATCTTTGCTGCTGAGTCAGGCTTTACAGGAATACATATTTTAACCCCGTTAAACCTATAGTGGTTGTAATCAAGCAGTCCCTTCTCACTCAAGCTATTTAATGCTTTGCTTATTTGAGGTTGATGGCACCCTAGTAATTCTGCTAGTTCCTCTTGAGAAGGTGTGTAGAGTTCTCCCCGACTTAGTGCGTCTTGGCTATTCATGTATAGCCACATATACAAGCGAAACTCTATTTTAGATAGCTCTGAGCATTTGATTAGGTCGATCCAAGATGATTCGATTGTCTTAATTTCTTTGATTTTTTTCATTTTTTTTCCTCTTGTATTAGACACAATAAATCCCACAAGGAATTAATTGTGTCAGATTTAGTTTATTGATTTTTTAATTGGTTGGTTTGTTTGTTTGTTTATATTTTGAGCGGGAGGGAAGCTCTAGAACTTGGCGAAGAAAACGCCTCTCTCTTTTACAACATACCACAGAATCATGAAAATACAAGCATTTTCTATGCCACTAGTTATAACTTGATAATTTTAAACGTAAAGTTTTCAAGGTAAGGGGGCGTACGCCTTTACCAAAGGTGCAAAATATCAGCAGAAAAGCCTATAAATCGCCAAATATCAAGCTTTAGTGAGCTAACGTCTTAAAAAGAGGCAAAGAAGTGTTAAAGCCATATCTCATCGGTTTCTAGGATAGTTGCTTATTCTTCGTCTATATGAATATCTATTAACTCCTGCAAGTAATCTAAGATTTTTTCATCAGTGAATAGCCTGATATCTAGATTTTCTGCATATTCCAATGTGTCTTCTTTTACATCGTTAAGTGTGAATAAGATTTTTTCATCGTAAGAAAGCTCATCAGTGAGCTTGAAAAGATAATCAATGTACGTTCGAAATACATAATCGTCATGACTAGCAAAGCATGCAACATAAGAACTGCAATCTTCGATATCAAAGACAAACATATTCTCACTGACAGCAGGCTCAAAAATACTTAAAAACTCGCTAGCATGCTGTTTAAGTCTTTCAGTTTCAGGTGATCTTAGCGACTCCATCATAGACTCATAAAGATCATCTTCATCATAAGCGACAGTCACAGAATTAGTATCACTTTCACCGAAAACATCTGTTATTTGTGAATGGTGCAATAATACGACACCAAGCTTTTCAGCGAGCATTCTTGCAGATTTAGTGAAGGAATTATTAGTGATTACTATTGCATAGTCTCCTTCATAGAATTGCTTAGCAGCTGCAACTTCTTGGACTGCTTTATTCCCTACTGGCCTAGAATAAAGTTTGCATTGAATTATGTAATTTTCGCCTGCGTAATCGGCTATCACGTCAGCCCCTTGATCACCACTTCCTTGAGTTACACGAGCCTCAGCACCTAACTTACTTATTGCCTCTGCGATAGCTTTCTCGTAATCGTATGGATCAATAATTGATGAGAGGTCTTCTGTTGGTGCTGAATCTTCGTTTTCAATGAATCTTTCAAGAGCAAAATCAATGGAATGGTCTAAAATACCGAATCCGTCATCATTATATAGGAGATTCAAATGCTTTCCGTACGGTAGGTAACGAGTTCTTGATTCATGTGTAGTATGTGCCTCAATATAACAATTGACACGATAAACATGTTTTTCAGCAAAACGTTCTAATTCATTAAACCAATGATCTATATTTAAATCCCCATATTCATCCCTGTAGATTAATTGAGAGCGTTTGCGAGCAAGGGGCTTGAAGTAGTCATTCTCGTAAAGAAAACCAAACAATAAGAAGCTTGTAAATACGTTATAAATTTGTTCTACAAGCGTCTGTTTTTCAAGCATTGCTCCATCAAGAAGACTATTAACGTTGTTAAAGCACTCTTTCAAGTCGGTTAAATATAGGTTTCTACCGTTTAACGCTACCTCAGAAGAAATGGCATTTTCGAGATCAGTTTTGATTTCACTGAAGTTATTATTTACTATCCTATTTTTGAAATCTCGATACTGTAGGTTACTATCCAACCCCTCTACTTTTTCCCTAAATGAGTTGAGTGTATCTTCCGATATCTCTGCAACGTTGGATAATTTTTTCGTTAACTTTGAAAAAAAACTTTTCATACCCGCTCCTTGAACTTGTTCATGTCTGAGATATTATAAGCCTCTCTACCGCTTCTATTGAGAACTTAACTCACGTCTCACACGATAAACGGTTGCAATTCCACAGTCTACGAGTTTAGAAACTTCTTCTGCTGTCATTCCCTTATCAGAGTACTTTTTAATATTATTTCGCAGGTCTTGATTCTTAGCTCGACCACCAACCCGTTTACCTTGTGCCTTTGCTTTCTTCATTCCTTGTCTTATTCTCTCTACACGCTTCTCTTGGTCTAATCTAGCCATTGTAGCCATAAGGTCGATAAGCATATTATTGATAACAGCCATGATGCTTCCTGTAATGCCCTCAGAGAAGTGTTCATATGTAGTTGGCAGATCCATAACCACCAGCTTTAATCTCTTCTCAGAGAGTCTTAGCTTTAGCGTATCGAAGTCCTCTTGTCTTAACCTTGACAGTCTATCTACTGACTCAACTAACAAAATCTCACCTTGTTGAGAATCCTGTAATAATCGATTCAACTGAGGTCTTTCTAGTTTTGTACCGCTACAGTTCTCACAATACGTTTCTACAACTTCTAAGTTTTTGCTGCTAGCAAATTCAAGAAGTGCTGACTCTGCCCTCTTACTATCTTGCTCTTTCGTTGACGCTCTGAGATATATTCTAGCTTCCATTATCATTTACCATTTAATTATTATCCCTTAATGATAATAAATCATTTAGGTTTAAATTCAAAGGTTGTGATAGAAAAATTAAAGAATTATCGTGCTCCGTTTCGTTATCGTAAAGCTATACCTTTTTGATAGTTTGTTAGAGGTAGGTTCTGTAAGGAGATTTTATAGCTAATTTTAAACATCGGAAACCTATTCAACTGTAAATATGTCACTGATATTAAATTAATTTAGCGTTCGATCATTTTTCTCAAAAGTGCTTGCATTCGATTTCTTTGTACCTTGTAGAACGCTGAAAAGTTAGTCCCTACTAACATAAAATCCTTTCCAAAATGAGTGGTAAGAAAACCACTAGATATTGGATTGCAATACAGCTAAAACCCCTCTATCTTGTGCCTTGTAGACAAGCGGATTCTTTTTTGCACAGCGCTAACTACATTATTATGCTTTCGGCATCGATTCGCATGATATTAAAATCGGCGCCCACGCAGTCAGAACAAAGGTTGGCGTGTGCTAGCTCAATATGATGAAGATTAACGTCTTGTTCTTTGGAACCGCATTATTTAAATATTAGTCATTTTTCAAGTTAAGGATCCACTTTGAGTTCGAGTAAAATCATTTCATCTACAAAATGGGTTTTAGGAACAATAATTCTTGGGGCTTTGGGAAGCGGTTTATGGGAATTGCTTATATCTGATCTATTTAGTTGGCTAAGTTTGACTTCTTTAGAGTTAGCGAGTCATATTTTTTCTGGATTCAGAGATGATTTATATAAAGGAGTGTCTGACGGAGCAGTAGTTTCTTTCTTAAAACTGCCTGCAACGCTCATTGCCATTGCAATGGTAATGGTACCTGTATTTTTGTTTTTAAGGATTTTCATACTGAGTTCTTTCTATCAAAATGATGATGAACAAGCTGAAAATGGTCAAAGTAAAAAAAGGTTTATTACTTCCAGAAGGTTTTTGGCCTCAACCATGGCAATCATAATTGTTACTTATTTTTCAATTGCTTTTCGTTATATATACACAGCAAAAGCAGCTAACTTTATTGAAAAATCAGTAGATATATTAGCTCCTCATATTTCTGTTGAGAAGCGATTAAATTTAATATCGAATTATAAATCAATTGTAGATTCGAGCGATTATATTAATGTCTATTCTGAACTAAGAAAATTAGAAAAAAAGCACCAAGTTACTCTTCCTGATTTTGAACCTATATAGAATGACTAACAATGTTTTAATGTTAACTAAGTCCAGTCGTAGGGCCCAATTAAGTGGGGCATAATAGCGAAGCTGCTCCCGCGTGCAGGCGTCCCAGCGACCTAAGGGAGTGGCTTGAACGCTTTGATAATCATTGAGCCTCCTCCCTATCAGCATAAACTAAGTTTATCCTAATAGGCGACCAAACCAAGGGAGAAAACTCAATGAACTTTTATACTAATACACATCCGTACTATTGTGGAATCGATCT